>NZ_JBPUTF010000002.1:0-237193 GCF_051590805.1 Clostridium zhoujianii
CACGCCGCCAGCGTTCGTCCTGAGCCAGGATCAAACTCTCAATAAAAAGTTTAATCTCAATCTCAAAAACTTACTCATAAAAAGAATTGCTGGTTTTTAACTTATATATCTGTTCAATTTTCAAAGACCACTAAAATCGTTCTAAGCTTATTAGCTTATTCAATTTTATTTTTTCTTTTGTTAGCCGCTCTTATCAAGTAAGTAAGTTCCAATTACCAAATTGAAATTTGGATTGTCACTTAAGCGACTTCCTTATCTTATCACCAAGCTAGAATCTTGTCAACAACTTTTTTAAGTTGCTTGCTTAAGTTTCTTTTCTCATCTGCTGAGCTACCTTAGCGACGAGATTTATCTTAACATATCCCTTCTTATAAATTCATATATATTATGGAGCCATGTATATTTATTTCTATTATTCTGATATATTCTTCAATTTCCTCTATAATCTACATATAGATACGCTAGGTATAGTTTATATTGAGATTTATGGTTAACTTAGTTAAAAATCATATAATCATAATTTCTTTCTAATAAAATCACATAATATTAAGATTTTCTAAATAAATCTCTTAATAGTTATGTGCTATAATCTAACTCAAATATATACTAATAGATAAAGGAGACTTGAAAATATGAAAGTAAAATCACTTATTTCTAAAATACTTATAGGAGCTTTATCCTTAAGTCTATTTTTATCATCTATGCCAAGCATATCAGCCTCTGCTGATTCATTTAAAGTTGTTACTTTAGGTGCTAATCTAACAGATCCACAAAAGAATGAGATGTTAAAATATTTTGGAGTAACAAAAAATGATGCTAATATATTAGAAATAACTTCTGAAGAAGAATACAAGTACCTTGGTAAGGTTGCTAATGCTTCTCAACTTGGAAATAAATCTATTTCTTCCTCCTACGTAGAGCCAACAACCAAGGGTGGACTAAATATAACTACAAATAACCTGACTTGGGTTACTGATGGTATGATAAAAAATGCTTTAATCACAGCTGGTATAGAAAATGCTAACGTTAAGGCTTCCGCTCCATTTAAGGTATCAGGCACAGCTGCCCTAACAGGAATATTAAAAGGTTTTGAAAATAGTAGTGCAGGTCAAAAAATAGATGAAGATAAAAAAGAAGCTGCAAATGAAGAATTAGTAGTAACTGGAGACCTAGGTGATAAAATTGGTCAGGATGATGCTACCAACTTAATCAATGATGTAAAAAAAGAGATTATTAAAGAAAAACCTAAAACAGACAAGCAAATTGAAAAAATTGTTGATAAGGCATCAAAAAAATATGACTCTGAATTATCTCAAGAAGATAAGGATAACATTAAAGGTGTAATGTCAAAGATAAATGATTTAGATCTTAACTATAATAATTTAAAAGATCAATTAAATGATGTTACTAATCAATTAAAAGACAAGCTTAACTCTGATGAAGCTAAAGGCTTCTTCTCTAAAATAGGTGACTTTTTCTCTAAAGTATGGGATTCAATAACTAATTTGTTCTCTTCATCTAATGAAGATACATCAGCAGATGCCATTGAAGAAGATACTACAACTGATACGAAAAATACTGATAAATTAACAAACTAATATATTTGAAGGGATACTTTGTTGAAAAAGTATCCCTTCTCTCATTAAAACTCTTATCTATATTAAAATCTTTTTTAATAGCTCTTAATTCCTTAAAGTTCATACTAGATCATCTCCAACATTCTCAATCCCATAGGTGTTATTATCCCCTCTATGAAAATACCTTACTACATTCATTAAACTTATCCCCAATATCCTCTTCTCCTTTACCATAATAACACTGAGCTAATAAACTATATATTTCTGACCTTGATGGTTCTTTAGCTATTGCTTTTTTTAAAAACATTATTCCCTCTTCATATTTTTCGTTCTCTATAAGTTTTCTAGCCCCTTGCATTATCGTATCTAATTCACTATCGTAATTACTTTCTTCAATCTTAGATAAAACATTTGTGATCTTGTCCATAGTAAATGGTTTATGTAAATACTCTACAACTCCAAGTTTAGTACATTCTATTGCATTCTTAACTGTTGCAAATGCTGTTATCATAATAACTTTTGCTTCTATCCCCTTAGCCCTAATCTGCTTTAATAGTTCAGTTCCACTCATTCCTGGCATCTTTACATCTAAAAATATCAAGTCATATTCCTTATTATCTAATTCATTTAATGCTTCATACCCAGATCCACAGCTATCAACTTCATAGTCATTTAATTCTAAACAAGTAGTAAGAAGTCTTCTTATATTTTTTGTATCATCAACAACTAATGCCTTTTTCATTCTTCTCTCCTCCTAATGGTAAAACAAATGTAAATATACTTCCCTTTCCAATATCACTATCACACCATATTTCTCCTTTATGCCCTTCTATAATTTCTTTAGCAATAGAAAGACCTAGTCCAAACCCCTGAGGCACAGAATCTCCACTCTTTATCTGAACATATTTATCAAATATACTCTTTGTCAATTCTTTTGGCATACCACAACCTGTATCAGCAATACTAACAAATATCCTTCCCTCTCGCCTAAAACTCCTTACTGCAATAACATCTCCACTATTACAGTTTTTAATTGCATTAGAAATTAGATTATTTACTACCCACACAAGCTTATCCTTATCACAAATTATATTAGGTATGTTACATCCTATATCATATTCCAAAATTATATCTTTATAGTCCGCTAAACTTTTGACTGTAGTTATTGAAGTTTTTATTATTTCCTCAATATTACCCTCAACAAATGTATATAGTTCCTTATTAGACTCTATTTTTCTTAATGTTATAAGATCTGATATTAACTTATTTAGCCTACCTCCATCATCCTTGATTGTTTCTAAAACCTTTCTCTGTTTCTCGCTAAGATCTCCAAGCTTTTTAGTTTCAAGTAGACTTGTCCCAATCATTATGGATGTAAGAGATGTTTTAAACTCATGTGAAATTGTTGCTAAGAAATCTTCTTTCATTATTTCAAGTTCCTTTAGCTTGGTTATATCTTGTAGAACTACAATATATCCATATATCCTTGCTAATTCGTCTGTTATATCATTAACTGACAACTTAAAATAATACTCCTCTTCATTCCTAGCCACTCTTAAAATCTTATCTTTAATATTTTTATTGTTAATCTCACATATAGCCTCAAATATATTTTCCTCTTTTATAATTTCTGAAAAATGCTTGTTAACTGATTCTCTTTCATCTATTCTAAAGAAACTTTCACACTTTGGATTTACTAGTATTACTTTATAATTCTTATCTATTACTATAATCGGCTCTTGTATACTTTTAACTATTGCTAGTGACTTATTTTTTTCTCTAACTAGCTCGCCTAAAGTATTCCTTTCAAACTGATGAAGCCTTTCATTCATTCTATTAAACTCTATAGTTAGCTCTCCCAATTCATCCTTAGAACTTACTGGAATTTGCACCCCCATATTCCCCTCTCTCACTTCAATTATTGAACTATTTAAAATTTTTAGTGGTTTTAGCAACTTATTTACTAAGTATGAAGTTATTAAGTATCCACTTACTACTGCCAGAAGAGAAATAACTATAATAATATACTTTGCTCTTGTGGCATTGTCTATAGTTTCATCCCTACTATCATTCATAGCTATTTCATTAATATCCTTAATGTAATTTAGCTTATCTACTATTAAGTTATAACTACTCATTATCTCTCTATTATAAAAGTTTTTTACTGCCAGAATATCTGTTGAATTGAGCATTTCATGTAACGTTATGAATTGTTTATTATATTCTTCATATAATTCTCCAATTTCATTTACAGTTTCATATTCTTCTTTTTCAGTAATATTGCCTTTTTCAATTTCATATGACTCCATAAACTCCTGTTTTTTCTTATTAAAAGAAGTGATATTTTCCTCTTTATATTCATCTATGTATGTCCTAATTAACTGATTTTGCTTTTGTATTGCATTCATCATATTATAAATTGTATCTATACTCTTATAATTATTTACCATCAAACTTTCTATTTCTTTATTTATCATAGAAATAGAATAAATTGAAGTCATACCCACTCCTGCAATCCACATTATCAATATAATACATACTATCATCATTTTACTTCTTAAAGTCTTAAACATTTTATACCTCATTCTTATATCTATTCTCTAAATTATAATATATATAATTTAAAAATGTTACCTTAATTTCCCTAGAATCATCTATTTAATTATGATATTCTGAAGCTATATTTCTGTAATTCTTTAAAGGATGTGGTTATTATAAAAAATTTATATATGAGAATAGTTGAAGATATAGAAAAAGGAATAACAAATGGGCTTTATGTACCTGGTAAAAAAATCCCTTCTGTTCGAGAGCTGAGCAATAAGTATAATTGTTCCAAGAATACTATTATTAAAGCTTATGATACATTGAAAAATAATCATATAATTTATTCTACTCCTAAAAGTGGATATTATATAGTTGAAAATATTAATAAATCCTCAGAATATAAGTCTGATACTATAAATTTTTATAGCGGTAATACAATTATTGGTGATATGAATACCCCTGACTTAAAGCATATTTTAAATTGGGCTGGAGATTTATACCGACATAACTCTATAGATAGTGGAGTAAACGGAGTTGATTCTTTAAAATATGCTCTAATAAAGTACCTTGCTAACTTTCAGGTATTTACTAATACAAATAATATTTATATCAATATGGGAATTATTCAAGCTTTAAATCTTCTTATCAAGACCCCCTTCCCAAATAGCAAGAAAACTATTTTATTAGAACAACCTAGTTATGGCTATTTTATTGAAAACCTAAAACTTCTGGATGTTCCTGTAATAGGAATCGAGAGAGATTATAATGGAATTGATTTAGTCAAACTCGAAAAATTATTTAAAGAAGGTGATATTAAATTTTTTTATACTATTCCAAGACATCATAATCCACTAGGTACTACATTGAATAAGTCTCAAAGAAAATCTATTGCCCGTCTTGCTAGTAAATATGATGTTTATATAGTTGAAGATGATTATTTTTCGGATGTAGATACTAATTATAAGTATGACCCTATTTTCTCTTATTCTGATTACCAGCATGTTATTTACTTAAAAAGTTATTCTAAAATAATGCCTTGGATGAGGGTTGGAATTGTTGTGTTGCCAAATTGTCTAATAGATTTATTCAATGATACTATATATAAAAATAACTTTAACTCCTATTTTTCTGCTTCACTTCTTTCTCAAGCTACTCTTGAGATATACATAAGAAGTAAAATTTTAAATAAGCATAGTGAAGTGATTACTAATGACTTAAAAGAAAAATATAAATCATTACTAAATGGTTTGAAATCTCTTGAAGAAACTGGGGCTAAAGTAACTGATGAACATACTGGTTTTTACAGCTATATACAACTCCCAGAGGATGTTAATGAAAATATCTTAATAAAAGAATTAGAAAATAAAAAAGTAATTGTTGGTCCAGGAGAGCGATGTTTCTATGATAAGTCATTTTATAAGAAAGGTATTAGACTGAGTATTGCTAGTGTAGATAAAGATGATATTCAAAAAGGTATGGAAATAATAAAAGAAACTATTCTTAATCTGAAAGGTTCTTATATGTAAATAAGCCGATGGATTATTCCATCAGCTTATTTTATATTGTTTAGGATTCTTTATGAGAATCATTAGTAAGCTTATTTTTTCTTAGATTTTTTAACATCCTTAGCTACTTCTTTCTTTCCTTCGTAGCAATTAATGTATATTTGCTTAAGTTCACTCATTAATGGATATCTTGGATTAGCACCTGTACATTGATCATCAAATGCTTGCTCAACCATTTCATCCATTGTAGCGTAGAATTTCTCTTCACTTACTCCAGCTTCCTTTATAGTCTTAGGCATTCCAACCTTAGCTTGTAGATCTTCAATAGCCTTTATTAATAATTCTACTTTTTCAGCTTCAGTATTTCCACCTAATTGTAGGTAATCTGCTATTCTTGCATATCTCCATGCTGCATTTGGATATTTATATTGTGCAAATGCTGCTTGTTTAGTTGGGGCATCAGTTGCATTGAATCTAATAACTTCATTTAATAATAATGAGTTAGCCATACCATGTGGTAAGTGATGGAATGCACCTAGCTTATGAGCCATTGAGTGACAAATTCCTAAGAAAGCATTTGCGAATGCTATACCTGCTATTGATGAAGCATGCGCCATCTTTTCTCTTGCTTTAACATTTGTAGTACCTTCGTTGTAAGCTTGTGGTAAATATTTAAATACTAATCTAATAGCTTCTAATGCTAAACCATTTGTATATTCAGATGCTAATACTGAAACATAAGCCTCAATAGCATGAACTAATACGTCAATACCTGAACAAGAAGTTAATCCCTTAGGCATACTCATCATTAATTCTGCATCAACTATGGCCATGTCTGGAGTTAACTCATAGTCGGCTAATGGATATTTAACACCAGTTTGTTCATCAGTAATAACTGCAAATGGAGTTACTTCTGAACCTGTACCTGCTGATGTTGGTATAGCTACCATCATAGCTTTTTCACCCATAGTTGGGAACTTATAAACTCTCTTTCTTATATCCATAAATCTCATTGCTAAATCTTCAAAAGCAACTTCTGGATGTTCATACATAACCCACATAATTTTAGCTGCATCCATTGGTGAACCTCCACCTAATGCAAGCACTACATCTGGCTTATAAGAAAGCATTGCTGCTGCCCCAGCTTTAGCTGACTTTAATGTTGGATCTGGTTCAACATCTGAGAAAATTCTAAAATCTATTTTTAAATCTTCTAAAACACTTGTAATTTTATCTGTGTATCCAATTTCGGCTAATACTCTATCTGTAACTATGAATACTTTTTTCTTACCCATATCTTGTAACTCTTGAAGAGCTATTGGTAAGCAACCATATTTAAAGTAAGTCTTTTCTGGAACTCTAAACCAAAGCATATTTTCTCTCCTCTCAGCAACACTCTTAATGTTAATTAAATGCTTAGGACCAACGTTTTCTGAAACTGAGTTTCCACCCCATGATCCACAACCAAGTGTTAATGATGGCGCTAATCTGAAATTATATATATCTCCAATAGCCCCTTGAGATGCTGGCATATTTATTAATGTTCTTGCTGTCTTCATAGCTGCTCCAAAGGCTGCTATTCTATCAGCTGATTTTATTTGGTCTGTGTAAAGTATTGAAGTATGACCCATACCACCTAATTCTATTAATCTGCAGGCCTTTGTTAGTGCTTCATCGAAGGATTTAACTCTATACATTGCAAGTACTGGTGATAACTTCTCATGTGAGAATGGCTCTTCTAATTCAACTGATTCAACTTCTCCAACTAAAACCTTAGCTGATTCTGGAACAGTAACTCCTGCCATCTTAGCAATCTTATAAGCAGATTGACCAACCATGTCAGCATTTAAACCGCCCTTTTCATTTAGTATAATTTTTCTTACCTTATCTATTTCTTCGCCTTTAAGGATATATGCTCCTCTAGCGTCTAATTCTCTCTTAACTTCATCATATACTTCATCTAAAACTAAGATACTTTGCTCTGATGCACAGATAACACCGTTATCGAAAGTTTTTGAAAGTAAAATTGAGTTTACAGCCATCTTTATATGAGCTGTTTCATCAATTATTGCTGGAGTATTTCCTGCTCCAACTCCTAAAGCTGGTCTTCCTGATGAGTACGCTGACTTAACCATTGCAGGACCACCTGTAGCTAGTATTATATCTGATTCTCTCATGACATTTTGTGATAATTCAACTGATGGTTGATCTATCCAAGCTATGATTCCTTCTGGAGCTCCAGCTTTAACTGCTGCATCTAAAACTATCTTAGCAGCCTCAATCGTAGCCTTTTTAGCTCTTGGATGTGGACTTATAATTATTGCATTTCTTGTTTTTAATGCTATTAATGTCTTAAATATTGCTGTTGATGTTGGATTTGTAGTTGGAACTATAGCAGCTATAACTCCAATTGGTTCCGCTACTTTAGTTATACCAAATGTATTATCTTTTTCGATAACACCACAAGTTTTCATGTCCTTGTATTGATTATATATATATTCTGCTGCAAAGTGATTCTTTATAACTTTATCTTCTACTATTCCCATTCCACTTTCTTCTACCGCAAGCTTAGCAAGTTTAATTCTTGCGTTGTTAGCTGCCATTGCTGCTTGTCTGAAAATCTCATCTACTTGTTCTTGAGTATATGTTGCAAATACCTTTTGTGCTTCTCTTAATTGTTGAATTCTTGTTGTTAATTCTTGTGCATTTGTAACTTTCATTCTTTCTTCCTCCTAAAATATATATATTAAATCAATAGTGATTAAATTTACCATTCTTGGTACAAGTTTATTTTATAACATCGTTTATTTTTTGTCAATCTTTTTTCTAAATAAATTTAATTTATTTAAATTATCCTCCTAAATTTGTGTATATTTTGTAACTTTTTTGGTATTTTACAGTATATCCTATCTATTATAACATTTACATAAGTTTTTATAATGAAGTAATTCTTATTGTATTATTACCTGTATGTTATAAAATTATTTATCTTTCTTATTTTTTAATGTAAAAGCTTTATTTAACTTACCTTCCATACTTTAAAAATATATAATTTCCTATATAAATGTTACAATAATCAAAAAGATTATATTAGGAGGTAACATGAATATTGAAATAAAAAATAAATCCTACTCATTTAATATAGATAAGATTGCTGAGTATTTATTCCCTTTTAAAGACAAACTCCATGAGCTATATACATGGGAAACTCCAACAGATGAAGAATTAAAGACTGGCTTAAAGTTGAACTTATTTACTAAAACAGAATATAACAAACTTCTTAAAACTCAGAATTATTTTGATAGAAATTCTTTAATGAAAAATTTTATACATAATAAAATAAGTAAAACTAAAAATAAAGAAGTTTTGACATCATATTATATATGGATTATTAAAGGTTGGGGCGGAATTAGAGGAATTAAATCAGAGGGGTTATATGAGAGAATTCATAAAAGTCAAGATTCTTATAAAGAAGATTGTTCTATTAGTTTCGATAAAATCTCTAGTACAACTAAAGCATTACATTTTATATCGCCTTCTGAATTTATAATATATGATTCTAGAGTAGCCTATGCCCTTAATTGGATTCTCTTAAAAACAGAGGCTAGTAAAAATTTCTTTATTATACCTCAAGGTAGGAATTCTAAACTTAGTGCATTTGATATGCCTACTTTGATAAGACTTAAAAATATGAATATCTATAAGTCTTCTTATGAAGACAACAATTATGATAAAAGATTTATCTATAACAATGATAAAAACTTATTTATTAATGAAAAATATTGTTATTACCTAATGAATGAAATTTTAAAAGAAATATCAAAAAGACTTTGGGCAGGAAGTAAGATGGCGAATTATCCTTACTATACTGAAATGTTATTACTTTCTATAGCAGATACTTTTATTTTTGAAGATATTCTCCATACTCTTTCATTATAATTATACTATAAAATCAACCGAATTATGTCACTTAAAACATTTACATATATGGTATTATCATTTTCATATATTATGATATAATTGAAATGATTTCAAAATTTTAGAAATATCATAAATGAGGTGTAAAAATTATGTATGTTATAAAGAAAATTAGTGATACCAACTTAAATAAGAATTTTTGGGATGATATAGAGCCAATTAGAATCGAAAATTATCCTTGGGATGAAACTGGGTACAAGCCTGAGACAGAGGTAAAATTATGTTATACACAAGATGAGATATTAGTAAAGTTCAAATCCTGTGAAAAACAAGTTAGAATTGAAACTAAAGAATTTAATGGACCTTCTTGGTTTGATAGTTGTGTAGAATTCTTCTTCCTTCCTGAACCAGAGACTGATGATCGATACTTTAATTTTGAAATTACTGCAAGAGGTACCTTACTTCTTCAACTTGATAATAGACCACCTGAAAGACATTATATGAATTATATTAACCCTAACTACTTTGAAATCAAAGCAGATGTTACAGATGATAACTATAGAGACTTCGATAATTTCAAACCTTGGACTATAGAATATAAAATTCCATTTGTGTTTATCAAAGATTTCTTTAAAGACTTTGAAGTAAAATCCGGTAAAATATTGAAAGCTAATTTCTCAAAATGTGGGGATGAAACACTTATTCCTCACTTTGGTACTTGGGCTAATATAGATAATCCAGTTCCAGCCTTTCATATGCCAGAATTTTTCAAAGAAATTATTTTTGAATAAATTATTAAAGATAAAAAGGATATGGCTTATAGCCATATTCTTTTTATTTATTAACATACTTATGCAATTATATATACTATAACCTGCTTATTTATCATGAATATGGTACTAATTATTGTACTTATACCAATTTAAGTATATAATTTCTAGTATTGAATTTAATTTATAGGAGGATATATGCCAGGTTTAATTTTAGAAGGTGGTACCTTTAGACCTATTTTCAGTGCAGGTGTAATGGATGCCCTATTAGATAATGATATTATGTTTCCATATTGTATAGGAGTTTCTGCAGGAATAACTAATGGTGTTTCCTACCTTTCGAAGCAGAAGAAACGAAATTTAGAAGTATTAGAAAATTATCGCCATGATAAAAGATATCTTGGTTTTGGAAATTTTTTTAAATGTAGAAGTATCTTTGGATTAGATTTTGTATTTGATGAAATACCAAATAAGCTAAATCCTTTTGATATGGATACTTTCAAGAAATATGACGGAAAAGCTTTAGTTGGTGTAACTAATGCCATCACGGGCAAGAGTGAATATTTAGATGTAAAAGATTTGGATGATAAATGTTTGATGCTTAGAGCTACATGTGCTATTCCTATGTTTTTTCCTGCTATCAAGATTAATAATAACTACTATTATGATGGTGGTATTTGCGATCCTATTCCAATAAGAAAATCCATTGAAGATGGTAATGAAAAACACTTAATAATCCTAACAAGACCAAAGGAATATACTAAAGAGCTAAGCAAGGGTAATGTTATTGTCTCTAAATTACTTAAAAGAAAATATCCTAACTTAAAAGATCCACTATTAACTAGACATAATCATTATAATAAAACTGTTAAATTTTGTGAAGAATTAGAATCTCAGGGTAAAGCTATAATTATAAGACCTACTCTAGACCAAGCTGTTGAAAGCTTTGAAAAAGATCTTGATAAAATTAGAGCAGGTTATAATAATGGATATAAAATGGGTATTGAAAAAATAGAAGAAATTAAAAAGCTTTTTGATTAATTATGCAAATGGCATATGTTCTAAAGCAAATGTATATAAGAATGGGTATTCTTTTTCAATGTATTTCATATAAACTACCCATTCTTTAGATAGATATTTATACAACCTTAGTATATCAATCCTTAAATGGTTTATGTCTTCCTTTGAAAGTTCCCCATTTCTAGATCTGATTTTTATCTCACTATGTAAGTGAATTGCAGATTGTAATAAATCTGTAAATATATCATGCTCACTTAAATATGGATTTTCTATAAACCTTAGAAAACTCTCTTTATTATCCTTCAACAAGCCATATACTTCAAGTATATCCGCCTTATCTATATGCAAAGTACAATTATAATTCTCCATAGCCTTTTCAATTTCTTTAGCTTTATTATCCATACTCTCACCTAATTTAGGTAATAAGCGTGATAATCTACCTGACTCTTTATCCTTTGAAGCTATCTTTTCTAATAATTCATTACCTACCTCTTCAAAGAATATTTCTATAGCTAGATTTATCTTCTGTAACTTGTGGATCTTTTCTCTTCTTTCAAGCTCTTTCTCAATAATTAATACTGTTACCAATACTTCTATTGGAATAAAGGCTAAATCTTCTGTGAAAAACATAACTATATGGTGTAAATCTCTAAATAACAAATAATTTATTACATATAGTATAAACGATGCTACTAGTAACATGGATACTAATCTAAATGTATATCTATCCTTTTTCATCTTACTACCTCCTTGTAATGCTAACAAGAATTAGTATTACCAAAAGAAAGATATACTAAAACAAAAAGACAGCCATATTAGCTGCCTTAAAATTTACTTACTTTATTTTATATTAAGCTCTCCCTTACTTTTTCATATTACATCCTATTTTTCTATTTATCTTATCTATTACTATTCTAAAAATAATATTTGTTATAATTATTAATACTGCTATCGCAGAAGCTGCTGCTGTATCTCCAACATCAACTTTATTTATCATGGATATAGTTGCTAAAGTTGTAGTAGGGAAATATAAAAATACCACTGCCGATACAGTAATCATTGAATTAACAAAGTAATAGGAAAAACTTTCAATTACTGCTGGTAAACTTATCGGTAATATAACTTTCTCAACTAGAGTTTTCCAAGAAACCTTCATAGTTTCTGCTACATTTTCATATTCCTTATCTATTTTCTTCATTTCATTAGAAATAGTTAAAAATGGATTAGAGAAAAAATGGATTATATTAGCAAATACTAATATAACAAATGTCCCATATATTACCTTGAGCGGATTTCCTGAATAATTAAAGAAAAATATAAATGATATACCAATTGTTAATCCTGGTATTGCATTGGGTAACACCCCTAAAAAATATATTACTTTATTTATTTTCGAATCCTCTCCCGATCTTACGCTAATGTAGGACGCAATAAAGCATAGTGCTGTACCCAATATTGCTGTTAATAAAGCTACAAATATACTATTAGCAAAAATCTTAAAAACACTCATTCCAAGTATTGAGAATTTAAACCATTTAAATGTAAAGCTTAAGTCATAAGGCCAATTACTTATAAAAGCTGACATAAGTATCACTATAAATATAGATACTATTATAGTTGCTATTATAGTTGTAAAAGCTCCTAAAATTATATCTCTCTTTTTATCTTCCTTTATGAAATATTCAGTAGCCTTAGAATCAATGCTTGTTTTATTTTTTTTGCTAACATTAAAATCTACAATGAATGCTAAAATTGCTGGAATTATTAAAAGTATTCCTACAACTGCACCTGCTTCTAGATCCTGCTGTCCAAGCATTTTCTTATAAACTTCTGTTGCCAATACTGAGTAGTTTCCACCAACTATCTTAGGTGCACCAAAATCAGTAAAAGCCATAGTAAATGCTGAAAAACAAGCTGTTATTATACTAAACTTCATTGAAGGTAGTGTTATTTTGAAAAATTGTCTCACTTTACTTGTTCTTAAAACATCAGCTACCTCATAAAGTCTATTATCTGCATTCTTCAATCCAAGTAGCATCATAAGATAGATAACAGGAAATATATATAATACTTCTGAAATGATAATCCCCCATTTTCCATATATATCCCAATTTAATGATAATAAGCTAGTTACTATCCCCTTACCTCCAAATAGATATATAAGTGCTATTCCGTGAGTCATTGTAGGTGCAAACAATGGTAGTATTGCTATCCAATGAAATAATGATTTAAATTTTAATCTGCTCCTATTTATAGCATAAGCATACGTAAAAGCAATTACTATTGTAATTATCATTGCTGTTATAGAAACAACTATACTATGCCCTAAAGCTACTCTAAATCCTCTTGTAGGTATATAGTCTATAAAGTTTTTAAACCCTACAAATTCCCCATCCATATTTTGAAATGCCTTTAAAAATAATGCTACTATTGGCATCGCTAGAAATATAGTTAGGAAAGTTAATATTAAAATCCTTATTAAAGTTTTAGATTTATTACTATTCATATTCCATTCCTCACTATATTCTTACATATAACTTTTTACCGACTACAATATTCATGTTATTTTTATCTTTCCATGATATATCAAGGCAAAGTTCGTTATTATCCATATCTTCTACTAATACTCTATATATATTTCCTCTAAACTCAATATGTTTGATAGTTACCTCAATTGAGTCTTCCATTGGATCTTCACTGAATTCCATACATTCTGGTCTTATAAAGGAAATTTCTCCATTAGTATCATTAACAAAATTTATCTTTCCAATAAAATCAGCTACAAATTCAGTATTAGGTTCGTAATAAATCTCCTCTGGTTTTCCCTGCTGTTCTATGAACCCATTATTAAAAAGAATTATATTATCCGCCATGGTTAGTGCTTCTTCTTGGTCATGAGTAACCATTATAGTTGTTATGTTCAGCTTTCTTTGTATTCTTTTTATTTCAGTTCTTAAACTCTCCCTAACCTTAGCATCTAGCGCAGATAATGGTTCATCTAACAAGAGTATATCTGGATTTAGAATAAGAGATCTTGCTAAAGCTACCCTCTGTTGTTGCCCCCCTGATATTTGTGATGGATATTTATCTTTAATTTCTTCTAGATTAATAAGTTTCAACATTTCCATAACTTTTTCTTCTATACTGCTTTTGCTTGCTTTTTCATTAACTAATCCAAAAGCAATATTATCAAATACAGATAAATTAGGAAATAGAGCATAGTTTTGAAATACTATCCCTATATTTCTTTCAGAAGGAGATAGTTTTGAAATATCCTTTCCTTCTAAATAGACATTTCCATCGTCTAACTTTTCAAGTCCTGCTACAATTCTCAATAAAGTTGTCTTTCCGCACCCACTTGGTCCTAGGAAACATATAAATTCCCCTTTTTCTATTTCTATATTAATATCTCTTAGTACTTCTACTTTTCCAAAATTCTTTTTAATATTCCTTAAACTTAAATAACTCATTTATTCAACCCCATATCTCTTTTCCCATTCTTTTGTCAATCTATTTTGGTTTTCAGACGCCCAGTTAAGATCATTATCAATCATTTTCTCATCCATACCTGCTGGTGCATCAGGATTTAAGTCATATTTGAAATCTTTAATAGAAATTAAACTTCTATTTTTCCCATGCATTCTTAAAGCTTCTTCTGAAATTGCCCAGTCATAAAAAATCTTTGCTGCCTCTTTAACCTTAGGCTTATTGGCTAATGCTACTATTTCAACATCCCATCCACAGCCTTCCTCTGGTATTATAGTCTTTATATATGAATTATCCTTTTCTGATTTAAAGGATGTAAAATCCATTCCTATACCAATTAAAGCTTCTCCTCTTTCAACCATTCTTGTTGGACCACTTCCTGAGTGAGAATACTCTTTGATATTTTTGTCTATATTATCCATATATTCCCAAGCCTTTTCTTCTCCATATAATTGTACTAATGTATTTACAACTAAATATCCTGTTCCTGATGATGATGGATTTGGCATAACTATCTGTCCCTTATAGATAGGATTTAATAAATCCTGATATGACTTTGGCATTGGTAATCCTCTAGCCTCTAATTCTTTTGTATTTACAGTTAATACAGTCATCCATGCACTTGTCCCTACCCACGTTGGTACAGAATTAACTTGATCATAAAATCTTGGCTCTATATTGCTTCTCATTGGTGAATCATAAGGTGCAAATGCATTAAATCTATCTAATATTAATGCATTACTTCCTGGTAAACCCCAAACTATATCTGCTCTTGGATTATCCTTTTCCATTAATAGTTTGGCTGCAACAACTCCGCTACCATCTCTTACAATATTAACCTTAATATCTGGATATTTTTTATTAAAGTCAGTAAGATACTCTTCAATTTGATCTTCATAATGTGCTGTATATATAGTAACTGTATTATCGCTATTCGATATAAACACCGTCGTAACGAATAAAGCTAATAACGAAATAATTATTACTCCATAAATACCTTTTTTCATAATATACTTTACTCTACCCTTCTCTTAACTTCTTCTAAATCTTCTAAAGAATCAATCTCATATATATCAGAACTTTCTAGCAAGCTAACATATAAGTTAAGCTTATTTATATTCCTTTGTACTATATCATCCCAGAATAATTCCTTGAAATCACCATTCTCTATTGTCCTTTCTAATTCCTTTACTATAATTTCTGCATCACTTTTACACCAGTATGAAACACCGGATAAAATATACCCATTCCCATTACATACCGTTACCTCTTCAACTCTTTTATTATCATTAAAATCAATCTTCCACTCATTCTTAAAATTCTCTCTATATGCAGTAAAGTATGTAGATCTATTAATTTCATTATCAATAAAGTTTTTACATATATAATTATCTGCATCGATTACATATGAATCAGCCAAATATTCCTTAACTAGATGCATAGTATAAATATTGTTATACTCTGAATATTTATCATTATATACTAGCTTTACACCGTATTTTTCTTCAAGATATTTAAACTTATCATTTAGATATCCTGTAACAACTATGATTTCGTCTATCCCTTTTTCTTTTAAGAACTCTACTTGTCTTTCTAACAATGGTTGTCCATTAACTTCCACTAGTGATTTTGGCGTAGTTAATGTTAACGGTCTTAACCTAGTTCCCATACCTGCTGCTAAAATAATTGCTCTCATTCTTTACACTCTCCTTATTTCTTATCAATAGCTTCCTTTTTATTTATCATAGGAACAATATTATTTAATATGTTCTTATATTGATTTATATTATCTATCTCTCCCCAAATTAATGGTGTTATTTTCTCATATCCAATATTATAATTTCTTGAAATATCTAATATCATATACTCATAACTCATAAGTTGATTTTCATTTCTCTTAAAATCACTTAACATTTTGCAGAATAGTCTATATGATATCTTACTTATACCAATCATTTCTCCATCTATTCTATTGAATTGATGAATATCTTTTGACATCTTGAATAAATATCCATCTTTGATCTCTACATATGCTTCGTCACCTGAGCCACTTATATCCGATAACAATATGCAATCCCTATTACTATTCTCCAGTACTTTCTTAACTGCAATATTTTCAAATACAAGATCATGTTCTATAAGAATAAAATCATCATTAATATACTTTTGAGCTAAAGCTAATGATTTCATATTTCCAACTGAATTATACTTATTATTATATACACAAAAAATGTTTTTTTTAGTCTTTACATATTCATCATAAAATTTACTTTTATACCCTGTAACTATTATTATTTTTTCAATTCCATTATCCTCTAGTAATTTAACTATTCTATCTATTACCTTTTCTCCATTAACATCAAGGAACCCCACTGGATGATTAAAATCCAATGTAGATCCAGCTGCTAATATCACAGCTTGCTTAACTTTATTAAAGTGATTTTTATTTATCTCAAGTTTTGTGCTCTTAATCTTTTCTAGTGCTTTTTCTAATATTTCAACACCATTGGTTGTTAATTCATATCTAACATCCCTATTATTTTTTTTTACAGTATATATGTGCTTCTCATCTATCATCTTATTTATGATAGTATTTACTTTTCCTAATGAAATATTTATGTCACTAGCAATTTTCCTCTGAGTAATATTTTCATTATCATTTATAATTTTTAAAACTTCTATATAACTTTTAATCATTACCTTTCACCTTTGTACAATTTTTGAACAATATTCTTATATTATATATTAATCTACATCTTTTTTCAAGTTTTTCATAATCATTACAAAAAAAACAAGCTCCATTAGGAAATATAATTATATTTCCTAATGGAGCTTAGATATATTTTATTTTTTCAAAATTTCATCTACCTTTATATTTTTCTCATTAAGTCTCCTATTAATAAATGATGAAAATACAGTATATATTACACCAAATAAAGGGATTCCTATTAATATTCCTAATATTCCAAAGCTACTACCTCCAACAGTTATAGCAAATAATACCCACAATGCCGATAATCCAATTGAATTCCCTACTACTAATGGGTAAATTAGATTTCCTTCTATTTGCTGAATTACTACTATTAGAACTATAAACCATACTGCAGTCATTGGATCAACCATAAATATTATAAATGATGCTGGTATAGTTCCTATTAATGCTCCAAAAATAGGTAGTAAGGCTGTAACCCCTATAATTGTACTTATTAATAAGGCATAAGGCATTCTAAATATACTCATACCTACAAAACATAAAGTGCCTAGTATTACAGCCTCAATGCATTGACCTGTAATAAATTTAGAGAACTTAAAATGAGATATTTTAGTAACTGCCATGATTTTATCTGCCTTTTTTAAATCAATAAATGCATATAACATTTTCTTTGCTTGTAAAGAAAGTTTCTCCTTACTTAAAAGAATATAAATAGCAATTAGTATTCCCATGAAAAAGTTAATTATAGTTGATGTAACACCCATAGTAATATTTAATACTTGTGATACTAAACTACCAGTTACTTGTCCAACAACTTTAATTAAATTTTCACCCATTGACAATATTTCATCCCATATTTCATTTAATACATCAGTAGAACCCATATACTCCGCCATTATATTCTCTAGTGACTGAATATAATCTGGTATGTTTTTCACTAATGTTGCTCCACTTTCAACTAATTGAGGTATTATGAAAATAATAAGCCCAATAAATAATGCTACTATTGTTAATATAGTTAAGAATAATGCTAATGGTCTAGCTACTTTATCTAATTTCTTTCCTTTTACATTCTTAAATGCTGGTATTAGTAATTTGTTTTCATAAAATTTCATCGGTATATTAAGTACGAAAGCAACACATATCGCAATTAAAAATGGCTTTAACATACGTAATGTTGTACCTAAAAATCCACCAACTGATTTTATATTAATAAATAAAAATGCTAGTACAACAACATAAGTAGCCAATAAAATATTTGACTTAAATCTTGGATCTTTCATTTGATTCATCAATCTAACTCCTTTTTCTATACTAAATATTATACCTTACTTGTAGAATAAGTAGACAAGTAGTAAACTCCCTATCTCTATTAAAATATAACTTTAATTATAACATATCTAATATCAAGTTTTATATAGCAAAATAAGTTGATTTAAATCCTTTTTTATAATTCTTTTACAAGTACATATCTTCTTAAACCACCATATTTTATCTTATCCTTAGCTATTTTGTAGCCTAAGTTTTTAAAAGTATTTACACTATAATCATTATATGGTGATGCAGTTGCACACATTATTGGTGTATTGTTTGCTTTACCTATCGCCTCTAATACTTCGCATATTTTCTTTTGAAGCCTATTACCTCTATATTCTGCTTTTACTAGTGTTGATTCAATTTGTCCAACCTTTAAAAGTTCTTCTCCATGAAGTTCTATATCATATCCATAGTTACTTTCCTCATAGCCTAGTTTACAATATACACCCATAGCTACTAATTCATTATCTTCTGTTACACAACCAACTATTCTTCCCTTTTCAGATATAAATTCTGAAAACTCTTCCTTTGTTGATGGTGAATATAACTGTTTATCATCTAGTCCCAAATAAATAACCTCTTGTAACTCCATGATTTTGTCCATATAGTTATCATCTAGTAGTATTAATTTTGCCTTTATCTTTTGTCCATCTTTTCTCTTTAATTCTATAACCTTTTCCATAAGTACTCCTCTATTCTAATAATATATATACAATAGTACCATAAAAGTCTTCAAAGAAAAATTTATCATAAAAAGAGAGATGCTTTCACATCTCTTTCTATTACTTTTCTCTCTTAAATTCTCTAAATAAAAATACTCCAATAACAATTGCAGAAATAATATCTGATATTGGTTGTGCTACCCAAACCCCAGGTAATCCTATAAATTTAGGTAAAATTATTATAATTGGTATTAATAATATAAACTGTCTCAGTAAACTTAAAAACATTGAATATTTAGCTTTACCTATAGCTTGGAAGTATACTGGTCCAACAATTGCAACTGCTATTAATGGTAATGTTAATAAATATATTCTGATGCCGCCTACCGCTATTCTCATAAGTTCTGGATCTCTATTAAATATTCCTATGAATACTTCTGGGAACATCTGAACCAATACAAATCCAATTGTAACTATAATTGTTCCTATAAACATCGATAGCTTTAACGCCTCTTTCGAACGATTATATTTTTTAGCTCCATAATTATACCCAATAATAGTCTGAACTCCTTGTGTTAGTCCAAATATAGGCATCATAAATATTAAAGCAATTGAAGTTACTGCAGTCATTGCACCTATAGCTAAATCTCCACCATAGACTTTTAGTGAATTATTTAAAATAACATGGACTAAACTTGCTGAAAGCTCCATAGCAAATGGTGCTAAACCAATAACTACTATTGTTTTTACATATTTAAAATCTAATCTTAAATACTCTCCCTTTATTTTAAGATTAGATTTTCCTTTAGTAAAGTAATATATAATCCAAATAAAAGTAATTCCTTGAGTTAATACTGTGGCAATAGCTGCCCCTCTTATTCCCATTCCAAATACAAATATAAATAATGGATCAAGTATTAAATTTATAATACACCCTGCTATCATGGTCCTTGCTGCCATCTTAGGATTTCCATCTGCTCTTATTGAATTGTTTAAAGTAAATCCAGCAATAGCAAAAACTGATCCTACAAATATTACACTTATATATTCTTTTGCATAAATAAGCGTCTCTGAGCTTGCACCAAATACTCTTAATATTGGATTAATAAATGCTAATCCTACAACAGTTACTACTGCTGATATAATTACTGCCAACATAAAAGCATTTCCTAAGTACTTCTCAGCTTCATCTCTTTTTCCTTCTCCAAGTTTTATAGATATATTTGTTGTAGCTCCCATAGCTGTTAGTACTCCAAATGCTACTATTAATGTAAATATAGGCATTGTTATACCTAATCCAGCTATGGCTAGTGGTCCTACCTCTGGTATTGAACCTATAAAAGCTCTATCCGCTATATTATAAAGAGAGGTTATTAACATACTAAGTATTGCTGGTATTGAATACTTAACAATTAATTTACTGATTTTCTCTTCTCCTAATCTTTCTGTTTCATTCATCTTTTGTACCTCATTTTATTGTAATTTCCTAGATCATATCATAAGTTATGCATACAGGCTTTCCATTTCTAGGATCATCAATGATTTCCGCATCTATATTGAATATTTCTCTAAGATTTTCCTTTGTCATAACTTCATGAGCAGTTCCTTGACAAACTATTCTGCCCTTTTTAACTCCAATCATATGGTCTGCAAATCTTGCTGCATTGTTAAGCTCATGGATTACCATTACTATAGTTCTTCCTTCTTTTTTATTAAGCTCTTCGAGTAAATTTAACACTTCCAATTGATGGGCTAAATCTAAATAAGTTGTAGGCTCATCTAATAAAAGAATATCTGTCTCTTGAGCTAAAGACATAGCAATCCAAGCTCTTTGCCTTTGACCTCCTGATAATGCTTCAATTGGTCTATCCTTGAATTCTAATATTCCTGTCTTCTCTAAAGCCCAATTAATTATGTCATTATCTTCTTTTTTTAATTTTCCGAATCCATTTTGATGTGGAAATCTCCCATAAGATATTAGCTCTCCTACAGTTAAACCACTAGGTGCTTGAGGACTTTGAGGTAATACTGCCATAACCTTAGCTAAATCCTTAGAACTTTGGCTATTTAGCTCCTTACCATTTATAAATATCTCTCCACTTTTAGGCTTAAGAATTCTTGCTATAGTTTTTAAGATTGTAGATTTACCACAACCATTAGCTCCAATAATCGTTGTTATCTTTCCCTTTGGTATTTCTAGATTAAGATCTTTTACTATATCTAAATTTCCATAGGATATATTTAAATCCTTAGTACTTATGCAATTCATTTATTCTTCCTCCATTATTCTGATAACATTAAATATATAAAGTATGGAACACCAATTATTGCTACAACTATTCCAACTGGTATTTCTATTGGTGCTAATAAGTTTCTAGAGATTGTATCTCCTACTAATAAAATTAACGTCCCTATTAATGCAGCGATAGGAATTAATTTTTTATGTTTTGGTCCTACTAACTTTCTAGCTATATGAGGAGCTACTAATCCTAAGAATGATATACTTCCAGCTACTGAAGTAGCAACCCCTGCTAAAATCACTGCATAAATAATTAATTTTCTTCTTTCCTTTTCAACATTTATCCCTAATCCTGTTGCTACTTCATCTCCTAAGTTTAATGTATCAATATATCTAGATTTATATATAGTTAAAGCCATAAACCCTACTATAAATGGTGCTATTGCAAGTACATACTTCCAATTTGCCCCCCATATACTTCCTTGTGTCCAAGCCATAACCCTATTAAATTCTTGAGTTGTAAATCTCAATTGGAATATTGTAAGTATTGAAGTAAATGCAACATTTATCCCTATTCCTATTAAAATTAATCTTGAAGAACTTATACCATTCTTCCAAGCTAATATGTAAATTAAAAATCCACCAAATAATGCACCAGCTAATGCTACTATAGGCATTGTATATATAGTTAAATTACTTATTCCTTCATAAACATTTCCATTCATTAAGTAAATATATACAACTACAAATAAGGCTGCTCCAGAATTAATTCCTAATATTCCTGAGTCTGCTAAATCATTCTTAGTTACACCTTGAAGCAATGTACCTGCTGTTGCTAAGGCAGTACCTATTAATAAAGCAATAACTATTCTTGGTAACCTTAAATCAAAAATAACTAATTCTTGACTTCTTGTTCCTTGACCAATTAATGTTTTTATTACATCTAAAGGCCCTATTGAAAATGATCCTAGGTTCAAGCTAACTAAGAATGTAATAAAAATTAATGCTACTAATATTCCTACTGTGTATATAAATTTTCTATTTTTCATTAATTATCTTTCCCCCTTCCTCACAAGATATATAAATACTGGGACCCCAAGTAAAGCTGTTAATGAACCAATTGGAGTTTCATATGGAGGATTTATCATCCTAGCTATAATATCACCATAAACTAACAGAACTCCTCCTAAAACTAGTGAACTTGGTATTATATATTTATAATCTGCACCTACAATTTTCTTTGCTATTTGAGGAACTATAAGCCCTACAAATACAATATTTCCTGCTACAGATACCGATGCACCTGTTAACAATATTACAATAAGAATAGATACAAATCTTACTCTATTTGTTTTTTGTCCTAATCCTATTGCAACTTCTTCCCCTAGACTTAATATTGTTATCTTTGGTGCCATTATCATAGCTAAAATAGTTCCTATTCCTCCAACTAACAATAATAATTGAACTCCTTCCCACTTTGCACTAACTAGTCCACCAGATATCCAAAAGCTTAATTGCTGTGATAAGTTAAAGTACATTGCTATTCCAAGAGCTAATGAAATTAGTAGAGTTCCCATTGCTGTTCCTGCAAGGGCAAGTTTCACAGGATCAACCTTTCTCGCTGATCTTGAACTTACGAAATATACTAAAAGTCCACTTATACTTGCACCTAAAAAGGCAAATATCATAAGGCTAAAGCTACCTATAGCAAGGGTTGGCATAACTTTTTGTAATACAAATGCTAAAGCAATAGTAAAAGTTGCTCCTTGAGTAATACCCATTACTGATGGTTCTGCTATTGGATTCCTTGTTATACCCTGCATTATTGCCCCAGCTACTGCTAGGAATCCACCAACTAATGCAGCTGCTATTGCTCTTGGTATTCTAACATCCCTAATTATCTTTATATTCACATCATTTTCATTAGAAAATAAACTATTAACTATAGTCCCTAAACTTATATCCTTGGCTCCTAATGAAATCGAAATCCCTATCCCTATTACTAAAAGAATAATTCCACATATTATTAATGAATATGTATTGATTTTTCTTTTTGAGTTAATCCCCATTTCCATCCCTCCTAATCAACGTTACAAAATTCACTTACAATTCCTATAGAATAAAAAAGGCGGCTACTGCCACCTTTTAATTTACTTTATTAATTGATCTTTTATTGATTCTAGCAGCAGCTCTTTTCCAATTGGATTATATACTTGTGTAAAGTATGGAATTGCATCAAGTACTATTGCATTTCCTTCCTTAACAGCTCTGATTTCTGGCCATACTGTACTAGCTTCTAAATCTTTCTTATCTGATTCAGTAGCAATAACAATTATGTTATCTGCATCTATATCAGTTAAACCTTCCATTGTAACAGTTGGTAATGTTATACCTTCTTGAACTGGCATATTTGTTGGTCTTGCTAATTTCATATCATCGTTAACTACTGTTCCTATTCCTGCATCAGTAAATACCATGAATGATCCTGTAGTTGATAACACTGGTAAATAAGTTTTTTCTCCATTCTTTTCTATAATTTCTTTACCTAATCTCTCAGCCTTCTCATCATAATCAGCTAACCACTTATTTGCTACATCTTCTTTATCAAATATTTTTGATACATCTACTAATTTGTCTCTCCAGTCATTAGCGTAATCTCTCATCATTACTACTGGTGCTATTTCTTTTAACTGATCATAAATCTTTTCTTGTCTTTGACTCATAATGATCAAATCTGGATTACAAGAAAGTATTGCCTCAATATCCATAGTCTCCATCATTGAATGTCCAACTATTTTGGCACTTCCTAATTTATCTTTAATATATGATGGTACCTTATCTGTTTCATATGAATCTATATTTGCAGTTCCTACTGGTGTGTATCCTGCAATTATTAATTCCTCACTACTTCCTGATATATCAACAATTCTTTGTGGATTCGATGGTATTTCCACATCCCCTTTTAATGTACTAACTACTCTTGTTTCTGCTTTATTATTATCTGATGAATTATTGCTACCACAAGCTACTAATGTTCCTATTGTTATAACTAATAATGAAACTAGCACTAATGACTTTAACTTCTTCATTTAACTTCCTCCTAACAACTTGATTTATTACATGATTTTACCTAATTGATAACCATTATCATTTTTTACTTTGCTATTATACAATAGTATTTCCTCCATCGTCAATAATAATTCTCATTAATTTTTCTGTTATTCCACTCCAATTTATGGGTATTAAAAAAGAAAGTCATATAACCATGACTTTCTTTTTCTATTCTTTTGAAGCTATTTGTACTTCCTCAATAATTCTCCTTGGAACTGGGAAGTAAACTTGATTATCTTTTATTATTTGTAGATCTAAAAACTTTTTATTAAATACACCTGGATTAGAGAAAACAATCTCCATAACTAAGTCTTTAAATTCTTCCTTAATACCCTCTCTATAAAATAACTCCTTCTTAGATACCACTCTTTTAATACTATCTTCGTTAAGATATTCATTTACATTATCTATTAAATCTATAGTTAAATCTATTTTAGAATCACCTAAATCATATACTTGGTTAAATCCATAATATTTAGTCAATATATTTTCTATATCAAAAGGTATTAATGTTGCCTCTTCTAACTCCTTATGAAATTCATACTGTAGATAAAATATTAATTCATTTATTTCATCTGGATTAATATCTCCCTCTATAATAAATCTTTCTGTATCATCTACTGATTGATCTTTTATTTCATATATAAACTTTCTTTCGCCATTCATTTATAACCCTACTTTCATTTAAATACTTATACTAATATATCATAAGCTTATTAATATCCCAAATTTTTTTTCCTATTTCATATCTATTTCCATATTCCTTTGCTATACTTAAAGATACGATTAATAATAAACGAGGTGCTTACAATGAAAACTAGCTATAATAATATAGGTAATAAATATGATATAAAAAATGACACAGCTTTAATAACAGTACTAAAGAAAAATGGTGCTGAGGTTATAACTAAAATAGATTTAGAAGATTTAGATAAAGTAAAGGCTATGGGAACTTGGTTTGCCGAGTGGAATAAAGACTTTAATAATTACATAATTCAAAACATAAGTTCAACTAAGAAGAATAAGAAGGGCAAACCTCTTAAGGAAAGTCTTCATGCTGCTGTTTTAAATACAAATTCAAAAGCTCCTATTAAGCATATTAATGGTGATACTTTAGATAATAGAAAATCAAACTTAAAAATTATTGAAAGAAATGCTATAAATGAATATGAAACTATTGACGAAGATACAATTGCTATAATTCTAAAAGACAAATTCGGTAATGAACAAAGCAGAGCTTTAATATCTGCAGAGGATCTTGATAAAGTAATTATAGAAAAATATAGTTGGGTTATCTATAAGAATCATAGTGGTACTTCAGTTATTGCTAATACCCCAGAAGGTAGAATTCATTTAGATAGAGTTATTATGGAACCCGGTGATAGTGAAACAGTTCATCATATTAACCTTAATCCACTTGATAACAGAAGAAGTAATTTAGAAAACAAAGAAATTTAAAATTTTTCAAGGGCATACTAAACTATAAATTTTATGTAATCTAGAACAAGGACTCTCATATGTCTTTTCAGGTCTACTAGTTCTTCGAGAGGTAGCCTTGCAA
Source organism: Clostridium zhoujianii (assembly GCF_051590805.1). Lineage (NCBI taxonomy): Bacteria > Bacillati > Bacillota > Clostridia > Eubacteriales > Clostridiaceae > Clostridium > Clostridium zhoujianii. The sequence goes on from NZ_JBPUTF010000002.1 coordinate 26,424, forward strand.
GAAATATGAGAGTCCTTGTTCTTATTTTATATACACTTAAATTGCACGGTATCCTAATATTAAATCTCTTCTCATACCAACTAAGAAAATAACCTATGGTTATGTAACATATCCATAGGTATTTCGTCATTGGAAAAATTTATAAGAACCTTGCTAGATACTCTTCATATCCTTCTTCTTTCATTTTTGACTTAGGAATAAATCTAAGTGATGCAGAATTTATACAGTATCTAAGTCCTCCAAGTTCTTCTGGACCATCACAAAATACGTGGCCTAAATGTGCATCTCCAGTTTTACTTCTTACTTCTGTTCTAACCATTCCATGGCTTTTATCAACTTTTTCATTTATTACTTTTCTATCAATAGGCTTACTAAATGCAGGCCAACCACAACCTGAATTAAACTTATCTGTAGAGATAAATAGTGGTTCACCTGTTGTAATATCTACATAGATTCCATCTTCGAAATTTCTATCATATTCATTCAAATAAGGTCTTTCTGTTCCATTTTCTTGTGTCACTCTGTATTGTTCATCAGTTAATATCTTCTTTAATTCTTCTTTAGTCTTTTTCTTATATTCCATAACTTTTCCTCCTTAAGTCTAAATATCTAGTATATATTATAACTTTAAGGGATGCCTCCTTAATTAAAAGACATCCCAAAATAAATTTATTTTTTTGCAATTTCAATAATAGTCTTACAAGCTAATTCCATATAAGAAACTACTGCAAATTCATATCTACCATGGAAGTTGTATGCTCCTGTAAAAATATTTGGACAAGGTAATCCCATAAATGAAAGCCTTGATCCATCTGTTCCACCTCTAATTGGAACTAGCTTTGGTTCTATACCTAATTCTTTCATAGCTTTTTCAGCTCTCTCCATTATCTCTGGATATTGATCAACTATCTCCTTCATATTTCTATATTGATCTTTTATTTCTAATGTAACTGTTCCTTCACCATACTTCTGATTTAATTCTGCTGCTAATTCATTTAACTTCTCTTTACGCTTTTCTAATCCATGAACATCAAAATCTCTTAAAATATAGTAAAGTTTAGTTTCTTCTACTGATCCTCTTATGTCATTTAAGTGATAGAAACCTTCATATCCACTTGTATTTTGTGGTGTTTCCCCTATTGGTAATCCATTTTGGAATTCATATGCTCTTATAATACTATTTTTCATCTTATCTTTTGCATATCCCGGATGTATGTTAACTCCCTTTATAGTTACTACTGCTGATGATGCATTAAAGTTTTCACATTCCAATTCCCCTACTGCACCGCCATCTATTGTGTAAGCAAAATCTGCTCCAAATCCTTTTACATCAAAAAGGTCTGCTCCTCTTCCTATTTCCTCATCAGGAGTAAATCCAATCTTTATAGTTCCATGAGGGATACTTGGATTTTTCACCAAATAACTTATAGCCGTCATTATTTCAGCAAGTCCAGCTTTATCATCTGCTCCAAGTAATGTTGTCCCATCTGTAGTTATTAATGTTTCTCCAACTAAATCTTTTAACACTGAATGCTCCGATTCCCTTAAATAAACATTCAACTCTTTATTTAATTCTATATCCCCACCATTATATTCAACTACTTGTGGTTTTACTCCATCTCCCTTAAAATCTGGCGAAGTATCCATATGAGATATAAATCCTATAACAGGTACTTCTTCATCAATATTACTAGGTAAAGTTGCCCTAAGATATCCATTATCGTCAAGTAAAATATCAGATAAGCCCATTGCCTCACATTCTTCCTTTAATACCTTAGCTAAATCAAACTGGCATGATGTACTAGGACATGTAGTACTCTCCTCATTTGACTTAGTATTTATTTTCACGTATCTTAAAAATCTTTCTAAAAGTTCTCTCCTCATTGTTAAATTCCTCCTATTATTACTATATAATCATTATAAATTTTTTCCACCATTCCTTCAATACTATTAAAAACTATATTTATTATGCCTCTATCCCCTCTTATTTAGTAACTATTTTAAAGAAAAATCATATTTTATAGCATATTATTAAGAAATTTATGAATAAGAAAAGAGGTAATATTTATGTGTGGAATTGCTGGTATTATTAACTTTCACAGTAATCTAAGAAATGATAAAAATATTCTTGAGGATATGGTTACTACTTTAAAGAAAAGAGGACCTGATTCAGAGGGATACTATACTTCTACTAATGTACTTTTAGGTCATAGACGTTTGATTGTAGTTGATCCTGAAGGTGGAAAACAGCCTATGACAAAAACTTTGGAAAGTAAAGAATATACACTAATCTATAATGGTGAACTATATAACACTGAAGACCTTCGTAAAGAACTACAAGTTGAAGGATTTAGCTTTAACTCCTATTCTGATACGGAAGTTCTAATTACATCTTATATATGTTGGGGAATTAATTGTATTTCTAAACTAAATGGTATTTTTGCCTTTGCAATATATGATAAAAAAGAAAAGAAGGTTCTAGTGGCTCGTGATCCTATGGGTGTTAAACCATTGTTCTACTCAATTAAAAATGGTTCATTTATATTTGGATCTGAAATAAAAACTTTATTAGCTCATCCTTCTGTTGAGCCTATTGTTGATTCAGAAGGCCTTACAGAGCTGTTTGCTCTTGGTCCAGCAATATCACCTGGTAGTTCAGTTTATAAAGATATAAAAGAAATACCTCCTGCTAATTTTGCAATAATTACCCCAGATAACATTAATATTAGAGAATATTGGCAATTAAAAGCTATAGAAAATATAGAAAGTAAAGAATCTATAGTAGAGCATACCCGCGAATTATTATTAGATTCAATAAGAAGACAATTAGTTGGCGATGTTCCACTATGCACTTTCCTTTCTGGCGGATTAGATTCCTCTGCTATATCTGCTATTGCAGCTGATGAATACAAGAAAAAGAATAAGATTTTAACAACTTACTCAATAGACTACGAAGATAATGATAAATATTTTAAATCATCCTTATTTCAGCCTACTTCTGACCAATATTGGGCTTTAGAGATGTCAAAATTCTTAAATTCTAATCATAAAACCGTTACTTTAAATCATAGTGACTTAGCCTACGCCTTAAAAGATGCGGTTCACGCAAAAGATCTTCCTGGTATGGCTGATGTTGATTCATCTTTATATTTATTCTGTAATGAAGTAAAAAATGATTTTGTTATTGCTTTATCTGGTGAGTGTGCTGATGAACTTTTCGGCGGATATCCATGGTTTACAAATAAGGATATGATAAACTCAACCACATTCCCATGGTCCAGATTTATACAAGATAGGAAGGCTATTTTGAATAAAGACTTAAGATCTCTAGATATTGAAGCTTTCTCACAAGATCAATATAATTCTACCCTTAATCAAGTACCTCATTTACCTAATGAGTCACCTGAAGAATATAGAATGAGAGAATTGTTTTTTTTAAATTTAAAATGGTTTATGGTTACTCTTCTTAATCGTAAAGATAGGATGAGCATGGCTAATAGTTTAGAAGTAAGAGTTCCCTTTGCAGACTACAGGCTTGTTGAATATGCCTTTAACATTCCTACTAATATTAAGCTGTTAGGTGGTCGAGAAAAGGGGTTACTCAGAAAATCCTTGGAAGGTATTCTACCAGAAGATATTATCTACAGAAAAAAGAGTCCTTATCCTAAAACTCACAACCCAATATATACCGAAATTGTATGTTCAATAATGAATGATATTCTAAATAATAATAATTCACCTATTTTAAATTTAATTGATAAAAGTAATGTAAGAGAAATAGTTACTACTAAAGGGATGTCTTATACTTCTCCTTGGTATGGTCAACTTATGACAGGACCTCAGCTAATTGCTTATTTAATACAAATGAATACTTGGCTTGAAGACTATAATATTATATTAAAATAAATAAAAGGCAGCTAATAAGCTGCCTTTTATTTTTTAATTATATTCTGTTACAAACCTAGTAAACCCTTCTTTAGGTAACGGTCTACTTAAATAAAATCCTTGTATTTTATCACACTTTAATTCCTTAAGTATCTCAACCTGTTCAAAATTCTCTACACCTTCACAAACTATACCAAGCTCTAAGCTATGACATAAATTAATTACTGTCTCTACTATAGCTCTTGATTTCTTATTCTCTTTAATATCTATTAGGAAACTTCTATCAATTTTTATTAAATCAACAGGTAAAACTTTTATATGATTAAAAGATGAATATCCTGTTCCGAAATCATCTAAATAAACTTCTACCCCTATTTCCCTAATATTATTTAACAGTTTTGTAGTAAATTCAAAATCATCTATAATTTCATCCTCTGTTATTTCTAATTTTATAGATGAACTTGGTACTGACTTTTCTTTTAATTCATTTTGTAAAATAGATATAAAACCTTTCTGCTTTAAAAATCTTTTTGATGCATTAATAGATATATAGAAATCTGTTTTACCCCTATCAATCCACTCTTTACAGGTATTAATAGCTTCCTTAAAAACAAACATGTCAATATCAACTATATCACCAGTCTTCTTTGCTAAAGGTATAAATTTATCTGGAAGAACCATTCCTTCATCAGTATTCCACCTTATTAAGGCTTCTGCACCTATTATGGTTTCTTCTTTTATTCCATAAATAGGTTGATAGTACACCTCTAATTCTTTATTTTCTATTGCATTTCTTAATTTAGCTTCTAGCTCTAATGGCTCTAGCATATCCTCATTAAATATAGCATATGAGTTACCGCCATTACGTTTACTATTATACATAGCTATGTCTGAATATTGTAGTAAACTAACCTGTTCTTCCGAATGTTGAGGATATAAACTTATCCCCATACTAGCCTTTATATCATAGGAATAACTATTTAGCTCAAGACTTTTATTTACCGATTTTAATATTTCCTCTGCAAAATTCCTAACCTCTTCAATATTATTACTGCCCCTTCTAACAAGGATAAATTCATCTCCACCAAATCTACTTACTCTTATATTTTCATTATTATATTCATTTAAACGTTCAGATACAGTACAAAGTAATTGGTCTCCAATATTATGTCCTAAGGTATCATTAATACCTTTAAAATTATCTAAATCAATAAAGCAAACTGAGAATTCCTCTCTCTTTTCTTTTAATTCTGATATATATTCTATTATTTTATGCCTATTAATTAAACCTGTTAATAAATCGTGACTCCCTATATATTCCAGATTGTCAGAATAATTTTTAAGTCTCCCAAACATATTATTTAAATCTGATGTTAAAACTGATATTTCATCGCCTGTTTTATCATCATCTAACTCAACATTTAAATCTGATCCATTTGTAACATCATTTACAACAGTATTAATATCTATGACCCTTTTTACTACCTTTTTCTTTACAAACTGATAAACTATTATGTTTGCAAATGCTGTTAATCCTACAATAATAACAATGAGTAGATTTATACTATTAGTTGCCGTAGATCTTACTTGTGTATCATCCTTTAATTTTAATGAATATCCTGGTCCATCCCCTATAATATTTAGTTGAGTATATACATCTATAGAATCCTTATTTCTAATGATATAAAACTCTCCACCATACAAGTTAACCTTTTCTATTTTACTATTTTCCTCAGAATTTTCATCATTCTTTATTATAGACACATTTCTTTGAGAGCTTTTGCCCAAATTCTTCATATACTCATCAGTTACTGGCGAAATAACTACTGTATATAGTGGATTTACGCTATCTATATCACCTATTCTCTTAACCCCTACCATATACACAAGATTTTCAGTAGATATCATGCCACCAAAAAAACCTTTTGTTTTATTTTCTTTATCTTCCATTATATTTTTTGATTGCAACAAAACATTACTTATATCATCACTTTCCAAATCTATGTTATTTATCTTAACAAGTCTATCTAATTCAAAATTTTTATCCACAATTATCATATTTGTTATTGGTGACTTCTCTATATTTTTTTCCACATTTATTATTGACTTTCTCTCGGCCTCACCATATTTCTCATTTAATTTTTTTGTTATTAGAAAGTATTCTCCAAACTCTCTTGCTTGGGATGTAACTTTATTAACTTCCCCTTCAAGCTTTCCAATTATAGAATTAGTTCTACCAGGTCCTCTATCCAATTCTCCTTCACTTGCTAAATTAATTATGCTTCTCCCTATTGTATAATATACGATTGAACTTATAGCTGTTACAGTAATAAATACTAAAGCTATTTTCCTCATAAGTTTCATATTTATTCCCCCATATGCAATACTTATTTTCTCCCAATTTTAATCTATCATATATTTAAATTATAATATTTATTACTATAATAGTAAATATATTCTATTGTTTTATGTATATCTATTTATATTTAATTTCTTTTCTCCATCCATATACTATACTCTCAATTAATATCCCTATAATTATTCCTACTGCATAGCAAATCAAATCACTAAATAAAAAACCATGTCCTAATACTAACCCACCTATAGTAGTATCTCTTATTTGATTTATCCAGCCTCCTTGATATAATTGAGAAAATTCTATTCCCCAAGAAAAAACTATTGATATTATACTTACCTTCTGTATAGATGCCTTATTTAATAGAAAGCCAAAACCCAAATAAACCATTAACGCCCATAAAGTGTCTCCTGAATATTCTTTAAGGAATGCTGGCATGTAATCCCCATATTTTCTTGATAAGATTCCAAGTCCCATAACTATTATTATTAAGCAAATATATAAAACCCTTTTTCTTTTCATTTTATCTCCTCCTTAAATAATTTTTATTAAAATAACCGTACATGAAATGTACGGTTATTTCCTTTATTATATTCCTTTAGATACCATAACTATATCATATATATCCACTGTACCATCTTTATTTAAGTCACATCTATCATTCCAATTAGAATCAGCTTTTATAGTGTTATATTTTTCTGCTACCTTTGCTAAAGTTATAATATCTACTGGCACCTTATTAGATGATGCTTGAGTCACTGTAACCTTAAAATCTTTACTTCTTGTAACTCCCTTAGGATTAACAGCTTCAGCATAGTAGGTATATTCTCCATTTAACCTATCCTTCAGTGTCACAGAATCTGTTTGCATTGTTTGATTATTATATTTTAACTCTTTAGTATAAATTAATATACCATCTTCGTATAATCTCCATTCAGTAGCATTTTCTCCCCATAAGTTCATTGTAATAGGATAAGTAGTTGCTCCACTCCATACATTTGTGCTAATATCTGGAACTGCTGGTGCACTTACTACCGGAACTGTAAATGTAACTGAAGTTTTTGCTGATGTTGCCTTATTAGCTGCAGAAACTAAATCTACTCTATATTCATAAGTAGTACTTGGCTTATACTCAGCATAGGTTTTACTAATGGTCTTTGATAAATTAGTTTTTGTAGTTGCTGTAGGATTAACCGATAAAGTATCAATTAATTTACCGTTCTCATAAATTTTTGCTGATACAGCTCTTGATTGCTTTGGCACCTCAATATTCAACTTGAAACTATCAGCAGTTACTGCCTTATCAGGCTTTAACACTGGCTTAAGTGCTTCATCAGCTGGATACTTTGGTCCTATTTCATTATATATTATTGATGTCATTGGGAAATCTGCTGCTCTATCGTCTCCTGTAATCTCCCATACTATTACCCCACCATAATTATTATCATTAACATATTTACATCTCTCTATTAATGACCTTTCATCTTCATAGGTAAGCATTTGTTTTGAAGATTTATTATATAAGTATGGAACCTTAGCATAATCATCCCAATACTTAACCCAGCCAGCGGAATTTTCCATTTTCTTCAATTGGAACCATGGATATTGGCCACCTGGTGTTTGAGTAATTAAATCATCCCAACTTCCTCTAACATATCCAGTTGCCTTTGCAAATAATCCATCCTTTCCAGTAGTATCATCTACTCCTCCCCATCCTCTAGAATAAAAAGGCGATCCCACATTTAATTTTTCTGATGGTATTCCATATTCATCCCTATACATCTTCATAGCTGAATCAGTACTAATTCTAATTTCAGGTGATGATGGATCATTTGGATTATCATATAATGCTGCATGATGATTTGTTGTTCTTTCAAATGCACCATGGATATCATAAGTCATTACATTTATATAATCCAAGTACTTTATATAATCTTTAGGTTGTTGTAACTTTAATTTCTCAGGACTTGCTGAATTTGCAATTGTTAACATCTTTTCTTCTAAGCCATTTGTATTATAGGCTTCTCTTATTTCCTTTAATAATGAAGTGAAATTTGGTCCATCATTAACTGGATCTCCTGGACAGCCTCTATCCCATTGGTCATTTGGATCTCTTTCTCTATCTATACCTGGGTACTCCCAGTCAATATCAATACCATCTACAAATGGATATTTTTTTAAAAATTCAATACAGCTATCAATAAATATCTTTCTTGTTTCTTTTGTCTTTGCCATTGCACTAAAGTTTTCCCCCCTAGTCCAACCTCCTACAGATATTATTAACTTTACATCTGGATATAATTTTTTATAATATCTATATTCGTCAAAGAAACCATTTGTATCATCCCAGCCATCAAAATGTTCCATAGGCTTTGTAAAGTCCGCATCTGGATCTGTTGATTCTAATTTAAAATTCTTATTTACAGTAAAAAATGCATGATTTATTACACTTAATCTATCCCATGGTAGTTGTCCTACTTCCATCCTTTGATGATTCTCATTGTATATGCCCCAATTAGGGAAATACACAATTACCTTTTTCCCTTGTTTTGCATCAGTTGTTGAAGTGGCTGCATCTACTTTATAAGAGGCAATACCACCTAGTATAACTGATGCACCAATTACTATACTTGTTAAAAGAGAAATTACTTTTTTCATTAATTCACCTTCCCCCTAATACTAAAAAATTTGCTGACTGTCAAAAACAGTGACAGTCAGCTTAAGTCATCTCTTTATAAGTCTATTTATTATAATCCCTTAGATACAGTTACTATGTCATAAATATCAATTATATTATCTTTATTTAAATCATATTTAACTTCATATCTTGAATCACCATTTACTGAATTATACTTCCCTGCTACTTGTGCAATAGTTATAATATCTTTCTTAGGTAAAACAGTTATTATAATTGTCTTAGTTGTTGTTTCTCCCTTACTATCTGTAACACTATAAGTTACATTATAATCACCAGCTATATTTGTATTAACTGTTCCCTTATAGCTAACTTTATTAGTTAGGTTTCCATCCTCTTTATCACTTGCCGTAACGCCATCCATTGGATTGAAAGTACTTCCAAAATCTATGGTTTTATTACTTGCATTAATTACTGGCTTTGAATTTACAACTGGTCCATATAAAGTTGCCTTACTGAATTCTGGTGCACTTGCATACATTCTTTGTGTCATTTCAATACTTATAAGATCATTTAAACTCTCCATTACCTTATCAGTAGTTAACTTTAAAGTAATAGATGCTCCTGGCTTAATTAATTTAGAATCATATGAATCTAATTTAAGAACTGTATAACCATCCTGCTCAATTGGCTTTGGAGTCGGATATTCCCCTCCTGTTATCTTAACGCCATTAGTCTTAATATATAATGTCGGTGCCTTGATTGTCTTAGCTGCCTCTTCTGTTAATGAAACTCCAATACCACCAGTTCCCTTTAGTGTAGCTGTATTCTTTAATACAACAGTTAACTCTCCGCCTGAGCCCCAAGCTGGTTTAGATACTGAAACATCAACTTTAGCATAATTTGCTGGTGAAGCAATCTCATAAGTCGGCAATTTACCAGTGCCAAATAATGCATTTTTTGTCGCATTAGTTAACTCATCTCTTTTTGAAGATGATGTTGGCTTATCTTGAGATGCCATCCAGGCAATCATACCTCCTAAATTATTATCCTTCACATATTTTACCTTTTCTTGAATGGATCTAACGTTATCATAAGTGAAAAATGCTCCTGAGCTTTCACTATACATGTATGGTGCTTTCGCAGTATCATCCCAGTATTCTTTTAATCCTGGATACGCCGCTTTTAATTTATCTTGAAGTCTCCATCCCCATACACCACCATTGCGTCCACCATCTCCTGATACTATAGGTGCTGCATTACTAGCCCCATAAGATAATGCAAGATCTGCATCTTTTCTTACTTGAGTAGCTTCTCCATATAATCCTGGAAGACTTGGATTTGGCACATTATTTGAAACTTTTTCCCAACCTCTTGTGTAGTATGCAGCTCCAATTACTAATTTTTCTGAAGGTGCTCCTAAAGCAAGATAATTTTTTATACTAGAATCAACAGAGAATCCCTTTTTAGCATATGGACTATTTGGATTATCATATAAGGCTGCTTGGTGACCACTTACATTGTCCCATGCACCAGCTGCATCATAAGTCATAATATTACCGAAGTCTAATAATTCAAACATTCTTTTAACATCAATACCAGTACTTACTTTTTCATGAGCCATTGGTAATGCTGCTGAGAGCTCATAAGTTTTTCCAAGTTCTACTCCTTGCTTATCTAAAGCAGCTCTTAAATCTTCTAATAACTTAATATAATTTTCTTTGTCTTGTGGAATAGAATCTGGTGTACCTGTATCATTTTTATTATCAACAAGATCTTTTTCTCTTTTTTGAGCTGGATACTCCCAATCAAGATCTACAAAATCAAAGTTTGAATATTTAACAAAGTCCATTACATTTTGTACAAACTTTGCTCTAACTTGAGGATCTCTTGCAACATGAGTAAAATTAGAAGATTTTGACCATCCACCTAAAGATGTACCTATTTTTAAATTTGGATTTTTTTGCCTTAATACTTGTAATTCATTTACTATACCACCATTAACATCACCATAGACGATTTCACCTTCATGTCCCAATGGATGACCTATATTTGCTTCCTTGTCACAAAATATTAAATTACCCGCCTTGTCAAAATCCATAAATGCCAAGTTTAAGTGAGTTAAATTTTCAACTGGAATATCAGATGGGAAGAATTTTTCTTCTCCTGCCCATATTGACCAGTCACCATAGTACATTACATTACGATAATTAGTTTTTGCTACTACTGCTCTTGAACTATCATTCTCTGACTGCACACTTGATGCACCAACTGAACTAGCACTAGTCATCAATAAAGTTGCCATAGTGGCACAGGCCACTATTGACTTTGTTTTTTTAGAAAATAATTTTCTAAATATCATATAAAATCCCCCTTCTTATTTTTATAATTTTTTTGAAATTATAACAATATCATAAATATCTACAATTTCATCTTTGTTTAAATCATATTTATCGTTCCATCCCTGTTGTCCTTTTATAGTATTATATCTTTCAGCAATCATTGCCAAAGTTATAATCTCCTCTTCTACTGGGCCCACCTTTTCCCAAGCTCCCCATTGAACACTTCCTGGAACTTGACCTTTAATCCACCATAAGCACTTCCAAACAAAACCGTTATAACTTACTAATTCACCACCCTCATATTGATGATTTGGATCGTATTCAGGATAAGTTACAATGATTTTTTCAACAACTTCTATTATTGCTTTTACAGTAGTTGTAAGGCCTTTGCTATCTGTAACTTTATAAGATAATGTGTAAGTTCCAACTTTATTTGTATCAACAGCTCCATCAACTATTATATTTTTTGTTAAATCTCCATCTTCATAATCTGTTGCTGTTACTCCCTCTAATGGATTAAATACTTTTCCCTTTTCTATCTTTTTACTACTTACACCGTTTATTTCTGGCGCTGAATTTTCATTTGAACTACTAATAAAAGTCTTTAAATAATTAGTATGCTCATATTGTGCCTTAATTCCATTGTTACTTTCTAATTGTGCATCCCTATTTATTGACCAAATTGAAGTCATTCCTACTTTATTCTTTTTAGCTGCCTCTAACACTATCTTTGACCATTCAGGTGTAAATATAGGATCAGAAGCCCCTTCATATCCTACGGATACTGTTACTCCAATCTTAGCATAAGCTTGTTGGTCACTTAATGTTATATTTGCATACTTTTTATAGTAGTCTTTCATTTGATTCTTTAGGTTATCCATAGACTGTACAGCAGTAGTACCATAATTTAATGATTTATTTCCATAGCACATAGCCATTATATTTATAACCTTTAAATTTACTCCATTTGATAGATATGCCTCTAACACTCCTAATCCTTCTGGTACTAACCCCTCTGGATTAACTGGCAATGTTAATGTTACCTCTACTCCTGTTTCATCTTGAACCTTCTTTATTGCTTTTGCATTAGCAATATTCTGCGCCTTATTCTGAGCGTCACCCTCAACATCTAAGTCTATTCTAGTTAATCCATAACCATTAATAATTTCTTTATAGGTATTAGCTAATGTATTTACATCCTGAGTTGCTTGCCAAAATGCAGTATTAGTTGCTCCCCCAAAGGAAACAGCAATATCCCCACCAATACTTCTCAATTCTGTTATTGATTTTTTTATACCTATATATTGTTCATGATTACTTCCCTCAGTTAATACTGATAATGCTGCCCATCCCCAAGAAAGTTTTCCATTTTCCAATTTTCCTGTTGATTGTATAAATCCAGCATTATAGAACTTAACTCCTGTATCCTCTGCAAGTCTTCTTAAGTTAGGAGCTCCACCATCATCATAGCCAAAGAAATACCCAGGCTTCTCTGTATACCCACCTAAATCTACATATGGCGAGTATGTTTGACTAGGCCATTGTACTCCATTTCCAACACCAAAATTCACATTTGCGATGTTATCCACAACATTGACTACTGATACTTTAGTTGTTGTTAATCCCTTGCTATCTGTAACTGTATAAGTTAATGAATAGCTTCCAACCTTACTTGTATCAACTGTTCCTTGCACCTTTATTTTGCTTGTTAAATCCCCATCTTCTTTATCTGTTGCCGTTACTCCCGATAGCGGATTAAATACCTGTCCTTTTTTTATAGTTAAATTACTTACACCATTTAATACAGGTGCTGTGTTCTCTGTTGGATTAGTACCTCCACCGGTTGTTGAACCAAAGGTTTTAAAAACATTTGTATGCTCATATCTAGTAGTTATACCCGTATTTCCATCAACCTTAGCATCCCTGTTCATAGACCACATTGAAACCATACCTATATTCTTTTCCTTTGCTTTATTAACTACTAATTGTGACCAATCTGGTCTAAACACTGGATGTGAAGCTCCTTCATATCCAGCTGATATTGTAGTTCCAACTAAAGCCCATGCCTGAGAATCAGATAGATTAGTTTTTGCAAATTTATTATAGTAGTCTTTTATTTGTGTTTGTAAACTTTCCATTGCTCTAACAGATCCTGTACCATAATTTTCTCCTGGTCTTAATACCCCTGATCCATAGCACATTGCCATTATATTTATATTTACTAGTTTTACCCCATTTTCTAGATAAGCCTGTAAAACATTTAAACCATTTGCATCTAATCCATCAGGTAAAACTGGTAATGTTAAAGATACCTTAACACCAGTTGTATCTTGAAGCATTTTTACTGCTTTCGCATTTGCTTCATTCTGACTTTTAGACATTCCACCACCCTCAACATCTAAATCCATTCTTGTTAATCCATATCCATTAACTATATCTAAATATGTGTTGTATAAAGTATTTACATCTTGAGTAGCTTGCCAAAATGCTGTTCCATTTGCTCCACCAAAAGATATTGCCACATCTCCACCAATATCTCTTAAATCTTTAAAAGACTTCTTTATATTATTATATTGTTGATCATTACTACCTTCACTTAACTGAGGATAACTTGCCCATCCCCATCCAAGCTTACCATTAGATCCTTGACCACAAGCTTGAATAAATGCTACATTGAAAAATTTAACCCCTGTATCTTCAGCAATCCTCTTTAAATTTAATGGTCCACCACTTCCCACATAGAATCCTGGTTCTGTAACCCATCCTCCCATATCAGCATAAGGTGCATTAACTTGATTTGGCCATTCTATTCCTATACCTGCTCCATAAGAACCCTTATCTTGTGATGCTATAGCAACCGTTTTTACTGAAGGTGCAATAATAGCTAGCGACAAAAAGGTTGCAACTATTTTCTTAAAAAATTCCCTTTTCATATTAAGGCCCCCAATTAATTTTTTAATTCTCTAGCTACCTTTACAATGTCATAAATATCAATAATATTATCATTATTAAAATCATACTTTAACTCATATCTTGAACTACCCTTTAATTCATTGTATCTATCAGCAACCTTTGCCATTGTTATGATATCATCTGGCTTTGGGTTAGGATTAGGTATAACTATACTAGGTAAATCAAACAACTTATTCCAGTTAGTTGCAGCTGATGGAATAGTTCCTGGTGGATTATACCATCCAGTATATTGATATATTTTTCCATCATAGATTACTTTAGAATCCTTTGCATAAGTTCCGCCAGCATCCCAAACAACTGCACTTGAATGCTCACTTGGAATTATATAAATATTTGCTGTTCTACTAACCTCTATTCCATCATTATCTGATACTGTATAGGTTAATTTGTACCATCCTTCTTTATTTGTATCTACTAAATTATTCACATAAATCTTTGATGTTAAATCACCATCTTCAATATCTGTTGCAGTAATTCCACTTAATGAATTATAATTTGATCCCTTTGCTATTATCTTATCTGTAACCCCCTTTAGTGTTGGAAGATGGTTATTATTAATTGGAATATTGGCAGGAACCTTACCATTAACCCTAATATTTCTAACACCTGATATACATAACTTCGTTTTAGCTTTTATTGTTGCCTTACCTCCATTTGCCACTGTCTGCCAAGATGAAGCTTTTAAAGTTACCCTATAAAAATCCCCTACTTCTGTTACTGTACCAGCATCTTGAGCACCTTCTGCCCCTGTATAAATAGCTGATTTAGGTATATCAAATGAAAGCGTCCATTCCTTTGGTAAAGCAAATCCTGTATTATTTGTTATAGTAAAATTAACTTCTCCATTAGGATGATCATATTTTGAATCTGTTTGTACATCAACATCAATTACTTCAATAGCCCCTGATCCAATATCATCAGTCACCTTGCAATCTCCTAATCCATCTAATCCTTTCTTTAATCTACTAGTTAATGTATTTCCAAAGTTATACTTACCTTCATTTGGATTTGTAGAACCTGCCTTATAGTTAGGATTTAATCCATAGTCACCGTTCATAACCCAAATTAATGCTCCACCAAGATTTTTATCCTTTATATACTTAACTCTCTCATCTATTGACCTTTCATTTTCGAAAGATAAGAAAACCTTCTTTTGACTATCCCATATATAAGGAACCTTAGCTGTATCATCCCAATTAAGTTTAATATTAGGATTCTTTTCCATCAAATTTAATATATGCCACAATGGATTTGCTCCTGCTGGAACCTTATCTCCCTGTGGTTGATCTGCATATTTAGGATCTCCCCAGTAATTATACTCACCAGTAGCTGGTGTTGGATTCTCCTTTGAACCGGCTGTTCCATGAAGGCCATTTGTCCCTCCCTGAACATTCTCCCAACCTCTTGTATAATAAGGTATTCCCATTATTATTTTTTCTGCTGGTAATACTCCCCTATAGAATCTATAAGCCCAATCCATATTTAAATATGGCATAGCTTGTCCTATAGTCTCTGTATCTGCCGCATCTGGATATATGCTTGCAAGATGTTCTACATATTGATTCCAACCTCCGTGGAAGTCATATGACATAACGCTTAAGAAATCTAAATAATTTGCATAAGTATTGTCTGGAACTCCTCCAAGAACCCATGCTGAAGCTGTAACCGCTGCAGTCAAAAGATATTTTTTACTATCTTTTTTAGCCGCTTCATCAATTTTTTCTCTTAAAACTTTAATTAGTACATTATATCTTTCATTTAATTTTCCTCTTCTTGGTTCTGATAAGTCACCATCTGAATCTACATTTCCTGATCCTTGAGTGGATGATGGATATTCGAAATCGATATCAATACCATCGAAATTATATTGTTTCAGGAACTCAACACAGGATTCAGCAAAAGTATTAATTCCAGCATCCGTATCTAGCATTGGATAAAAACCTCTACACTCAGCCCATCCACCAATTGATAACATTAATTTAACATCTGGATATTGTTTTTTCATTGTTTGTAATACATTAAAATGTCCTTTGTAAGGCAATGATGGATCTAATTTTACCTCCTTACCTTTATGCTCTAAAGGATGATCCTTAAAATCTTCCTCTATTGCTGCTTTCTTATCAAATTTAAGCTTATGTGTATTCTCATCTATTGATCCAAATGAATACTGAATATGAGTTAAATCATCCCATTGTAAGTCAGCTGCGTCAAAGTATGCTTGTTGTGAGCTATTATATGCCCAAGATGGAAAATAACCAACTACCTTCCTCTTTAGGTCACCTTTTGCTGGCTTAGCTCCACTTCCTATGGTGCTAGCCTTTGTGTCTTTTGTGACATTACCTTCTGTAACTGCATTTGCTGCTATTCCCATATTGGAAACCACAAATACTGAAAGTAAAACTCCAGCCAAGACCTTTTTCAATCTTATACCTTTCACTCCTTATACCCCCTATATTTTTGATTACTACATACAATATTATTGTATAATATTAACATAAATATTACAATCTTGAAGGTATATCAAATAAATACAAATTTTGTAATTATAGTAACAATATCAAAATTTAAAGAGATACTTTATCAATAATATAAAGTATCTCTAAAATCTTAATTATAATTTGTTTTTATTACTATAATTATATGTATTTTTTACTATGATTCCTAATTTAGTTATATTGTAAATCTTCTTAACTACAAAATTAAAAGCGTATAAGAACAAATACATATTCATTCTTATACACTTCTAATTGTTTTTAATATTATAAATTTCTTGAAATACTTACTATATCGTAAATGTCCACTATTCCATCACTATTAAAATCACACTTTTCATTAAAACTGATTTCTCCTTTTCTCCTATTATAATTTTCAGCAACTGTTGCTAAGTCTATTATAGGATTTGGTTTAGGTATATCTATTTCTATCAAAGCTTCTCCAAGATCTTTCCAAATTCCTGCAACCGGTGTATCTGGTGGAAAACCTGCTCCGGTATAGTATACTAATTCATAACGATGTCCTTTATATACTACTATATCCCCTTTAACATAATTTTTTGAAGGATTATAGTCATCCGGGGCAATGACTTGTTTTTTACCAACTGTTATTGTAATACTCCAGGTTCTTGTTGCTCCTTTACTATCAGTAACTGAATAGTTTAGTACATACTGTCCTAACTTATTAACATCTACTATTCCATCTACTTTTAGTTTACTTGTTAAATCTCCATCCTCTAAATCATTTGCTGTTATCCCTTCTAATGGATTAAATTTATCGTATATTGTAATCCTCTTATCCTCTAGCCCTATTATGGTTGGATAATAGTTTCCATTTGCATCTATTTTATCTTTTTCTGCTGAGTCTCCATACATAACAACTTTTCCAAATTCAGGAGTGCCTGAGAATTGTGTTTGAGATATTCCTATGCTTACTATCTCACTACTAATATTATCAATATAACTATCAGTTTTTATTTGGAATGTTCTTGATTCACCTGGCGCCCACATTTTAAGTCCATATACTCCAGTATAATCAAATACATAGTATCCATTCTCAAATTTAGGTGTTGGAGTTGGATAATTACCTGTAGTTAATTTAAGACTTTTAGTTTTAACATATACCTTAGGATTCATCAAAGTTTTTGTAGATTTCTCAACTTTTGCTACAACACTATCTGATTCAGTACACTTATTATTATTTGTAATTGTGAAGTTTAGAGTTCCTCCTGTTCCAAAATCACCTTTTTGCATAGTTACATTAGATACACTAACATCTGGCTTCATATCTGTAACTTTATATTTAGGTAATTCTATATTCCCATATAAGGCTTGCTTTGTTGCTTTTGTCAATTCATCACGTACTGGGGAGTTTGGATCTGTAGGTCTATCTTGTGATGCCATCCAAGCAATCATTCCACCTAAATTTTTTTCTTTAACATACTTTACCTTTTCTTGAATTGATCTTACGTTATCATAGGTAAAAAATGCTCCATTATTTGGATCGTATAAATATGGTGCCTTTGCATAATCATCCCAATATTCTTTTAAGTTTGGATACATACCAATTAATGATGATCTTGTACTACTATTAGGTATCTTACTAAATATATTGTTATATGACCAAGTACCTGTTCTACGACCACCTTCGCCATTCTTTAATATTGCTTCTGGTTCTGCTCCTGATGTCTTAGTTAAATCTGCATCAGTTGCACATATTTCCGCTTCTCCAAATAATCCAGGATTCTTTGGATCTACTCCCGTATTCTTTACTTTTTCCCATCCTCTTGTATAATAAGCTGCACCTATTACTATTTTATCTGATTTTGCCCCCTGAGATAGGTAATATTTAACACTATCATCAACAGATAATCCCTTACCTATGTCAGGATCTTTTGGGTTATTGTATAAACCTGCTTGATGAGCGGCTATTGGCTCCCAAGCTCCTCTCATGTCATAAGTCATTATATTTGCAAAATCTAATAACTCAAATACTTTTGGAACATCAATTCCATCCTTAACCTTTTGAACTGGTGCTGGTAGAGCTGCTGTTAATTCGTATGTCTTACCTAAAGTCTTACCTTGTTTATCTAGTTCTGTTCTGAATTCTTGCAATAAATCTACAAAATATTGTTTATCTGCTGGGCTACCATCCTTTGTTCCTTCATCCCTTGCATTGTCACAAAGATCTGGATCTCTTTTAGCTCCTGGATATTCCCAGTCAATATCTACGAAATCCATATTTGCATATTTAATAAATGCTAGTACATTTGCTACAAACTTCTTTCTAGCTGTTGGATTTTTAGAAACTGCTGTAAAGTCCCCTGATTTTGACCATCCTCCAAGGGATATCCCTATTTTAAGATTAGGATTCATACGTTTTAAAGCTTTAAATGAATTTAGTATCCCTCCATTTAAATCATCATATGTTACATCACTAACATGATTTAATGGATGACCAGTAGCTGCTGATTCATCTGTCCATTTTAAACTACCATCTGCATTAAAGTCCATAAACGCAAAATTAAGATGAGTTATTTGATCTGCTGGTATATTTTCAGGATAAAATTTACTTTGTCCTTCCCATATTGACCAATCTCCATAATACATTACGTTCCTATATTTAAGCTTTGCCTCTTCTTTTGTACTTGATTCCTTTGCATCATCAACAGTAATTGCACTTACAGGCGCTACACTTGTCATAAGTATAGTAGCCATTGCCGCCAGTGCTACTATAGATTTAGTTTTCTTAGAAAATAACTTTCTAAACATAGTTTTAATCCCCCATAAAATTTAAATTATTTATACTATTTTTTTTGATATTATTACTAAGTCATAAATATCAACAATTCCGTCCTTATTTAAATCACATTCTTCATCATAATTATTATTTCCTTTAACAGTGTTATAGGCATTTGCTACTGATGCCAAATCAATAATATACGCTGGTGGTGGTATTATTTCATAGGCCTCCTCAACATATACCCAATATATTGGATTTGTTCCTGGTTCTATACCTTTTACTGAATACCAATTACACTTATACACTGCTCCGTTATATATAACTGTATTATTAGCATCTCTCATATCATAGGTTTTATTTGGATCATAGGTATTTGCCATTGGTTTTTTTCTATAATCTACGGTAACTGCACATTTAACACTTCTTGTAGCACCATTGCTATCAGTTACAGAATAAACAAGCTCATAAGTTCCCGGTACTCTAACGTTTACATTGCCTGTTACAACAACTTTATTTGTTATATCTCCATCCTCTTTATCAATAGCCTTTACCCCTGCCATTTTATCGAATTTTTCATTTACATAAGTAGTTATTTTTCTAACTCCAGAAATATTAGGTATTCCATTTCCCTTTGAATCGTATTCAACTATATCTGAATCGTATCCATAAAGACTTTGTCTTCCAAATGAAGTAGGTGATGATGGATATATCTTTTGTTCCATAGATAATCCTAAAACCCCTTCTATATTCTTTATATTTTGTTTAGTATCTAGGTTTAATACAATGGAGCTACCTGGTTCAATCAATCTATTGGTATATATATCACTCTTACTTAAATCTATTACATACTTACCATTTTCTTTAGTAATTAACTTATCAGTTAATGGATACTGAGCACCTACTATATCTATCCCATCTGTTTCTAAATATAACTTAGGATTCATAAGTGTTTTTGCCCTTTTTTCAACTGCTGATACAACCTCATCCTTTGTAGTTATAGTTCCTGTATTCTTCAAAGTTATTTTCAACTGGCCATTACCTTTACTTAGCCCAGCAATAGCAGGAGCAGCCTCAATTTTAGTATCAACATTAGCATTTGGTGCTGTAACAGTATATTTAGTTAATGCAACATCTCCATATAATGCTTGCTTTGTAGCTTTTGTTAATTCATCACGCTTAGTTGAAGTAGTTGCTTTATCCTGTGATGCCATCCATGCTATCATTCCACCTAAATTATTTTCCTTAACATATTTCACTTTTTCCTGAATAGATCTTACATTATCATAAGTGAAAAATGCTCCACTTTGTTCACTATA
This sequence comes from Clostridium zhoujianii, assembly GCF_051590805.1. Lineage (NCBI taxonomy): Bacteria > Bacillati > Bacillota > Clostridia > Eubacteriales > Clostridiaceae > Clostridium > Clostridium zhoujianii. The sequence goes on from NZ_JBPUTF010000002.1 coordinate 47,166, forward strand.
TAGATATGGTGCCTTTGCTTCATCATCCCAGTATTCTTTAAGCCCAGGATATCTAGCTTTTAGAGAATCTAGTGCATTATATGACCATACACCAGTCATACGTCCACCTTCTCCATTTTTTATTGGAATCTCTGGATTTGCTCCTGTTGATGGTGTTCCATCTGCATCAACCGTAACTTTAGCAGCTGATCCAAATAACCCTGGTAAACTAGAAGAAGTACCTTCTTTACTTACTTTTTCCCATCCACGAGTATAGTAAGCTGCACCTATAACCACCTTGTTTGATGGTGCACCTTGTGATAAATAATATTTAACACTTTCATCTACTGAAAATCCTTTTTCTTTAAATGGATCATTCTTATCTGTATATAATCCTGCTTGATGTCCACTAATATTATCCCAAGCACCTCTCATGTCATAAGTCATAATATTTGCAAAATCAACTATATCAAATAACCTTTTTACATCTATTCCATCCTTAACTTTTTGAATAGGTGCTGGTAATGCAACTGTTAGTTCATAAGTCTTATTTAATTCTTTCCCTTGAGCATTTAATGCGTCCCTAATATCTTGCAATAATAAAATATAATTTTCCTTATCCTCTGGAATAGATTGTAGTGTACCTTCATCTCTTGAGTTATCACAAAGATCCGGCTCTCTAACTGCAGTAGGATATTCCCAGTCAAGATCAATAAAATCCATATTCGCATACTTAATAAAGTCACATAAATTTTTAGCAAAATTCTTTCTTGCCTGTGGATTCTTTGCTACAGCAGTAAATTCACCACACTTTGACCATCCTCCTAAAGATACTCCAATTTTTAAGTTTGGATTTACTATCTTTAACTCTTTAAATCCATTAAGTATCCCTGAGTTTGCTGTACCAGCCATTACTTCTGTTTCTGGTTTCCCTAATCCATGAGTCATTGATGCTTGTTCATCTGTCCACTTCAAACTGCCATCTGCATTGAAATCCATGAATGCAAAATTTAGGTGGGTTAATTGATCTGCTGGTATGTCCTGAGGATAAAAATTTCTTTGACCTCCCCAAACAGACCAATCACCATAATACATAACATTACGGTACTTTTGTGTTGATTCTACTTTTGTATCTATAGAACCTTTATCTTTTTGTGAATTAGCAGCACCTGCTGGAACTGCTGTTGTCATAAGTAGGGTTGCAAGTGTAGCACAAGCTACAAATGCTTTGAGATTTTTCTTAAATACTCTCCTTAACATAATTTTTATTCCCCCTTATTTATTCAAAATTATTTTATTAAACAAAGCTTTTCAATTTCTTGCTATTAGCCTGTCTATTAAAATAAATATTGGAATCACCCCACCACTGTATTAACATTTATTGTCTATAATGTAATTTTATACCTAGAATTTATTTAAATCAATTCTTATATTTTTATTTTTAAAAATTCTTATATAATATAAATTTTTCTATCAACTCTACATCTTTAAAATTATTTATACCTTAATATACATGTATATATTTTTTCACATCTACTAATTTAGAGATATAAACAACCATTTATATCTTTTGTTTAAAGTTATTTCCTATACATCCGATATATAAAGTAAGATTTAACACATAATTATGGGGGGATAACATGAACGAACAATGGATATTTGACGTAAAAAAAATACATAAGGTGAATTTTTTCACTATAGTCTTTATTGATTTGCTTATGATTTTAACTTGTATTAAAAATGTAGGTAAAACTACAACTTACTTTGATCTAATTCCTTTATTTTCAGTAATTATAGTTTCTACTATAGTATATTTAATTCCACTTAAAGACACAGCTAAAGCAATTTTCTTTAGTTTAGTTATAATACTTTCTAATTTTGGATCCTTTGCTTTAATAGAATTTAATCCAGCTTCTGTTTCTGCAGATACTATTGTATTTATAGCAGGTATAATGATATCAGCTATGTACTTTAAAAAAAATCTAATTTTGATAAGTGGAGTTGTTTTAAATCTATGTCTAATCACGGTATTTTTAATTAATCCTACAAGTATATTAGGTAGTAGCTACGAGCTTGCTAGCATATTAAATTTCCTTGCTATAATTAATGGAATTATTATTCTTATATACTTTTTAACTGATTGGGGTTCTAAACTAATTGGATCTGCAAATATAAAATCAGAAGAAAGTACTAAATTAGTTGAACAGCTAGATGAATTATTATCAACTATTAAAAATAACTCAAATCTTTTAGACACAAACATAACTAGTTTTACAAATGATCTTGTATCCATAAATGAAACTAGCTCAAATATTGATAAAGCCATGTCTCAAATAAACATAGGTATACAAGAATCAGCAAATAGCGTTACTAATATAACTGATAAAATGCATATCTCTAGTGATGCTGTACATAAAACTAAAGAAATATCAAATAGGGTTTCTGATATTGCTAAAGAGATGCAAGGTAAAGTAATTGAAGGATCTACAGAAATAACTTCCATGAATGAAACTATGAACACCATTCAAACAGCAGTTAGTATTTCTTTAAATACAGTAAATACTCTTAAAAACAGTATAGATAAAATAAATGAATCTCTACAAAGTATATCTAATATTGCAACACAAACAAATCTATTATCGTTAAATGCTAGCATTGAAGCTGCAAGGGCTGGAGAGCATGGTAGAGGTTTTGCTATAGTTGCAGAACAAGTTAAGAAACTTGCTGAAGAGAGTAGTTCAATTGTTAATTCTATAAATAGTATCATCGTAGAAGTTAATGATACTACTAATCAGGCTGTATCTAAAGTTTCCGAAGGAAATATTGCAGCTATTGAAGGAGCAACTATTGTTAATACAGTTTATGATAAATTCCGAAAAATAGAGGAATCTTTTGTTGAGATATCAGATCATTTGAATACAGAAAATTCTCTTATTACTTCTATAGCTGAAAACTTTATGCCTATCCAAATAGAGCTTGAAAGTGTAAGTAGTATAACTGAAGAGCATGCTGCTGCCACCGAAGAGGTTGAAGCTATAATAAATGAACAATCTTCAAATATAAATTCAATAACTAGCTCTATGGAAGAAATTCAAAAACTTAGTACAGCTTTAAAGAGTCTAGCAACTATAAAAAATTAAAAATAAGGTGTCCAATACATTTATGTACTGGACACCTTTACTTTTATCAAAGCTCTATAGTTTTCTTGACACCTTTACAATATCAAATATATCAACTATTCCGTCTTTATTAATATCACATCTTTCAACCCAACCTGATTCGCCTCTAAGCTTATTATAAGAATCAGCAACTTTAGCTACATCTTTTGCATCTACTACACCATCCATATTTATATCCTCATCAATATAGCCTGTCTTACCCTTATTCATTAATCTTATATTAGAATCTTTAACATATCCATATGTATTCCAATCATACTCACCAGCAAAAACTCCATTTGTCACTGGTGTTGTCCTTTCCGGATATATTTCATAACTACTTACTCCATTTATTATTTTTTTATTACCTGATACTAATGCTGCTACAGACCCAACATGACTTTGATTTGCTACTCTAGGTGCACTTGCAATGTTATATAATAATTGACCACTTTTATTTACTACCTTATTAGCTCCTGTATACATAACTAATTGATAGTTGTTATAATCCTTTGACTTAGACATATCTTTTCCTGACATCTCATAATCAGCCTGAAATGCATATCCTGAACCTTTAACTGACCAATATGGATCTGATGCATATTTTACATTTACACCTACATACTTATCACCTAAAAATCCACCATAATATCTCCAATCATTTGGATCTGAATATCCTTTAGATATATATCCTCTACTAAAATCTAAAATACTATCTTCTGGCTTTTTAAACCCACTTGCACTTGTAACGCTATCATCGTATGCTTTTAATCCAAATAGATTATTCTTTTCCATAGCCATTTGAGATGTTCCCCAGCCAGATTCATTAATAGCTACTCCTAATGCTAATAAGGCATTAACACCGTATTTATTCTGAGCTTCTATAAATGCTTGTCCCATTCCTCTTAACTTACTACTACTAATAGTATTATCTGCTATAAATTTATTTATTTCATCTGCAGTATAATTAGTCTTAGTTCTAAAAGGTAAATATTTATAATAGGCATAATAAGGTTCATCTTTATTTACTGATAAGCTTTTTGTTCCACTTTGAAGATCTCTTGTAAGATTTATTAGGCCAGTATGTATATTAGTTCCATCATAAAAATAGTTACTATCATAACTTAAATATTTTTTTCCTTCTTTTAAATAAGATGGTGCTACACCTATCATTGTTGTTGTATTGGGAGGACTACTAATACTTGTAGTAATTCTCTGCTTTAATATTCCAGATTCTACAAAGTAATAACAAGAATATTGAACATCAGTAATTGGTACCACTCGTAAATCACTATTACCATTCCTGGTTTTGTCTATATTCATCCAACCTTCATATCCAGCTACTAATACCTTAGCTTCCCTTTCTCTCTTTTCAATAATAGGTACTTCACTAATATAGCCATCATTTATATATGTGTACTCATTTCTTAGTTCTGAATCAGAATAAACCATAGAAAGTGAACTTTTTGTTCCAGTATAACCACTTTCATATTCTTTCCATACTCGTCCTATCTGTTCTGTAGCATAAGTAATTACTCCATCCCTATCAATAACAGATGGGGTAATTGATAAATCATCATTACCTTCCCTTAGCCTGTCCGCTTTTTCTACAGCTTCTTCATAGGAATTAGCTTTATCTACATAACTGTATGTCTTATTTCCTTTAGCAAGAATAACTTCGTACTCAGCCTTTGTCTTTTTAACAAGATAATCAAATTCCTTAGTTACTTCTTTAAATTTATCTGGCTGAAAACTACTCATTCTAGCTTTATTTAGCAAATAATTCTCTTCATCGCTCTTTACCAAATACTTTTTCTTTTCTGTAACAACTTTATAATCACTATCAATAGCTTGTACACTAATATACGGTAGTAGTAAAGATGTAATTAGCAAAATTATTAAAAACAATCTCTTCTTTTTCATATGCATAACCTCATTCTTTTTATCATTTCATAATTACTTTTATATTAAATCTTTTTCTTGCTTTTTTCAATCCGCTTGTCTAGTTTATTTGATATTTTTCGATAACTTTTATCTATTAATTCAAAAAAGCCCCAACCATTATGGATAAAGGCTTTTTTACTTAATATTATTTCATATATTTCTCAACTAATTCATAACATCGCTCCTTAGTAGTCTTTGCTAAAGCTCCTGTATACTCTACTTGTTCAAATGTTCCACCTTCATATTTTAATGATGCTTCTTTAGCCTTTTTATCCCTATCAGATATCCACTTTACTTCTTCATTCTCTAGCTTACTCATTTCTTCCTTAGATAAATCCTCTTTTAAAACACCATATATCTCGTTTAATGCCTTGTCCCATCTTGACCATTCTTCACTTACTGCTGCTTTCATCTCAATTGTATTTCCAGCATATAAATCTTTTAAATCAACTAATCCAACTTGAATATTATCCAGTTTTTCTTTATATGTATGTTTTTTACTTACATTTTTTATTTCTTTATCTTCCTTTAGCTTTTCATTTTTATTTTTACTGCTTTCCTCAATTTGATTATTCTCAATTTTAGTTTTATCCTCTTCTCCCTTATTGCTTACATCCTTATCACCACAGGCAACTAGTACCAAACATAGCAACACTCCTAATATAAATAATATTATTTTTTTCATCATTACCTCCATAATTTACTCAATTTGTAATATTATACTATAACCCTCTATCTTTTCTCTCAGTTTAATATTATATTTTTGAATATACACCTTTCTTTTTTGTCATATATCCAAGTATAATTACAAACCCTTTAGTTACAATAATCCCTCTCCTATTCCAATAGCTAGATGTATTGTTTGCATAAATAGTAAAAGTTTAGAATTTATAACTCTATTATCCCTGATACTATTCTTTTAATTACAACCTAATGTAAGAAGGCACCCCTCTCCAAGGAATAAGCATTAAATAAATAATTCAATAAAAAATAAAAGCTTGCAATAATGCAAGCTTTTATTCACAAAATATATTTAACTATTTAACTAATAAATCCGCTATATTTTCTTTTGTAAAACCTACTTCCAAATAAATATAGCACTACTCAGAAGACGTTTTATATCATTTACAGATCGCTACTATTTGAACTTTCTCTTTCTAGCAGCTTCTGACTTCTTCTTCTTCTTTATACTTGGCTTTTCATAATGTTCTCTTTTTTTAACTTCTGAAATAATTCCTGATCTTGAACATTGTCTCTTGAATCTCTTTAAAGCTTGCTCTAATGATTCATTTTCTTTTACTCTTACTTCTGACATTCTCTGTCACCCCCTCCAATTGCGTAAATTACAAAATAATTTACATCTGTAGGTTTAATTAACACAAGCTATATTATACAGTAATCATTAAATTACTGTCAATAATTTAGATGATATTATTTAGATTTCCCCTTACTATTATAACACTTTTTCTATTTAATTTATACATGTACCAACTTAAATGTGCTAACTTAATAGATATAAATAATCTTTTAGTAATATTAAGAATTTTACTACTTTTTATTTGTTAATTTTAACCATTTATTAGTGATTTAAATACAATTTTTTCTCTTACTCATTGTAACGGCTTCTTAATAATTCAATCTCTTTTGCATATCCATCAAGCTCATTTGGTGTCTCAAGGAAAAAAGGTAAATGACGTAACTTAGGATGATTAATTATTCTTGTAATTGCCTCAATTCCTAAGTAACCTTCGCCAATCTTTTCATGTCTATCCTTATGACTTTCAAAGGGATTCTTACTATCATTTAAGTGTATTGCACGTAATCTATCTAATCCAATTATCTCATCAAACTTATCTAGTACTCCATCTAAATCATTAACAATATCATAGCCTGCATCATATATATGGCATGTATCTAAACATACTCCCATATGCTCCTTTAACTCTACTCTATTAATAATTTCTGCTATTTCCTCAAAACTTCTCCCAACCTCTGTACCTTTTCCAGCCATAGTTTCTAATAATACGGTTGTTGTTTGTTCTGGCTTAATAACTGCATTTAGCATCTCTACAATATAATCTATTCCAACTTCTACTCCTTGTTTAACGTGACTTCCTGGATGAAAATTATATAAGCTATTTGGTAAATATTCCATTCTAATTAAATCATCCGCCATCATTTCCCAGGCAAAATTTCTTGTTTTTTCATCTGCTGAGCAGGCATTTAATGTATATGGCGCATGGGCTAATATTGTAGCAAAATTATTTTCCTTAATTATCTCTAAAAGACCTGCCACATCATTTTCATCTATATCCTTAGCCTTACCACCTCTTGGATTACGCGTAAAGAATTGAAAAGTGTTTGCCCCAATACTAAGTGCTTCTTTTCCCATATTTTTAAATCCTTTTGTTGTCGATAAATGACATCCTATATTCAACATCTGTATTTCCTCCATATCTATTCTAATAATTTAATATTACCTTTATAATTAGTTTTGACTTTAACTAAAATAATACTATAATATAATTAAATTGTACAATGGATAATTCTTATTATTTGAAATTCATTATTTTATTAAAATATAACTCAGGAGTGATACAGATGGAAACCTTATTTGATAAACTACCAAATGCTACAGACTTACTAGCAAAAAGAAATGAAAATAAAGAAAAGCTAATAGCAGAACAAACAGAAATAGTTATGAAGGAAATAGATAAGCTTACAACTGAAGAAAGAATAATCCTTGAATTTCCTATACTTGATGAACTAAGAAATGCACTATATAGGAAGGGCTACAATATCATTGTTAATGGAAATGAAAGTATTTTAAGCATTAGAGATCCCAAAGAAGACATGGATGATGAATGGACGACTTTTGACTGTGGCAATTAGTCATTATTACAATAACTAATCCAGATAGTTGATAAACAATAATAATTTTAAAAACTTATAGTATTAAGCTTTATATGCCTAATACTGTAAGTTTTTTTATTTTAATAAATTTTTCTTACAATAATTATACTACATATTGTAAGAATTCTTAGGATAACCTATACACATATAGCTTTAAAGGCGGTGAACATAAATGATAAAAATAAAAACTATGATTATAATAATTATTCTAATAACTTTTAATATACCAATTCCATCAATGGCTAGTGAAGAGACAGATTATTTAACTGAAATGAAACAAGATATTCTAACTCTCATGTTAGCTTATCCAGAATATATAGTTAGAGTTGAAAAAAAGAGTGATAATAAAGTTTATTGTATTATGAAATCAGGAACAAAAATTCTGTATGATGATAAAGTTAAAAAAAATAACGAAGAAAAATTATCTAATCCTGATCTTCAAGATATTTTAGAACAAAAATATCCCCTTAATAAAGTTAATGGACTCATGGAAAAATCCTTTGATCCAGGTAGAGCAAGAAGCTATGATATCTTAAATGAAGTATATGGATCTTCAAAAAAAACTATTGAAAAAAACTTAATAGCTTTAAAATGCGGATATACTAATTATCAATTTAATAAAAATAATAGTGCCAATACATCTCTCGAAGCTGCTTTAAATGAAGTTATTCCACTATCTAAAAACAGAAGTGATATAGCTAGTATTCTTTATCCAGCAAGTGGAACTTATAACTATAGAGTTATATCAGGAACAGGTAGACTAAGCCCTCATTCCTATGGAATAGCTATCGATTTAAAGAGTGATAAAAGAGACTATTGGAAATGGAGCTCCGAAGAACAGGGTAATAAAAGAATCTTGGAGTATCCAAATGAACTTGTTGAAGCCTTTGAAAAAAATAACTTTGTCTGGGGTGGTAAGTGGGGCCATTTTGATATTTTACATTTCGAGTATAGACCAGAAATAATATTAAAGGCCAAATACTTTGGTAATTGGAAAAGTGATAATAATTGGTATGATGGTGCTCCTATAAATGATGAGAATACCCAAAAGTATATTAATTTAATCGAAGAAGAATTAAAGTGAACTATTACTAACGAAAGAGGTAGAAATGATGTTGATATATAAACTCAAGAAAAATTTTTCTCCAACTCGTATTATACTTTTTTTATTAATATCCTTACTTTTTAATATTGTTAACCCAGTAATCGCTCTTGCCGATACTACTACTGAAGATGAATTGAAAAGTTTAGTCGGTAATATATTTATAACTAGAAATAAAGCAATACTATCTCAAGATTTAGACTCAATAGAAGCAATATATGACACTAACACAAAATGTGGTCAATGGGCTTTTGAGTATGAAGAAGCTAAGGTAAAATATATTAATAATTGGGCACAAAAGCAAGGAATAAAGTTTATAGATATAATTCCTAAATTGGTATTTAGAAAAATAAAAGTTGGAGAAAAGTCATCTTCTTTTAATATTATTTGCAATACAGAATATAAATACATTTATCTAGATCAACCTGGAAATATTAATAGTTCAAGGCTTGGCACCTACCATTCCCTTCAACTTTCAAAAAGCAATGAGGGATGGACTGTTACAAAGGAATGGTATACTGATCCCTTCGCAGATTCTTTAAAGTTAGAAAATATTAAAGTAGATGACATTAATGAATATATAAAATCACAACCTGCTAGAGATCTTTCTACTATTAATGAAAGGAGACTTGCTGCATTAAAGTATGCATCACAATATTGCGGTGCTGCTTCTGCTGAAGAAGATGGATATAAGTATAATAAAAAATATAGAGATTTTAACCCTGAAGGTGGAGATTGTGCAAACTTTGCCTCTCAAATATTACATGAGGGTGGAAAATTTAAAAGAAACTCCATATGGAATTATGAAAAAGGTAGTGCAACAGGACCTTGGGTAAATGCTGATAAATTTACTAACTATATGTTACATAGCGGAAGAGCTTCTGTAATTGCCAAAGGTAGTTATGAGCAAGTATATAAAGCATCATATAAGCTTCTTCCTGGTGACTTTGTAGCTTATGAAAAGAAAGGCGATATTACTCATATATCAACTATCACTGGTGCTGACTCTAAAGGATATTCCCTAGTAACATGTCATAATACAGACAGAAATAATGTTCCTTGGGATTTAGGTTGGAGTAATAAAAATATAAAGTTTTGGTTGGTTAGAGTCCACTATTAATTATAATATGATTCTTGTACTTTCTAATAAAATATGAAGTAATTAAAAAGGAGCTAAAATAATCTATAAGTCTCTATTTTAGCTCCGTTTATTAGTAACTATAGAAAGCTTATTAACAGCATTATATTTAAAATAGTTACTATTCCACCAATTATCCATAATATTATTTTTTCAGATAATTTATTTTTATACTCTCCCATAACCTTTTTAGACGATGTTAAATAAATTTGAGTGAAAATTGTTATAGGTAATTGTACACTTAATAACATCTGTGAATAAACTAAGCCTTTAAATGGATCACTAACAAAAAATATTACTACTAATGCACTAATTATCGTTATTAGAATTCCTGTTCTTGTTTTTTTATTCTTTACATTATAGGATTCTCCAAATAATCCTGCAAATATTGATCCGCCTGCCATTCCTGCTGTAATACTTGATGCGATTCCTGCAAATAACAAAGCTAATGCAAATACTACCGCTGCTCCATTTCCTAGCATTGGTCTTAACATTTCTTGTGCTTGCTGAAGCTCTGTAACTTCGATATTATTATTATAAAATGTTATTGCTACAATAACCATAGCGCTATTTATAACAAATCCTATTGCCATAGATAATATTGTATCTAAAAATTCATACTTTAATTGTCTCTCTATTACAGACTTATCTTCTAAGTTCCATTGTCTACTTTGAATTACTTCTGAATGTAAAAATAAGTTATGTGGCATAACAACTGCCCCTAATACACTCATTATTATTACCAAAGATCCTGTTGGAATTGATGGTATTACAAAACTTCTTGCTGCCTCACCCCAATTAACATTTACTAATGCCACTTCAAATATAAATGCTAAACCCACTATTGAAACAAATCCTATAATTACTTTTTCTATTTTCTTATATGAGTTTGAAAGTAACATAAATACTATAACAACTGATGAAAGTAATGCCCCAATTTTAATAGGAATATTAAATAACATTTGTAAGGCAATTGCTGATCCTAAAATCTCTACCATAGCAGTACTTATAGCTGCTAAAATTGCTGTACAAGTTATTATTCTTCCTAGTTTTGGCTGGATATACTCTGTTATCCCTTCTGATATACACAAGCCTGTAACTATCCCTAAATGAGCTGCATTATGTTGTAGCACAATTAGCATTATTGTTGATAAAGTAACCATCCAAAGTAATTTATATCCAAATGTAGATCCAGCTGCAATATTTGATGCCCAATTTCCTGGATCTATAAATCCTACAGTAACTAAAATTCCTGGTCCAAGATATTTTAAAAATTCTTTACCATTAAATTCCGACTTTTTTTTCTTTGATTTTAATAATATATTTTTCTTCATTATTGTATACATCTCCTTGTTACTATTATTATACAACAATAATTATTCATTAGTCTTCCTTTATTAATTTTCCTTTACAAGTATAATATGCAAAAAAGATGGTCACTGCTAATTTGCAATAACCATCTTTCTATATAATTTCTTTTATAATTTTATGCCATTTAACTCATTACATATATCATCTATTTCGTTGTAACTACTCGTTATATCTATAATACTATTATTAAGTTCATCTATTGCAGCAAAAATTTCTTCCATAGCAGTTGCCGTTGCCTCTACATTTTCACTGATATTATTCACTGAACTTAGTGTATTCTTCATAGTTGTTTCTAGCATTGTTGATTGTGATCCAACATTTTTTGAATAATTTAATACATTTGAAGTATTCTTATTAACATCTTTAAATAATTCTTTGACGTCCTTTGTATGCTCATTACATATCTCTATTGTCTTTTCCTCTCTTAATATCTCTTCTGCCACTATCTTTGTCTTATTAGATATATTATTTAATATTGATTCAACTTTATCAGTTGACATTTTTGAATCTTCAGCTAATTTTCTCACTTCTTCTGCAACAATAGCAAAGCCTCTTCCATGTTCCCCCGCTCTTGCGGCTTCTATTGATGCATTAAGAGCTAGTAAATTTGTTTGTTCCGATATTTTTGTAATACTATTAATTATCTGAACAATTTTTGTATTTTCATCACTTAGTTCATTTATCAATGATACTACACTCATAATATTTGTATTAACTTTATTCATTTCTGATGATAATACATCCACTTTATTATTACCCTTTAAAACAACACTTTCAGTTGATTTCGATAGTTCTTCCATTGTTTTAATAGCATTCGTAACTTCCTCTACCTTTTCCACTCCATTTTCTATTGAAGCTTTCATTTCCATCATTACATCCACTTCTTTGGTTGCATTATTTGCAACATCACTTGTAGAGCTAGTTATCTCTTCTGCTATTTGCCCTGTTACAGAAATTCCACTTTTTATTTTTTCATTAGTCAAGGTTAAAACTTTTATAGTATTATATATTTTTTCAAGTAATAGCTCGGCCTTGAATTTCGCTTCTTCAGTAGCCTTATGATTCTCCTCTAAATCTTTATAAATGCTTTTTGTTGTAATAGCATTTATTGATAATATAATTGATCCAGCTATTACATATAGAATATAAAATGCTAATTCATAGTACCCCACATAATTAAATAGAGAATCTTTATAGCTTATAAAAATACATACTATAAGTCCTATAGCCAAAACTGCTTCAATCACTAATACCTTTAAATCTTGGTATACTGACAATACTATAACTCCATAGTATATCAAAATAAAGTTAGCCCAACTTGGATCTGATACAAACATTATCCCTATAACAACTGTATACATTAATATTGTGTAATACATAGTTTGAATAATGAATTTCTTTTTTATTATAATGAAATCAATTACAATCAAAGGAATTGAAACCCCAATTAGTATTAATATAGCTTTCTGATCAACCTTTAAAATTATATCAAAAATCACCCTTAACACTACTGATAATATGAAGCCTAACAACATTATTTTATTCTTTAATTCTACATTTTTTTTATAGTCCATTACTGCTCCCCCTTGTTCATTCAATACTATATATTATTCGTAATATATATGTATAACTTTACCACTTTCAACAATATTCTTCTATATCTTATATGATATATTTTTTCCACTTGTAAATATACTTTTTATTACATATTTATATACTTTTTATTGAATATTGATATACAAATACTTACCCTTTATGGTATAGTTATCTATAAATGTATATATATATATAATTATATTAACTTTTTATGAATAATTATAACTATCTATATATTTAATAAGAAGATAAGGTGGACAACTAATGAACGTAAAAATCAAAGAGATTGGGTATTATACTCCGGAGACAAACTATTCTAACGACCATTTTTTAAAGCATTTTTCTAATCAAGGAATAGATATTTCCGGATTATTAAATGTCACTGGAAGAGATCAACGTTATATTTCTGAAGATTATCATGAAAATTCCTTAACTATGGCTATAGAAGCTTGTAAAAAAGTTATACAAAATGCAGATATCGATGTTAAAGATATAAATCAAGTTGTATTTGTATCTACCACACCTGAATATCTTTCTCCAACAAATGCTGTTAAAATTCATGAGGCTCTAGGTTTAGCTCAAAATGCAAATGCATATGATATGAATGGTAATTGTGCAGGAATGATAATAGCAATGGATCAAGTTTGTAGAACTATGCAAAGTAATAATAGGATTAAGTATAGTTTACTTGTAGGCTCTGATTTATTGATAAGATATTCAAGAAGATCAGAAGCTATTACTTATGCTAATTTTGGTGAATCTGCATGTGCTGTTTTACTTGAGAATACTGAAGATGACCAATCAAATTTCATAGATAGCTCATCCTACGTTGATAGCTCATTAAGCTGCTATATAAACTTCCCTCCTGCTGGTTTCTCTAAGGTATTGCCAATAGATGAAGAGACTGCAAAAGATAATAGAATAATAGAATGGATAGATTTTAATACTGATGAAGCATTCGCAAGTTCAGTTGATTCAATAAATGAAATATTAGGTAGAAACAACCTAACAAAAAATGATGTGAAATTATATTGTTTATCTCAATTTGCAAAGAAAAATATTGATATGATAAGAGAATCATTAGAAGAGCCAGAACACAAATTTCCTTTCGTAGGTGATAGATTTGGGTATACAGGTGTTACAAGCCCATTTATGGCTTTAGCAGATTCTGTATCAAAAGGTGAATTAAAACGAGGAGACCATGTAATTTTATGGACTGTTGGAGCTGGAGTAGTTGCTTCATGTGTACTACTTAGATATTAATATCAAAATAAATCATCTCACATAGTCATAATTCTAAATGGTGTACTAGCCTTTCTATATAGATTTGTGCCATAATATTTTTAATGTTTAAATATCGCAAAAAAGCTGTAGTTTTATCTACAGCTTTATAATAATCTAAAATTATCCCTTTCTATAATCTTATAGAATTCTAATAAGTCTCTTTATTAAATAAGAATAAAACCTTATCTTTATATTCTTAGAAAATCCTCTATTTTTTTATTTCTATCACATTATTTATAAGAGCTTTGCATCTTCCACAAACAGTTCCAGCTCCAGTGATTTCTCCAACCTCTTCTGCTGTATCTGCTCCATTTTTCACTGCACTAACTACATCCTCAAGAGAAACATTCTTACATCCACATACAGATGCTAATATTTTTTCTATTTCTAATTCACATCTTCCACAGCCAGTAGAAGCTCCTGTCATCTCTTTTATTTCCTCTAATGTACGTGCTCCTGAAATCATAGCCTTTCTTATTGTTACATAATCAACATTTTTACAATGACATACTATTCTATTACCTGACATTATTAATTTCCTCCGTTTATCTATTAATTTATAATGATTATTCTATAGTATTTATTATCATAAATCAATTAATTTATGATCAGTTTATAATATTATAAACTGATCTTCTATTTTGCTCTTTATTACCTAGTCAATAAGATGCACATCTTGACTCATTAACTAATCCTCTTTTTCGTGGATTTGTTTACTTAATGTAATAGTCTTTATTTTAACCTATATAAATATCCTATAGTAGTCTCTTCAAAGAGTCTACCATAGGATATTTAAACTTATCTAGCCTATCTAATTACTAATAAATCCTCTAGCTTACCTATTCTTTTTTTTCTTACCAAATAATAATGCAACGCCTGCTACAGCTGCTACTCCAAGGTAACCTAATACCCCTGTATCACCAGTCTTTAAGTTTCCTTCTGTTACTGAATCTTCTTCATCTGAGTTTTCTGTTTCTTCAGAACCTGATCCATCTTCTGTTCCTGGTTTATCTGTTTCTTCAGATGCTAGTTGAGCTAATATCTTATTTATTTCAGCTGAATTATCTAACTTATTACTTACTCTTATTTCTATATAAGTCTCATCATTATATCTAAATAATCCTGCCTTTTTTGTAAGCTTTATCTTATATATTTTAGAATTATTTTCTTCACGAATCTCTTCTAATACAGGTGATAAATCTTTTAGACCTTCTAATAATCTTTCTACTTCACTAGCAGTTACATTCTTAACCTCAAACTCTAGCGGTGAATTTTCTTCACCTGTTCCAGTACCAGCTATTGGTAATAATAGGTTAGTATCAATTACATCCTTAATGTATGATGGTAATTTATCATCTTTTGCAAAGTCTATTATATCTATTGTTATGCTATCTGTTTTGTTACTTCCATCTTTAGTTGATGCTGTTACAGTAACTTTACCTTCAGCTTTTGCAACTATCTTCGCTTCATTTCCAACTATCTCTAAGGATGCTAGACTTTCATTATCTATAGTCCAATCTATATCTTTTATATCAGCTTGTTCATTTATTGTTGCGCTTATAATCTTTGTATTTTCCAAATACATTTTATTATTATTTTTATTATTTATAGTTATACTTTCTGCTAATACTATATCTTTTTTAACAGTTACGGTTATCTCCTTAGTTACTGTTGCTCCTTCACTATCAGATACACTATATTTAACCTTATATTGGCCTTCTTTATTTGAATTAACATTATTGTATACAACTTTAATACTCGATGTTATATTCTCATCTTCGTAATCATATGCCGATACCCCTTCTAGAGGATTAAATTCATCCCCTAATCTGATAATCTTATCATTTGCTTTTATTTCTGGAACATGATTTATTTGCTCCATCTTTTGAAGTACTACTACAGTTATTTCTTTAGTTGTAGTTGCACCTTTACTATCTGTAACACTATATTTAACTGTATATACTCCTGCTTTTGATGTATCAACATTATTCTCTATAACCTTTATTTCTGATGTTAAGTTACCATCTTCTTTATCCTCAGCAGTTACATCTTTTAAGGCCACAGTATCATCGAATTTGTCTCCAACAAATATAGTCTTATTATTTGCTTCTATCTTTGGCGCACTATTTATTAAACTAAACTTCGGATTTACAGTTACTGTTATTGTCTTTATAGCCTTAGCACCTTGACTATCCACTACCATATATGTAACTGTATATACTCCTGCTTTATCTGTCTTTACATTGTTTTCAACTACTTCAATTTTTAATGTTGAATCATCATCTTCCTTATCAGTTGCAGTAACTCCATCTAGTGGATCGAAATTATCACCTACTTTTATAGTTTTATCAGTAGCATTTATTTTTGGTATACTATTTATTATTTCTGACTTTGGATTTACAGTTACTGTTATTGTTTTTGTTACTTTAGCTCCCTTACTATCTGTTACACTATAAGTCACTGTATATCTTCCTGGTGTTTTAGTATCAACATTATTTTGTACAACCTCTATTGCATGTGTTAATTCAAGCTCCTCTTTATCAGTTGCAGTTACACCTTCTCTTGGATCAAATGAATCTCCTACTGTTATAGTTTTATCTTCTGCATGAATTTCTGGCGCTCTATTTATAATACTAAACTTCGGATTTACAACTACCTTACTTATAGCTCTAGTAGTTTTACCTGCACTGTCAGTTGCACTATAAGAAACTTGGTATGTTCCTACAA
Organism: Clostridium zhoujianii; assembly: GCF_051590805.1. Lineage (NCBI taxonomy): Bacteria > Bacillati > Bacillota > Clostridia > Eubacteriales > Clostridiaceae > Clostridium > Clostridium zhoujianii. Next base: position 64,378 of record NZ_JBPUTF010000002.1, read on the forward strand.
TTTTTGTATTAACATTACTTTCAACTCTTAATTCAATATTTTCATCTTCATCCTTTACCTCAACTCCTGCCCTTGGATCAAAGAAATCTCCAACAGCTAACTTATGATCTTTAACCCCTGTAATAACTGGAGCTGAATTTGCTAATATAGTTAACTTTACTTCTTTTTTACCTATATTTCCATATCTATCTGTAGCTTTATATGTTAAGACATAATCAGTATCTTCTTCTGGATCAAAGTTAATTTCTTCATTCGCTGATACCTCAACCTCTATGTTTCTACCCTTTGCATCCATTGCCTTAACATCATCAAGAGGTTTAAATTCTTCTCCTGATCTTAATATTATGTCTTCTAAATCAGAACCATCTTTTTTAGTGATTCTTGGTGCATCTGTAACAGCATCTTCCTTAACATTTACTTGAACTTCTATAGCTTCAGACTTAGCATTATACTTATCAACTGCAACACAACTTAATTGATAAATACCTGGTATAGTTCCAACAAATTCAGCAATTGCCTCACCTTTATTATCAAGTTTAACTTCTAATCTTAGTCCATCAGTTCCATCATTATCATTTAAAGTCAAACCTAATTCATCAGCAGTTAACTTTAGTGTTTCTCCCTCTAATATCTCTATGTACTTACCATTTGAGCTTATAGTTGGAGCTGCATTCATAACAATTGTGTGATCTTTATCATAAGTTACACCAATCTTATTATATTCCTTATTTGTGTTAGTTACATACTTATAGCTATTTTCATTATTTGGAATTACTTTAAATGTTGGTGCATCACCATCAGCTTTTTCAGTATTCTCATTAGCCTTAACATCTAATTCAAATATATCAATCTTATCACCGATCTTAGGTAAAGAGCTATCTGATGTTATAAGAACATCAATAGTATTTTTCTCTTCATTATATGTGTAATCTGTAATTACATTGCTAGTTCCATTTATACCATTTACTCTTGATTCTACTTCTGGCTTAACTAGATCTGTAATACTATTTTCACCATCTATTAACTTTGCTCCATCTAGCTTAATACTAAATTGCATAGATTTTGCTATATCTTTTACATTATCGATAGCAACCTTAACTGTATCACTATCCTTTTGTTCTACTAATAACTTTAAACTATTTTCTAAATCAGTATTTTTTTTATTAGAAATTGAAGATCCTGCATAAGCAATAGCTGCTGTTGATGATAATACCAAAGTAGATACTACTGCAGTCTTTACTGATTTTTTCATCTTTTTCATATACTTCTCCTTTCCTTTATTGGCCACTGCCTCCCTAAAGAGACAGCACCTTTGTTAACTTAATTATCTATTCTTTATCATATGTCCCATCATGTTACTATCTATTTCAAATACTTTGTCATAAGAAGATCCTAGAGTTCTTCCAGTACCACCCTTTAAATCTATAGATGGTAAATCCTTAAGATCAGTTGGTAGCTCTACATAGAATGTATCACTTACCAATCTTTCACCTACAGGTCTTCCTTGTGCATCTAATTTGTTAAATCTCTTTAACTCAGCTTTTATTAAAGTCCCTTCAATGTTGTTTTCTCCATCAAATTCTCCACCTGAAATCGTACCTTGCTGTTCTGGAGTAATCCAATATATCCAAGTTCCTTCTGCAACTTCACCAAGTTCTGAGTTTTCTGGTAAATTAGCTAATAATACAGCTTGAGCTTGTAGTGCAAAGTTTCCGCCATTTTCATTTATTATTAATGGTACATTAAAAGCAGGATCCCCTTTGTATTCTCCAGTTACTATAATTGAACCTGCTGGAATTGATTTACCCTCAGCATATTCATAACTAGTCTTTAATCTTCCTACTCCATTTCTATAAACTTGATCACCATTGTCTGATCCAATTTCGATATTGTCACCTTGTGGTCCTAATATATCAAGTTCTGCTATAGATATAGTATCAACCCCTCTAGTTGTTGAAGTTAATCTTACATATTGAGCATCGTATGACCATAATTGGCTATTATCAGAACTTCCTGCTTCATTGAAGTATATTGTATTTTCCTTTGTAATATCAAATTTCCCTGAATGAGCTTTAGTCCAATTCTTACCATCTTTACTTACATGAACTTCGTAATTGCTAATTGGTTCATAAGTAGTTTCATCACCCTTCTTGAATAAGTTCTTTAATGAGAACTTCTTAGCTTGTGACTTAGCTGGAGTATACTTAAGTCCTACAACCTGCTTATTTCTTCCCATATCAACTGTAACATAAGGATTTCCATTTACTATGTTACCATTCATATCAGTTGTTTTTGACCCATTGTACACTGTTGATGAATCATTATCTTTTATATTGTTTATTGATCCGCTTTGTACTTGTCCATGCCCAGTATTTTCATTTGAAACATCATCATTACTTCTTGTATTTGTATCAAACTTCCATTCATCTTTAGCGATACTTCCATCATGAGTAACCTTAACTGTTCCAATTTCAGTTATACTAGTAACATTTAAGTTATAATCATATGCTTTTACTTTGTATCCTATTGTTCTGTTATTTAATGTATCTAATACATCTACATATTCAGTAATATCATTTTCTCTATCTCTTTCAACAAACCCAGATTCAGTTGTTTCAACACCATCAGTTGTTTCTATTGTTCTTATGATTTCATATCCTAAAATCTTATCAGAATCTTGATTTACCCCTAGGCTTAATGGCACTTCTTTTTGATTTAAGTAACTTCCATTACCTATCTCATTTCCCTTCTTATCTGTTCCAAAAGTAGCATTAACCTTTGTACCTTCATTCATAGTTACTCTACTCATATCATTATTTTGTATAGCATCTATTCTTCTTCTTCTAGCGTAGTCATTTAAGTAATAGATTGCTCTAGTTTCCTTAGGATAGTTCTTGCTGTCTAAGTATGCATTAGTCTTAGGACTAGCAACCAATCCCCATTTCTTAAAGAATTCTCTTAAATCCTTACCAGCTGCATCAGATGCTCTCATAATAAATGTTTGAGCAGTTCTATCATGTCCTACCTCGCTATCTGCTGCTTTTTTATATCTTGCTTCCCTGTATAACTTAGCGTAGATAGTATCATTCTCTAAATCCTCATAATTATTTATTTCTAACATTTTGTAAGTATTATCATCATCGTAAGCTAAATGTAATTGCCAGAACATCGCAAGTCTTGCTAGGCCGTCACTGGCTAAACCTTCACTTCCTGAAGTTACTTTCTTATAGGCTTTATCCATAACAGGTTCAACTCTTGACTCACTAGTATCATTAAAAGTCTGGCTTATTAATGCTAAAATATTGTTTGTAGTTTCTGCATAAGTTAAACCATCCCTATCATGAACATGTCCAATTTCATGGTTAATACCCCAGCCAAATAGATTTCCTTCTTCTGGATTTAATAAGTTTCCATTATCATCAAATTTAAATGGAACTCCTGTCATCATTCCTGGAACTGATCCATATCCTATACCAACATGATGCCCTGACGCATACATAAATGCCCCTGTAAACATTCTTTGATATTTAATATTGATTCTATTTCTAGGTGCTCTGTTTTCATTGAAATATGTACTTTCACCCTTTCCACCTAGCTTTTCTTGAGGAGTATTATCTATTATTCCATTACCATCAAAATCTATTGGATTTTCAAGTAATCCTTGTTGTGCATAAGATACCTTCATTAATTGTTCCCAAGCAAGTAATGTATCATATACTCTATTTACTTGTGCCTCTTCATTTCCAACTATACCTGATTCAATACCATTAAGTACTTGATTTGCAGCAAGTGAAAGTGTAATTCTTTCACCTTCTATTTCTGTACTGTTCAATATTGAAGTTTCTGGATCATATGAATAAATGTTATTAGCTTTATCTTCTGAAGTTACTGTTTCTGGATATCTATCAGGTAAAGTGCCTACATAAGTTTTTAATTCTCTTATATAGGTTCTAATAGCATCCTTAACTTCAATTTCCTTAGAAGCATCATCTATCATGTTATTAAGATTTAAGTGTGGTATTTCAGTTCCTCCACTTACCCTAACTCTTACATCTTGTACTTCATTATAATTTGATGCGAAATTGATATATAAGTTTCCACCTTTTTCATAATTCATATCAAATGGTGATTCTGGAATAGTTATAACATTTTTACCTACTTTTAATGGTATATTGTTAGCTATCATATAGGTTCCTGATTCACCATAATGCTGAGTTACACCAAGGTTGAATGTTGTATCCTTCCTATTTGATCCCACATAAATAGTTACTTCATCACCAGGTCTTGCTGCAACACCTAAAGCTTGCCAGTTATTGCTTTGACCTATTGTATTTCCTTGGTTTCTTATTTGTGAATCAAGGCTTACTATCCTATCTTTTATGTTAACATCTTCATATAAATTCTGAGCTCTCTCAATATTTTCAAGAAGGATTTCTCTATTTGGATGATATTCCATAGATCCTGAGTCAATTGTATTTGCACGAGTTCGAAGCTCATCTATCCTCTCTTGAGTAACATCTTCTTTTAACTCTAGCATTAAATCATCTGCAAATAAGTTATCTACATCATTTTCTAAACTATCATATTCATAGAATTTAATCTCACTTATACTTGAACGAGCTACATTTCCATATGACGGATTAATTCTTAAGGCAGTTTGAATCTTACTTGTTGTTACAGGTTCTGGAAGTTTAACTTCATAGTACTTTGATCCATTGTCTACTTTTTGAATATATGTAGCATTTACATTAACAAACTCATTTTTCCCAGAATCAAAATATCTTACTGGTACGTAGTCAAATACATCTCCTACTGCATATCCTCCATCAAGACGCGTCACTATCCTTATAGTATCCATTGTATATTCTTTATCAAAAGTAACTAGTGGCCCTGAACTATGACTTGAGTTCCAGGTGAAGGATGTCCAATATGTAGTATGATCATTATCTACAATGGCATATTTGTTTTCCATTCCATTTGGATGTTCTGTAGGATCAACTCTACCATATTCAATATCTACTATATGTGAAGATGGTATCTCACCTTCTGTTGGTTTATTTATCAACTTATAATTTGTCATTTTAGGAGGATTAATTCCCTCTGTAGATCCTATATAAGTTTTAGATAATCCACCAGTTCCATGATGGTTTGTTGCTGTCATCATTATTTCATATGTTGCTTTATCTTCTAAACCATTGATTCTGTAACTTGTACCTCTTATTAACTCATCATGATCTTTCTTTTCTTCTGGAGATAGATCCTTTACTCCATCTGGTATATCATTATTAGGATCAGTATCTACATAATCCTTATTATTATCATTAGCCTTTATCCATGCCCCAGATCCAACTTTCCTGTAGTAAAGATCATAGTCTTTTGCTTTTTTATGTGCTTTCCAACTAACCTCAAGACTTTTATACTTTCCTGTTATTTTAACTCCCTCTGGTCCTTCTGGTGCTGTTTCTGGAACTACCTGAACTTCTATAATAGAGTCAGCTCCATAAGCGTTTGCATTTTCAACACCTTCAGCTGCACTATCTGATAATATTCCTGACTTTGAATCCCACCCTTGTGGATTATAATTCTTATCCACGTTATCTGGAATTCCATCTTTATCATTTGAATTATTTGTTAAGTTAGTGCTTCCTTTTGCATCAGCAATATAATCATCTTGTTCATCCTTGTATCCACTCTTCCATTCGTCTCCACTTAAGGATTGAATACTTATTCTATATATACCGTATGGATCAACTTTTTCGATTTTAAAACTATTTTCACTTGTCTTATAGTAGCTTACTTTACCATTAGCTTTTACTTCTTCAACCTTTATTTCATATCCTGTTACATTTGGTTGATGCTCCCACTCTAAATACATATGTTCATTACCAACGGCTGTTGCACTAGTAAATTTACTTATTACTGGAATATTCATCTTAGGCTTTGGCATTTCACTGTAAACATTATTTAAAAAATCTACTTGTGCTATTTCAGCTAGGTTCTTGTTATTTCTGCCACTTGTTACATTTAAAGTAATTTGACTTACTGCCACTTGCTTTCCTAGGTCTATTACTATTTCATCTATAGCTTGACCATCAGCAGTTCTATACTTTGTTCTTGTTGAATTCTTCTCATTAAATTCAACAACTATGTCTTGACCACTTTCCCCAGCCTTAGGAATAACAACATTTCCTGTTCCTGGTGCCGTTTCACTTGGGGCTTTTATTACTACCTTTTCTACCTTTCCACCTTCTCCAGAAGAATATGTAGCTGAACCTGTTAAGTCAATTGGTACTGATATTGGATTATCCTTACTTAAGGCTACTCCATCTTTAGTTTCAAAGGTTACAGTATTACCATTATCTTTTAATATATCCTTTATGTCTGCACCCTTAACTTCTACAGTATCTGCAACTTCTATAGATACATTCTCAGGATTTATAATAACATCTGTATCTTGAATTATTGCTTCCTTCTTTTCCTTATTCATATTTTGATGTACATAAGTTAAATCTGTAATGTCAACTTGTCCATCTCTATTTAAATCAAAGTTACTACCAACTTTAGCTTCTACAGAACTACTCTTTATTTCATTTTTTAAAGCTTCGTAATCTAGCTCATTTACAGCAGCTTCATCATTTATATTACCTGCTAAGAATACTCCTGGATAAACCTCTGTAATATCATCAGAAGCATCTTTTGTTCCCTTATTATCAATAGCTATTTTCTTTTCACTAGTTCCCATTAAAATTCTTTTTGATGACTTCAGAATTTCTATACCATCTACATTTGCAGTATCATATCCTGCCCCTTTTATTTTCAACGAGTATATTCCTAGGGGAAGATTATTGAAAGTTAAGTGATAGAAGTCTAAATTTTCTGCTCCGTCTTCTAATTTACTTCTTTTATGATCTAGTGCTTCTAAAGTATATTTTATATTTGAATTTAACTCACCAGATGTATTATCACTTCCAAGTTTAACAGTTTCAGTAACGCCATCTTCATTTGTTAACTCTACTGATATATTTGTTGTATTCATATCAGTAACCCTTATAGGCATAGAGAAGTTTAAATCTAACTCTAACTTACCAGTTGGTGTATAGTTATCTTTAACAGCCACTGTACTTTCTTTTTCTGTCTTAATAACTTCTTCTTTTTCTATTGTCGAATTTTCTTCTAATTCATTTTTTTCTGTTTCTTTTACAATATCCTTATTGATATTATTCATTTCATGCGACGTATCTTCATTAATAACATTAGCTTCTTGAATGCTATTAATATCCTTTGCAAATGCAACACTCTGCATTTGACTTGCTATCAAGGTTGCAGCAAGTGTAGTTGATATTTTTCGTTTCATTCTTCAGGTCTCCTTTTCAAGTTTAATGATTTATGTAATTAAATTTAAATTTAATTAAATTTAATAACTTTTTTTTACATATTATTTCAGCATTTATTATTATAACTTGGTTTTTTTCTTTTTTCATCTATTTTATTTACTTTATAATCCTTTTTTATTATATTTAATTATTTTTATTATTTTATTATTTTTTTTTATTTAATAATTACTATTTACTAAGTTTATACTTATAAATGCCTTTATTTTTAATTAAATATTTTTATAAAATAAAATTCTATTCTATTTTAATTTTATAGTTTTTATCTTTTATCCCGCTTATACACTCATTTTTAAATATCTTTCCAATCTAAAATCTTCTAATTTGATAGGCAATCTACTTTTTTTATTAAATACATTTCTAATTAGATTTATTTTTTCAAATGCCACCTAGATTTCACATATGCATTTTACGACATATTATGATGTTGCTAAAACTTTCTCACTATATTTTCATATAAAAATAGACTGTCACATCAGCAGATTAAAATCCCTTAGCAACAGTCATAATATATTCTTCTTAATTCTAACTTTAAATTTATCAACTCTCTTTAATATGCTTATTTCACAATATAGTATTACTCAATTTTAAAATAAGACTTTATATAATTAGCATCTAACTTCATTTCAGTTATTTTTTCTTTTTTATATTAGATTTCATAATCACCAGCATTACTCCTAATATTAAAATCCACTACATTTTGTTATACCCCTCTAATATTTATAAAAATTTTATTGTTCAAAACATAAAATATCTGGTACTACATCATAATATAAAAATTTTAAAATTGAATATCCAATACCACTAATACCTATCATAACACCATTTTTTTCTATATACTTAAATTCCTTTTCCATTATTTTTTCTTTTTCAAAATTCTCAAGATAATTGTTAAAAGTTGATATAACCTTACCCTTTAAAACTTCATCTTTTAGAACTTCTGCAGCTCTATATAAAACTAATAAATTTCCTAAATCTCCATGACATAAAGAGAAGTCGTTACCAATACCTTTTGTACATATCCTTTTTATACAAAACCTTATTTCTTCATTAATTAATTTATCCTTATACCCCTCTTCAATTAAAATAAGTCTACTTAATAACATTCCGGCATTTCCATTGCACCAGAAATTGGAATAAACTTCATAATTCTCAGCTGCTCTAGGCCATCCTCCCTTTTCTTTATTAAAAAATCTTCTATCAAATTTAATGGCTGATTTTAAAAGGTCTAAAGCATCCTCCCTTTCAGTAATATTAAAAAATTTAATTAGCGCAGCTTCCACTCCTGCATTTCCATGAGCAAATCCTAAAAGTCCATTTTCACTCCATGTATGTCCTTCTTTCTTTGTAATTGCTTGTCTCTTAATTTGTTCATAAGCTACATTCATTATATTTAAAAGATCTTTTTTTACTTTTTCATCATCAATTACTTTATAAAGAGATGTTGCCACCAAAATAATACCTGCTTGACCTCCTATTACATCATAATTATCTTCACTATCTATAAGCTTTACTAATAAACTTATTTCTTTATATGCAAAATCAATAAACTCCTGCTTATTCATGAATTTCCCAACATTATACAATATATATATATTCCCAGCCAATCCATTAAATGCTCCTATATTTTGTTCTTCTTCATCAGGATTTATAATAGGATTTAATACTTCTAATGCTGCATTTTTGAATTTTTCATTGTTAGTAAGTTCTCCAAGATAAGCTAAAAACAATCCTATTCCAGCATTGCCATTATATAAATCTGTCCCACTTGCCCAAATTGAACTGACATTTCCTTTTATAACAGCCCTTACTCCAATCCACATTAACTCTTCACGACCATCTTTTTTCCCTTTAATAGACTTTCTAAGAATATAATTTCCTACATCTTCAGCTATTTTTAGAGCATCCTTTCTGTTATATTTTTTATACTCATCCTTCTGTATAAATTTATTATTTGTAATGTTAAATCTACTATTTATTAATTTATCTTCAAATGACATATTAATCATAGATACTTGTTTTTCCAAATCCAGTTCATTGCAAGAATCAATATTATTACATATATCATCCAATATACAATTTTCATAAATATTTTTACATTCTCCTTCTTCTCCATAACAAATATCTTTTTTATCCGTATCGGCCACAAAATAAGGTATATCTCCATTTAATAATTGTTTATATTCCTCTTCAACAAATTGTTCTACAATACTATTCAAGCTTAAAGCTATTCTAGATAGATAAACTTTTCTATCTACTGTATTTTCTAGTAGCTGGGGATGATAACTTGTATTTAATATCTGATCATATACATTTGTTGTTCTAATTACAACCCTGCACCTTATTTTGTTAAAAATTTCTATTACCTTTTCTTTTGACATTGACCTATTCTTCATTACCCATCTATATAAATTAATAAATCCCTCCTTTATCTCCTCAACATAATTTTTAGATTCAATTATTTGGCCACCTAATTTAGGGTTATTATTTTTAGGCATCCAATTCATATATTTTCTTACTAATCTTACCTCATCAGTATCATAATTTTCTATAACATTGCTTTTTATTCTGTCTTCCTGCTCCTTATCTACAGATAAACCTGAAATATCTATATATTTTTCATTCTTATTGCTTATTATATTTCTAGGAAGAAGCCCGCAGGAATATATAGAATCATTTATAGTTTTATTAACCATCATTAAGGCAGTATATTCATCAACTTTTTCATATACCTTTGGATTTAGTACAGTTTCCAGATCAATTAATATTGGATATTCTCCTCCTGCTATAAGATTTTCATAATGAAAATCTGTGGAATTAAATAGGTGAAATAAACATAAAATTTCCCCTATTCTTTTATAAAATCTTTTTACCCCTTCATCATCTCTACATTCTTTATACTCTATAAATTCTACCCAACCTTCATTTTTTTTACTATTACTATATACTTTAGGTGAATATAAATTATAGTATCCATCTATATTTTTACTATTGAGCCATTTTATAAACTTCTTATATCCATAATCTATTTCTATATTTCTTGGCTTATATAAAAGTTTCTTTCCTGAAGTAAAATTTAATATAGTCACACTTTTACCATCATTATGCGTATCTCCTGAAGATAAAGAAAAACCTTTTAATCTATCCTTGTTATCTATGTTAAAAATATCTACTAAGTTTATAAATTCTTTATCAGTAGATACTAATATATTAGAAATAAAATTAACTTCATTTTTTACTAATATCATCAGTAATCTAGATAATTCAGGATAAGATTCATAAACACTATTTAAATAATTCTTATCCCTTAAAACTACATTTTTAAAGTAATCTCCTCTTTCTTTGGGCGAGTTACCAACAAGTTTATTTTCCTTACTTAAAGTATTTATTTGAGATATTAATACCCTATAAGATGTTCTCTGCATCTTTTTTACAATTTCAAAAATCGATATGTAAAAAAACTCTTCTTTATTTTCTATTATTCTAATTTCTTTTACTAACTTATATAATTCCTTAGTATGAGCTAAAATTAAAGGTTTAAAAAAATGTGCCCATCTAAAATTCAGTTCTATTCTATCTAATACATTATTAACTATTTCTTCATAACTTTCATCATTACATTCTTCTAAAAAACTAAATTTTATTTTTTCTTTCAAAGATTTATTAAATTCATTCTCTAAAGATTCTAAATTTTTACTAGAACATTTCATAATTAAATCATTTAATTCACCTTGATGTTTCAACTTAGGAAACAGCTTTATCCAATAATCTCTTCTCTTTACCTCTATTTTACCCACATTATTCTCCTTTTTAAAATCTATTATTGAAAAGGCTTCCTCAAAATATAAAATGACAAAGCCTTCTCCACTAACTCACATTTTTATTCTTCTAGTAAATACTATCTAACAAAAAATACACCAAAAACAATCCAAAACCCCAGTAGAGTTTATTGTGTTTAATGTTAGTGTTGGAAATAAAGACTTTGTTTCCCCTATAATTGATCCTTCGATTTCTTCTTGATGGATTTCTCTCATCAAATCCTTTTCTACTTTAATATCCATAAAATTCCTACCCCTTTCTTTATACATTCTGTTAAAATAATAAAATGTATTTATTATTTTTATAATCAGTTCATCTCATTCCTATGACCATCATATATTACCATTTTTATTCTATTTTTGGAATTATATGTATTAATATTTATCTTTTCTATCAAAAAAGAGTTCTCTCAAAATTTAATTAAAATTATTTTGAAACAACTCTTTAAACTTATTTTGCAAACTAAAATAACCCACGAAAATCCTAAATTAAGATTTTCGTGGGTTTCATGGTGGAGGCGACGGGTGTCGAACCCGTGTCCGAAAGCAGACCAGCCTGACTTTCTACGAGCGTAGTCTGTATATTAAAATTCGCTCCTTATGACGCCTACAGACAGGCACATAATTCACTAGCTTCATAAATACCCCTCTAGCTCAAAGCTTTGCTAGACTTCGTTTCCTACTTCAATGACACCAGTTATCCAAGCCGTAGGCAACCTGGGCTGATGAGTAGCTTATATTAAGCTGCTAATGCAAAATTATCTTCTGCGTTTATCTTTAAGTGCATACTTGATTAACGAGGCACCATGCTTTCCTCGGCCCGCTTATCAAACCCATCTTACCCCCGTCGAAGCCATAACGCCCCCATGTTTGTAAGAAGATTTTCTAAACAAATATTGCTATTTAGTTTTTATTATCTTCAGTACCTCATTATATAATATATAATTTACAATGTCAATTTATGATATTCATAATAAAACCATGTATCTTCTTCATATTTTGGATTAATTTAATTAATATCCAATAATATATTCTACCTTAGTTAAATAAAGTGTTCTTAGCTTCAGGTGGATTTTTCTTAATAGGAATACTCTACCCCACCTGAAGCTTAGAAGAACCAATCCAGGGGCATAGCAGTGCTTAGTTCCCACACTTATAGAAAGTTGGAGCCTTAGCAATGGTAGCCATCGGATAAATGTTCATGAAACTGTAAATACTAACTTTGGTTATTATTTATAAATATCATTAATAACAACTAAGGAGGAAATGTAATGTCACTTTGGCTAAATGATTTTAAAAGTTTTATCCAAGAAAAGCGACTAACATTAAAAATTCTAATATTCCTAATAATCCTACTTTCCCTATTTGCTAATGCCTTAATCCTTATAACAAAGGATTATTCAGTAATTACTAATGGGGATATAAGTGAAAAGAGTTTTACAACTCTAATTTCTTATAGAAATGGAGATGCGGAGGCCAAAGGGCTTCCATCCCATTTTCTATTATTTAATCCACACAATCTATTTAATATTGTCCTTCCACTGTGGACAACTTTCTAAATTTATTATAAACTTAAATAAAGATATCAATTTGCCCAACAATTTTTTTATATACATCTTTACATTTCCACCCAAGAAATTGTAAAAATAAAAGCAACTAAGTTTGTTCTTAGTTGCTTTTATTTTTTGTCCATTCCATTATTACCATTGCTAATAACTACTTTATCTATTTCTTTCCTTCATAGCCCTATCCATGTCTCTCTTAGCTGCTTTTTCAAGCATAGAATCTCTCTTATCATAATTCTTCTTACCCTTACAAACTCCAAGGGCTACTTTAACTCTGCCATTTTTAAGATATAGAGATAATGGTATAAGTGCATATCCATCTCTTTGAACTAATCCCATAAGTCTAAATATCTCTTCCTTATGGAGTAAAAGCTTTCTTTCTCTCATAGGATCTACATTAAATATATTTCCTTGTTCATAAGGACTAATATGCATTTGCTTTATATAAACTTCCCCATTATATATGTCTGCATAACTATCCTTTAGATTGCATTTACCAAGCCTTATTGATTTAACTTCCGTTCCTACTAAGGCTAAACCAGCCTCCATAGCCTCCTCGATAAAATAGTCATGTCTAGCTTTTCTATTTTCAGCTAATGAATTAATATCTTTCTTTCTTGCCATCCATCTCACCCACTTAGGTTTATTTATTTACTATAAATTATAATATATTATCCCCTGACTCTTCAACTTCTTCCTTTAGTCCTTGCTTTACTTCAGGTAATTTCTCTAATAATTCCTTAGTTGCTTTAATTTCCTGTCTAGTATATTCATCCTCTATCATATCAAAGAATATTTCTCTATTAGGGATATCAACTTTACTACACTTAACTTTTACTGAATCTCCAAGCCTATAAACCTTCTTAGTTCTTTCCCCTAGTAAGCAAAGATGATTTTCATCATAGATATAGTAGTCATCATCTAGAGCTGTTATATGAACTAATCCTTCTATAGTACTAGGAAGCTCTACAAACATTCCGAACGATGTAACTGAAGATATAATCCCTTCAAACTCTTCTCCAATTCTATCTAACATGTATTCTGCCTTCTTAAGGTCATCAACTTCTCTTTCTGCTTCTGTTGCAATTCTTTCTGTTTCCGATGATTGCTTAGCTGCATACTCTACAAGCCCTACTAATTTCTTTCCTCTTCCCTCATCAATTTTTCCATTTAGATGTTCCTTGATTATCCTATGGATTTGTAAATCAGGATATCTTCTAATTGGAGAAGTGAAATGACAGTAATATTTAGCTGCTAATCCAAAGTGACCCACACATTCTGGTGAATATTTTGCCTTCATCATACTTCTTAATAATAAAGTACTTACAACTGTTTCTTCCTTCTTCCCCTTAACCTTTTCTAAAATTTCCTGAAGATTTCTTGGCTTAATATCTCCATTCCATTTTACAAAGTATCCAAGATTATAAATAAACTCTTTAAATTTTTCTAACTTTTCTTCATCTGGATCTTCATGAATTCTATATACAAATGGTAAGTTAGTCCAATACATATATTCAGCTACGGTTTCATTACAAACAAGCATGAATTCTTCTATCATTCTATTTGAAATTTCTCTTTCATAAGGTTTAATTTCAATTGGCTTACCAACTTCATTCAATGTTATTTTAGCTTCATCAAAATCAAAGTCAATAGCTCCTCTCTTCATCCTCTTGTTGAAAAGAATATTACATAACTCTTCCATAGCTTTAAAGTCATCTATTAAATAATCATACTTTTTAATTAACTCTTCATCATTATCCTTTAATATCTTTGTAACATCAGTATATGTCATTCTTTCATTAGTTTTAATTATAGACTCAACTATTTCATGATTTAATACCTTACCATTGTTATCTATTGTCATAAAACAAGTTAATGCAAGTCTATCTACCTTAGGGTTTAATGAACATATTCCATTTGATAATTCTTTAGGCAACATCGGAATAACTCTATCAATTAAGTATACTGATGTACCCCTGTTTAAAGCTTCCTTATCTAGTGGATTTTTTTCTCTAACATAATGAGAAACATCTGCAATATGAACTCCCAGCTTATATCTTCCATTAGATAATCTTTCTATAGAAACAGCATCATCTAAATCCTTAGCATCTTCTCCATCAATAGTTACCATTCTAACATCTCTAAGGTCTGTTCTTCTCTTATATTCCCTTGCTTCTATTTCTTCAGGTATAGATTGTGCAAAATTTAATACCTTTGGACTAAATTCTTCTGGTAATCCAAACTTTTTAATTATAGTTAATATATCTAATCCTTTATCACCCTTCTGTCCTAATACCTCAACTACCTTTCCTTCAGGGCTTCTTCTCTTTTCTGGCCATTTTGTTATCTCAACTATTACAATATCTCCATGTTCTGCTCCATTCCTATCTTTCTTAGAAACGAAAATATCTTGATTTATCCTACTATCCTCTGATACTACAAATCCAAAATTCCTACTATCTTCATAAACACCAATAATTTTTGTGTTATTTCTTTCAAGTACTTGAACTACTTCTCCTTCACGCTTCTTTCCATTCTTATCTTCCCTAGTAACTTGTACAAGTATTCTATCCCCATTCATGGCTCCATTTATAAATGAGCTAGGTATAAATACATCCGTCTCTCCTTCTGTTTCTGGAATAAGAAAACCAAAACCTTTTGAATGTGCTTGTAACTTACCTTTAACTAAACCTAGCCTTTCAGGTAATGCAAATTTATCTTTCTTTGTTCTTATAATAAGTCCTTCTTTTTCCATTGTTCTAAGTGCCTTCTTAAAAGGCTTATATTCATCCACATCTATGTCAAAAACTACTACTAGTTCCTGAATATCCATTGGTCTATATGCTTCTTCGCGCATAAACTCAAGTAGTGTATTTTTAATTCCCATTTAATTTCCTCCTGCCTATAAAATAATTACATAACCATATATATAATACCCAAAAATTCCAACTAATACTCACTTATATATTACCACAAAGGCATTAATAGTGATACTTTAATAGTTACTTAAGTGATATCCTTATAATTCTAAGTTCTTTATTATATTATTCCATTTGGCATTTTTTTTATTTATTATAGCTATTTGAAACTAAAATAACTATGAGTTTGTTTCATAGTTATTTTTTCTTTTTCTCTTTATTTGTATAGGTTACTAATAACTGCATTAAAATATTTTAGGGAAGCCCATTGCTTCCCTAAAATTATCTAATTTATCTCAAAACTATTATTTCAACCAATTTAATAATATTCCGCCATACTGAACTATAATCGGCGCAAATACAAGAGATACAATAGTCATGAGCTTAATTAATATATTCATAGATGGCCCAGAAGTATCTTTAAATGGATCACCAACAGTATCTCCTACCACCCCTGCCTTATGAGCATAACTACCTTTACCACCATGAGCTCCACCTTCTATATACTTTTTAGCATTATCCCAAGCACCACCAGAATTAGCCATCATTATTGCCATAAGAACACCAGTAACTACCCCTCCACCTATTAATCCAGCTAGAGCCTCTCCCCCTAAAAGCATACCGATTCCTATAGGTACTACTATAGCTAATATTCCTGGCAATATCATTTCATTTAATGCTGCTTTCGTTGATATTTCAACACATCTTGAATAATCAGGTTTTTCTGTTCCCTCTAATATTCCCTTCTTATCTTTAAACTGTCTCCTTACCTCTTCAACCATTTCTGTGGCGGCCTTACCTACTGATGCCATAGTTAAAGCTGAAAATAAGAATGGTAACATTCCTCCAATAAATACTCCTACTAATGTTAATGGGTTTAATAAGTCTATTGTTGTTAAATTAATAGCTTGTGCATAGGATGCAAATAAAGCTAATGCTGTAAGAGCTGCTGAACCTATTGCAAAGCCCTTTCCAATAGCTGCTGTAGTATTTCCTACTGAGTCAAGCTTGTCAGTGACCTCCCTAACCTCTGGATCTAACCCACTCATTTCTGCTATTCCACCGGCATTGTCTGCAATTGGTCCATATGCATCAACCGCAACTGTTATTGCTGTAGTTGATAGCATTCCTACTGCTGAAAGTGCTATTCCATATAATCCAATTGATGGATTACTACCTCCACCTACCCCATAATAGGCAAGGATAATCCCAATTACTATTAATATTACAGGAACCACTGTTGACTTCATTCCTACAGAAAGTCCAGCAATTATATTAGTAGCAGGACCTGTTTCAGATTCATCTGCTATTAATTTAACTGACTTATAATCTGATGATGTATACACTTCAGTTACTTTACCTATAATCATACCAACAACTAACCCTGCAATTACAGGTATAAATAATTTTAGTTCTCCAAATACTGAATAGCATACTACTGCACCAAATATAATTACTAAAACACTTGAAATTGTACTTCCTAAATTCAAAGCTTTTTGAGGATCATTTCCCTTACTATTCCTCACAACAAAAATTCCTATTAATGATGCTACAATTCCTATTCCTGATAATAACATTGGATATATTGCTCCATCTCTAGATGATATCCCTGTAATAACAGATCCTAATGTTATAGCTGAAATTATTGAACCTACATAGGATTCAAATAAATCAGCTCCCATTCCAGCTACATCCCCTACGTTATCTCCAACATTGTCAGCAATAACTGCTGGATTTCTCGGATCATCCTCTGGTATTCCAGCTTCTACTTTACCTACTAGATCTGCTCCTACATCCGCAGCCTTAGTATATATACCACCACCAACTCTTGCAAATAATGCTATAGATGATGCCCCTAATCCAAACCCAGTTATATATTCCGTATTCAAATCAAAAACTATCGTAAGTACTCCTAGTCCAAATAGTCCTAAGCCAACTACACAAAGGCCCATAACTGTACCACCTGAAAAAGCAACTGAAAGTGCTTCTTTTATACCACTCTTTGCTGCCTGTGCAGTTCTAACATTTGCTTTTACAGCTATTCTCATACCAATATATCCGGCAATTATTGAAAATACTGATCCTACCAAAAATGAAATAGCTGTTTGTGTACTTAAAAAAATTCCTATAGCTAATACTACAACAATTATAAATACAGCTAAATACCTATATTCCTTCTTTAGAAAAGCCATTGCTCCCTCTTCAATATGCCCTGCAATTTCTTTCATACTTTCATTACCTGGATTCTTTTTAATTATGCCCCTGGAAATAAAAATAGTTACAACTAATGCAGTTATGCCACAAATCAAAGGTATTAATAATAAATTCACTTAAACCCATCCCCTTCACTTTTTATAAGTAGGTTATTGTTTATCTACCTTAATAGCTATGATATTCATGAAGGTATTAAAAAGTCCAAAAAAATAAACAGCTATAAATAGCTGTTATCTTTTCTTCTATTTCATTATGTTTAATGCGATTGTAACTACTGCGAATAATGCCATACCTATCATAGTAATTCTTCCAAGCATAACTTCTTTTGTTCTTGCCTTGTTCTTTGAATAGAAAGTTTCATTCTTACTTCCTTGTACTAATCCACTTAATGCATCTGACTTACTTGGTTGCATTAATATTGATACAATTACTACTAATCCTAAGATTACTTCTACAACTAAAAGTGCAGTTTTCATAGGAACACCTCCTGCTTTTTAAAGCATCAAATCTACATAATTTATTAATATTATCATAGCATATACTGTATATATTTTCAATAAATAAAAATAAAAATAAGGTCAACTTAGAATAAAACTAAGTTGACCTTATAATATTACTTTTTAATGTTAAAGAATGCTTTTATTCCTCTGTATTCAGCTACATCCTCTAATTCTTCTTCAATTCTAATTAATTGGTTGTATTTAGCAACTCTTTCACTTCTAGCTGGAGCACCAGTCTTTATTTGACCAGCATTTGTAGCTACAACTAAATCTGCTATAGTAGTATCTTCTGTTTCACCAGATCTATGAGAAACAACTGCTGTGTAACCAGCTCTGTTTGCCATTTCTATAGCATTTAAAGTTTCTGTTAAAGTACCAATTTGATTTAACTTAATAAGTATTGAGTTAGCAACACCCTTTTCAATACCAGTTTCTAGTCTTTCAGTATTAGTAACAAATAAATCATCACCAACTAATTGAACCTTCTTGCCTAACTTTTCAGTCATTAGCTTCCAGCCTTCCCAATCTTCTTCTGCCATACCATCTTCGATAGAAATTATAGGATATTTGCTTACCCAATCTTCAAAGAATGAAACCATTTCTTCTGCGCTTAAAGTCTTACCTTCATTTTCCAATATATACTTACCATCTTTGTAGTACTCAGATGATGCCGCATCAATTGCTATAAAGATATCTTCTCCTGGCTTAAATCCTGCCTTAGTAATTGCTTCTATGATAACTTCTATCGCCTCTTCATTTGACTTTAAGTTCGGTGCAAATCCACCTTCATCACCTATTGCAGTTGAATATCCCTTATCATGAAGTATTTTCTTAAGAGTGTGGTATACAGTCGCACACATTCTTAAGGCTTCTGAGAATGTTGGCGCTCCAGCTGGCATAACCATAAATTCTTGTAAATCTACTGAGTTATCAGCATGAGAACCACCGTTAATGATATTCATCATAGGAACTGGTAATACCTTTGCATTAACTCCACCTATATATTGATATAAAGGTAATCCTAGTGATGCTGCTGCTGCATTAGCACAAGCAAGTGAAACTCCTAATATAGCATTTGCTCCTAAGTTTCCTTTATTGTGTGTTCCATCTAATTCTATAAGAGTCTTATCTATGTAAGTTTGATCAAATACATTACATCCTACTAATTCTTCTGCAATAGTGTCATTAATATTCTTTACTGCCTTTAATACACCCTTACCAAGATAATTATCCTTATCTCCATCTCTAAGTTCTACTGCTTCATACATACCTGTTGATGCTCCTGATGGAACGGCTGCTCTTCCTACAGTACCATCGTCTAGATAAACCTCAACCTCTACTGTTGGAAAACATCTAGAATCTAATATTTGTCTTCCCACCACATCAATAATTTCAACGTAATTTTTCATTTTCTTACCTCCCTGTTTTTTTATATATTTATTTAATATTTCTACTCAATATAACAATACTAGTATTTACAATGTACCTTTTAATATACATCTTATATATATAATTATACCTTATTTTTCTAAAAAATCAACTGTATTGATAATGATTATCAGATTTATTTAAATTAATATATATTTTATTCTAATCAATAATTAAAGGTAACAATTCTAATTAAAACTGTTACCCTTAATTTATTCTTTATAGATAATCATCATCATTATCTCTTAAATACTTTTCCTTAAGCCTTTCTTTTTCCCAATACTTATCAAATTTATTTTTCCATTCTCTAGCCTTTTTCTTATCTATTTCTTTAACATAGCTTAAAAATTCATCTAATACACCTAACTTTAAAAATCCTTTCATCAAGTGCCTTGGAAAATTTACTTTTCTTTTAAAGCACTTCTTTGGGTCTATTAACATTATTGTATTATTATCACCTACGTATAAATCTTTGCACCTAGTATCTAATTTTGAGAATT
Organism: Clostridium zhoujianii; assembly: GCF_051590805.1. Classification (NCBI taxonomy): domain Bacteria; kingdom Bacillati; phylum Bacillota; class Clostridia; order Eubacteriales; family Clostridiaceae; genus Clostridium; species Clostridium zhoujianii. Next base: position 84,712 of record NZ_JBPUTF010000002.1, read on the forward strand.
GTAAGGATTTAAATTCTTTTATTATCTTACAAATATTTTTAGTAAGTTCCTTATTCATACCATGTTTCTTTATGTACTTATCAAGTTGTATACCCTCCACCATCTCTCTAACTATATATAGTTTACCGCTCTTATATATTTTAGGAAAAAATTTAGAGCTTCTTGCCCTTAAAAGAGTATACCCTTCATCACTACACACTTTTTCCTCTACGAAAATCTTAATTACCTTATGTTCCGGTAAACTATAGACTACCCCATTATTGCCTTGTCCTAAAAATTTAGCTTTCCTAAAAAGTTCCTCTGTCTTCTCATCAAAGCATGCTGAATAACAATGATACCTCTTCATCCTATCTTCCCTATAATTGCTTTGATATATCTATATGAAAATTTCCTATAGATTATGCAAATTATAAACTATCTTATTGCTTCACCCTAATTTTTTAATGAATCCATAAAACTAATAATAAAAGTACTACCCTTTCCTTCTTCACTTAATAATTTTATTTCCCCCCCTTGTTCCTCCACTATACTCTTTGATAATGAAAGACCAATTCCTATACTCTTAGGGTTTCTTTTACTTGTACCCTTATAAAATCTTTTAAATATTTTCTTCTGCATATCTTTTGGTATCCCAGGTCCATTATCTTTTATATATATTTTAGTTATCAAAGGTCCCCTTGATACTTCAACTTGAATTAATCCCTCTTCTTGGGTATGTTCAATAGCATTTTTAACAATATTTGATATAGCTTCAGCAAGCCACTCTTTATCATGCTTTAAAACTATATCTAACTCCCCATTAACTATTAAATCCTGTTTCTTCCTAATAGCTTTTTCCCTTAATGATGAAAGAGCAAGCTCTATTGTATCCCTTAAACACTGGCTATCTTCTTCAAATTTAATGACACCTGCTTCTAATCTTCCTACCTTTAGAAGGTTCATTATAAGCCAATCCATTCTACCTAGCTGTTCTTCTGAACCCTCTATGAATTTAACTCTATCCTCATAAGGCATATTTATATTCTCCTTAAGTAAATCATTAAACATAATTAAAGATGCTAATGGAGTTTTTAACTGATGGGATATATCTGAAAGAAAATCCTTTAAATATTCCTTCTCTTCTTTTAATAACCTTATAGAATTATTAACCCTGTCTCCCATATAATTTAATGATGTTATTAAGATAGACATTTCTCCTTCTTCAAATGCACTTTCTATTCTTTTATATTCTCCCTTTGACATAGCACTAGTTTTTAATACTATCTCCTCTATTTGTATATATATTCTATCTAGCTCTCTTAAAAATAATAAATATAATATTGATATAAATATTATTATCATAGGTAAGAATATTTTCACTACCTCTTTAAAAAATATAATATTTATTTCATTGCTTGCTAATGATAGATTTTCATCATAGCCATAACTTTCTAATATTTTTTTAGCTTCCTCTATTTCAGTATCTGACTTTAAATCATAAAAATTCTTAATAATTTCAGATCTGCTTCTCTCTTCAATTACATTTGCCAATATCACTGTGTTTTGACCTACTAATGTTTTATTAATTCTTTTTACTATTCCAAATGAAAAAATAAATACCCCAATTATTCCAACTAATAAAATTATTATAAATTTTATTGTTATTCTCTTTGCCTCTGGATTCCTATAGAACTTTTTTAAATTCATCTATGCTTCACCTATCCACTTATAACCTATACCCCTAACTGTTTCTATATAAGGTATGTCTTTATCTTCACCAAGTTTTTCTCTTAACCTCTTTATATAAACTGTTAAGGTCTTCTCTTCTATAAAGTCACCTTCCACATCCCAAAGCTTTTCTAATAATTGCTTTCTAGTTAATACATTTCCCTTATTCTCAAAAAGCAAGAGTAAAAGCTTATACTCAACAGATGTTAATAATATTTTCTCTGCACCTTTATATACCTCGTACCTTAATGGATGTATAGTTAAGTCTCTATAAACAATCTTTTCTGCACTACTTTCAACCTTTTTTACACCTCTTCGTCTTGCAACAGCATTAATCCTTGCAATAAGTTCTCTAACTCGTACAGGTTTAGTTAAGTAATCATCAGCTCCCATATCAAGGCCTAAAACTACATTAACCTCTTCATCACAAGCTGTTAAGAATATTACTGGCACTTCACTTTGCCCTCTAACTTCTTTACAAAAATCATATCCATTTCCATCTGGTAAGGTAACATCTAATAAAATCATGTCAATATTTAAATTACAAAATCCCTCCCTAGCCTCTTTAACTGAACTAGCATGACTGACTTGAAATCCATCATTTTTTAATGAGTACTCTATCCCCATTGCTAAAGTTGTATCATCCTCAACTAATAAAATATGCATATAAATCCCCCTTTATATTAGCATTTTCCAATTATATGTATATTATTTCACAATTTTCCCCCTTTAACAATGTAAAAAACTCCAGGTAATATTTTTCATATATTACTTGGAGCTTTTTTACTAATTGTATATCAAATTATTCTTCCTCACTTATTCCTTCAACTATGCTTAGCTTTTTTAACTTTTTAAGTGGTACTAGTGTAGAAATATAAGTTATTCCTATTGCACATACTATTGAGGCTGTAAAGGCAATTAAATCAAATTTATATTCAACATCTGCTAATCCTCCACCAACATTTATTAAAAGTACTAATAATATTGCTGATACTATTCCACCTATTAATGCTGCTAGTATTCCATATAATGTACCTTCTAACATGACACTCTTTTTAAGTTGCTTTTCTGTCATTCCTATTGCCTTCATAGTTGAAAATTCCTTTCTTCTTAGCAATAGATTTGTAGAAATTGTATTAAATATATTAACTATAGATATAACAGTTACTATTGATATAAAGCAATATACAAAGAATTCTATTTGCTTATATAATCCTTCTATTTCCTTTAATTGGTCTCCAATATCCTCGTAGTTATATACTCCTTCTGGATTTATATCATCAAAATATTTTATAGCATCTTGCCTTGCTTCATTATCACCATTAAAATCAAAACATAACTCATTATATCCATCTCCTACAAAGATATTATTATAATAATCTTCATGTAGCATTAATTTTATCCCGTTATTGACGTACATGCCCATAAATGGTTCTTTATTTGCTATTGCTACAACCTCTAATTCATAGAATTCTCCATTACTTATAGCATCTCTGAATGATTTTTCCTGTGATTCAACCAATTTCTTTAATTCCTCTTCACTCCCTGCTGAATGTGAAGTACTATAGTCCTTAACTTTTGGTATCTTAATTTTATCCCCAACCTTATAATTTGTAGCCCTTACAATCTCTTTCTTCTTATCAGAGTTTGTTGTCATTGTTCCATCTATAAGTATTACTCCACCTTTTTTTATAGCTTCAATATCAAAACTACCCTCAACTATATTTCTCTCTGATATCTGTAATTCTTTATCCCCAGCAATATAGGTATCAACATATCCTAAATCGTTAAACCCTAAGTCCTCATATAATGTTCCGCCTAAGGCTCCTCTTCCAGTTTTATTTCCATACTCCTTATTTATATCACTATTTGGTATTAATAATCTTAACTTTTCGTTCCTATATTTATATACATCTCTCATAAATTCCTTATTAGTTAACTCATTTAATTCATTTTCAGTAAAACTTTCTTCCACATTAATCTTACTTGAATATGAATCAAAAGGACTATACATAAATTGCTGAAGAACTGATTGCTTTGCAAAGTCTATAAATCCATAAAATACATTAAACATAACTATTGAAATTGTTAATGCCAATACTGTTACTATAAATCTAAATGGAGTTCTTCTTATATTTTTATAAGCTACACTTCCTTCTATTCCAAATATTTTCCCTACAATTCTTCCCTTTCTTCTCTTAAGCTTACCTATCTTTATTTCATTTTTATTTCTCATTGCATCAACTGCTGATACCTTTTTTGCCTTTCTAGCTGGTCCCATAACTGATAATAATATTGTGATTGCAACAAGGACTGTTGTAACTAGAACTATTATTGGATAGAAGCCTACCTTGAAATCTTCAACAAACATTAATGTATCACCAATAAATATTTTTATTCCAAACTTTAATGCAAGAAATCCTATAACACAGCCAACTGGAAGAGCTATAAGCCCCATTAAAAGTCCTTCCTTATATATAATTCTCTTAATTTGCTTCGGAGTAGCTCCTATAGCTTTAAGTATCCCAAAATATCTAATTCTTTCAATAACCGATATATTAAAGGAATTATATATTACTGTAATAGTACATAACATAATTATTACCACTACAAATATAGCCATATTTTGTATTGCACCTGATATTCCATCATTTCCACCATTTCCAGTCAAGTAAAGTAGCTGACTATTATCAGACTTTGTTCCCTCTACTACTTCTATACCTGAATCATTTATAACCTTCTTAACTATATTTTGCTTATTCTTAGCTGATTTTAAGTTTAATGATACATAATAACTCTTACTAGGATTTAAGTCATTCCCAGTAAAGTAAGTTGTAAAATCTAATGCCCCATTACTTGAATATATATTTGATTCATATATTCCAACTACATTTACTTTATATTCTTCTCCTCTTTCATTAAGTAAACTTATTTCATCATTCAAATTTACTTTTAAGACATTCTTTGCACTTGAATTAATTACTACTTCCCCTTCTTTAGATGGTTTTCTCCCTTCTAATATCTTACTAGTAAATAATTTATCAAAATAACCTTTATTACCTTTATCTAAATAAACTTCTTTATCTATTCCTTTAATATTATATAGAGTAGATTCTTCTGATATAGTGCTATCCTTAACCTCTACATGATTAATAACCTTTTCAACTTTATCTGCACTTATCTTATTTAATTTAAATTCATAATCCCCTTGTGTTGCTCTTTCATAGGAAATCATTGAATCTTTAAAACTCAATAAAAATGTTCCAACAGCAAATATTAAAATAGTTGCTAGGGCTATTCCTACAATGGTTAAAGTGGTTCTTTTCTTATTTTGTTTCATATATCTCGTAGATATTTCACTATAACTTTTCATTGTTACCCTCCTATTCAACTACTTTACCGTCTTTTATTTTAATAATTCTATCTGTATTCTCTGCTATTGCTAAATCATGTGTAATAACTATTGCTGTTTGATTATATTTTCTTATTGATAGCTTTAACATCTCCATTATTTCCTTTGATGTCTCACTATCTAAATTACCAGTTGGTTCATCAGCAAGTATTATTGCTGGCTTGTTAATTAATGCTCTTGCTATGGCAACTCTTTGTTGTTGCCCACCTGAAAGCTCTGATGGTAAATGATTTAATCTATTTTCTAATCCTAAAGTTTTAACTAAATCTTTAAAATACTCCTCATCAATCTTTTGGTGATCTAAAAGAGCTGGCATAGTTATGTTTTCTTCAACTGATAATACAGGAATTAAGTTAAATGATTGGAATACAAAGCCTATCTTCCTTCTTCTAAATACAGCTAAGCTACTTTCCTTTAGCTTATATATATCTTCATTATCAATAATTACCTTCCCACTAGTTGGTCTATCTACTCCCCCTATTTGATGAAGTAATGTACTTTTACCTGAACCACTTGCTCCTATAATAGCTACAAATTCACCTTTTTCTACTGAAATGCTTACATTATCTAAAGCTATTACCTTATTATCATTTTTTCCATAAACCTTACTTAAATTTTCTGTTTTTATAACAACCATCTTAAATTTCTCCCCTCACTCTGATCTAAAGTTCAATGACCATTAATTACTATACCTTTATAATACAGATGAAATATTACTGTAAGGTTAATTGTAATATTACTATTTTGTAATAAAAAGATCCGTTGTTTAAAACAACGGATTCCTAGCTTACTCAAAAATATACTTTTATTTTTTGTTACTTTCTAAAATTCTGTCTATACTTTCTTTAAACTGTGGTAAATAATCTTTATGTGCTACTAGCATTTCATCTAATAATTCCTTGGAAATATTTCCACTTGGTATAAGTGGATTAGTCATAAATGCTTGTAACGCTCTACCGTAATTTCCTGTAACAGCTGCTTCTATTGTTAACTCTTCCATAGCCTTAAGATTCTGAATCATTCCTCTTTGAGCTGGATGCTTATATGCTCCAAAGTTTATTGGCTTTGGTCCACTTGCTGTAATATATGAGCTTATTTCTATTGTACAGTCATATGGTAGATCATCTATAGCACCATTATTTACTGTGTTTACAACCATTATATTTCTCTTATCATTATAAATTGAAGCTATTAACTCACAAGCTGCATCAGAATAATGAGTTCCACCTCTTTTGCTTAGTTCCTCAGGCTTTTCAGCTAGTTCTGGATTCTTATACATCTCAAATAGATTATCTTCCATTGCTTTTACCTGCTCTGCTCTTGTTTCATTTCTGTTGAATTCTTCAATTTCAGTCTTTAGTATATCATCAGTTAAATAATAGTACTTGTGGTACATACATGGTAACATATCTAAATCCTCAAACTGTTCTTGTACAAATGGTACTGTTGCAATATTTTGCACTATCTTCTTATCAATATTTTGAATTTTTTCTGAAACTATATCTGTAAGATCATTTCCCTTTTTATCAAATACTCTATGCCAATGAAAGTGATTTAGCCCTGCAAAGTGGAAAAATAGTTCCTCTCTATCCACTCCCATAAGTTCTGACTCTGCATACATATGATTTATTGGAACATTACATAATCCAACTACTTTGTTAAACTTACCATACTTAATTACAGCTTCTGTAACCATCCCAGCTGGATTTGCAAAATTTACAAGCCAAGCATCAGGACATAACTCCTTCATCTCTTCAACTATATCTAATATTACTGGTATAGTTCTAAAAGCCTTGAAAATTCCTCCTGCACCATTAGTTTCTTGACCTAATATTCCATGACTTAATGGAATTCTTTCATCCTTAATTCTTGCATCTAATAGTCCTACTCTTAATTGAGTTGAAACAAAATCTGCATCTTTAAGGGCTTCTTTTCTATCTAAAGTTAAATGTATTTCCCAATCTAGCCCTGCCTTCTTAACCATTCTTTTTGCTAGATTACCTACTATATTTAATTTTTCTTTTCCAGCTTCAACATCTACTAACCATATTTCTCTTATTGGAAGTTCATCTTTTCTTTTTATAAATCCCTCTATAAGTTCTGGCGTATAGCTAGATCCTCCACCAATTGTTACTATCTTAATCCCTTTTTTACTCATATTCATCCTCCGTATATCAATATATAACTTTTCTTTAGTAGCTAATAATTATTCTTATATAGAATTATATATTGAAATTAATTTAAATTCAATATATTATATATGAGTAAAAAGGTCTGATTTATTTATCTTCATTTTTCAAAGTCAATTGTGATGATAAATATAAATAACAAAGGAGAAAAATATGAATAAATTTTATGAAAAACTTCAAGAAAAAATTATGATTATCGGTCAAAAGGTTGGTAGTCAACTACATATGTCCGCTTTAAAGGATGCATTTGCTTTAATACTACCAATAACCCTTATGGGATCATTTGCACTTATACTTCTTAAAATGCCTATTACAGGATATGAGGATTTCCTAAATAACCTATTTGGGTCTTCATTATGGAAAACATTTTTAGAATCGATTTATAATTTAACTATTCCTTTAACAGCATTTTTATTAGTTATTTCTCTTTCTTACCAGATGGCTAGACGAAGAGAAACTGAAGTTACTGTTACAATACTTGTTACTTCAATTATTTTCTTAATGATGCTTCCTACTGCAAATGTAGTTACTGAGACTGGAAATATAATTGTCTTACCTAATATGTTCAGCAATGAATTTATGGGTTCAAAGGGATTATTTATGTCACTTATTTTAGGATTTTTAGTTCCTGAACTTTTGTCTCTTTTATTAAAAACAAAAAAATTAGTCATAACTTTACCTGAATCTGTACCACCTGCTGTTTTTAAATCATTCCAAGTAATGATTCCAGCATTTATAACTGTTGTGCTATTTGGTGGTATTAACTTTATTATAAAAAATGTTATGGATGAGGCTTCTGCATTTAACTTAGTCTACGATGTACTTCAAGCTCCACTTTCACATTTAGGAAGTAATTTCTTTACTATTTTATTAATGGTATTTATCATTAACTTAGCTTGGATATTTGGTATTCACGGGCCTAATTTAACTAATGCTATTACTGATGCATTATGGAAGAATTTAATTATTGAGAATAGTAATGCTTATGTAGCTGGAGAAGCTATACCTCACTTTTTCTCAGGGAATCCATTTGTTGTTTCATATAGCCGTTTAGGTGGATCAGGTAATACTCTTGCAATAGTAATAATAGCTCTTTTCATACTAAAAAAATCTCGTGATTCTGCTATTGTAAAGGTTGGAGCTACTCCATCTATGTTTAATATTAATGAACCATTAATATTTGGATTACCTATAGTATTAAATCCTATTTTAGCTATCCCATTTTTAGTAGCACCAATGGTTACTTTCACTATTGCATATTTTGTTACAAAAATCGGACTGGTAGCACCTATTGTAGTAGATTTACCTTGGTCGACACCACCAATTATCAGCGGTTACTTAGGAACAGGTGGAGATATAAAGGCTAGTATACTACAAATAATACTATTAGCAATCTCTGTGCTAATTTATTTACCATTCTTAAAAATGCATAGTAAGGTTGATGTAAATGATGCTAATACCCTTTAATAGCTAATAGATAGTAGTTAAAAGTGAAGAGTTAATAAAATAAATACCTATATACTTTCCTAAACATTAAAATTCTTGACATAAACAAAAGAGAACAGCTTTTCAGCTGTTCTCTTTTGTTTAAACTAACTATTTAGTTATTAAACATTCTCCTGTCATCTCTTCTGGTACTTCTACTCCCATTACATTAAGCATAGTTGGTGCTATATCAGCTAGCTTACCTGGATTTAAGTGTCTTCCATTAACATCATTAGCTACCCATATAAAAGGAACTGGATTTGTAGTATGTGCTGTAAATGGATTTCCTGTTGAGAAATCTATTTCTGTTTCTGCATTACCGTGGTCTGCAGTTATGAATAAAGTTCCATCTTTTTCAAGAATCTTCTCAGCAACTCTTCCTAAACATGTATCTACAGTTTCAACAGCCTTAACAGCAGCCTCAACAATTCCTGTATGTCCAACCATATCTGGGTTAGCATAGTTTAAGATAATCATGTCATATTTATCTTCATCAATCTTTGCTATTAATTCATCAGTTACTTCGTAAGCTGACATTTCTGGCTTAAGATCATAAGTAGCAACCTTAGGTGATGGTATAACCTTTCTAACTTCACCTGGGTTTTCCTTTTCAACTCCACCATTGAAGAAGAATGTAACATGTGCATATTTTTCAGTTTCAGCAATTCTTAATTGTTGTAATCCCTTGCTTGAAACATATTCTCCTAAAGTATTTGTAAGTGTTTGAGGAGTGAAGGCTACATTGACCCCTTCTAGAGTTTTATCATATTGAGTCATTGTTACAAATGTAAGATCTAAAGTTTCTCTTTCAAATCCTTCAAAAGTTTTATCATTTATAGCTCTAGTTAATTCTCTAGCTCTATCTGGTCTAAAGTTGAAGAATATAACTGAATCCCCATTCTTTATAGTAGCTACTGGATGACCATCTTCTAATACTACGCATGGTAATACGAATTCATCAGTCTTATTGTCATTGTATGACTTTTCCATAACTTCTACAGCAGAGTTTGCAGTTTCACCCTTACCTAATACCATTGCATTATATGCAAGTTCAACTCTTTCCCATCTATTGTCTCTATCCATAGCATAGTATCTACCGTTTACTGTAGCAATTTGACCTACGCCAACTTCCTTCATCATTTCTTCAGCCTTAATTATAAAATCCTTACCTGATGATGGTGGAACATCTCTTCCGTCCATAAATGCATGAACATAAACTTTTTGAAGTCCTTCCTTCTTAGCAAATTCTAAAAGACCCTTTAAGTGATCTATATGTGAGTGAACCCCACCGTCTGATAATAGTCCCATCAAGTGTAAAGCAGAATTATTTTCCTTAGCATTTTTCATAGCCTTTAATAAAGCTTCATTTGTAAAGAAATCTCCATCTGCAATAGACTTAGTGATTCTTGTTAATTCTTGATATACTATTCTTCCTGCACCTATATTTAAGTGTCCTACTTCTGAGTTACCCATTTGTCCTTCTGGAAGACCAACTGCCATTCCGCTTGCTTGTAGCTCAGTGCTTGGATATTCCTTTACTAATCTATCAAAATTTGGTTTCTTAGCTATTTCTACAGCATTTCCTTCTGATTTTGGAGCAATACCAAAACCATCTAATATCATTAACATAACTGGTTTCTTTGCCATGCCTATACCTCCATTTAATTTCATTCGTATTATATACTATTATTATCTTTTATTTTGTATATTTTTACACCTTAATTATATTATTTTTTTATATTCAATGCAACTTGCTATATTAGCTTATATATAAAACATTGCAGCATTTTGATTTCCTCTCTTATATTCTTCAACTAAGTCCGAAAGAGTAAGACTATTAGCTAACTCATTAAATTTCTTATCTAATTCATCCCATATAGAATTCTTTATTGCTTCAATTATGCTAGGTTCACACTTCATACTATTTTCAAAAGAAACATTTAATAGGGAACTATCTAGTGCATTTAAAATAGTTGATACTTTAAGTCTATCTGGCTTATCTATTAAAGTATATCCTCCCTGAGATCCTTTAGTTCCACTTATTATACCTGCTTGACGAAGTGGAGTTAAAATTTGTTCTAAATAATTTTTAGAAATCCCCTGTCTTTCTGCAATACTAATTACAGTTACAACCTCTTTATTCTCTGAATTTACCGCAATATCAATTAATGCTACAATCCCATACTCAACCTTTGTAGAAATCTTCATAACTACCTCCATTTTCGTCTTAAAGGAAAATATATTTTGTAATCTCCTTTATCTTCTACTACAGTATATCATGAACTGGTTAATTTTCTCAACGAAGTTCTTTATGAGTACTATCTGTACACTATATATTTATATAATAATTATGAAAAAGAGGATACCAAAATAAACTCTCATCTATTTTGACATCCTCTTTACTCTCTTAGTAATTAACGATTTGTGAAAAATCTGTAGCTACTAAGCTAGCTCCACCAACTAAAGCACCATCTATGTCAGACATAGCCATTTGTTCTTTAATTGTGTTTGGTTTAACTGATCCACCGTATTGGATTCTAACCTTATCAGCAACTTCTTTACCAAACATTTCAGCAACAACATCTCTGATTGCAGCTATTGTTTCGTTAGCTTGTTCCTTTGTAGCAGTCTTACCAGTTCCTATAGCCCATATTGGTTCATAAGCTATAATAACTTTTTCAGCTAAATCCTTAGAAAGACCTTCTAGATCAGCCTTAATTTGAGCTCCAACAACTTCATTAGTTGTTCCATTTTCTCTTTGTTCTAATGTTTCACCACAGCAAAGAATTGGAGTTAAATTGTGAGCAAATGCAGCCTTAACCTTCTTGTTTAAAGCCTCATCAGTTTCATTGAAGTATTCTCTTCTTTCACTATGTCCTAAAACAACATAGCTAACTCCCATAGCTTCAAGCATTCCTGGAGCAACTTCCCCTGTGAAAGCACCCTTTTCTTCAAAGTGCATGTTTTGTGCAGCTATCTTTATGTTTGAACCAGCAGCAGCTTTTAATGCAGCATCTAGACAAACAAAAGTTGGACATATTACTACTTCACAAGTAGCATCCTTTACTAATGGCTTTAATTCATTTATTACGTTAGTAGCTTCTTCTGGAGTATAATGCATCTTCCAGTTTCCAGCAATAACAGCTTTTCTCATTAATAATCACCTCATATTAAAATTTGTATTAGGTAAAAGTCCTAAAGGACCTTCACCATAATATTTAATCTCCTATTGTAAACTAATCTTACTAATCGTTAAGAGCAGCTATACCAGGAAGAACTTTACCTTCTAAGAATTCTAAAGAAGCTCCACCACCTGTTGAGATGTGAGTCATCTTATCTCCAAATCCTAAGATATTAACAGCAGCAGCTGAGTCTCCTCCACCGATAACTGTTGTAGCATCTGCATCAGCCATAGCCTTAGCAACTGCAACTGTACCCTTATTGAAGTTTTCAAATTCGAATACTCCCATTGGTCCGTTCCAGATAACAGTCTTAGCATCTTTTATAGCATCTGCATAAAGAGCTTCTGTCTTAGGTCCGATATCTAATCCCATATGTCCTTCTGGAATGTTTTGATCTTCTGTAACTACAGCTTCAACATCCTTAAATTCTGTAGCAACTCTATGGTCTACTGGTAATAAGAACTTAACACCCTTAGCAGCAGCCTTTTCAATCATTTCCTTAGCATAGTCAACTCTATCAGCTTCAACTAATGAAGTTCCGATTTCGTATCCTTGAGCCTTTAAGAATGTATAAGCCATTCCTCCACCAATGATTAATGTATCAACCTTATCTAATAAGTTATTGATAACAGCAATCTTATCTGAAACCTTAGCTCCACCTAAGATAGCAACAAATGGTCTAACTGGAGCATTTACTGCTTCTCCTAAGAACTTCAATTCCTTTTGAATTAAATATCCACATACAGCTGTATCTAAGAATTCTGTAACACCTACAGTTGAGCAGTGTGCTCTGTGAGCTGTCCCAAATGCATCATTAACAAAAATATCAGCTAATGAAGCTAATTCTTTTGAGAATTCTTCAACATTCTTAGTTTCTTCTTTTCTACATCTAGTGTTTTCTAATAATACAACGTCTCCGTCCTTCATTGCAGCAACTGCAGCCTTAGCATTAGGTCCTACAACTTCTTCATCTCTAGCAAATACTACTTCTTGACCAAGTAATTCACTTAATCTTGTAGCAACTGGTGCTAATGACTTAGAAGCATCTTTTCCTAAATGTGAGCAAAGTATAACCTTAGCTCCATTTTCAACTAAATACTTTATAGTTGGTAATGCACCATTTAATCTGTTTTCATCAGTGATAACACCATCTTTTAATGGTACGTTGAAATCGCATCTTACTAAAACCTTTTTACCCTTAACTTGGATATCTTCGATAGTTTTCTTGTTAAAGTTCATTCTCTTCACCTCATAAAATTATTTTTTCTCTTATTTAAAATAGGTCTGGCCTCATAGCTTTAACTATAAAACCAGACCCATAACTATGTCTTAAAAATGTTATTTAAACTATTAAATTATCTAGTAACGAAGTAGTTTAAAGTTCTGATTAATTGGTTAGTGTATGACATTTCATTGTCGTACCAAGCAGCAACTTTAACTAATTGAGTTCCGTTAACTTCCATAACCTTAGTTTGAGTAGCATCGAATAATGAACCGTAAGTGATTCCGATAACGTCTGAAGAAACTATTTCATCTTCAGTGTATCCGAATGATTCATTAGCAGCAGCCTTCATAGCAGCGTTAATTTCATCAACAGTTACATTCTTGTCTAAGTTACAAACTAATTCAGTTAATGAACCAGTTATAACTGGAACTCTTTGAGCTCCTCCATCTAATTTACCCTTTAATTCAGGAATAACTAATCCGATAGCCTTAGCAGCACCAGTTGAGTTAGGAACGATTGAAGCTGCAGCAGCTCTTCCTCTTCTTAAATCATTCTTACCGTGAGGACCATCTAAAGTGTTTTGGTCATTAGTGTAAGCATGGATAGTTGTCATGAATCCTTTTTGAATTCCGAACTTATCATTTAATACTTTAGCCATTGGAGCTAAGCAGTTAGTAGTACATGAAGCACCTGAGATAACTGTTTCAGTTCCATCTAATATTTCGTTGTTAGTGTTGAATACAACTGTCTTTATATCTCCAGTTGCAGGTGCAGAAATAACAACCTTCTTAGCACCAGCTTCTAAATGTAAGCCAGCCTTTTCTTGTGAAGTGAAGAATCCTGTACATTCTAATACAACATCTACGTTTAATTCTTTCCAAGGTAAGTCTGCTGGATTTCTCTCAGCTGTAACTTTGATCTTATGTCCGTTAACAACGAATCCACCTTCTTCAACTGCGATTTCTCCGTTGAATCTACCTTGAGCTGAATCATACTTAAATAAGTGAGCTAAAGTCTTAGCATCAGTTAAGTCATTGATTGCAACCACGTTAAATTCAGGGTTGTTCATCATTACTCTTAGAGCTAATCTACCTATTCTTCCAAAACCATTAATTGCTACGTTTACCATTTGCAATTACCTCCTAAAATGTATTTATAAAAATTATTTTTATAAACTGTTTAAATTTGCTTTAGTATTCTTTAGCCTTTCTAGAATTTCTTTTCCAGCAGCCTCATCTGTTACAAGAATACCATTTGTGTTATTAAACTGAGTTGCAATAATCGACTCTACTTTATTTTTTCCACCTGCAACAGCAATATGCGTATTAATTTTTCTAGATTCATTAATATTAATTCCAATTGCAGTAGTTTGGGAAACAACTTGGGAATCTTTGTTAAAATAACATCCAAAAGCTTCTCCTATTGCACCTAACTTATCAAGTCTTATTATTTCTTCCTCAGATGCTCCTCTTTTCTTAGCCATATGCATTGCATTACCTATACCGTAAATCAGTATATCTGCTTTATGAATGCAATCTATTACTTCTTTAATTTCTTTTTCCTTTAATAAGGTATCTAATATTTCAAGTGATAGATTTTCTGGAATATGGAGCATTTTGTAAGTTCCATTAAGTTTTTGTGCAAAAGATGCTGCTAAAGTATTAGCTTGGGTTTCAACTTTTCTTCCCATTCCACCTCTTGCTGGAACTACTAAAATATTTGAAAAATTATTTAACCTAGGAAAGGCTTCAATAACTTCTTTCAACGTACTTCCTCCTGTTAAAGCAATTATGTCATTATCTTTAATAATATCCTTAACATAATTTGAACACGCTTTTCCAAGATCTTTTAATATAGTGGGGTTCTCATCTACATCTCCAGGAACGATTATCACTTTTCTTAAATGTAATAGAGACTTAATTTCATTCTCTATATCTGATAATCCCTTTATCTCATGAATGAAATCCTTAAGATTATTAACAACTTCTCCACCACTTTCTGTTACTGTCATTCCTGGGGTATTTATCTCTATTAACCCCTGTGACTTTAGAAAGTTTATTTCAGTTCGTACTATTCTTTCCCCTAAATTTAGTTGATTTGCTAAAATCCTTCTACCTATAGGTTGATTATAGTATATAGTTCTTAGTATATTGTACCTTTTTTCGAGTACTTCTACAAGTTCAGGAACTATTTTCTTTTGTAATCTTAATATTTCCTGCAACTTCAAACACTCCTTTGGGCAATAAATGTCCCACACTCTTTTTTCGCGTCCCACATATATTATTATAAAACAGAAGTTTGAAATTTAAAAGAGTTTCTAGAAATTTTTTTGCAAATTATTAATACTTTCCATATCAACTATGATTTATCCCTTCTATATCTATACCACTTTAATATCTTTTTCATTTTAAACCTTAATTATACTCACTATTACCTAGCATCCTATAACTTAATTTTTATTAATATAAAAAAGTGTGTACACCAAGCTTTTTTAAATATATTCAACCTATACAAAAAAAGATGGCTAAGCCACCTTTTTATATTACTTGGTTTCATCCTCTATATATTATTTAAATTCGCTTTCTCTTACTTGATGCTTTAATCCCCAACTCCTCCCTGTACTTTGCCACTGTTCTTCTCGATATATTCACATTTCCTTTATTAAGTTCATCACATATATATTGATCAGATAATGGTTTCTTTTTATCTTCATTATCTATTAAATATTTTATTTTATTCTTAATGTGTACAACAGCAATATCTTCTTCATTTGCCTTCGTTGAAATTCCTGTAGCAAATAGGTCTTTTATCTTTATTGTTCCAAAACTAGTAAGAATATATTTATCTTTTATTGCCCTACTAACAGTAGATTCATGCATATCTATTGTTTCTGCGATCTCTTTTAATGTCATTGGTTTTAGATAGTTAATTCCCTTTTCGAAAAAGTCTTTTTGTTTATCAACAACCTTTTCTAACACATTATAGAGAGTAGACCTTCTTTGTTCGATACTCTTTATTAAGAACATTGCTTTATCAAGTTTTTCTTTAACATAATCACTAGTTTCAGTATTTTCTCCATTATTTATAACCTTTTTATAAGCACTGTTTATGGATAATCTAGGTACCATTTTATCATTCATTATAATAAAAGTTTCCCCTTGTATACTTCTCACTTCCGCATCTGGAATTATGAACTTCACATCTTCCCCAGTGTAAAATCCCCTAGAGGGTTTTGGCTCAAGCTTCTTTATAACATCCCCGTATCTTTGAGCTTCCCTTGGAGATATACCAATTTTTTTTGCTATATTACTATATTTACTATCTGCAATATCAGTTAAGTGCTCCTCAACTATTTTTTCTAAATTATCATCAATTAATCCTAAATTGATTAATTGTAGCTTCAAACATTCTTTTAAATTCCTCGCCCCTATTCCATAAGGTTCTAGGTCTTGTACCACTTCTAAGGCCTCTTCTACTAACTTCTCTTCAATATTTAGTTCGCTAGCTATTTCTTCTACACTTATTTCTAGATATCCCCTATTATCAAGGCTTTCAATTATGTAATCAGCTATTTTTTTTAGAAAAATATCTTCTTCTACTTCCATAAGTTGCTCATGTAAAAACTCCTTCAGAGACTTTTTTTCCGAGATAAAATTAAAAGGCGATACCTCATCTTCATATGTTCCATAACTTTGAGCTCCATAATTATCAAACTCAAGATACTTTATCATTTCCTTGTAATTATATTTGTCCAACTCCTTGTTACTATCAGTAGCTGTATTGGTAATATCTTCTTTTATATCTAAAATAGGATTTTCTGAAAACTCAGTGTTAATATATTCTCTTAAATCATTAACTGAGAGCTGAAGTACCTTTATTGATAGTTGCATCTCTTGAGTTAATATTAGCTTTTGTTCCTGTGTAAGATTATATGTATAATCTAGTCTCATCCTTCTCACCTACTTATCAATTTATATAAGTATCCTTTTCTATAGTTTATATTTTAAACAGGAAAATTTCAAGAATAATGTATACATTTTCATTATTCTATTAAAATACAAAAGAAAAAAGAGCACCTTTGTGCTCTTTCTATTCTGATATAAAGAATATTCCTGATACCTTATTTCCAGAATGTATTCCTACTGAAGATCCTACTGGCCCTTCAATGTATTCTATATTATTTTCGTTTAAATAATCTCTTATTGGTTGGCATATTTCATCCATATCTAAGTTTACAAGTACTACTGGTACTTCTGGATTATGCCCAAGTTGATCTAAATCAGCAATTATTCTCTTAATTGCTTTCTTACTTCCTCTAACCTTATCCTTAACAGTCATAGTTCCATCTTTTATTTCTAGGATTAGCTTTATACCTAGAATTCCTGTAACCACTCCCACAGTCTTAGATATTCTACCACCTTTTACAAGGTTATCTAGTGAATCAAAACTTAAAGATGAACTTATTTTATATTTTGTCTCTTCTAAATCTCTAACGATATCCTCTACAGCCACCCCTTGTTCTCTTAATTTAGCTGCTCTAATT
Source organism: Clostridium zhoujianii (assembly GCF_051590805.1). NCBI lineage: Bacteria > Bacillati > Bacillota > Clostridia > Eubacteriales > Clostridiaceae > Clostridium > Clostridium zhoujianii. The sequence continues at coordinate 102,455 of NZ_JBPUTF010000002.1, forward strand.
ACTAAAAGCCCTAAACCAGAGCATATACTCTGTGAATCAACTATATGGATATCATCATTATCTAGCATGTTTTTAGCTAAACATGCGGATTGATATGTACCACTCATTCCTGATGACATAAGTATTGCTAATACTTTATATCCTTCATTTAAATACTTATTAAAGTATTCTTCAAACCTATTTGGTGTTATTTGCGCTGTAGTTGGGAATACATCCCCCGCATCTATTCTTCTAAATACATCATCTCTAGTTATTTCTACTCCGTCAAGGTAACTCTCTTCACCAAAGTTTATTAAAACAGGTATTACTTCAACATCAAATTTTTCTAAAACTTCTTTTGGCAAATCACAAGTTGTATCTGTAATAATTTTTATTTTATCCATTTCCCTCATTCCCCTCTATTTATTTCATATTAGGAAATCCAATTTGTCTTAGTGCTTCATATGCAACTATGGCAACTGTATTAGATAAATTTAAGCTTCTTGTACTACTCTTAACCATTGGGATTCTAATATTTTCATGGGCGACATGAACATTTTCCGGCACCCCTGCTGATTCCTTACCAAACATTATAAAATCACCCTCTTTGAAAGAAACATCATCATAATGATTTCCTCCATGTGTCGTAGACAAGAATATTCTTTTATCTCCATACTTCTCCATAAAAGCTTCGTAACTTTCATGAACTTCTAAGTCTAAATCTTTCCAATAATCCAACCCTGCTCTTCTCAAATGTTTCTCATCTAAATCAAATCCAAGTGGCTTAATTAGATGTAATTTTGAATCTGTTAACACACAAGTTCTTGCTATATTACCGGTATTTTGTGGTATTTCTGGTTGATATAAAACTATATTTAAATTCAAAACTCTACCCTCCATTAAAGCATTTTTACGCTATAATTCAAATAATACTACACTGCTACACCTTTAGTCAAAACTTTTTGAAGGGCAATTCACCTCATAATCCTTAATCTAATATATTTATATTCATATTATGTAATTTATACTACTTATCCCAAAATTTCTTTAAATGTTTTCTTTAAAATTTTTTAATTTACCTAGTTTCTCTTACAACATAAATTCTTAGTAACAAATATTTTATCCTCTCTTCTTTTAGTATGATATTTTTTATATTATGTTATGTAGGCAATAAAAAAATCATATAAACTAGGATGGTGGTATTTCCTCTTCCTAATCTATATGATTCTTATATTTTTATAAAATAAATTTTTTTATCGCTTTAGCCACTCCATCATTTATATTTGTATCTGTAACATAATCTGCTATCTCTTTTAGTTCTGGTATAGCATTTCCCATAGCTACTCCCACACCTGCATATTTTATCATTGATATATCATTTTCATTATCTCCAATACAGATTATTTTACCTCTAGGTATATTCATATAATCTGCTAGTATTTCTATAGCATTACCCTTGGATACATCCCTTGCATTTACTTCTGCTGAGTATCTACCTGCACCAAATACAGTAAGATCATCTATTTCCATAACCTCTTTTTTGAATGCCTTAATTCTCCTTGAATCACTAGAATATACCACACACTTAACAATTTTTTCTTCATAATCTTTAAATCTTTTTTTTAGAGTCCATGAACTAATGCAAGAATCAACATTTATTTTATAATCACTTCCATTATTTCTATAACGATAGTATAAAGCTGCAAGATTTGCTATTGGACTACTTGCAATTACTCTATCTGTCGTATAAAAGTGGGCAAATAATCTATGCTTTTTTATCAAGTCTAATATTACATTACATTGATTATAGCTAAAGCTTGAATTGTATATTTCCTTATCAGAACCTTCATCCCTAATTATTGCCCCATTAGCTGCAATAACTGGAGATGATACTCCTATTTGCTTTGAAATTTGTGCTGCATTGCTATACAACCTTCCCGTTGTTACAACTACCTCTATTCCTTTTTTATAAACCTCTGAAATCACCTCTATAGTACTTTCTGATATCCTCCTATTTTCCCCAAAAAGAGTTCCATCTAAATCTATACAGACCATTTTGTAATTCATTTTCTCGTCTCCTAAACTATTACTACACTTTTATTTGTAGATATCCTTAGCAACACGCTCTCTCTTAACCTCTTGTCCATTTTCATAAGTTACTTGATATGAAATTGCTTCTTTACCTGATATTTCACTTACCATGTCGTATGTTTTATTTCCTAACACAGCCGGATCTCCATATATTTTAAATGTTACTGTTTGGTTAGAAGTTATTCCCTCAATATATATAGGAAAATCATAAGGATTCTTAAACTTATAATCTAAATATCCCCAAGCAACTGTTGCATCTAGTCCTAGTCTTGAATATCCAACTGGTAATGAGTGATTATACCTTTCAGTTGATCTTATATTAGCTCTCATAACAGCCCTATATAAAGTTGTTGATCCTTGACATATTCCTCCACCTTCTGATGGTACTGGTTTATCATTCTCATATGCAATTCCCATAGCATACTTTCCTCTACCCTTTTGTGAAATTGTACTATAACTAAACTCTTCACCTGGCATTAGAATTGTTCCATTTACTAATTCTGTAACCAACTCTATATTGTATGATCTATTTGCATCAGAACCAATAAAGCTAGTTGTAAATGAAGACATTGGTTCTGCCTTTATCTTTTGTAACTCCTCTTTTGTTACATTTGATTTTTCTTCTTCTAATTCAAAAGATACATTTGTATCTTCATCTAAATCACCATTTATAGCCCCTTTAATTGTCTCATCTAAATTTTCAGTATTTACCTTGTAACCAATCTTATCAGGAGTTATTTCGATACTTCCATTTTTTATTACCATTTTAGCTTTTGTTGGAGTAATATTTACATTCTTTTTAATATCTTCTTCAACTGCTTTTATTTTACCTTCTTCGTAGTTGAAATCTAAATTAATTTCATGACTACTATTGTCCTTATTTCTAATTAATGAATCCTTTTTGAATAAATTAAGCTTTTTCCCAAATCCTATTGCTTCATCCACTGCCTTTTCTATATTATAATTTCCTGATAAGTCCTCATATTTATAAACTAATTTATTATTCCCAACAGTGACATTAAGCTTTTTTTCTCCAATCTTTGCTACAAGCTCTTGATTTAATATACTTACCACTTCTTCCCTTGTCTTTCCACTTAAATCAATTCCTTTAATATTGACTCCTGGATATACTTTATCCTCCCATTTCTTTACTGATCCATTTATAGAAATGGAATAAGCTAAAAATGCTGAAATAGCAACTATAGCTAATGCTGCTATCTTAAAATAAATACTATAAATAATGCCCTTTTTTTTCTTTACGCTCTTCATCCTATTCTCTCCTTTCAAATGCTGATAATAATTATATAACATTACCTCTATAATATATTGAATACTATAAGCGTATAACTAACTATATCTATTTTACATAACTATCCCATAAAATAACAGTTACAAAATAGTTATTTATTCAAAAATTATTTTTCTGCAAAAATTAAGCTAGTGTTAACTCACTAGCTTAATTTCTACAATTAATCTATCTCGGCTGTACTACAACCTGTGTTCTCTTTTTAGAGGTTTCTCCGTCATAATCAAAGGCCTCTATAGATACTGTTAGAGGCTTATTGCCTGAAACTGGAATTTTATTTCTTTTTATTATAAATTCTGTATCATCTTCATCAACTGTACCTACCCAATAATTATCTACAAATATATTATATCCTAACAAGTCTACATCAGGAACCCTATTCCAAGTAACAACAATATCATTACCTCTTCTTGTAGCTCTTAATCCAGTAATATTACTTGGCTGAGTTAATAGAGCAATATTATTAGGACCCCAGTTTGCATCAACTGGATTACCTACACCTTGAACCTTTAAATCTTCGCTAAATTGCCATATTCTCCATCTAGTCCATCCACCTTGATCTTTTGGATATGGTGGATTTCCTGGTATTTTCGTATACATAGCTATCCATAATGGCATGTTCTTTAAAGGATATCCCCTACCAGGAATATAGAAATTTTTATATAAGTCTATAAAAAATGCGCCTGTATAGAGCATTAACCTCCTTCTAGTCTTTTTTTCAAATCTCTTTCTAAATCTATCAATCCAATCAATTAGTGTTTTTGTTGGTAAAGGATTATCTACTGGAGTCTCTACATCTAGCACTGGGAATAAGTCTCCATAGTCTTTAGGTCCAAAACCTTCTTGCAAAATATTTATGAAATCATCACATTGCCTATCAGCATCAGTCAAATCATATGATGGAACACCAAAATGATAAGCTCCTACTGGTATCCCATAATTTCTAGATTCTTTTGCAAATGCTATAAACTTTTTATCTACTCTAAACCTTCCAGTTCCTGACCCTGACGATCTTAAGTATAAAAAATCAATTTTAGTTGCTAGTACTGTAAAATTAACATCCTGAGTATATTCATTAATATCTATACCAAACAGACTGTTGGGATTTTTGTTTTGCATACTCCCTCCAAGGATAAAATATTTCTCCCTATTAGAATATTTATCTAACAGAGAAAAAGTTACCTTTATCTTGAAGTTTTTAATTTTACATAGAAGCTAATATCTTCACCATAACATTCTGCCCAAATTTGTCCTTCATGTAGCTCTACTATATTTTTTGATATTGCAAGACCTAATCCTGACCCACCTGTCTGAGCATTTCTTGATTCATCTAATCTATAAAATCTTTCAAATAATTTAGCTACCTTTTCCTGTGGAATATTATTCCCTTTATTTCTTATAGCAACTGTAGCATAACCCTCACTTTCATAAACTCCAATAACTATTTTTCCTGGCTTAAATGAATATTTTATTGCATTAGTTAAAAGATTTTCAAAAACCCTAAGCATCTTATCTGGATCTAATTCTACTAGCATCTTTTCTTCTGCAGAACTTTTTATAATAGATAATCCATTATCTTCAAAAAGAGGAGTTAGTTCTTCTGTTAATTGAAATATAAATTCAGTTAAATTAACCTCTGTTTTATTTATTTGAATTCCATTATTATTTAGCTTTGTATATTCAAATAAATCTTCTATCAATACTTTAAGTTTTTCAGCTTTATTAAAAGCTATACCTAAGTATTCCCTCATTGTTTCTTCGCCTTCGTATCTACCATCTTTAACAAGGCCTATATACCCCATTATTGAAGTTAATGGTGTCCTTAAATCATGAGAAACATTTGTTATTAAATCTGCCTTTGTTTTCTCTGCTCTTCTTTCCGCTACAATCTTTCTATTTATTTCTTTTGCCATATTATTAATGTTAGAGGCTAAGTTTCTTATTTCATCATTACCTCTTTCTTCAATTTGATAATCCAGTTGCCCATTTGCAATAGTTCTAAGACCTACTGCTATCTCATCTAAATACTTCATTTTTTTATTTGTGATTATAATAAATATTATTATAAAAACTATACATGATAACATCAGTGCAAGAAATGAATTACTAACTTCATATACGTCATATTCTATACGTGCTGTTGGGGTATCTGAATATATGAAATAGCATCTATCTCCAGCAATATTCAATGGAAATACATATTTTCTTTCCACACCTTCTTTATTATTATAGTCTTTACTTGTTGAACTAGCTATCACAGAGAATATATCAATTTTATCTTCCACAACATTTGATGATTTATGAATTACATTCCCATCTAAATCAGTAATATATGCCTTAGTACCACCATATATTTGCTCATTAAACATATCTCTAAAGAATGCGTCATTCTTTAATGTTACCCCTTCTCCACCATTAGCTATCTGATTTACATAATTTCTTGCCTCACTCTCAATAGATTGATAGTTATATACTATATTAGCCTGTCGTCTCTCCTGCCTCATAAAGTCATTTGCAAAAGCATAAAACATAAATGCTGATATAAAGCATATAGCTACAACAACCATAAGCTCAAATCTTATACTTTTCTCTATTTTTATTTTTAATACTTCTAAGTATTTTCTTACAGGATTAAATAATCTGCTATTATATATTCCTCTTAATCTTCTTTTTATAAAATTATCTTTATTACTTATCAATTTTATAGCCTACCCCCCACACAGTTTTTATAAATCTAGGCTTTCTAGGGTTTTCCTCAGTCTTTTCTCTAATCTTTCTTATATGAACCATTACTGTATTATCTGATTCCATAAATTCTTGATTCCAAACACTTTCATAAATATTAGCTATAGAAAACACTTTACCCCTATTCTTTGCTAATAATACTAAGATATCAAATTCTGTAGGTGTTAGCTTAATTTCCTTACCTTCGATAAAAATCTCATGAGTATCAAGATTTATTTCCAATTCATCAAGGATAATATTATTAGTATCTTCCTCTTTTTCTTGTGTTTTTACCTTTGGATTAAATCTATAGAATCTTCTAAGTTGAGATTTAACCCTTGCTACTAGCTCTAGTGGATTAAATGGTTTTGTAAGATAGTCATCTGCACCCATATTTAGACCTAAAATCTTATCCATATCTTCTGACTTAGCTGATAACATTATTATTGGCATTTCCCTTTCTTCTCTAATCTTTAAACAAGCTTCTATTCCATTTAACTTAGGCATCATTATATCTAAAATAACTAAATCTATTCCCTCATCTTCTTTTAGAATTTCTAATGCTTCTTCACCATCTCCTGCCTTTACAGTTTCATATCCCTCACCTTTTAAATATATCTCAACTAAATCCCTTATTTCTTTTTCATCGTCAACAATTAATATCTTTTCCATCTATTCTCTGACCTCCACTCCACCTATTTATTCTATATGCCTAAATATTATCAGATTATATACTATTATTCTACTATCCACATCTTAATATAAAAGTAGATAACATCTTAATAATTTCTTAATGTAAAAAAAGTGGCATATACCACTTTTACTTAATCATATTTATAAAATTCCGTAACATCTGAGCTGTAATTCCCCAAATCACATAATCTTCATATCTATAGAATAATGACTTATAGGTTCCATCTTTAAATTTATAATTTTCCCCATTAACTATTAGGTGATAGGGAAAGTTATCAGATCTTTCTATCTTTATTTTACTGTCCACCTCTAATGGATCATGACTTAATAAATAATTTAATGGAACATAAAAAATATGATCTACTTCACTTTCACTTATTTTAATATTATTTATATCATTCACTATACCAAGAAAGGGATGAATTATCATACCGTCATGCCTAATTAATAAATCTAATTCATTTACTATTTCTATATCTTTAGTACCTAGCTCTTCTTCAAACTCTCTTATTGCTGTCTCCTTAGGAACCTCACCTTTATCAATCTTACCTCCCGGAAAACATATATCACCAGGTTGGCTGTTTAGCCTTTTCGCCCTGACTTCAAATAATATACATACTTCCCCACCTTTTTCTACCAATGGTATAACTATAGATGCCCTTTTCATATTTTCCCAACCATTAATATATGGAGACATTTCCTTAATCCTATCTTTAATATTATCTATATTCATATCTCATATCACTCTCTTACATTTATTTATATAAATATTATCAGACCTTATTATTCTATTATACTAAACTTCATTTAAATTATTTAATATTTACTGAAACTTTTTCCTATACAAAGCTATCTAATTAATATAAGGGATAGGAGGTAAGGCAAATGTTTAATAAATTAATGCTAAGTGATAAGGAATGTGAAAACTTATCAAAAGGTATAGCTATTGGTGTTGGTATTGGTACCTTTCTAGGATCTATAATAGGATATATCGAGTTGACTTTCTCTGCTGGTGGCGTCTTAGGAATACTTGGTGCCTTATTATACTCTTATCTAGAAAAACATAAAAATAAAAGCCAAAATGATTAAGTTTGCTTTTATAAAAAAAGAATTATATAGTCTAGGACATATAACTAGTAAATTATCACATCCTAAACTTACATAATTCTTATTTTATCAATATAAATAACTTCTATAACTACCTTTTTTCTTTTAATGATCCTTGAATAATTAAATCTATCAATTCACTAAATTCAATATTCTTACCTGCTGCACTCTTAGGGAATAAACTTGCCTGTGTCATACCTGGTAATGTATTAACCTCAAGAATGTAAGGTACACCCTCTTCTGTAATTATCATATCTACTCTTGAATACACTGCACATTTTAGAGCATGATAAGTCTCTAATGCCATCTTTTCTACTTCCTTATGAAGCTTTTCTTCAAGCTCTATTACAAACTCATCTGCTCCACCATCTTGATACTTAGCTGTGTAATCAAAAAATTCTGCATTTGGCTTTATTGCAACTACTGGGAACATCTCATTACCTAGTATTGGACACGTTATTTCATCGCCCTTAATGAACTTCTCAATCATTACCTCATTATCCCACTTGAATGCCTCTGCAACAGAGTATTCTATATCTTTTTCCTCTTTAACTATAAATGTAGCAACACTTGAACCTCCATGAGTTGGCTTAACAACTACTGGATACCCTAACTCATTTATTTTCTCGTAATCTATTTTATCTCCTTCTCTAAGGTTAATCCAAGGAGCCGTTCTAATACCAGCTGCCTTAAGTAAACTCTTAGTCATATCCTTATCCATACAAGCTGCACTACTTAAAGGACCACAACCTGAATATGGTATACCCAAAGTTTGTAGTACTGCTTGAACTGTTCCATCTTCACCAAACTGCCCATGTAATGCTAGTAATGCAAAATCAATACCCTGAACTTTATTTAATATATCTTCCTTTTTATCTATTACAACAGGAATAACTTCATACTTATTTCTGTCTATATTTTTAACTATAGATTCCCCACTTTTTAATGAAATTTCTCTTTCAGATGAAATTCCGCCCATAATTACTCCGACCTTCATAGTATCCCTCCAAATTAGTTACTAACTATTAAATAAATATAAACCGTTTTTATTATATCATTATCTATTATTATTTTGTATATTTACTTACTATTGATTTCATTGGATAAAGTTATTCTTAGCTTCCTATGGAGTTTTCTTAAAATGAATACCTCACTCAATCTGAAGCTTAGAAGAACTAATACCCTCAAGGGTAACCCCTCCTTGGCCCCTAGCAGTGGTTAACTCCTACCTGTAGAAGATAGAAGTACTTGCAATGGTAGCTATGGGATAAAACAGTAGCACCTACATCAAATGTAAGTGCTACTATAAGAGGTATCATATAAATTAAGATAATTACTATTTAAACATTTTCATCACTTCTTATATTATACTATCAAAAGTGAAATTTTGACAATGATTTTAGTTATGATTCTTATTTATTTAATAAAAAAGTAAGAAAGCCTCTAAGACTTTCTTACTGCCTTTTTCTTATTAACCTTTTTATTATACTTACATAATTCAGCTAATGGACATTCTCCGCACCTTGGTCTTCTTGCTATACAACATCTTCTTCCATGGAATATTAGCAAATGATGAGCAAGTGACCATTCTCTTTTAGGTAGTTCCTTTTGAAGCTGCTTTTCAACTTCTAATACATTTTCAGAATCTGCTAGTCCCAACAAATTTGCCACCCTAAAAACATGAGTGTCCACTGCAATTGATGGCACACCAAAAGCGTTAGATAATACAACATTAGCTGTTTTTCTTCCTGCTCCTGCTAGTGAAGTTAATTCTTCCATTGTATCTGGAACTTCTCCATTAAAGTTTTCTTTTAATTGATTACACATCATTATAAGATTTTTTGCCTTACTCCTATAAAGACCTATTTGTTTAATTCTTTTTTCAAGTTCTTCATTACTTAATGTTAAGAATGCCTCTAAGTCTGGATAATCTCTAAATAATGTTTCTGTAACCTCATTAACCTTCTTATCTGTTGTTTGAGCAGATAAAATAGTAGCAACTAAAAGTTGAAATGGGCTTTCATGATTCAATTCACATTTTGCATCTGGATAAGTTTCCTTTAGAATATCTAAAATCTTCTTTGTCTTTTGCTTCATTATTTATATACTCCTCTATAGCTTTCTGGCAACAATTCAGCAATTGACTTCATTAATGTATTCATGCATCTATCATCATAAGCATGCTTCTCTTCTTCTTTTTCTCTCTTTGTGATTTCTACTGGTTTACCAAACTTAACATATACATCTGCCTCATGCCAAGTTTCACTCCCCATGTTACCTGATTCATCAATTGGAAGAAGTTTGTCCGTTCCGCTCATACCAATTGGTATAATCTTTGCTTTAGTCAATCTTGCTAATAATAGTATACCCTTTTTTCCTTCAATCATTGCACCAGTTCTACTTCTAGTACCTTCTGGGAATATTAAAAGATTTTCACCACTCTTAACCGTCTTAACCATAGTTGTTATAGCTTCCTTATCTGCTGTATTAGGCTTAACAGGTATATTCTTAACCATTTTTGTTCCTGCATTTGTTATTGGATCATCTGTAAGTTTAACCCCCGCAACAAAATATGGATCATACTTTTCTTTTAATAATTCATTTAAAATAAGTCCGTCTGAGTTACTTAGATGATTACAAATAAATATTATTGGCCCTTCTACCTCATCTAATTCATCAAATCCTTCTATATGTAACCTAGCATATTTCTTTATATAAGTTTTTGATATTTTTTTTGCAACTGCCACTAGTAGGCTTTCTGGTAATACCTTAAGTATTTTCGTCATTAATGGTGATAACATATTTGTTCTCCACCTACCTCTTATAAAATTTTAACCATGTATATTATATTCCAGTTGATTATAAAAGTCTATCTATATACTTCTTAATGTAGTCAGATTCAGATTTAATATCTTCTATATTTTCTTTCTTATATAGGGCTTTTCTTATTATTGCATTTCTTTTAAGAACATTCTTCCCTCTCCATCCGCAAGATGTATTCTTCAAAGACTCTTTAAAGTCACTATTTCCCATATTAATTATGTAGTCTAGATTATCATCATTCATAAACTCAAGTGGCTTAAATGATTCTATTGAAGATAATTTTCTTCCTTTATTGAAAGGACACTCCTTCTGACAACTATCACAACCGAATATCCTTCCATCTAATGCTTTCATTTCCCAATCCATTAAATCTTTTTTTTGAGTTAAATATGACAGGCAGATATTACTATTTTTCCTATTCTTATTAATTGATTTTGTTGGACATTCCTCATAACAAATAGTGCAATCTCCACACTCTTTATAGTCTATAAGAGAATTAAAATCTCCCTTATCTTCATCATATATTTCTAAGTCAGTAATTATTTCACCTAAAAATACATATGAGCCATATTCCTTAGTTATAAGCATATTATTTTTCCCTATAAATCCAATTCCCGATAAATAAGCAATATATCTTTCAGGAAGAGTATTACTATCTACAAAAGCTAATGCCTTTCCGCCTTTACTTATTATAAAATCACATATCTTATCTAAGTATCCTCTGACAACCTTATGATAATCATATCCTCTAGTATAAACCGAAAATCCATTTTCTTTATATTCTTCACCACTGAGATAAGGGAAAGCTATAGAAACTATAGTCTTTCCCTCTTCCATATAATGATTCGGATTTATTCTTTTCTCTATATCATCCTCTTCAAATTCATTTTGTAAATTTAAAGCTTTCCTATTCTCATAAAAATCTCTTAGTTCATCAAATCTTCTGCTTTTTATTAATCCTACATTAGTTATCCCTAGTTTAGAGCAGTAGACTAAAATTTCTTCTTTTAAATCCATAAATTAAATCACCATGTCATTGTATATTTTTTTCTTCATTCCTCTTATATCTTTTATCTCTATAATAGTCGCATAAGTTCTGACTATATTCTTAGCTGGAATTCCAACTGCTGTTGCTCCTGCTGGAACATCTTTAAGAACTACTGAGTTTGCACCAATCTTTGCACCATCTGATACTAGTATTGGTCCTAATACTTTAGCACCCGCTCCTATTGTAACATTATTACCTATTGTTGGGTGTCTCTTTCCTTTATCTTTCCCTGTACCACCAAGTGTTACTCCATGATAAATTAAAACATCGTCACCAATTTCTGCCGTTTCACCTATAACTACTCCCATGCCATGATCTATACATAATCCTCTCCCAATTTTTGCTCCTGGGTGGATTTCTATTCCTGTAAATAATCTAGCTATCTGGGATACTAATCTTGCTAGAAAGAACCATTTATGACCATAAAGAAAATGTGCTATTCTATATGCAATTTGTGCATGAACACATGGATATAAGAGAAATACTTCAATTTTACTTCTTGCTGCTGGGTCATTATCAACAACCCTTTGCAGTCCATATCTAAAGTCTTTGAACAAATCCTACAACTCCTTTTTATTACTTAATACTCTTAGTCATATAATCCCATTGAAATATATTTTTCCCCACCATCTGGAGCTATTGCTAGCACTTTTTTACCCTTACCTAATTTTTTAGCTAATTCTATTGCTGCATATATTGCTGCTCCTGATGATATTCCAACTAAAACCCCCTCTTTTTCTGCAAAGTCCTTAGCTGTCTTAAATGCCTCTCCATCTTCTACCTTAATTATTTCATCTACCACACTTCCGTCATAATTTCCAGGTACAAATCCTGCTCCTATTCCTTGAATCTTATGTGGTCCTGGTTTACCACCACTTAGTACTGGTGATGATGATGGTTCTACTGCTACTGATTTTAGATTTGGTATCTTATTTTTAAGATTTTTTGCTATACCTGTAATTGATCCACCAGTTCCAACTCCAGCTACTAAGTAATCTAAATCATTTATATCTTCAAGTATCTCCTCAGCAGTAGTTTCAAAATGCTTTTCAGGGTTTGCTATATTCTCAAATTGTTGAGGTACAAAATAACCTTCCCCATATTCTAATGCTTTTTCTATAGCACCTTTCATTCCTTTACTACCTTCTGTCAATACAAGTTCTGCACCATAAGCTTTAATTAAATCTCTTCTTTCCTTACTCATTGTTTCAGGCATAACTATTATAACCTTGTATCCTTTAAGACTTCCAATCATAGCAAGTGCTATTCCAGTATTTCCACTAGTTGGCTCAACTATTATATCTCCTTTTTTTAATATCCCTTCTTTTTCTGCTCTTTCTATCATTCCTAGTGCTGCTCTATCTTTTACACTTCCACCTGGATTGAACTTTTCTAATTTTACATATACCTCTGCACTATTCTCATCTACTAAATTTCTCACCTTTAATATTGGTGTCTTTCCTACTAACTCTAATACATCATTATAAATCATTTATAATCCCCCTTAATATTTTTATTATTTTTTGTTGATTAGTCTAAAAATACGATCAATTATTTAACATGACTTTTATCCCAATCCATTATTAATATTTTTGATAAAAAAAACTCCGGCTCTATATAACTTATAGAGACGAAGTAACATTCGCGGTTCCACTCTAATTGGATTAAAAATCCCACTCTTTAATCTGGTACTCTAAATACCTTATCACTATAACGGGTGAATCCGGAAAGCCTTACTTAGTTTCAGACCTCAACTCCAAAGGGCACTTCACAAAAAATCTTGATGAAAAGTTCTCAACATCCTCTTCTCTCTGTAATCTTCATTAATGTTACTTTCCTTTTTCATAGTTTTTAAATTCTGAGTAGTTTAGTATGAATTATCTTTATATATTTATTATATTCCATCTCCTTAAATTGTCAACAGATTTTCAATAAATTTAGTAAATTTAATTATTTTTCCACTATGCTAACTATGACTTATTATAATAATAGGGATAATTATAATAATAGTACTAATAATTATATTATTATACTCCTACTTAAATTATCCCTATTAACTATTCTTTTTTCCTATTTTTCTTTCTCCATAATGGATAAAGTATTTCATCAACTATATCATGTAGCTGAACTATACCAACTAGCCTTTCATTTTCGTCAACAACTGCTGTAGATAAAAGATCATATTTTGAAGTCTGCTCTATAACCTCTTCAATAGGCTCATCATGTCTTACAGTTGTTATATTATCTTCCATAATCTCTTCAAGTTTCACGCTTCCATTACTAAGTAATAAATCTCTTAATATCACTATTCCTTTTACCCTATCTTCTTCATCTGTTACATAAATATAATACATAACATCTTCATCTGGTTGCATTTCCTTTAAAATATCTATTGTTTCTTCTACAGTCAAATTTAATCCAAAAGATATAAAGTCCTTTGACATCATACTACCTACTGATTCATCTTCATATTGTAAAAGTTCTTGAACTTCTTCTGCATCATCTTTCTCTAAGTTCACTAATATTTTTTCTTTCTCTTCTTCATCTAGCTCATCTAAAAGGTCTGCAATTTCATCATTACCCATATTTTCAAGCAACTCAGCTGTTTTTGTTTCTGAAAGTTCTTTTATAAGACTTCCCTTATATTCATCTTCAATCTCCTCGAATGTATCTGCTGCTAAATCTTCATCTAAAGATTCGAATAATTGCTTTCTTGAACTTTCATCCAAGTCCTCCAAAATATCTGCAAGATCCGCTGGGTGTAATGCTGATAATTTTTTATAAGAATCAGATAGTTGAAGATTATCATTAACCATTTCAACTGATTCAACATCATCCCACATTAATATCTTATCTTCGTAATCTTTTCTAATTATCTTATACAACATCTTTCCAAAGCCAGCCATTCCTGCCCTTCTAAATCTAGCTAATGGACCTGTTTCCACAGCTACTACCCTATACTCACCTGTTATTTCTGCAATTCGTAGGTCATTAACTCTTACAACCTTCTTACCGTTAATATCTACAATTTTTTTGTCTAGTAGATGTTGAGACAAAAGATATGTGTAAGTTCTAGGAAGTATCTCTCTACTTCCTATGGTTTTAATTACTATTTTCCCATTATCATCATAAATACTAATATTTCTAAATTCATAGTGAAATGTAGCACCGTCTTTCCTAAGTTTATATCCAATAACTCTTGGATATCCTTCATCTGTAGTTACATATACATCTTTAAGTTCGCCTAGTGCATCACCAAATTCATCTAGTATCTTCTTCCCTAAAATTTGAGTATATAGAAATACTGATAGTCTATTCATATATGCTTCCTCCTCATTCTTCTAAGAGGAAACTATTTTTAAAGAATAAATAATGTATGGTTTCCTCTTGAAAGATTATTATTCAGTTTTGGTTCTTCTGGTTTCTGAGGTCCAGCCTCCATTATTTACACCACCTTTATTTAAAAACAATTTTAATTAACACCTTAAAAATGGCTGACTCTATAGCCAGCCTAATAATCTTCTTGTTCTTTATATAATTATTATATTATATGAAGTCAAAAAGTAAACAACTTTTTGACATTTGATTAGTAAAATTCTCTGTGTTAATATAAAATAAAACTTTTCTGAATAATTTTAATGAATTGGAGTTAACATGATGAAATTAGCTAAATATTTTTTACCTATTTGTAAAGAAGATTTAAAAAAGCAAAATATAGATCAACTAGACTTTATTATAGTCACAGGTGACGCCTACGTAGATCACCCATCTTTTGGTACAGCTATTATCGGCAGAACTTTAGAATCTCAAGGTTTCACAGTTGGGGTAATTGCTCAACCAAATTGGCAAAATACAAATGATTTCAAAAGATTAGGTGAGCCTAAATATGGTTTCCTAGTTAATTCAGGTAATATTGATTCAATGGTTAATCACTATACTGCGGCTAAAAAGAAAAGACATGATGATCTTTACTCTCCTGGTGGTAAAGGTGGCTATAGACCTGATAGAGCTGTTATTGTTTATTGTAATAGAATTAGAGAAGCATACAAAGATATTCCTATAGTTATTGGTGGAATCGAAGCAAGTTTACGAAGATTTGCACATTATGATTATTGGGATAATAAAGTTAGACGAAGTATTTTAGCAGACTCTAAAGCTGACCTTCTAATCTATGGAATGGGAGAAAAAACAATTATTCAAATAGCTGAAATGTTTAAGTATGGTGGTAAAATTCAAAATATGACTAGCATTAAAGGTACTTGTTACTTAACAAAAGATATTGATGGATTAAACCATTATATTAATATACCTTCATTTGAAGAAGTATCAACTGATAAATTTGCTTACGATGAAGCTTATAAAATTGAATATTATGAACAGGATCCTATCAGAGGTAAGGGGATAATTCAAAAACATGGTGATAGATATCTAGTGCAAAATCCACCTCAATTACCCCTTACTAATGAAGAAATGGATCTAACATATGACTTACCTTTTATGAGAACTTATCACCCTATATATGAAGCAGATGGTGGAATCCCTGCTATACAAGAAGTTAAATTCTCAATTACAAGTCATAGAGGATGTTATGGTTCATGTTCTTTCTGCGCATTGACATTCCACCAAGGAAGAATTATTCAAACAAGAGATGCTGATTCTATTGTAGATGAAGCAAAACTTCTTACAACTTTACCTGGCTTTAAAGGCTATATACATGATGTTGGTGGTCCAACTGCTGACTTTAGACATAGGGCTTGTAAAATCCAAGCTGATCACGGAGCATGTAAGCATAAGCAATGTATGTTCCCTAAGCCTTGTAAGAATCTAATAATTGATCATAAAGAATATCTTTCTGTTTTAAGAAAAGTTAGAGCTCTTGATGGGGTTAAGAAAGTTTTTGTTCGTTCAGGACTTAGATATGATTATATGATTCATGATAGAGATTCAACTTTCTTTAAGGAATTATGTGAACATCATATAAGCGGTCAATTAAAGGTTGCTCCTGAACACGTTACTCCAAGAGTGTTAGCTCAAATGGGTAAACCTACAAGAGAGGTTTATGATAGGTTTGTAGATAAGTATTTTGATATTAATAATAAACTTGGTAAGAAACAATTCTTAGTTCCTTATTTAATGTCATCTCATCCAGGATCTGATTTAGATGCTGCCATTGAATTGGCACAATATGTAAAGAGTATGGGATATACACCTGAACAAGTACAAGACTTCTACCCAACGCCTGGAAGTTTATCTACAACGATTTACCACATTGGATTTAATCCATTAACTGGTGAAAAGGTATATACTCCTAAAACTCAAGAAGAAAAGAATATGCAAAGGGCTTTAATTCAATTTGCTGTTCCAAAGAACTATGAAATAGTTAAAAAGGCTCTTATTAAGGCTGGAAGAGAAGATTTAATAGGAAATGGTAAGGATTGTTTAATTCCTTCTAATCCACCAAAACTTGGTGATAATAAGAAAAAATATCAAGGTAATAATAAAGGTAAATTTAAAGGTAATTCAAATATTAAAAATAGTACTTCTAATTCTAATGATAAGAGAAAATCTAATCATAGCAAATCTTCTAGAGGTAAAGGAAAAGGTAAATAATTTTAAATATCACTTAAATAAAAAGGATTTTCTTAGTTTCTAAGTCTGCTATTTCGAAGAAATACAAGCTTATATTAACTATGAAAATCCTTTTCTTATTATCTAATCCATCCTTAAAATCTTTTTTTAAATGTATTTACGGCAAGATTCATAATGAAGATAAATATTCCATCTCCTAATATTGGATATGGAAATAATCTAATTCCTCCTAAATATAAAATATTCTCTATAATAACAAATACTAATGCTATTATTAAATAAATCATTCCCCATTTATTGTTATTAGGCTTATCAACAAAATACACACAGAATACTAGTAATGACCCTACCAATACTAAAGATACTAAATAAAATATTGTTTCTTCTTTTATACTTATTAAATATCCATAGTTCGAATTGAATACTATTTTGCCTTTTATAAAAAACATACTAAAAATATATGCTACACTTAAAAATGCTGCAATCACATAATTTATACTAAAATTTAGCTTATCCCACCTTAAATAAACATAAGCTAATGCTAGAACCATTAATGGAATCGCCAACTGATTTAAAAATAATATAGGCTTAAATAAATATACAAATCTACCACTCTTAACTATACATAATACAAACAGGGCTATGTATCTTAATAGGAATAACGATATTACTATACTCATATATACCTTTATCTTTTTAGGTGATAGTTTCTGATTTTTTTTCATTAGAAAAATAAGCAAAAAAATAATAAGTAACAAAAAAATATAATAGGCTAGATTCACTCCAAACACTCCCAACATACTCTACTGTTACTTATAATTATTATTGTCTATTCTATTTTATACCTAAAACTTTTATTCCACCCTTTATACATTTTATATGAAGGGGAAAATCTGGACCTTTTTCTCCATCTATATCAGTTACAATATCTTCATCTGATTCAATAACTATATCATCAGTTTTAAAGTAAATTACTTTATCTGAATCTAAGTGTTCTCCCCTTAATATCTTTATAAATAAAGGAAGAATTTCAAATACTTGTACTGCTTTTATCATTATGACATCTAAATAACCATCCATAACATCAGCCCTATTAGCTAATTTAAAGTTACCAGCAGTCTGACCATTAAAAACTAATATTAGATACATTTGCCCATCGTAGTTTATCTCTTTTGATTTTAGCTTTACATTTAATTTCCTGAAGTTAGGGAGCTCTTCTAATCCCTTTAAATAATAAGCTAATTTTCCAATAGTATTTTTCAAATTTACATCCGTTTTTTGTGAAACATCTGTAAATAATCCTGAGCTTGCTACATTGATAAAGTACTTATCATTTATTTTCCCAATATCAACAGCTTTTGGCTTTGTTGATAAAATTCTCTTACAAGCATCCTTTATATTATGAGGCATCTCTATAAACTTACCAAAGTCATTAGCTGTTCCTACTGGAAGAATAGCTATTGGAATATCTATACCTCTATCCATCATTGCATTAACTACTGAATCTACTGTTCCATCTCCACCTGCAATCAATATATACTTGTAATCTTTATCTATAATATCTAATGCTTCAGATATATTAGTGTCCCTTTGTATTCTATATGGTACAATCTGATAGCCTTTTTCTTGATGTAATCTCATTACTTCGTCTAGTTCATGTAATATAGCATTCTCACCTGAATATGGGTTATATATGAACCTAACCTTTTTCATAGTATACCTCCGCTCTATTAGTACTAAAAAGGATTATATCACCAATTCCAAATATTGTCGAGGAACTATGCCTCTATTAATAAAAATTTAAGGTTTAATAAATTTTACATTAAGATTATCTTAAATAAAATTTCACCCTTATATTATACTAATTTCTGTGCTATAATTATTCATTGTAAGTCAAAAGTATTTTTAGGAGTGATTATATGAGAAAAAGCTGTATTCCTAACATATTTACTTTTATAAATTTGTCATGTGGTATATTTTCGCTACTTTCAACATTTAATAAAGAATATGTTTTAGCTGGTATTTTCATACTTATAGCTGGTTTAGTCGATAGATATGACGGAAGAATCGCTAGATATCTTCAAGTTTCAAGTGAACTTGGTAAGGAGTTAGATTCTTTAGCTGATTTAGTATCATTTGGGGTGTCACCTTCAATATTAATATATCTTCTTTTTGGCCTAAATGGATTTGGTCCAAAAGGATTATTCGGAATTATACTATTAATTACTTTCCCAATTTGTGGAGCATTTAGATTAGCAAGATATAATACATCAACTTTTGATGGTGTTTTCACCGGAGTACCAATTACAATTACTGGATGTTTCTTGGGATTATTTGCAATAATTGCAGTATACACTAAGATTCCTCTATTAGTTGCTGTAGTATTGATGATATTAGGCTCTTATTTGATGGTAAGTACAATTCATCTTAAAAAGCTTTAAACAAAAAGAGACGAACTCATTGAGTTCGTCTCTTTTTCACTTAATTATTCATCCTCCTCTTCCTCTTCTTCTCTATCATTATGATAGTCTAATTCATTATGTATTTCTGTTAAAATACTCTCTTTTACCGTATTCGCTTGAATGACTTCATTCTTAATAAAGCAATATTTTATATAAGAGCCTTCACATTTTTTAATAGCCCTCAGTAGATCATCAATTGTGTCACCTACACTATCTATCCTTTCTAGAGCATGTTTAAGTTCTCCTTTTTTCACAATAGAAGTTGAATTTAATTCAGCAGTACTACTAATTAATAACCTATAAATCTCTATGTAGTTTCTAAGTAAATTACTCAAGTTATTTAAATCTTCATAATGACCATGTATAACCTTGTTATATCCCATTTAAACATCCCTCAAAATTATTTATATATAATAGTATATTTATAAAAGTAAAAAGTATGAACGAAGATATTAAGTAGGGTGGATACTTCATGAAAGACTATATCCTCTAATAGTCTTATGAATATATCCACCCTATATTAAATCAAATCACTGGTTATATGTTGTTCAACTTCTGCTTCAACATATTCTTCATCTACTTCTTCAAATACTTCTTCATCCTTTTCTGATTCAACTAATCTAGTATCCTCATCCTCTGTAAATTCATTTATTTCAATATTCTCTTCATTTCCCTGAACTTCATCTTCATTTACTGTTATACTATTAGGACCTTCTACTACTTCTTCTTGTCTATATCCAGCATCTAAAAAGTCTAAATCATCTTTTTTAACTACTGGGAAGAAGTATTCCTCTGGAAATTGATAATACATAACTATCCTCCCTAGTAATTAATTAACCTGGCAATAAGGTTTGAAATAATCTCTTGGATACTTACATAGAGGACAATATATTGGTGCTTCTTTACCTTCATGTATATATCCACAATTCATACACTGCCACAACATTGTATCCAATGATTTAAAAATTCTATCATTTTTTATCTTGTCTGCTAGTTTTATAAAGCGTTTTCCGTGACTTTCCTCAACTTCTTGCAATTCTTTATAAAAATCAGCTATTTCTACAAAACCTTCTTTTCTAGCTATTTCTTCAAACTCTTTATATATTTTTTTACTTTCCTCTGCTTCCCCCATTGCTGCATCTATTAGATTTTCTTCCGTTCCATTAATTTTCTTTAGAAATCTACTAAATGCTTCTCTTGCATGAGCCCTTTCATTACCTGCAGTTTCATCAAATATTTCTCCTACCCATCTATACCCATCACATCTTGCTTTTTCTGCATATAGAGTATATTTTGTATTAGCTCTTGATTCTCCTGCAAATGTTTTATAAAGGTTTTTTTCTGTCTTACTGCCCTTAATATCCATCATGTTCTCCTAAGTATTACTTCTCATCTATAAAATATTCAGAAATACTAACTTTTGTTACTATCTGTTACAGTAATTTTACCTTCATCATCACAATTAATTGCAAACTCTTTGCCATCCTTAGACTTAGTTATCATCCTAACTTTATGTCCCCATAATGCTTGAATATACTTAAGAGTTTCCTTTGCATATACTAATTCTAATTCTCTTCCGTCGTATATATGCTCTAATGTAAGGGTATTATCCTTTTTATTTAAATCTATTACTCTGATATAAGGAATTGATCCTATTCCACAAGTAAAAGATAAATTGTCCCTAATCTCTTCCCATCCTATTTCATCAGATACTTCTTCTATCACAAAGTCAAAGCTTCTTTTTCCGTATTGGAATAAATTTAACTCTTCACATAACTCTCTTGTAAGGTATCTCCTAATAAATGAAGCATCCCTATCTAAAGATCTAACCTCAAATATCTTATCTCTACCATACTTCTTCTCTAAATCTTCAAATATCTTAAAACCTATATAATAAGGATTTAATCCTCCAACCATTGGTGCTACAACATCATTATGCCTCTTTAAAAACTCAAAATGAAGACCTTCCTTAAGATGTAACTCTTTAAGAATATTATAATGCCAATAACTAGCCCAACCCTCATTCATTATTTTAGTTTCTATTTGAGGTATAAAATACTCTGTTTCTCTTTTAACTATTTTGAGAATGTTTTTTTCCCATTCTTGTAGATTTCCATACTCTATTATAAACTCAACTACATCATCATAAGGCTCTAAAGGAATCTTATCTAAATTAGGTGGTTCTATTTTTTTATCCACATCTAATATACCTTTATCCTCAATAGCTTTTTTATAATCTTCTATTAAACCCTTTTTTATCTCTGCATCAGTCTTTTCTTTTCTACCAACTACACGAGATATATTATATCTAACTGCATGAGCAGCATCTAATACTCTCTCTACCTTTTCATATCCAATACTTGGAGAATTAATATATTCTCTTATAATTTCTCCATCTAACTTAAACATTTCAAGTGTATATTTAGCTCTTGTTCCTTCTTTAAATAATCTATTATTTTTAAAGAAATCATTATGGCCATATACATGGGCCATAGTCAGAATTTGCAAAAGCAACGTGTTTTCTCTCATTAAATAGGCTAAACAAGGATCTGAATTTATAACCATCTCATATGGTAATCCAGTTAGATTTAATGAATATAAGGTTTTATTTTTTTCATATGCCTTACCATAACTCCAATGAGGATATTTTGAAGGCATACCAACGTATGCCTCATATCCTAACATTTCATTAAATCCTATTATTTCATACTCTTGAGGGTAAAAGTCTAAACCAAGCTCAATAGCCTTTGCTTCTATTTTTTTGTTCCAATCTTGTAAATCACTTAAATTATAATCCACCTTTACTCCTCCTTCATCTCCTTGCTAAGCATTATTTTCAATGCTTCCCACAAGTCTTTTTTCTCCTTAACTATAACTGGTATAAAATTATCTGCTTTAATCTCTTTATTAAATCTATAGAACATAGTAGTTGAATAAGTTGATGGTAATAATTCAGCATATCCAAACATATTACTTACATCACATAATTCATTTACTGCTTTCATTGCTCTTTCATTGTCTTCTGTCCAATTATCCCCATCTGAAGCATAAACAGGATAAATATTCCACATTTCCGGTGGATAACTTTCCTTTATTAAGTCTAAGGCTAGATTTAATCCACTAGAAATATAGGTACCACCTGATTCCGCTTTATGGAAAAATTCATACTCATCAACTTTTTTAGATACTGTAGTATGAGATATAAATTCAAAAGCAATGTTATTATACTTTCTTCTTAGGAACTTTGATAAAACAAAGAAAAATGACCTTGCTAGATATTTCTTAGAACTATCCATTGAACCAGATACATCCATAATAAATATCATAACTGCATTACTTTCCCTCTTTGGTTTTTGTTTTACTCTATAGTATCTTAAATCCTCTTCTCTAAATGGGAACCTCTCTAATCCCTCATCTACACCTTCTTCAAGTAAGGCCCTTTTCTTTCCTTGCTTTCTTGCAATCTTGGACATTACTGTTTTCTTTTTTGCTAGTCTTGGATTTATTCCATATCTTTGATATCCTTGTTTCTTACCAGCACTTTCAGTTACAATTTCCGAATACTTTTTTCTATCTAAGTTAGGAAGATCTAAATCTTCAGTAATATAGTCCAAGAGTTCCTCTAATGTAATCTCCGTTTCATATATGTCTTCTCCCTCTCTATTACCTGCTCCGCCTTTTCCATTTCCACTTTGAGGACTTCCAGAGCTTATCTTATCTCCCCTCTTTTCTTCTCCTGTTCCTGTTGCAACTCCCTTAGAGTTCTTACCATAAACAAACTGATATTCTTTAATTCCCCTAATAGGAATTTTAAACTTCTTATTCTTACCTTCACCAATAATGCTTTCTTCTGATAAAATGTCTCCTAAGTTTTCTTTAATAGATTTCTCTACTAACTGCCTATGCCTTCTTCTATCTTCAATGGATCTATCGTGATCTACTTGATTTTCACTATTATCCCTAAAGATGGCCATTTAATATCAATCCTTCCACAAATTATTTGCGGCATATTTTAGAATAACATCACAGCAATGTAAGCAGTATCCTTGATTTTTCATCTCATCAACCATAGCATTATATTTTTCAGTTTGTTCTTTATCGCGAACCCTAGACTTAGTTATTATTCTAGAAAGATCCTTAACAGATGTAATTAACTTCTTTTCAATAGCTTCCTTTATTGGTTCATAAGATGTATAGTCTATCTTTCCGCCATTTCTAACTAAATAGAACATATAAGATGTAACATCAGCTCTAAATCCCTTACTTGAAGATTCAGAAACACCAATTTGCTCTTCTATATTTCTCATGAATTCCTCATCTGGATTTAATTCCTCACCAGTTGAGCTATCTTTAATCTTACACTTATTAACAAATGCCTCTGCATTATCAATATAATTATTAAATAAACTTTCAGCTTGTTCTCTAAATGAATGAATAAATGCCTTTGTAATTTCCTTTTCAAGAATCTTATTATATTCTTTTCTAATAGTATCTTGAATAAATCCAAGATATTTCTTCTTATCCTCTGCTCCAATATCCATTTCCTTAATGGATCTAATAATACTTTCCATTATGCTTAATGGATTAATACAATCATATTCAGAATTTGATAAAGCATTATCTATAGCTTTAATTATGAATCTTGTAGAGATACCCTTCATACCTTCATAACTTCCAGATTCCTCTCTAAGCTCCATAATATCTAATCTCTTTGTAGTGCCCTTTTCAACTATTTCATCCCCATTATAAATTTTCAACTTAGTCATAGGGTCAACTTTAGCTGAAGGTGTTAATCTTGATAGAATTGCAAACATAGCAGCAACTTCTATTGTATGTGGTGCTATATGTGCTTTAAAATTACTTCTATTAATTATCTTTTCATAAATTTTCTTTTCTTCATCAAGTTCTAAGCAGTATGGAAC
Source organism: Clostridium zhoujianii (assembly GCF_051590805.1). Taxonomy (NCBI): domain Bacteria; kingdom Bacillati; phylum Bacillota; class Clostridia; order Eubacteriales; family Clostridiaceae; genus Clostridium; species Clostridium zhoujianii. The sequence goes on from NZ_JBPUTF010000002.1 coordinate 127,199, forward strand.
CTCAATTTTAACTATTCTATCTAGAATAGCTTCATTTGTATGATCTGATTTAAACTTATTCCATTCTGCCTCATTTGAGTGGGCAACTATTACTCCATCAAAGTAAATCATAGATCCCTTACCTGGAGATGGAACTGATTTCTCTTGAGTTGCTGTTATAATTGTATGAAGATATTCAACATCATTTTTGAATACCTCTATAAATTCAACTAAACCTCTATTACCTACATTGAATGCTCCATTAAGTGAGAATATTCTTGGATCATCCTCTGAATACATATCCATCTTTGAAATATCAATTGATCCAGTTAGTATTGATGTATCCTGATTATTAGGGTCAACAGGAGGTACTACCCCTATACCTTTTCTAGATCTAATTGAGAATGTCTTTTTCTCTACTGGGAATTCTTCATATTTCCCCTCATAATCATGAGTAAGTTTATATCTACATACTGGACAAAGGTCCCCTTCAATTTGAACACCTAATAATTCTTCAAACTGAGGTCTTAAATGTTTAGGTATAAGATGTAATGGCTCTTCATGCATAGGACATCCCTTAATTGAATAAATAGCTTCACATCCTTGTAAAGCCTTCTTTAAGCTTTCAACTAAAGATGATTTACCTGCACCAACAGGACCTACAAGATATAATACTTGCCTAGCTTCTTCACCTTTCATAGCTGCTGAGTTAAAATAATTAACAAGCTTCATAACTACCTTGTCAATTCCATAAAAGTCATTTTTGAAAAATCCATACTTTCTTATTGCATCATTTCCATATATCTTTCTTACTCTAGGATTATCCTCTGCTCTTAATATTTCTACACCCTTACTTAAAATCATATCGTGCATTCTCTTATGAGCTAGTTTTACTACATCTGGGTTTTGCTTTACGATTTCTAAATACTCTAAAAAAGTACCCTCAAACTTCTCCTTATTTCTATTCTCTCTATCATTTTCTATAAATTCCTTGAAGTTCATATATACTCCCTCCTTTTACTTAAAATATATTCACCTTGAGTTATAGAGTATGACTTTAAATATAATTTTGTTGTTTTTTTAATAGGCTCTATAATCTATAACTATGGTAAATAGGTTACAACCATTTAATTTTGTTTTTCTTAGAAGTTGCTATTTACTCTAAGAATATAATTTCTATTATTTTCTTATTCTAACTCTCACAGTAATATTCCTTATTTTCTATATAAAAAAGAAGACTATATCAAAATAAATTAATATCCATTTTGATATAGTCTTCTAATTTAACCTAGTTGGCTAACTTATTTAGCTGTAAAATTTTTAATATCTCATCACCATATTTATCAACTTTCTTTTCTCCAACACCTCTTATATCTAATAGTGCTTCTTTTTTATCTGGTAATTTATTTACTATCTCAATTAAAGTTGCATCTGAAAAAATAATATATGGCTTTATTCCTTCTTTATTAGCAGCTTCCCTTCTCCAATTTTTAAGAATAGCAAATAACTCTTTATTTATAGCCTGCTCTTCTTCTCTTACAAATAATAATACATTTTGTCTTCCATATAGTATATCCATTGACTTTGGATTAAGTCTAAGCATAGAATATGTTCCTTCCTTTAAGGCTACAAACTCTTGATTAATCATCTCTTTGATTAGGCCTTTTATAAAAGTAGTGCTATATTCTTTCATTAATCCGAAAGTTGTCACCTTATCCAACTTATTGTCAATAATTTTAGGACCTCTTATCCCCCTTAATACATCACATAGTACTGATATTCCAAATGCCTCTCTAGTCCTGTATACAGTTGATAAGATCATTTGAGCTTCTCTTGTAAAATCTCTAAGTTCCTCATTATTTAAACAATTACTGCAATTTGCACAGTATTCCTTAGACCAATTCTTATCGAAATACTTTATTAGATTATTTCTATAGCATCCTGCTTCCTCACAAAAATCTATTATCCCTTGAAGCTTTCTTAGAGCTATTTCTTTTCTACTAAAACTACTACTTTTATTTATAATAAATTCAACTCTTCTTATATCTTCCCTATTATAAAATAAATAACAGTCACATACTTCTCCATCTCTACCACCTCTACCAATTTCTTGATAGTAACTTTCAAGATTTTTAGGCATTGTGCAGTGAACTACATATCTTACATTTGACTTATCTATTCCCATTCCAAAGGCATTAGTAGCAATCATAACATTTATTCTTTCAAATAAGAAATCCTCTTGTGCTACTTCCTTTGCCTCATCTGATAATCCCCCATGATACATACCAACGCTATAGCCTAATTCTCTTAGATATTGATATAAATTCTCTACCTCTTTCCTAGATAGGCAATATATTATACCAGATTCATCTTCATGACTCTTTATAATATCCTTTATCCCCTCAAGCTTATCATCTTCTTTTATTATGTTAATAGCTAGATTATCCCTATTAATACCCCCTGTAAAAATATATGGACTTTTAAGGTTTAAGAGTTTCATTGAATCATCTTTTACCTCTTCTGTTGCAGTTCCTGTAAATGCAGATAAAACAGGTCTATTAGGTAATGATTCTATGAAGGGTTTAATATATCTATAGCTAATTCTAAAATCATGCCCCCATTCAGATACACAGTGGGCTTCATCTACTGCTACCTGGGAAATATGTAATTCTCTTATCATTTCCACAAAAATCTTAGACTCAAGCCTTTCTGGTGCAATATATATAAGTTTATATAATCCTAAACTTGCATCCTTTAATATTTCTCTTATCTCATTCATATTTTGAGTACTATTTATATAAGCAGCTTTAATTCCATTTTCCTTTAACCCATCTACTTGGTCTTTCATTAAAGATATTAGTGGTGAAATTACTATTGTTATTCCTTGCATTATCAATGCTGGAATCTGATAACACACTGACTTCCCTGCCCCTGTTGGCATTATACAAAATACATCTCTATTAGATAAAATATTTAAAATAATATTAAGCTGTCCATTTCTAAAATTATCATATCCATAAAACTTTTTTAATGCATATAATGCCTTATCTCTATAATTCAACTTCATCACCTCTTTATACTCAATACCTATAACTCTTATCTATTTTACAATATTTTAATCACTTATGGAAATGACTTGTAGATATAATTTTCATTGTTTATAACTTTTTCATACTAACTCAAATAAAATAAAGTTAAGCTATAAGTCATAACGACTTGTAACTTAACTTTATCTACTCAAAGTTTTAAACTTACTTATACTACTTTAATATTGTCAGATTACTTTTCAACTTTCATTAAATATAAAGTTCCTCCATAAAGGATTGTTCCACCTATTATATTTCCAATAGTCACCCAAAACATATTAAATAAGACTCCTCCCCAGGGTAAGGACCCCAAAGTAAAGTAACTTAGTGTAAAAATACCCATATTGGCTATACTGTGCTCAAAACCAGCTAATACAAAAGCGAAGATTAACCAAAACATTGCCACCATCTTTCCTATCTCTGACTCCATCTTTACGCTACACATAACAGCAATACAAACAATAAAGTTGCACAAAATTCCTTTAAATAAAAGTTCTACTACTGTCATTGAAACTTTTGTATTCACAATGGTAGCTAAATATTCTGGAAATATTTCTTTGCCAGAACCACTTTTGATAAATATAAATCCTATAATAATACTCCCTATAAGATTTCCTAAATAGCTTAATGTCCATACCTTCAATAGTCCTAATATCTTTGTTTTTTTATCGAAGAATGATATTCCCATTACAAGATTATTCCCTGTAAATAGCTCTCCACCTAAAAAACTTATTAGTGCTAAAGCAATAGAAAAAGTCATGGCAGTTAATATTTTTGAAAGCTCTGGAGATATTCTTTGGGTTAGTGCACCTATTGAATATGATAATATTATTGCAACTATCAAATAAAATCCTGCCATCATTGCTCTCAGCATAAACTTAATTGGATTATTACTAGCCAATGTTTCTTTCTCATTAGCTAGCTCATTAAGTCTTACCACATCATTAACATACATTAGTATCTTCTCGCTTTACTTAATCCTTCTTCTTTTTCTTTAAAAGCATTGTGTACAGCTTCACTCTTAGATACTTCTGCAACTCCAACATGCCACCATGAGTTATATCCTTCAGTCATTGTTTTTGGAAGGGTTTTAATATCTATAAGAGTTGATATTTCTTGCTTTTTAGCATCTTCAAGTGCTTCTCTTAATTCTTTTACAGTTCTTACGCTGTATGTTTTCACCCCATATCCTGCAGCACACATAGCATAATCTATTTTTATATACTCTCCATCTAATAGACCAGTTTTTTCATTTCTATATCTAAATTCTGTATTGAAACTTCCTATTCCATTATTCATTTGAAGATTATTTATGCACCCAAATCCTGAATTATCTAAAAGAATTACATTTATCTTCTTTTTCTCCTGAATCGAAGTTATAAGCTCTGAATGAAGCATCAAGTAACTTCCATCACCAGTCATAACATAAACTTCCTTTTCAGGCTCTGCGAGTTTTACTCCAAGACCTCCTGAGATTTCATATCCCATACAAGAATATCCATACTCCATATGATAGCTATCCTTCTCTTCTGTAGACCACACTCTTTGAAGGTCTCCTGGTAAGCTTCCTGATGCACCTACTAGTATATAATCCTTTTCTAAGAATTTATTCAACTCCCCTAAGACTTGAGTTTGAGGCATTGCCTTTCCAAGTAAATCGTAGAATTCTCTAGGTGCACTATCATTATGCCCTTTAACTTCTGGAATAAATTCCTCTTTATATTCTACTGAATATAATCTTTCCAATTCCTTAGCCCAGGCCTCTTTTGCATCTTTAATCTCAGTTGTATATTCACTCTTATATCCTGACTTTTCTAAAGCTTCCCCAAGTTGTTCTAAAACAACTTTAGCATCTCCAACTAACTTAGTTGCATCCATTTTATCTGCATGGAATTTTGAAGTATTTATAGTTAAGTACTCTACATCTTCATTTCTAAATTGACTCTTTGATCCTGTTGTGAAATCTGTAAATCTTGTTCCTACTCCAATTACTAAATCTACTTTTTCTGCTATAAGATTAGCTGATAATGCACCAGTTACTCCTATGCCACCTAAATTATATTCAAATGAACTTTCAACTGCACTTTTTCCTGCCTGAGTTTCTCCAAAGGGAATGTTAAATTTGGAGCAGAATTCCTTTAATGCTTTACCCCCCTCAGAATATTTAACCCCGCCACCACAAACTATTATTGGCTTCTTCTTACTTTTAATTAATTCTACTGCTTCCTTTATTGCCTCTTCAGTAGCAATTCTTCTTTCAATTGTATGTACTCTCTTTTTAAAGAAATACTCTGGGAAATCATAAGCCTCACCTTGCACGTCTTGAGGAAGTGCTACACATACTGCTCCAGTATTATCAATATCAGTTAATACTCTCATAGCATTAATCATTGCTGACATTAGCTGTTCTGGTCTATTTACCCTATCCCAATACTTACAAACCGGTCTAAATGCATCATTTGTACTTATTGATAAATCATGTACCTGTTCAATTTGCTGAAGTACAGGATCTGGTTGTCTTGTTGCAAAAGTATCCCCTGGTAATAAAAGAACAGGAATATTATTTGCAGTTGCAGTCCCTGCCGCTGTTACCATATTAGCTGACCCTGGCCCTACTGATGATGTACAAGCATATATTTTTTTTCTATTCTTTTGCTTTGCAAATGCTATAGCTGCGTGAGCCATTCCTTGCTCATTTCTTCCTTGATGAACCTTAAGTTCTCCTGGATTTTCTTGTAGTGCTTGTCCAATACCAACTACATTACCATGTCCAAATATAGTAAAGACTCCTTCTACAAATTTTTCCTCCTTTCCATCGAACTTTATATATTGGTTATTTAAAAATTTAACTAAAGCTTGTGCTGTTGTTAATCTAATTGTTGCCATAGTTCTTCCTCCTATTTACCTTCCCAAATTTTCGCATCATCTTTCATAATCCAAGTATGAGCCTCATCATCTATTCTAGATGTCCATGGATTATCTTTTAAATGTCTTATCATCCAACAATAATACATTCCGTAGCCTGGAGCTGATGTTTGTGGATGAACTAATCCTCCTGGTATATTCGCAACACTATTGTGTTTTATTTTGAAAGTATCTTCTCCTATGAAACATGCTCCAAATCCTTGTTCTTTATCAAATCTATAGAAGTATACTTCTGGCTGTGGATGATGATGTGGAGGATAGCTTGACCATCTTCCTGGATAGGTTATAACCTCTCCCATCACCATATTAGAGTAAGGAGCGTTATTATAATCAAATATTGTCCTTACAATTCTTCTACATGTTCCACCTGCAACTCCATCTCCAAAAACATCACTTCTAATATTTTTTTCTGTGTATAGCTTTGATTCAAAAGTTCTATCATTTTCTGTTTGTTGTACTAATATCTCTGCTTCATCTATTGCTACTATTGTAACTTCTACACCCTTAGATATATGTAAACAACTTGGTTCCTCATCAAATAATGACTTTCTTGTATTTAAGTAAATCTTATCTTCCCATATAAGTTTAATTGATCCACTTATATGAAGAATTGCAGTTTCTTTATTAGTATCCAAATAAGTAACTTTATCTTCTTTGCTAATCTTAACTACCTTTGTATCCATTAACATGTTTTTATTTTTACCATTAATTTCTGAAATAATATTATCTCCAAATTTAATCTCATTTAAGTAATCAAACATACCCTTACCCCCTAGCAACCATTTCTCCGAATTCTTCCTTCTTTGCCTTTATAAAATCCTTAACTTCTTCAGATTTTGGCATATCAGCAGAACAACTATGGCTAGCTACTAACATTGCTGCTGAAGCAGATCCAAATTCAAGTGCATCTATAACATCCCATCCTTCTAATAATCCGTACATAAAAGCTGAAGCATAGGCATCTCCACCACCGAATGACTTTAATAACTTAACTGGGAATGGCTTAATATTAAATGATTTTCCATCATTAGTATAAGCTGTTGACCCATCCTTACCATGTTTAATTACAACTATCTTGTTCCCATAGCCAAGCCATCTTTCTGCAGTCTCATTATCTGATGAACTATCTACCATTAAACCTTCTGTTAAGTCAAATTCTTCCCTTGAGCCTATGATAATATCGCTATTTTTAGCTACCATTGAATAATAAATTGCAATCTCATCTTTATTCTTCCAAGTATAGCTTCTATAATCTATATCGAAAATAACTACTGTTTTATGTTTTTTTGCATACTCTAAAGCTTTTAAAGCTGCTTCTCTTGAAGGACTTCCGCAAAGAGCTGTTCCTGATATAACTATAGCTTTTGTATTTTTTATGTACTCTTCATTTATATCTTCTACTGAAAGCTGTAAATCAGCCACTCCAGTTCTATACATTAATATACTACTTTCTGTTGGGCTTTTAATTTCAGTAAAGGTTAATCCTAAAGATTCTCCATTTTTACATACTGAAATCTGTGTTGTATCAATTGATTCATTTTTAAAATAATTAACAACAAACTCTCCAAATTGATCATCTGATACTTTGCCTATAAATCCAACTTTCTTACCTAATCTAGCCATACCAACCGCTATATTAGCTGGAGATCCTCCAAGATATTTCTTAAAGGTTGTACTTTCTGATAATGGCATATTTATATCTACCGGATTAAAATCTATTGCAACTCTTCCTATTGGCACTATATCCATTGGTCTATTATTATCAAACTTTACGTAATTCATACTTTCCTCCTATGCTTTCATTTTACTTCCAAATATTTCAATATGCTTTTTAACATTTTCATAAGCTCCTAAAACTTCTGTTGTATGAAGTTTAAAATAATCTCTATTCTCTTTAGATTTGTATAAATCATAAACTTTAGATTCTACTGAATTAAATGTTGCCGTTGCTACATTTATTTTCCTTATTCCATATTTAATAGAATTTTTAAAATCTACAGCTGTTATGCCAGTTCCTCCATGAAGAACTAATGGTACCTCTATGACGCTATCTATTTCTTTTAGCCTCTGTAAATTAAGCTTTGGCTCAAACTTATAAAGACCATGTGCATTTCCTATAGCAACTGCTAAAGCATCTACTTTCGTTTCTTCAAAAAACCTTTTAGCTTCTAATACATCTGTATATTTCATTTTTATATCTTCAGAGCCATCTTCGCTACCGCCGACTATTCCAATCTCTGCTTCAACTGCTGCCCCATATGCTTCTGCTTTTTTTACTATTTTTTTAGTGATAGAAATATTTTCTTCTAAACTATTCTTTGATCCATCTATCATTACAGATGTAAAGCCTATTTCTAAAGCTTCTGAAATTTTTTCTTCTGTTAGACCATGATCGAAATGAACTGCAACTGGTACCTTTGCTTTTTTTGCTGCACCAATCATAAGGGGTCCTATTAAATGTAATGGTGAATAATTTAACCTTACCTCTGCAATTTGCAATATTATTGGCGAATTTAATTCCTCTGCGGCTCTTATAGCACCCATAACCATTTCCAAGTTAGCTACTGAAAATGCTCCTACTGCATATCCTTCTTTATCCGCTTTATTTATAAGCTCTCTCATATTAACTAATGACATATCTATACCTCTAATTCCATAAAGCTTTGTATATATCTATGATTTCTTTCTTTGATGGTGATCTTCTTGTATTTTGAGGACTTCCGCTTATTAATGCATCCTCAGCCATCTTATCCATAACTTCAAAAAACTCTTCCTTCTCTACTCCAAACTCCTCTAATGTATCTATATTTAAAGATACTAATAATTCTTTTATTGCTTCTAAAAAAGCTTCTGCTCCCTCTTCTAAAGTCATACTACTTTTGTAAATTCCTATTGCCTTTGCCATATCGCAAAATCTTTCAACCGCACCTTCTTTAGCAAATTCTAAACATTCTTTAAGAAGCATTGCATTTGATAATCCGTGAGGAACGTGGAATAATGCTCCAATTGGTCTACTCATTCCATGAACTAATGTTACAGAAGCATTATTAAATGCTATTCCAGCTTCCAATGCAGCTATAGCCATTTCCCCTCTAGCCTTTAAATCTGATCCATTACTGTATGCTTTCAAAAGATTTCCATATATCCTCTTAATAGCTGATAATGCCATAGTATCTGATAGAGGCTGTGCCTTTCTAGATGTATAGGCCTCTATTGCGTGAGTTAATGCATCTACCCCCGTTGCAGCTGTTACATTTTTAGGTGCTGTAAGAGTAAATATAGGGTCTATAATTGCTACTGATGGCATTAAATAAGATCCCTTTAAAAGCATCTTCACACCATTTTGAGTATCAGAAATTATAGTAAATTGAGTTGCCTCTGATCCAGTACCTGCTGTAGTTGGTATTGCTACTAACTTAGGAGGTGCTTTTTCTATTACTTTTCCTACATAATCTGTAATATCTCCATTGTTAGTTATCATAGCTCCAATTGCTTTCATTGCATCAATTGGGCTACCCCCTCCTAATCCAATTAAGAAATCGCAGCCTGATAACTTATATTCATTAATTCCTTCTATTATAATTTTATCTGTTGGTTCACTATTAACTTCACTAAATATACTATATTCAATATCTGCCTCATCTAATATTTTAATGACCTTTGTTACAGAACCTAACTCCACCATCATCTTGTCTGTTACAATAAAAGCTTTTTTGCCACAATCTTTTAAGTAACTAATTGATTCTTTTAAAGCCTCTTCTCCTGCTACAATATATTTTGGTACTATAAATGAATTTGCCATACTATTACTCACTCCTATTAAAAAAGTGGCTTTCGCCACTTTTTTTATTTTAATTTGTCACAGATCTTAGTCAAGTTTTCTAAGCCTATCTTTAAGCTCTCAAACATTCCTATTTTTGAACTATCTTGTTCTATACAATAATACTCAACACCATTTTTTTCTCCCCATCTAATAATGCTTTCAAAATCAACATCGCCACATCCAACTTCTCTTAAGTTATTGTCCATATCATTTAGATCAAGGCTAGTATCAATATCTTTCATATGTATTATTGGAGTTCTTCCTGAATATCTCTTTATAAATTCAACTGGATCTTTTCCTGCTACAGTTATCCAATATGTATCAGCTTCTGCATATACTGAAATCCCATTCACAGGATCTGTAATATAGTCCATAACTACTCTTCCATCAACTTCATTATTGAAGTCGTACTCAGGATTATGTAGTCCAACTCTAAATCCTAAGTTACTTAATTTTTGAGCAGCATCAATTAAAACTTTCTTTGTATTTCTATATCCATCTTCATTTTGATCCTCATCTTCGATATATTTATCATAAATTGTCTTACAGTCAAATAGATACGCCTCTTCTATAATTCCATCTAGATCATCAAAAAATCTGTCATGTTTTATATGTAGCCCTATAACCTTCATATCGTATTTCTTTAATAATTCTGCTACTACATTAGGATCATTTCCTCTCATACCATCCACTTGAACAGCATTAAAACCAATTTCCTTAAGTTTCCTAATAGTTCCTTCACAGTCTTTTTCAAATTCTTTTCTTACAGAATATAATTGAACTGCAATTTTATCTTTCATATTTCTAATCCCCCTACTTTAAATCTAACCAATTAACTTCTTTTTCTGTTAACACAATATTTGATCCTTCATATGAAGATAATAATTCTTCCATTTTTTCTGGCCCTATAGCTGCACCTGTAGGGAACTTTTGATTTACAACATATGCAAGAGCAATTTGAATCGGAGTTACCCCCTTCTCTTCTGCCATCTTCTTAGCTCTATCAAATCTTTCCCAGTTTTCTTTACAATAGAAAACATCCACCATTTCTTGATCTTCTAAATACTCTGGTGTAAATCTTCCTGAGAAGAAACCACCTGCTTGTGATGACCATGAAATCATAGCCATATTATTTTCTTCATGCCACTTAATCATTTCTTCATTAGCCGAAACACATCCAGGCCATCTTGGCTTTAGAGTTTTTGCTAAGCTTAAATTAGGACTATTAAATGTAAACTTAGTTAATCCATGTGCCTCTGCATATTCATTGGCTTCAATAATTCTATCTAGTTCCCAATTTGAAACTCCTATTGCATATATTTTTCCTTCTTTAACTAACTTGTCTAAAGCCTCCATAATCGGACCAACTGGCTTAGTTACATCATCCCTATGTAAAGCAAACATTTCAACATGATCGGTTCCTAACATCTCTAAGCTTGTAGCTACATCTTCATTTATTGCTTCTGGATTTACTCTTGGGGTATTTGGGAATTCTCTTACTGGATGACATCCCTTAGTGAATATAACAACATTATCTCTATTTTTTCTTTCACTCATCCATGCTCCTAAAGCTTTTTCACTATGTCTATAATGTCTTGCAGTATCAAATGTATTACCTCCAAGTTCTATAAACTTATCTAATACTGGTGCTGCAAATTCCATATTATCTATCCTTAAGAAATCGCCTGATCCCATAAGTAATGATGATACTTTTATCTCTATTTCCTTTCCTTCTTTATGTCCCTTTACATTAATATGTCTCATATTGTCTTCCTCCTATCTTAGCTTACTAGCTGCTTCTTTATCTAAAAATATTTGTGAATTATTTATCTCTCTAACCAAGCTTGATGGTACTTTAACACTAATTTCTCCTTCAACAGTTGCCTTAACTATATCAGCCTTCTTTAATGCATTAGCCATTAAAATAATGCTCTTAGATTCCATAATGTGTTTCATACCTAAAGTTATTCCTGATGTTACATTAACCTCTTGGTCAAAATACTTTGCTCCAACTGTTTTAGTAACTGGGTCTAATGGAATTACAGTACAATAAAGATCTGTATCAACATTAGGTTCATTAAATCCTAGGTGACCATTCATCCCAATACCAAGTAGCATTATATCTACTCCATTACTTTCAAAAATAAACTTATCTACTCTTTTACATTCTTCATCTAGATCTTCAGCTAATCCATTAAAGAAACAAACCTGATCCTTTTCTATAGGAAGCTTCCCATATATAGTTCTATATAGAGTTTCTATACAACTTCCTTTTACATCTTCTCCTAAACCTACCCATTCATCTAAAGAAACAAATTTACATTTAGAAAAGTCTACTTGACCTTCTTCTGCTGCTTCTACTAAATATTGATAAGTTAAAAGTGGAGTATCACCACCTGCAAGACATAATAAGCTCTCCGGTTTATTATTCACATAGTCAATAATATATTCTGCTACTGCTTTTGACATTTTTTCATAGTTTTCTAACACATTTACTTTCATTTAAGTGCCTCCTTAATTCTTTTGTTATTGTTAAAAATATTTTTCTTATACTATTTAAGGTTTTTCCTACTGTAAGTGCACTTCGCTTTCTATTTAGGTAACTTCTAAGTTAGATTTTCTAACTTAGAAGCCACCTACATATGTTATTTAATTTTAGAAATCTAAATCTAAAGAATCTAATTCAGCTTGTCTTTCATCATTTGATGCATCTTTCTTTTCTAGACTTCTTTCATATAGTTTAAAGAATGGATAATACATTAGTACTCCAATAGCTATAATTGCAAAGAATAAAACTACTGCTTTCCAATCCATAGTCGTTAAATATTGAGCTAATGGTACTGGGGTTCCTCCAACATGTACAACCGGTGGTCTAACTATACCTGCCTTAAATATTGAGAATGATAATGCTCCAACTAGTGGTGTTCCAAAAACAAATGGAATGAATAAATATGGGTTGAATGCTATTGGTAATCCAAATACCATTGGTTCTGATATTGTAAATATAGCCGGTAAAATAGATGCTTTACCTACAGCTTTTAGGTCCTTTCTCTTACTCATAATTGCTAATATAACAAGACACCCTGTAAGTCCTGACCCTGTAGCTCCTAAGAAGTAATCCCAATATGTTGGTGCAAATACATGTGGTATCATCTCTCCTGCTTGATATGCTGCAGCATTAGCTGCTAAGTATTGAGTCATAAATGGCATTACAAACCCTACTAAAATTGCATACCCATTTAGACCAACGAACCAGAATAACATTTCAAGGAATGAAATTAACATTACTGCCCAAACAGTATCAATACTACTTAAAGATGGAGCTAAGAATGTTGTAAATGCTTCTGGAAGGTTTTGTCCACCCGTTGCAGAACCAACTGTTAAACTAACTCCTAAAGCTAATAGTAATACTGTAATAAGTGGAATTATTGATTCGAATGTTTGTGATATCATTTCTGGAAGGCCTTCAAACCTTAAAGTAATTTTTTTCTTTATAAAAAATGCCATTATTTCTACTGTAATTAAAGATGATATTATTGCTACAAATAAGCCTCTTGAATCTAGGAATTGAGTATCCATAACACCATCAACTATTTTCACATTCAGTATAAGTGTTGTTAAAACCCCACCTAATATTCCATGTGCATATGGTATTTGTAATTGTTTTGAGTGGTTATAAGATATCGTTATTGCACAATACAGTGCCAATAATCCAAAGGTAAAGTTAAATGGTAAATTTAATACTTCCCCATTATTAATAAAGAATTCTTTAATTGCTGATCCTTCAGGGAATAGTTGTCCAATTGCTGATATTACTAGTGTAAATGATCCAACCATTAATACTGAAATAAGAGCCATCATACCATTTTTTATAGATTGAACATGTCTTTGTTTTTCTACCTTGGATGCTATAGGACTAAGATACTTTTCAAGAAATCTAACTAATTTCTCCATTTTTGAATTTTCTTTAGTCATTTGTTTACCCTCCTAACAAATTAGTTTTATTCTAATGTTTTCATTTTAAGAAGTATTCCTGATTTAAGAATATTAGCACCATTTACTGTTCCATAATCTCTTGTGTCAATAACCTCTAATGGTTTCTTCTTTGAATCACATATTTCTTTTAATTCATTGTATCTGTGCTTAATTTGTGGTCCAAGCATAATTACATCAAAGTCATCAATATATTCAATTAAGTCACTAGCTGGATGTGCTTCAATTTTTATATCAACACCTTTAAGCTTTTCACTATTCATTGCTATTTCTCTCATTTTGTTAACCATAACTCCTGTTGATGCACCTAAGTTGCAGCATAATAAAATATGTAATCTATCAAATTTCATTTTAAACACTCTCCTATAAATTTATTTTATGACTTAATATTTAACTATCTAGTTTTGTATACATCTATTAATTCCTCAGCTATAGTCTCAAATAATACTGCATTCATCATAGTATCTTGTGCATGTGATAGAAGAACTGAGTATTCTGCCTTCTCTCCACCAGCTTCACCTACAATTATCTTTGTATGTATGTCGTGAGCTTCTCTTAATAATTTCTTAGCCTCAGCCATAAATTCATTTGCCTTATCAAAATCTTTTTTCTTTGCACTTTGAATAGCTTCCTTCATTTGATAAAAACTATCCCCTGCAAATGATATAATTCCAAAACTAATTTGTTCAATATTCATGTCCTTTTCCTCCTAAATTGTATAAATCGTTTACAAATATCTTAAATTTTAATAAATGTATTTATAAAACACATTTTCTAATCTTAAATATATTTCTGAAGGTGTATTTCCCTTCTTTACCTCATCTACAAACTCTTTGCTACTAACGAAACTAATAATATCCTCAATGCTTTTAACATGATCCTTAGTTGTTTTAGCTGCAATTAATAAAAATAATTCTGCTTTCTTTCCTTCTGGAAAGACTACAGGCTCCTTGGAATAAAGTATACTTATAGATGATTTGTAAACATTTTTTTCTACTTCTCCATGTGGAATTGCTACACCATTATCTAGTAAAAAATGAACTCCAAAATTCTCTGCTACTTCAATAATTTCATCAATATATTCTGGTTTAATTTCTTTACTTTTTATTAATGGCTCACCACATATCCTTAACGCATCCTGCCAGCTTTCAATTTTATCTACAACTCTTATCTTTTCTTCACTTATCCAATCCAATAATCTAAGTTGAATAGTTTCTTTTTTCATTGTAGGTTTATTGATTAAAGCAGATTCTAGCCTAGTAACTAGTTGTTCTAAATCCTTCAACTCCACACTTTCATTTACAATATCTAATATTTCATATAATTTACTTTTCTTTAATCCACTTTTAGCTAAATGCTTTCCTAATACCTTTTGATCTTTGATTGTTAAAAAAGGACTTATTTTAATAATTGGTATATCCTTGTCCCTATGTATACTCTCATTTAATTTTAGTGTTGTTACAACAACATCTACATCTTCTAAATTGTAATCTACAAATTCTGCATAATATAATATTTCTTTAATTTCAACATTATATAATTCACTTATTTGCTTTGATACTATTGCTGATGTTCCATAACCCCCTCCGCAAACAAGTAAAACCTTTTTCTTTTCTATTTCTTCTACTCTATTTCTTTCTAATGAAGCAAGAAAATGTAGTGTTATTAAAGCAACTTCAGAATTTGGTATATCTTTATTAACTATATCCTCAAGTGGCCTCAATAGAGACTTAATAAGGTTAAATAATTCTGGATAGGGTTCAATTACATCCATATAAATATCATTTTCCATGGTTATATTGTTTTTTAATCTGTTTATGGCTGGTTTAATATGATTTAAAAGACCATTAATTAATATCTCATCAGACTGAATATTAACACCTGAATAATTAGACACTTCCTTAATCATTTGTTTAGCTAGTAATACAACATCTACCCAATTTTCTAGAATATCTACATTGTAATTATGATTTAAAATTCCTAGTAGATAATCTATTAAATATAATCTTTCTTTTTGTGAATACATTATATTCAATATCATTTCTATATTATCTAGATATCTATTGATACTTAAGTAATACTCGCTATTTTTCAAAAATTCCTCATTATCTACTTTATCTATGAACTTTCCTTGATTTATCCTTAGATAAGAGACCATAGTGTAAATCCATATCTCATCATAATAATTTTGTTCCTTATTATTTGTTTCTTCTAACAACTTCCTTATAGCTTTCTTCACTTTATTTTTATCTACATCTATAAAGGATTCTGTAAAGTAATCATCTAATAAGTTTTCATCAAGATTATTATCATCTCTTAAATAAAATTTCATCATATTTTTTGAATAGGTTTTCATAATGTAGCTACGAATAAATTGTTCATCTTCACAAACACAATTTTGAATTATTTTAATTCCAAGATCCTGAAGTTCCTCTGTAATAACATTCATATCATTTCTAATAGAGGTTCTGCTTACATCTAAATTCTTTGATGTTGCTGATAAGTTAATTTTCCCCTCAATTAGAAGTTTAGCTTTTATAAGATCTATTCTTTCTTCCTTAGAATGTTTATTTAACTTATAGAATTCTTCAATCTTTTGATTACCTATTAATGATTTGTGAAATGCTAATTTACCTTTAGATTTTTTTTCTATTAGAGGCAACTTATTTATTCTAAGCAAAAAATTAATTGTATCTAAGTCATATCTAATTACTCTATCTGTTATATTCAATTTTTCTGAAATCTCCTTAATGGAGGTTTGGTTGTTCTTCTTTAAGAACTCTAGTACTTTTAATAATCGACTATTAACATACATCTCTATCACCTGATTTCATTTTACTTTTAAACTAATTATAAAACAATTATCAATAATCGCAACAAAACCTGTCGAAAACTTTCATGTTAAAGAATTGTAATAATTTATGTCGAAATCTTACATCTTATGTTTCTTTAATAAAACAAAACCGAGTTTACTAAAAGGATACTTTAATATACTCCTCTTAACATAAACTCGGTTAATAACTTATTATTATTTTGTCACTTTGCTACTTTTATACAGTTCATAGAAATGATTAGTTGGTCCTACACCTTTTCCAAGTTCAAATCCATGCTCAATAGCTATTGTAATATATCTTTTTCCTTCATTAACAGCATCTTCTATATCCATACCTTTTGCTAAATTAGCAGCTATAGCTGATGATAGTGTACATCCTGTCCCATGTGTATGCTTTGTATCTATTCTTTCTTGTTTTAAATAAATAAAATTTTTCCCATCATATAATAAATCAGTTGCATCATCTTCCAAATGTCCACCCTTTACTAATACGTACTTTGGTCCAAGCTCCTTTAACTTGATTGCTGCTTCTTTCATTTCTTCTAGATTGCTAATTTTTATTCCCAAAATCTCCTCTGCCTCTGGTAAATTAGGTGTTATTAGTGTTGATATTTGGAATAATTCTTCTATTAATGTTTCCTTAGCATCATCTGATAAAAGTTTAAATCCACTTTTAGAAATCATAACTGGATCAACAACAACTGGTGGCAATTTTTCAACTGACCTTAAAGATTTTCCTATAGCCTTTATTGATTCTATTTTTGAAACCATACCTACTTTTATTGCATCAACCTTAATATCATCAAAAATGGCTTTAATTTGACCGCTTATTATCTCTGGGTTTACGTCCTGTATTCCAAATACCCCCATTGTATTTTGTACAGTAATTGCTGTTACGACGCTCATAGCAAATACTCCATTTGCAGACATAGACTTTATATCTGCTTGAATTCCAGCTCCTCCTGAACAATCTGAACCTGCTATAGTTAATGCTGTTTTCATATCTATCTACCTCCTCTTAATAGTAATGTTTTTCTTATTGATGGTACCTTAAGTAATATATAGGCTATTATAGCCCCTCCAATACAACTAATAGAAAATGGTACTATATAAACAAATAATGCTACCTCTTTTCCTAAAACTAACTTAGCAATTGGATAAGCTACTAATGCCCCTAATAATCCAGTGCCTATAATCTCACCTAATACTGCTATCTCTATTTTCTTGAACTTCTGATAGGCTAGTCCAGCTAATAATGCTCCTATCATACTTCCTGGAAATGCTAATAAACTTCCTGTTCCTAAAATATTTCTTAGAAAAGATGATACAAATGCATTTCCTACAGCATAAATGGGACCTAATACTACTGCTGCAACTACATTAACAAAATGCTGCACTGGTGACATCTTAGCCCCAAATATAGGAATAGAAAAGGTTCCAAATATCGTTGCTATTGCAATAAGGATTCCACTTATTGCAAGCTTATAAGATATATCTTTTTTATTCATATATATTCCCCCTTTTAAAAACAAAAAAGTGTAGCCTAGGGCTACACTAATAAATTTTAATTTATTACTTCCCTACGGTGGTCCTAACCACATCAGGTTCAAGAGTTTAGGAATTCAACTATTCCATTCTCAGCTAGAAACACTAGCACCCCTAGTAAATTTATACAATTTTCTATTTTATTCTACCACTTTTATTCTTCTCCGTAAACCTTCTTCTTTAATTCAAGACCAGCTTTAGTTACAGCAACTCCTCCTAAGGCTGTTTCTCTTAATGATGCTGGAAGACTCTTCCCAACCTTATACATTGCTGATAAAGCATCGTCAAATGGTATTTTAGAATCAACACCAGCCATAACTAAATCAGCTGTACATAAAGCACTTATTGCCCCTGAAGCATTTCTCTTAGCACATGGTATTTCAACTAATCCTGCTACTGGATCACATACTAATCCTAGAATATTTTTAAATACTATTGCCGCTGCATCTAAACTCATTTTAGGTGTTCCACCCATCATCTCAACTACTGCTGCTGCTCCCATAGCTGCTGCTGAACCACATTCTGCTTGGCATCCACCTTCTGCCCCTGACATTGTTGCATTCATTCCTATTATCATACCTACTGCCGATGATGCGAATAATCCTTGGATTAATTCATCCTCGCTCTTTTTAAGCTTAGCTCCTGCTGAAAGTATTACTGCTGGTAATATCCCACAAGATCCTGCCGTAGGACACGCTACTATTTTACCCATAGCTGCATTTACTTCTGATGATGATAATGCCATTGCCATTGCTAAAACTGTTGTTTCTCCTGTTAAAAATTCGCCCTTCTCTATATACTTTTGCAGCTTATATGCGTCACCGCCTATAAGACCACTTACAGAATAAACTTCCTTTTCCATTCCACCCTTTGCCGATTCCATCATTACATGTAAGTTATGCCTCATTTTTTTGAAAAGATCTTCCCTACTTATTTCTCTCTTTTCCATCTCATGCCTTATTGCATATTCACTTAGAGAAATATTTTCTTCATCACAAATCTTTAAAAGTTCTTCACCACTTCTTGCAATATTCATTTTATTCTTCCTCCGTAACTGGATTTATACTAATTACTCTACTTATTGATTCTATATTTTTTATTTGATCTACTATTGATTCTGTAATTTTATTATCCACTTCAAATACCATTGTAGCACCCTTACCTTTTTGCTTTCTAAATACCTTCATAAATGCTATATTAATTCCCTCAAAGTAAAGAGTTGAGGTTACCTTTGATACTGCCCCTGGAATATCTTGATGTGAAATAATTAATGTAGGGTATTCACCAGTAAATTCAACCTTATTTCCATTTACCTCGTTGATCTGTATACTTCCTCCACCTATTGATGAACCAACGACTTCACATTCATTTCCCTTTTTAGTTTTCATCAAAAATTTAACTGTATTAGGGTGTACATCACCTAAATCATATTCCTCAAACTCTATCCTAAGACCTACTTCCTTAGCTATTTCAAGGGAATCCCTTAATCTAATATCACTTGGCTCCATTCCTAAAATCCCAGCAACTAATGCTCTATCTGTTCCATGTCCTTTATATGTCTTTCCAAAAGAGCCATGTAATAAGAACTTTACACTTTCAATTTCACCATTTGCTACTGCCCTTGCAACCTTTCCCAATCTAGCTGCTCCTGCTGTATGAGAGCTTGATGGACCAATCATAATTGGGCCTAATATATCGAAAACTCCTGGATTCTTCATAATTTATCTCCTTATTCTTTAGTACTTTGTTGATATTAGTTTAAGTAATTTTCTATGTATTATCAATGATTATTTTGTTATACTGTTCTTGTAGTAATTAATGTCATAAAATATGGGAGGATAACTAATGGATAACATATTAAATATACTTTTTATATTCGCTATTATTATGGGGTTTTTATACCTTATATATTTTTTAATGAATATGTACGATTTCTATAGAATTCAAAAAGAACATAACTCAATAATTACTCTTAGAGATAAAACTTCTTTCCTCTGTGCTGTATTATTACTTATTTATATGGTATTAAATGGTCCTAATCTCCTTGGAATGCTTTTCTTTTTAACAGTATTATTTTCTTCATTTAATTTCAACTTTATAATTTTTTCTAAAAATAGCATGCTTTTATTTGGAAATAAAATTAGTTATGAGAATATTGATAGTATAACTATTGATGGAAATGAAAATAAGTCTAAAAGATTTTTCACTATAACCCTTAAGAATAGATCTAAAGCTTTTACCTACTATCTTAAGAATAGTGATATTGAATTTATGAAAACTAACTTTAATAATAAAAACCTTGAGGTGTCTTATAAATCTCTTTAAATTATGTACTAACTATAAATGTAATGTAACATTTATAGTTAGTTCATCCCTGGTAGATATTACATATCTATATACTCTAGTATTTATAGAAACAGCTTCCCCCAATAAATTCTCTAAGTAAAGAATTTCCTGGAACATCTTCAAATTTAATTTCCTCAAAGAAATTTAAAAATGCTCTTAATCTTACCGCTTCGTTATATACTGGACTTCCTGGCTTTATTTTTTCTAATTCTTTTATTGCATATGTCTTAAGTACGCATAACTCATATACTAATGTTGAGTTAAACATTACATCTGCCTCTTCTTGGAATATAAATATATTTTTCTTTTCCCCTCTTCTTATTGAAGGCCACATTAAAAGTGTATCTTCTGCACCATAATCTCTTGATAGAAAGTCTCTTACTATTCTTCTTACTTTTCTAACATCTGTAGTTGCTATTCTATTATGATTATCTAAATTTAACTGTGTTAATGCAGAAATATATATTTTAAATTTATTTTTATCTAATATTTCACCTGTAAGTAATGGATTTAATCCATGAATTCCTTCAATTACAATTACTCCATTACTTGGTAATTTCAGCTTATGTCCTATCCACTCACGCTTGCCAGTCTTAAAGTTGTAGGAAGGTATCTCTACTTCTTCTCCATTTAAAAGTCCTTTTAAATCTGAATTAAACTGCTTTAAATCTATTGCATTTATAGATTCAAAATCATATTCTCCATTTTCATCCTTAGGAGTTTCATCTCTATTTATAAAATAATCATCTAATGATATTGGTATTGGAATTACTCCATTTACTCTAAGCTGAATTCCTAATCTATTTGCAAAAGTGGTTTTTCCAGATGAAGATGGTCCAGCTATCAATACTACTTTTACCTCTTCTCTATTCACAATATTATCTGCAATATATGCAATTTTCTTCTCATGTAATGCCTCAGAAACAAGTATAAGATCTCTAAGTTCATTGTTTAAAACCTTTTGATTTAAGTCACCTACTTCCCCTACCCCTAGAATATTAAGCCATTTTTCTGTTTCATAGAATATACTTGCTAATCTTTTTTGCTCATTAAATTCTGGCAGTACTGTAACATCTTCTTCAGTAGGATTTCTTAAAACCAATCCATGATTATATGGAATTAAATCAAAGGCTTTTATTACACCTGTTGAATATGCCATCTGTCCATAGAAATAATCATATCTTCCTTCTAATTCATATAATTTTACAGTTTCAAAGTTGCTTTGTTTTAAAAGCTTTACTTTATCACTCATTTCATAGTCTTCAAATATCTCTATAGCTTTTTTTCTAGTGACTTCAACTTTGTTTATTTTACAATCTCTATTTATTAAATCAATCATTTTATCTTTAATTTCGTTTATTTCTTCTACTGTTACTGGTTCATCCTTATGTATTTCGCTAAATAATCCCTTTGATATAGAATGTTCTATTATTATTTTTGAATTTGGAAATAACTCTAATGCTGATTTTATAAATATGAATTGAAGGGTTCTAGAGTACACCTTCCATCCAATCTCAGTATTTGCATAAATAACATTAAGCTTCCCACTACAAGGTATTTCTTTTCCTAATTCATAATAATTTCCTTCTAATTCGCACAAGACAATTGAAGTATCTTCATAATACTTATCAATAACTTCCTTAAATGTAGTTCCTCTATTTATATTTATCTCTTTATCATCAATTAAGTTTAATTTTATTGTCTCCATTTTTTCTCTCCTCTCACAATTATATACTATATATTATATATCATACCCCATTATATTCCGAAATGAACCTAACCTGAAAACTTAATCTTTTATTGAATATTTGTATCTATTTTAACAAATATTATGTGTAAGGGGTGTTTAATATGTTCATAGTTTTTATCAGAACTGCAATTTTATATACATTGGTAGTTATAGTAATGAGATTAATGGGAAAACGCCAAATTGGTGAGCTACAACCTTATGAATTCGTAATAACTATTATGATCTCTGATCTTGCTGCATTACCTATGCAGGATACAAGGTTGCCCCTATTACTTGGTGTTATTCCAATTGTAACCTTATTATTTTTAAAAAACATACTTTCTCAACTACAATTAAAAAGTCAAATTGCTAGAAGGATCATTGATGGTGAACCTTCCATTTTAGTTTTTAAGAGTAAAATTAACTATCAAGCATTGAAAAGACAACAAATAAATATAGATGAACTTATGGAAGAAATTCGTCTAGCTGGTTATTTTGATTTAGATGAAATCCAATATGCTATATTAGAAAATAACGGTCAACTTTCTATACTTCAGGCTAACTCTATCAACAATAATAAAACTAGTGTTTCAACCAATCCTAATATACCAATGATTCCTAAAATTTTAGTAACTGATGGAAAGGTTAATAAAAATTCTCTAACATCTTTAGGGAAGGATATAAAATGGGTTGAAAATATACTTAAGAATCATAATATTGATTCTATTAACAAAGTTCTCTTAGCAATGTACGACACTCGGGGTAACTTTAAATACCAACTTTATGATGAGTATGAAAAGGAGTGTAATAAATGCGAAACACAATAATATCAGTAGTAATTTTCATCTCACTTTTAGGTTTTGTCACTTATGTTAATAATTCATTAATGACTCTTTGTGACTCTATTTACATTGAAAGTGAAAAAATCGAAGCTTTAATTGATAATAGTCAATGGGAAGATGCATACTTAATTACTGTAGATCTTATAGATAATATTAAAGAGAGAGACTTTATAGCTTCTGTATATCTTAATCATTGCGATTTTGATAATCTACTTAACGAAGCTCTAAAGCTCTCTCTATATGTTAAGTCTAATGATATTTCAGAAAGCCATGTTTCCGTCCATCTTCTTAAGTATTCAGCAGATAATGTTAAAAGTCTTCATAAACCTACTATAGAAAATATATTCTAATAAATAAAGAGATAGGGATATTGAAATTTTTCAATATCCCTATCTCTTTATTTACTATTCACAATGAAATGTTGCACAAAGGGTTTCTTCAGGATTGCAAGCTGATATTCCTGCTATATCCACATGTTCTGCACTACAATAACAATTAGAATTATGGACACATTCCTCAGCTTTACATTGTATATCTAAATGTGGTTCTACTGACTCAGCTGCATTTGTAAATCCGCCTGAATTTTCTGCAAAGCTATCACAACAAGTTGATGTAGGTTTACTTGCGTTACTTCCACCAACTTCTATAGAACTTAGACAACAATATTCATCTTTATTATGAGCACAACTTTCTACACAACAATTTAAATGTGTCATACTATCCCTCCTAATTCTTTATTAACAAGGATAGTATTTGTTCATTAAATCATTATTATTCCTCTGCTACTGCCTCTACCACATTAAGTTTAGCAGCCTTGCCAGAAGGAATTAATCCTGCTATTACGGAAATAACTATAGTTATTCCTAAAGCAAAGCCTATATTGCTTCCTGTTACTGCTATAACTAATCCACTTGCTTTAGTTACATACTCATTTACAAACCAAATACCTATGGAAGATAATATTACTCCAAATATTCCACCAGCTATACCTAGTAATATTGATTGGAATATAAATATCATTCTAATATTTCCTCTTGAGCCACCTACTGACCTCATAACCCCAATCATTTTTCTCTTTTCTTGCAATGTCATAGTCATGGTATTAACCAAGCCTAATGCTGCAACTACTAGTACAATTATACCTGCAATTGATAATATACTTTTAATTACTGTAGATAACATATCTAACATTTTATCTATCATATCAAATGACATTGTTAAAAATCCAGTTTCTGTTTGTATTTTACTGCTAACATCACCTGCTTTTTCTCCTTCCTTAGCAAAAGCAGATGCACTATCATATCCATTATCCTTAATATAATCAGATGATTCAGTGAAATAACTTGATATTGGTGCTAACTTACTAGAACTCATTATCATTTCATTTCCATAAGTCTTCTTTTGAAGCACTCCAACTATTGTTCCCTCAACTTCTAGTGGTTGTTTAATAACAATACCATTCATCTCAGGATATTCAGCTTTAATAGTAATTTTTTTACCTATTACATCTTCCTTATTTTCAATTCCTAATTTCTTTAAATAATTTTCTCCAATTAAAACATCATTTTTTTCATCTTTTAAATTAGTTCCTGCAATTAATTCTTCTGAAAAATCCTTATTGTAAGTAAAGTTTATTCCTTTAGCTGTTACATTTCTATCTATATACTCATTACCCTCTAACTTAAATCCAGTTATTTTTCCATTTATATAAGCAGTTACTCTATCTACTCCACTAACATTCTTTATTTTTTCTAGCTCTTCATCTGTAATTAACTTCTTGGCTGTATCTTTTGGTTCTTCAGTTTTTGTAGTATCCTCTTCTTTAAGATCACCACTACCTTCACCATTTAAGCCAATACTCATACCGTTGAAATTTGCCCCTGCCATATCTTTACTCTTATTTATATCGATTGGCATTATACTTATTTCATTTGTATCACCGAAGCTTTCAATCATCTTCCTGCTCTGGTTTATTATTCCATCTCCAAGTCCCATCATAGCCACTAATAAAAGTGATCCTATAGATATAGCAATAATAGTAAGGAGACTTCTAAATTTTCTATGTGTTAAATCACTAAATGCAATTTTTATTTTATCTACTAATTTCATATGTCTTCCCTCCTATCTTCTTAGTGCTTCTATTGGATCTAATTTTGATGCTCTAATTGCTGGTGCTATACCAGATATTAATGCTATTACTATTGCAAAACCTAGTATTCCTATAATCCAGAACCAAGGTAATCCAATTGATATGCTCATGGTAAATCCTTGTTTTTCTACATAAGCGTTAATTCCGAATTGTATTAATGCATTTATACCAGTTGCCAATAATATACCAACAGCTCCCCCAATAAATCCAATTATTGATGATTGTACTAAGAATATTGATCTTATTGCTTCACTATTTGCTCCTACTGATTTCATAACCCCAATGCTCTTTGTTCTTTCTAAAACTGCCATAGACATTGTATTAACAATACCAATAGCTGCAACTACTAGTACAACTACACCTAGTACAGCAAATGCAATGCTTATTCCACCTAAACTTTCCTCAACTTCTTTAGCCATATCAACTGTTGATGATGAAAAATAATCTAACTCTTTAATTTTATTAGTCAATGGTTCTACATCGCTAATTTCTTTAGCTATAACATCAATAGCATCATAACCTTTATTATTTAGGTAATCCTTTTGTAAGAAACTATATCCTTTTAACTCTGCTGCATCCTTTGCTGATACAGTAAACTTTTCTCCTTCATTAAAGTTCTCATCTATTATTCCTACTATAGCAAACTTCTTGACTAATGGAGTAATTGTAATTCCATTTGCATTATCTACTGTTATTTCTAATTCCTTATTTAAAATATCTTCAGGATTAATATTTAAACCCTTTAATATTTTTTCTCCAATTAGAACCTCTCCAGTTTCCTTTTCTACATCTCTACCTAACTTTATTGGTTTTAAATTTTCATCCTTTACTTTATCCTTTTTTTCCTTAACATACCATTCTGGAAAAACATCCGCACCAGTATTATATCCTGTAATCTGAGCCATTCCTGTAAAGGCTTTTCCATCTATTTTTATCTTAGATGCAGTAAAATTGATATAAGCTGATAATGTATCTACTTTGCCAGTATCCTTTACTTCTTTTATTAAAGTATCATCAAGCTTTTTAAAATAGTCTTCCTCAAAAGTATTCATATCAAAATCCATAGTATCTTCTTCAGTAAAATACCTATATGGTTGAATACTAATCTTCTTTGAATTTCCTTCACTATTAACTGTGCTTACCATAAAGTCCTTTAATCCAGTTCCAAGTCCAACCATAGTTACAATTAATAATGTTCCTATTGTAATCCCAAGGGCAGTAAGAATTGTTCTTCCCTTTCTCTTTCCTAAATCCCTTAGGGCCATTAATGCATATTCTTTAAATTTCATTTTTGTTCCTCCTCCTAAGGGCAAATTATTTTTCTATTGAAATATCAGAACTAATTTCGTCACTATTAACTTCTTCTTTAGTAACATCTGAAATTATTTTACCATCCTTGATTTTAACAACACGATTGGCCTTATTAGCTTCTAAAGGATTGTGCGTTACCATTATTACTGTAAATCCTTTAGCATTTATCTCTCTAAATAATCCCATTATGTTTTCACCACTCTTTGAATCAAGATTTCCAGTTGGCTCGTCCGCAAAAACTATTTCAGGATTATTAACTATGGCTCTTGCTACTGAAACCCTTTGTCTTTGACCACCAGACATTTCACTTGGCTTATGTTTAGCTAGTTCAGCTATTCCAACTTGTTCTAATGCCTTTAATGCTCTTTCTTTTCTTTCTTTTTTAGATATACCTGCGAATATAAGTGGCATCATTACATTTTCTAATGCAGTTTGGCTATTTTCAAGATTAAATGCTTGGAATACAAATCCTATCTTTTCATTTCTATATTTCGATAGTTGCTTGTCCTTAAGCTTACTAATATCATTTCCTTCTATAATAACGCTTCCCATTGTAGGTGAATCAAGACCTCCTACTATATGCATCAAAGTTGATTTACCTGACCCAGATGGTCCTATTATTGCAACAAATTCGCCTTTTTCTACACTTAATGATACATCATTAAGGGCTACTACTTGCTCTCTTCCCATTCTGTAGATTTTAGAAACTCCTCTTACCTCAATCATCTTATACTCTCCTTCTTTTAAACTTTATACTAATCTTATACATCTCAAGTTAATCTAATGTTTCACTTTTCTTACAATAACCTTAAAGATCATACATATAATTATAGCCCTACTTTGGAAAATATAAACAAG
Organism: Clostridium zhoujianii; assembly: GCF_051590805.1. Taxonomy (NCBI): domain Bacteria; kingdom Bacillati; phylum Bacillota; class Clostridia; order Eubacteriales; family Clostridiaceae; genus Clostridium; species Clostridium zhoujianii. The sequence continues at coordinate 154,618 of NZ_JBPUTF010000002.1, forward strand.
CCTTAATATAGTCAAAAATCATTATATTCATTCAAATAAGTTAAATGATATACCTTTTCAATGCTAATTACTTCATTATATTACCACTTACTATAACATCCTTTTGCCTTAATTAATAAAATCCTTCATTTTAGTTTAATTATACATAGCATATGAATATTTTTCCTAAATTTATGAATAAATGTTGCATATTTATTCAAATACATGTATAATTATAAACAGTTAGAAAAATATAGAAGATTTAATATTTTAAGGGGGCTATAATTATGAAAAAATTTAATAAAGTTATATTAGCTTATTCAGGGGGATTAGACACATCAGTTATTATTCCATGGCTTAAAGACACTTATGGATGTGAAGTTATTGCTGTTGTTGGTAATGTTGGACAAAAAGCTGAACTTGAAGGGTTAGAAGAGAAGGCATTAAACACTGGTGCTTCTAAAATTTATATAGAAGATTTAACTGAAGAATTCGTTAATGATTATGTATTTCCAACTATAAAGGCAAATGCAATTTATGAAGGAAAGTACCTTTTAGGAACATCCTTTGCAAGACCTTTAATTGGTAAGAGGATGGTTGAAATAGCACAAGCTGAGGGAGCTGATGCTATATGTCATGGTTGTACTGGTAAAGGTAATGATCAAGTAAGGTTTGAACTTGCAATAAAAGCTTATGCACCTGAAATGCCTATCATTGCACCATGGAGAATCTGGGATATCAAATCAAGAGACGAAGAAATTCAATATGCTATTGATAAGAAAGTTCCAATAAAAATTAGCTATGAAACAAACTACAGTAAAGATATGAATTTGTGGCACTTAAGCCATGAAGGCTTAGATCTTGAAGATCCACTTAATGAACCAAACTATGAAAAAATATTAGAACTATCTAAGACTCTAGAAGCAGCTCCAGATAAGGCAACTTATATAACACTTACTTTTGAAAAAGGTATTCCTGTTGCTTTAAACAGCGAAAAGATGAATGGAGTTGCCTTAATAGAAGAATTAAATAAAATTGGTGGAGAAAATGCTATAGGAACAGTAGACATGGTTGAAAATAGACTTGTTGGCATGAAATCAAGAGGTGTATATGAAACTCCGGGTGGAACTATTCTTTACAAAGCTCATAAAGATCTTGAAGAGTTATGTTTAGATAAAGAAACAGCTCATTATAAAGAAACAATAGCATTAAAGTTTGCAGATATCGTATATAACGGTTTGTGGTTTACACCTCTAAGAGAAGCACTTTCTGCATTTATTGATCAAACTCAGGAAACAGTAACTGGTGAAATTAAGTTAAAATTGTACAAAGGTAATATTGTTAATGCAGGTATGACTTCTCCTTACTCACTATATAGTGAAGAATATGCAACTTTTGGTGAAGATGCTGTTTATGATCAAAAGGATTCTGCTGGATTCATTAACCTATATGGTCTTCCATTAGTAGTTAAAGCTAAGATGGATGCGAAAATTAAGAGCGAGGGAAAATAGTATGAAACTTTGGGGTGGAAGATTTAAAAAAGGAACAAATGATCTAGTTAATGATTTCAACTCTTCAATAAGTGTTGATTCGAGAATGTTTAAAGAAGATATAGAAGGAAGTCTTGCACATGTGAAAATGCTTGGCAAACAAGGCATTATCCCTGAAAAATCTAGTGAAAAGATAGCGGATGGATTAAAAGAAATTCTAACTCGCATGGAAAATGGGGTCATTGATATTGACCCTTCTTCTGAAGATATCCACAGTTTTACTGAGGGAACATTAACTTATTATATAGGTCCTTGTGGAAAAATGCTTCATACAGGAAGAAGTAGAAATGATCAAGTTACTTTGGACTTAAGGATTTATCTTAAGAAAGCTATTAAAGGACTTATATCTGATGTATTGGCTTTACAGGAGGTTATATATAAGAAAGCTAAAGATAATACCACTACTATAATGCCTGGATATACTCATCTTCAAAAGGCTCAACCAATTACTCTCGCACATCATTTACTGGCATATGCTGAAATGTTTAAAAGAGATGTTGGTCGTCTACAAGATGCATATAAAAGAACTGATGAGATGCCTCTTGGTTCAGGTGCTTTAGCAACTTCCACTTATCCAATCGATAGAGAATTTGTTGCAAAGGAACTTGGCTTCTCAAAAGTAACTTTAAACAGTTTAGATTCAGTATCAGATAGAGATTATGTAATTGAAACCCTATCTGCACTATCATTAATAATGATGCATTTATCAAGATTTTCTGAAGAGATTATATTATGGTGTACTAACGAATTTAGTTTTGTAGAGCTTGATGATGAATATAGTACTGGTAGTTCTATAATGCCTCAAAAAAAGAATCCAGATGTTGCAGAATTAGTTAGAGGTAAAACAGGAAGAGTTTATGGAGATCTAATGACTCTACTTACTGTAATGAAGGGAATTCCATTAGCATACAACAAAGATATGCAAGAGGATAAAGAAGCATTATTTGATGCATTAGATACGGTTACTCTTTCCCTTAAAACTTTCACTGGAATGCTTGATACTATGAAGGTAAATAAGGAAAATATGAGAAAAGGAGCTGCTGGTGGCTTTACTAATGCAACTGATGTTGCTGATTACCTAGTAAAACATGGCCTAGCCTTTAGAAATGCTCATGAAATCGTTGGTGAAATAGTACTTTATTGTATAAAAGAAAATAAACTAATAGAAGAACTTTCTTTAGAACAGTTTAAAGGCTTCTCGCCTATATTTGAAGAAGATATCTACCATGCAATTAATTTACTAACTTGTGTAGAAGAAAGAAAAGTTATAGGGGGACCTTCTACGGAATCAGTAAGAATTCAATTAGATGCTTTAGATATGTTTATAAAGGAAATTAAAGGGGGGCTTTAAAATGATAAAAGTCGGTATCATTGGGGCTACTGGCTATGTTGGTGCAGAACTTCTTAGAATACTTTTAAATCATAAAAATATTAAAGTATCTGCTATAAGTTCTGTATCCTTCCAAGGACAAGAAATAGATTCGATTTATAAAAACTTTATTAATAAAACAAATTTAATATGTGGGACAATGGATGATGTTCTAAAGGCTTCTGAAGTTATATTTACTGCTCTACCTCATGGCTTAAGTGAGGATATAGCAGCTAAATGTATCTCTCAAGGAAAAATATGTATAGACCTTGGTGCTGACTTTAGACTTTCCAATGAAGAAGACTACAAGTTCTGGTATGAAAGAGGTTTCTCTCACCCTGAACTACATAAAGATAGTGTGTATGGATTACCCGAATTAAATAAGGATAAAATTAAAAACTCTAAACTTATTGCTAATCCAGGTTGTTACTGTACTTCTATCGAATTAGGACTTATGCCATTACTTATAGATTCCATTATTGATACTAAAGGTATAATTTGTGATTCTAAATCAGGAGCTACTGGTGCTGGACGTGGATTATCACTTTCAAGCCACTTTCCTGAATTGAACGAAAATTTTGCACCGTATAAGATTGGGGCTCATAGACATACACCTGAAATTGAAGAGATATTAGGAGTTATGGCAAAGGATAAAGTAACTATTACTTTCACTCCTCACCTACTTCCAATAAACAGGGGCATTATTTCAACTATATATTGTAAACCAGCTAACAATGATGTTATAGATTTAGAAAAAATTCATAATCTCTATACTAATTGTTATAAAGATAAGCCTTTTGTCAATGTACTTCCTCTTGGGGAAGTAGCATGTACCAAAAATGTAAGATACTCTAACTATTGTGACATATCACTACACCTTAATCATAGAAAAGATCAAATTATTGTAGTTAGTGCTATTGATAACATGCTAAAGGGAGCTGCAGGGCAAGCAATACAAAATATGAATATAATACTAGGATTTGATGAAACAGAGGGACTAACTTTTATTTCACCATCCTTCTAAAAGTAGTAGATATAGAGGAAAATAGTGTTTCAACACTATTTCCCTTTATATAAGTAAAAAGGGGGATCAATTATGGATTTTAAAATAATTAAAGGTAGTGTAACTGCAGCTAAAGGATTTTTAGCATCCGGAATACATTGCGGTCTTAAAAAGAATAGTTTAAAAAAGGATCTAGCTTTAATATATTCTGAAGTGCCTAGCATTGGGGCTGGGGTTTACACTAAAAATAAAGTAAAGGGGGCACCCCTTTATATCACTAAGGAGCATTTAGTTAATAAAAAAGCTAGAGCAATAATTTGCAATAGTGGTAACGCTAATACCTGTAATGGCGAAGATGGGCTAGCTAAAGCTAAAAAAACAGCTCAATTACAGGCAAAAGAACTTAATATTAAAACTGATGAGGTCTTGGTTGCCTCCACAGGAGTTATAGGTGTTCCTTTAAACATAGATGCTATTAAATGTGGAATTCCTTTACTTACAGAGAAACTTTCAAAGGACGGTGATCATGAAGCTTCATCTGCTATTATGACTACCGATACTTTTAATAAAGAATGTGCTATCGAATTTGTTATTGGTGGAAAAACTGTTACTATTGGTGCCATTGCTAAAGGTTCAGGTATGATAGAGCCAAATATGGGTACTATGCTTTCCTTTATAACTACTGACCTTGCTATTACACCTGAGCTTTTAGATGAAGCCTTAAAAACAACTGTAAAAGTAAGCTATAACAGAGTTAGTGTAGATGGCGATACAAGCACTAATGATATGGTGCTTATCCTAGCAAATGGAATGGCTCAAAATAATATTATTGATGATAAGAATGAGGACTACTACACTTTCCTTAAAGTATTAGAATTTCTTAATATATCTTTAGCAAAAAAAATTGCTAAAGATGGAGAGGGTGCTACCAAACTAATTGAATGCAAAATTATTGGAGCAAAAAGTGAAGAAGATGGTGTTGCTTTAGCTAAAAGTGTCATTAATTCAAGTTTAGTCAAAACTGCTCTATTTGGCTCTGATGCTAATTGGGGAAGGATACTTTGTTCTTTAGGATATACTAACGTTGATTTTGATCCTGAAAATATAAATGTATATTTTGAAAGTTCTTCTGGATCATTACTAGTTTGTAATAAGGGTGCTTCTGTTCCTTTTGATGAAAACAAGGCTAGAGAAATCTTACTTCAAGATGAAATACTAATTAAGGTTGAACTATTTATGGGTGACGTTGAAGTATCTGCTTGGGGTTGTGATTTAAGCTACGACTACGTGAAAATAAATGGAGACTACAGAAGCTAATTGTTTAGGGGGAAAAATATATGAATCTTGATGATCGTGCTAACATCTTAGTTCAATCTTTACCATATATACAACAATACAATGGAAAAATTATTGTTGTTAAATATGGCGGTAACGCTATGATAAGTGAAGAACTAAGAGAAACTGTAATAAATGACATAGTTTTAATGAAATGCGTTGGCTTCCAACCTATAGTTGTTCATGGTGGTGGCCCTAACATATCATCTTTCCTTGAAAGATTAGGGGAAAAAAGTGAATTTATTAACGGCTTACGTTACACAGATGAAACAACAATAGATGTTGTTCAAATGGTCTTAGGTGGAAAGGTAAATAAGGACCTTGTTTCTTTAATTGAAAAAGCTGGTGGTAAAGCTATCGGTCTATGTGGAATGGATGGTTCTTTACTAAAAGCAAAAAAACTACAAAGTGAAGTTGACCTAGGATATGTAGGTGAAATTACCTCTGTTAATACTGATGTGTTAACTATGGCTCTATCTGCTGGATATATTCCTGTTGTAGGAAGTGTTGCCCTAGGGGAAGAGGATAATTCACTTTATAACATCAATGCAGATCTTTGTGCTGCTAAGATAGCTGCTGCATTAAAAGCAGAAAAGCTAGTACTATTAACAGATGTAGCTGGAGTACTAAAAAATCCTAGTGATTCATCATCCCTGTTATCTGTATTAAGGCTACACCAGATACCAAAGTTATCCTTCGAAGGTGTAATTAAAGGTGGAATGATTCCTAAGATTAATTGCTGTGTTGAAGCCATTAGAATGGGTGTTGAACGAGCTCATATAATTGATGGTAGAGTTCCTCATTCTTTACTTCTAGAACTATTCTCTCATGAAGGTATTGGTACCATGATTTATTAGGAGGTATAAATATGAATAATTCACTCATGAACTCTTATGCTCAGCTCCCTATTGCTATCACTAAGGGAGAAGGATCTTACCTTTTTGACTCAGAAGGTAAAAAATATATAGATTTTACAAGTGGTATTGGGGTTAACTCATTAGGTTATAACCACGATAAATGGACAACTGCTATCACAAATCAAATTCATAATCTACAACATTGCTCAAATATCTTTTTAAATCCTATTACTATTGATCTTAGTAATAAGCTTACTCAGATAGCTAATATGAGCAAGGTATTCTTTGCAAACTCAGGTGCTGAAGCTAATGAAGGAGCTATTAAATTAGCTAGAAAATATAGTTTTGAAAAATATGGCGAGGGTAGAAATAAGATTCTAACTTTAAAACAATCCTTCCATGGAAGGACTATGACAACTCTAAAAGCCACTGGTCAAGAAAAATTTCATAAGTACTTCTTCCCTTTCCCAGAAGGTTTTGATTATATTGAAGCAAACAATGTAGATGATTTAAAAAATAATCTATCTAATGATGTTTGTGCAATTATGATGGAAGCTATCCAAGGTGAAGGCGGGGTTCATCCTATAGATAAGGACTTTGTTAAAGAAGTAGAGTCTATATGCAAAGATAATGATATTCTTCTTATTTTTGATGAAATTCAATGTGGCATATGTAGAACTGGTAAGTTATTTGGCTATAATCACTTTGATGTTGAAGCAGATATTGTAACACTGGCAAAAGGTCTTGGTGCCGGTCTTCCAATAGGTGCTGTCCTTTGTAATGAGAAACTTTCTTCAGTATTTAAACCTGGTGACCATGGTTCTACCTTTGGTGGAAATCCCGTTTCTTGCGTCGGCGGATTAGTTGTACTAGATACCTTATGTAATGATAAATCATATAAAGAAATAACAAAAAAAGGTGAGCTTATCAAAAAGCTATTAAATGACTCTAATTTATCTAATATTGAAGAAGTTAGAGGTAATGGCTTAATGCTAGGTATCCAAATTAAAGGTAATTCTGCTGATGTACAACAATCAGCTTTAGAGAATGGGCTTCTAGTTTTAACTGCTGGCCCAAATGTTATTAGACTTCTTCCACCACTTGTTATTGGGGACAAAGAAATCGAAGAAGGTATTAATATATTAATAAAAATTTTAAGTTAATATAATTCAAGGGGGCTATTTTATGAAAAAGGATTTATTAAAGATGGATGATTTATCTAAAGATGATATTTTAGATATACTAAATCTTGCTGACCAATTAAAATATGAACTAAAACACGATATACCACATGAAGCTCTAAAAGGAAAAAGTCTAGGTATGATATTTGAAAAAAGTTCTACCAGAACTAGAGTTTCTTTTGAAGCTGGTATGTATCAACTTGGAGGAAATGCTCTATTTTTGAGTAGTAGAGATCTTCAAATAGGACGTGGTGAGCCTATAGAAGATACTGCTAGAGTATTATCTAGATTCATTCAAGGTATAATGATTAGAACCTTCTCTCAAGAAGAAGTAGAAACTTTAGCTAAATATTCTTCTATTCCTATAATTAATGGCTTAACTGATGATGAGCATCCTTGTCAAGTTCTTGCTGATCTAATGACTATTAGAGAATATAAAAACATCCTTGAAGGATTAAATGTTGCATATATTGGTGATGGTAACAATATGGCTAATTCATTAATTGTAGGAACACTTAAGATTGGAATGAATATTTCAGTTGCTTGTCCTGAAGGTTATATGCCTAAAGATAACTATCTTAAAAGAGGAGATGAACTTGCTGCTCTAGAAGGAACTAATTTCACTATAACTCACTCTCCTACCGAGGCAGTTAAGAATGCTGATGTAATAATTACTGATGTTTGGGCAAGCATGGGACAAGAAGAAGAGGCTAAAGAAAGGAAGGAAGCCTTTGTAGGATATCAAATAAATAAAGAGCTTCTGTCATTAGCTAAACCTAATGCTCTTGTGCTTCACTGCTTACCAGCTCACAGAGGTGAGGAAATAACAGCTGATGTTTTAGAGGATCACGCTGCTGAAATTTTTGATGAATCTGAAAATAGACTTCATGCGCAAAAAGCTGTTTTAGTTAAACTTATGAAAATGGGCTAAGAAAATTTTCATAAATTGGTTTCCTTTTGTACAAATAAAAGTTATAATATCCATAAGAGGGGGAAATATATATTCGTATATTTATCACCCTTAAGTTTTATAAAATTCATATTATTGGAGGTCATGTTATGTTAGTTTCAGCTAAAGAAATGTTAAACAAGGCTAGAGACGGTAAATATGCTGTTGGTCAATTTAACATCAATAACTTAGAATGGACAAAAGCCATTTTATTAACTGCACAAGAGAATAATTCACCAGTTATCTTAGGAGTATCTGAAGGTGCTGGAAAGTATATGGGTGGCTACGATGCAGTAGTTGGTATGGTTAATGGATTAATCAAAGGATTAAACATTACTGTTCCTGTTGCTCTTCACTTAGACCACGGTAGCTTTGACGGAGCTTACAAATGTATCGAAGCTGGTTTCTCATCAGTAATGTTCGATGGTTCACACTATGCAATCGACGAAAACATTGAAAAGAGTAAGCAAATCATCAAAGATGCTTTTGCTAAGGGAATCTCTGTTGAATGTGAAGTTGGTTCAATAGGTGGAGAAGAAGACGGAGTAGTAGGAGCTGGTGAAATAGCTGATACTGCTGAGTGTAAGCAAATTGCTGAACTAGGAGTTACAATGTTAGCTGCTGGTATCGGAAATATCCATGGACAATACCCTGAAAACTGGGCTGGATTAGCTTTTGATGCTTTATCAAGCATCAAAGACGCTGTTGGAGAAACTCCATTAGTACTTCACGGTGGTACTGGAATTCCTGAAGATATGATCAAAAAGGCTATATCATTAGGAGTTGCTAAGATCAACGTTAACACTGAATGTCAATTATCATTCGCAGAAGCTACAAGAAAGTACATCGAAGCTGGTAAGGATTTAGAAGGTAAGGGATTTGACCCAAGAAAACTTCTTGCTCCTGGTTTCGAAGCTATCAAGGCTACTGTTAAAGAAAAGATGGAACTTTTCGGTTCAGTAAACAAGGCTTAATTTAAGCATTTAAGAGAGAGATGATTAATTCATCTCTCTTTTTTTGATTTTTAATGAATTTTAATTCATTTAGATTGACTCTTAATGCATATGTATTTTATAATCATCTTATATACCAATCTAAATTGGAGGTACAAAAGATAATGAATATTTTCAAGAGAAATAAAACCATATCTAGAATGGAGTTAGAAGCTTATATTGGTGAAAAAGCATATACTCCTTTCTATACTAAAACCCTAAACAAATTTATGGAGAATCCAAATTCCCCAAACTGGAGTTGGCCTTCTTTCTTTATAGGAATGTATTGGTTAATGTTTAGAAAGGCTATTATTCCTTCATTAATTCTTTTTGCAGTTAATTTTGCATTAATGACTATAGTGCCTTTCCTAGTTAGTCCAATAATCTCTTTATCAATACTTATTTTAATGGGACTATTTGGTACAAATATATTCCTTATGAATGCTGAAAGAGAGATCTCTAAGTTGAAAATGCAGAACCCTGGGCTAGATGAAGTTGCTTTATTATCTAAAATAGGTTCAATTGGTGGAACAACTTATTTATATCCAGTACTATTCTATTTGGGACAAACTATACTTTATTCAATTATATATTAGTATTACATGTCATAATACCAAAAAAATCTTGGGGGTAAATTCCCCAAGATTTTTTCTTATTTAATTATACTTATTTAATTTCAAAACTATTTCTCAATATAATTCATAACATGTTTGATTACCATATTAATACTTCCATCTCCATTTCGTTGGATCTCAAACTTACTATCATCATGATAAGTTTCTTCATCTATATAAAGATCTATTGTTTTATCAATCTTCAATCTTACTCTCTTTAACTTTTTTTCTACCCATGCTTTATCTACTTGAACATCTTCACTTAAACCATGAGACTTTACGAAGTTTGTAAACTCTTCCTTAGCTTGAGGTTCACCACTAAATAGCTCCTGATTAAATAGTTCCTCTGAAAGTTCATCTATGTTAACCATATCTTCTTCTTTCAGTTTACCTTTAACTGCTGTCCTAATAGTCTCAGCTTTTACAGCATCATTAGCAAAGTTTTTCCTAGTCCAATTCTCTGTAGCCTTTAAGAAAGTTTTAGTCATATCCCTTTCATTGGTTATTATAGTACATCCAAGAAAGCTATTAATAAAGTAATTAGCTCCATATTCATCTTCTTCCTTACTCTTCTTTTGCTTATCTAAGACCATTAGGTTATAGCTATCATCTTCTCTTATCGGCTTTATAAAGGCAGCCTTTTGGATCTTCTGACTACTGCCTGGAAGACCTGCTGCTTGTGGTACTATTCCTATATCTATTTTATTTTCAACAAACTCAACTTGATGGGTAAAGTTCTTTACATAATCCATTTTTAGAATTGCTATCATTGGGCCCTGATCTGTTATTATTGATGATACTACCAAATCACAAGATGGTATATTTACGTTTCCTTTAAGTATCATAAATAACTGTCTTGCTAATTCCTTAGAAAGACCTATTAAATCATCATCTATTCCATTTAGATAGTCTTGAACTATTTCCTTAACTATATTTCTTTCAGAATTAAACTGAGCATACTTTAGCTCTTCATCCTTTAAGCATTTTTCCATATGTTTAAATAAAAACTTATATGTATCCTCATCTAAATCTAACTTATATTCATTCAATATTGGTTCAGCACTATTATTGTCTAATATATGAATAATTGATTCATTTACATTTATATCACTAATATAATCCATTCATTTCACCTCTAAAATTATTACCTCATACCATTCTAACAATGAATAATTATATTAACAAGATTAACTATCTTAGTTTTCTGCAAAAAAATAATGAGCCAATACTTTTACATATTGGCTCATTATTTATTTTAAACTACTGTTTCTGCAATATTAGTTGCATGGTCTCCTATTCTCTCTAAGTTACTAATTAAATCTAAGAATATAGTACTTATATTTGCTGAACAAGATCTTTCATTTAACCTTCTAATATTATTTTCTTTTAATTCTTTTTCATACCTATTTATCTTCATTTCTATTTCTTTTATATTTCTAGCACCTGCAATATCATTATTTCCATAACATTCTAAAGCAAGATTAAGGGCATCTAATGTTTCATTATACATGTTTATTAATTCTTCTTTAGCTTCACTTCCAATAGATAAATGATTATTAATCTTCTCTTCTGCAAGCTCTACAATATTCTTAGCATGATCTCCAATTCTTTCGATATCATTAATAACATGGAAAGTAACACTTAATAATTTACTATCATTATCTGGTAAATCATATCCAGATAATTGAACTAAATAATCTGTAATTTCTCTTTCTAAATTATTTATAATCTTCTCACGATTAAAAACGCTCTTCATTGCCTCTTCATTATCTTCTAAGAATGCTTTCATAGCTGATTCTATATTAGCCTTAGCTATATCACCCATTCTCACAGTTTCTTTGAATACTTGTCCAATCGCAATCATTGGAGTATCCAATAATTTCTTATCTAGGTACATCGCTCCCTCTGTTTCAACAACATCTCCACCCGGTAATATCTTATTAACCAATAATACAAGATATTTAGCAACTGGTAACAATACTATTGTAACAGTAACATTAAAGATTGTATGTGCATTTGCCACCTGTCTTGCTACATCTATAGGATTAGTCTTTTCTATTAATGATATAAGAGGATTCATAAATGGTAAGAAAATAATTACTCCTATAACATTAAAGAATAGATGTACTAGTGCTGCCTTCTTTGCAGTTCTGTTAGCTCCTGCTGAAGCTAATAAGGCTGTAACGCAAGTACCTATATTACATCCAAATATAATTGGTAATGCAACACCCATATTAATTGACCCTGTAGTTGCTAATGCTACCAAAATACCAGTTGTAGCTGATGAACTTTGAACTATTGCAGTCATTCCAAGACCTGCTAATACTCCTAATATTCTATTATCACCTATTACTTCAATTACTTGCTTAAATGCTCCTGACTCTGATATAGGTTGTAATGCACTAGACATAACTCCCATACCCATAAATAATATACCAAATCCTAAAGCTATAGATGCTATATCTTTAGATCTTTTTTTCTTTACTATTAATAACGCAATAGCACCTATTCCTATAAATAATGGCGCAATAGCATCTAATTTAAATGATACCATTTGTGCTGTTATTGTAGTTCCTATGTTAGCTCCCATTATAACTCCTGCTGCTTGCATCAATGACATAAGCCCAGCATTTACAAAGCTAACAACCATAACTGTAGTAGCACTTGAACTTTGGATAACTGCTGTTACAATTGCTCCTACCAAAACTCCTATGTACTTATTACTAGTTACTTTCTCTAGAATACCCTTAAGTTTATCCCCAGCTGCATTCTCTAACCCGTCTCCCATTAACTTCATTCCAAATAGGAATAATCCTAAACCACCTATAACTTGAATCAATATGTTCATGGTATCCAAAAATATCTCTCCTTCATAACAATTTAGTAACATAATCTTAACTTGCATTTAAATTTTATAACGAATTATTCATATTGTGTGGTTTTTAACATATTTTTAACACTACGTTTCAATAAAGTTAAAACAAAAGAAACTAATGATTATAATAACCATTAGTTTCTTATATTTTTCCTATATTCTTACTTTTTAACTAACCTTCCATGTACTAATAATCTTCCATCTTCTATCTCATAGGTACATGTTGATAAGGTAATAATCTTATCATCTTTATTAAACTCTGGCATATCTACATTAAACATAGATTTTCCTTTTAATGAGTTTAAATAGTTAATATAATCTTCATCTGAAGAAAATCCATCTCTATATGGATCTACATTGGCCGTTACAGCGTATACAGAGAATATCTCATACTCTAATACTTCATCTCTTGTGTTTATATACACCCTATTATTTGCTCTGAAAAATGTTTCATCCTTTAACTCTTCAAGGGATGCAAACATACTGCCATCCTTCATATGATGACCATGGATAATTGTATTCCTCTCTTCAAATGGAGCTTTATTTTCATAAGTTAAGAAAATTGCTCCTCCATCATTCACTTCTTTTTTGAAATTATGAGTTAAATAGTAGTCATTATCTACAGCTTGTACTACAGGGTAGTTAACTTTTGTATTAGGAACTCTAATCCATCCCTTAAACTCATTATTTATAGCAAACAGTTTGTCATAGTCTTCTTGATTAAATACAAATTGCTCCTCACCAGTACCTTCATCAACTACAACCTCTGGTGCAAACTCTTGAACTTCTTTATAACTCTTGGAATTCTTTCTATATTCATTAAAAATAGTTAGTATTTTAAATGCTGAGACTATAAATACAACTAATGCAACTACAAAAATAATTCTTCTTATAATCTCCTTTATTGATACTTTACTATCCTTCATTCCTACCTCCCTCTTTTAACCTTGTACATATTTTCATCTTAAATAGTGAGGAGAATTACTCCACACCATTAGTATATTACATAATTTCATTTTAATATCTATATAGTTATTTATTAACCTAATTCTAACGCAATCTCCATCATTTCAGTAAAACTTTCTTGTCTTTCTCCTGGAGTGGTCTCTTCCCCTTTAAATATATGATCAGAAATAGTAAGTATTGATAAAGCCTCTACTCCATACTTAGCTGCCAATGTATATAGCTCCGCTGACTCCATTTCAACTGCTAAGCATCCATAGTCAGCCCATAACTTAATTGATACATCTGTATCATCATAGAATAAATCAGAGGATAATACACTACCTACTTTAACATTTGAACCCTTATTTAATGCAATATTATAAGCCTTATATAATAAATCAAAATTAGCTGTAGGTGCATAATCCATACCATGGAATCTTCTTTTATTGATTCCTGAATTTGTTGATGCGCTTTGTGCTAATACTATATCTCTAACATTAACATCTTCATTCATTGAACCAGCTGATCCAATTCTTATTAATCTTTTTGCCCCATAGAATCTAATCAATTCATTAACATAGATAGAGTGAGATGGTAATCCCATACCTGTTCCTTGTACTGAAATTCTTTTTCCCTTGTAAGTTCCTGTATAACCATACATTCCTCTTACATTATTATAGCAGACTGGTTTTTCCAAATAGTTTTCTGCAATAAATTTTGCTCTTAGTGGATCTCCTGGTAATAAAACTGTTTCAGCTATTGCTCCTTCTTCGGCCATTATGTGTAGATGTTTTGCCATTGTGATTCGCCTCCTCATATCATTTCCTTTTATACATATATTATATCCTATTAGTAAATGAATATTAAGCTGAATTATTTTTGATGATTTATAATTTATACTTTCTTTGATTGAGTATAATTATATTAATTCTAGACAACATATTTACAAAACAAAAAATATTTACCTATGGTATAATAAATTAATTAAATACTAAATAATTGGAGAGATTGAAATGAAGGAATTAGAAACTCGAATAATTAAAATTGATGTTGCTAACATAAGAAAGACTCTTATTGAAAAGGGTGGCAAAAAAGTTAAAGAAGAAAATCAAGTAAATGATATATATGACTTTGAAGATTGCAGACTTCTATCAGCAAAAGGTTATGCTAGAATAAGAACAATTGAAGATTTAATTCATAATAAAGAAATAATCTATATGACTACAAAGAAGATGATTTCTCAAGAGAAATTTAAAGAAATGGAAGAGAATGAAGTTTTAGTAGATGATAAAAAAGCTGCTGAAGGTATTTTTGCAGCCCTTGGCTTAAAACTTAATCATTCTGTAAAGAAATATAGAGAAAGTTATCAGCTAGAAGATGGCCTTGTAGAAATAGATATAAATGATACAAACTTCTGTCCATTTCCTTATATAGAAATTGAAACTGATTCTGAAGAGAAACTAGAAAGAGTAGTTAATTTGCTTGGATACACTATGGATGATACTACTTCTAAAACAATATATGAATTAATCGAAGAAAATAAAAATTCTGTATAAAATCATATAAAAAAGCTATCAGTATATACTGATAGCTTTTTTAAACCATATATTCTATTACATATATTTTTTGTTTATATACGTAACTTAACTACTTATTTTTTTCTAAAATATCAAAGTAAATCTTTTTTAAATAAATATCCTTCTTACTTTCCCACTCTTCATAG
Organism: Clostridium zhoujianii; assembly: GCF_051590805.1. Taxonomy (NCBI): domain Bacteria; kingdom Bacillati; phylum Bacillota; class Clostridia; order Eubacteriales; family Clostridiaceae; genus Clostridium; species Clostridium zhoujianii. Next base: position 169,990 of record NZ_JBPUTF010000002.1, read on the forward strand.
GATTCTATATTATTACAAATTTTATCTATTTCATTACTAATTATATGATTTATATTTTTTATATTATTATCAATAACAAAATTAATTGAATTTCCATCTACAAAGGCAGTTGAAATTATATTCATAAATTCATTTTTTATCATCATACCTTCATTAATTCCAAAGGTTGAGTTTAATTTTAAGAAACTACTGTTCCTTGAAAAATTATCTCTATAGAATTCAATAAAAGCTTCAAAATCCTCTGCATTATTTTTCACTTCAATTTCAAATATTATTCTAAAGAACAAATTCCATTGAAAATCTTCATTTATAGACTTTAAAATTGTTTTACCAACTTTCTCACAAAAATCATCTTTAAAATTTATATCTCTTTCAAATTTAATTTCTTCATCAAACTTAGTATCAATTTCCTTGATTTCATCTAATCTTTCAAGAGTCATAATCAACATATCCCCATAGGCCTCTTCATTTCTAAGAAAATATTTAATTATTGTATCGCAAAGTTTTTTAAAATCTACTACAAACCCTATTGCATTTTTCATCTTTAAGGCATATGCATCATAAATAATTTTTGACAAAATCATTTCAAATTTACTTTTGCTTTCTGAATATAAATTTTTACCTTTCTCATTAAATTGATTATATGTTTCATATAATTGATTATCTATCATGATTAAATTCTTTTTTATTGAATTCATAGTATCTTTTAAATATGAGTCCATTAATCTATATGAATTATTCTTGTATATAATTTTATGCTCTATTTCCCCCCAAAACACATCTACCAACGACTTTATTTGAAGTTCAAAAGGAACTTTAATACTATCATACTTGTAGTACCCATCTATCCTATATATATCGTACCCATTTTTTTGTTTTTGAGGTTGAATCCCTTTTACATCAAGAATTATCCTGTCATCATTTTTATTAACTAGTTCAAAGTGATTCTTTACTATTTGGTATAAGTCCTCTTCATCTTTAATAAATCTACATTCTATTCTAACCCCAATTAAATCAGAAAGACCATAAATTAATTCTCTTGGCGATAGATTTTTATTATAATAATTATTCCTTATAATTTTTTCCTTCAAACTACTACTTGATTTAACCCTAGTACTAATATTTATATATCCTTCGCATTTACCTTTAACAAGACCTTCAAAATATCCTTCAATTTCCTCACTAACATCTTCAAAAAATCCCCTATTTTTTTCTAACTCTGAAATTATTTCATCTATAAATCCAAACATTTTTAATGTCATCATTATCATCCTCTCAGATTTTAATTATTTGAAATTATAACATAAGACTATGGCAACATTGTGTCATAGCCTACATAAATAAATCTTTACAACTCTATTGATTGTGTATTTCATATGCTGTTTTGATAGGCTTTCTTAATATTATTTTATATATTACCATAAAAATAATACTACTTAACCCAATAATAATTAATATCATAAATGCAGTATGCATAAAGAAATCTTGAGGTAGTATATTAATAATTGGATCTATCCTTGGATTAAATAACCAATTATCATTTCTAAAGAATACTTTATGGAATAATATAAATGCTTTATCAAAATCTACAGCTAAAAAGCCCATTATTACTATAGGTAAAGTTATTAATGATATTGATGTATACTTTAAATAGTTAGCTTGCCCTCTTCTTTTGCTCATCATAATTCCAATAAAACCCAGTATCCCTGTGATTATTAATAAAATATCCACTCCAATAAATATTTTTTTACATCTTCAAAATGGGCTTGTCCCTCATCTGAAAATCCGATTGTTGGTAATTTAAATTCTCTATACTCTTTACTATAGCTTAATAGATAATCTACCATATAATTATAATTTTCTTCTATCTCATCTTTATTATACCCACTTTTATCTACTATATTTAAGTATTCTATATCAAAGTAATATAGTGGTTTAAATGCTAATGTTATTTTAACTGATGCTAGTATAATAAATAATGCTAAAATTACTGGTAAAGCTATTTGTATACATCTATCCATTATTTTATGTTTGTATATAAATTTCATTCTCTTCTCCTTAATAAATAACTTTCTCTATACTATATTATACCAAAAATACATTCTAGACATATTTTTCAACATTTTTCTTTAGTAATAGAGAACTTTTTTGCTCCATATATATTTAAATCATATATACATACTACTTCTATTCCAAAGAAATATGAAAAAATATGGGATGTCGTAATACGACACCCCATATATTTTCTAGTCTAATTTCTCTCTTCTCTTTGAAGACTTTCTAAAAAACTTCACTAAAGTTTCTTTATCGTCTTCATATATTGCTTTTTTTATTAAATCTAGTTCTAACTCAAAATTATTGATTGCTTTCAACAAATTATGCTTATTTCCCAGGAAAAGTTCACTCCAAAGTTCTTCATTAATATTTGCAATACGAGTTAAATCTCTATAGCTATCTCCAATAAAACTTCCTGTATCTCTTCCTTCTTCATCACTATTTATTAAGGCTACAGCCATTGTATGAGGAAGTTGAGATGTAAATCCTATCATTTCATCATGTAGCTCTGGAGTAATCCTCCTAACTCTTCTAAAACCTATATTAAGAGCTATTTCTTCAATCATCTTAATATTTTCTTCTTTATTTCCCTCAATAGGAGTAATTATATAATTAGCACCTTTAAATACTTTATTTGTTGCAAAATCAATTCCCTTTTTTTCTCTTCCAGCCATAGGATGGCCAAATACAAAATCTATGTCTTTGGGTAATATATTTACTATATCCTCAATGAACATACACTTTATACCAGTGGCATCAGTAATAACAGAACCCTTTTTAAAGTTTTCTTTATTTCTCTCCACAAAATCTATAACTAATTTAGGGTATATAGAAAGAATAGTTAAGTCCGCTTCTCTAAAAAACTTCTCACCTGTAGTACAACCGTCTTTAATAATACCAAGATCCTTTGCTTTTATTAAAGTACTCTCATCCACATCTACACCAAAAACATTGGTATATCCTGCTTCTTTAAGTGCCATTGCAAATGACCCACCGATTACCCCAAGGCCTACAATAACAATATTCATCTATTATCCCCCTATATTTCTTTCCCTTCCATTTTAGCTAATACCTTAATCTTATCCATTAATGTCTTAAAGCTTTCTGGTTTAATAGATTGTTGACCATCGCTTAAAGCATTTTCTGGATCATTATGCACTTCTATCATTAATCCATCAGCACCTGCCATTATAGCAGCTTTAGCTAATGGTTCTACAAGATACCAGTATCCAGCCGCATGACTTGGATCAACTATAACAGGTAAATGAGATAATCTCTTTACTACTGGAATAGCGCTTAAGTCTAATGTATTTCTTGTGTAAGTCTCAAAAGTTCTTATCCCTCTTTCACAAAGAATTACATTTTCGTTTCCACCAGCCATTATGTATTCAGCTGACATTAACCATTCTTCTATAGTTGCTGATAAACCTCTCTTTAAAAGTATAGGCTTATTAGTTCTACCAATTTGTTTTAATAAATCAAAATTTTGCATATTTCTTGCACCAATTTGGATAACATCTACATTTTCAACAAAATCATCAATATAATCTGTTGACATTATTTCCGTAACTATTGGTAACCCTGTTTCTCTTTTTGCAAGCTTCAATAATTGTAGCCCTTCAAGCTCTAATCCTTGGAAACTATAGGGTGATGTTCTTGGTTTAAATGCCCCACCTCTTAAGAAGTTAGCACCGGCAGCCTTTACTTTTTCAGCAACTTCTATAATTTGTTCTTCACTTTCTACTGAACATGGACCTGCCATTATTCCTAATTTAGTTCCACCAATCTTAGTTCCATCTACATTTACTATAGTCGGATCTGGTCTAAATAATTTATTTGCCTTTTTGAATGGTTCTTGAACTTTTAATACTTTCTCAACACCATCTACTCTTAAAAGCTTGTCTGGATCTAGTATTGAAGTATCTCCAATACACCCTATTATAAAATTAGTAGATCCTTTCGATAAGTTTGTTTGTAATCCCTTACCCTCTACTATATTTTTAACTTTGTTTACTTGTTCTTCCCCACACTTATGGTTCATTATAATTATCATTTCTATTCCTCCTGTACTAATCAAATATTTATTACCACCTTTGCTATAAAATTTATAATCTATCATAGATTATAATCCCACAAAGGTAACTAAACAATCCTACTATCCTACTATCACAGATATTTTTCTGTGAATACCACTTAACTTTTACTTATTAACCTTACTTATAGCATCCATTGCCATTATATATCCAAACTCTCCAAAGCCAGATATTTGTCCAATACATGCTGGAGCTGTTACTGAAACTTTTCTAAACTCTTCTCTTGCATGAATATTAGATAAATGAATTTCAACTGTTGGTATATCATTACCTTTTATAGCATCATGAATTGCATAACTATAATGGGTATAGGCTCCTGGATTTATAATAATTCCTTCATATTTTTCAAAATACGCTTTTTGAATATAGTTAATTATTTCTCCCTCAATATTGCTTTGAAGAAGAGTTATATCGTGGCCTCTTTTACTTCCCTCTTCATGAATGTACTTACATACATCTTCATAATTCTTTGTTCCATATATACTTTTTTCTCTGACCCCTAGCATATTTAAGTTAGGGCCATTTATAACCATTAGCTTCATATCCCATTACTCCTTAATTTTATTCTTAAGGGTTTTAATTGCATCGTCTATTGTATCTCTTAAAAAACCTTCATTAGCAATAACTTCATCTGCTGCAGCATTATATAATTCATACCTCTCATCATATAATTCATAAATCTTTTCTTTCCCACCATTTAATAATGGTCTTGAATTAACATCTACATCTTCTAATATCATCTCTATTGGCCTGTCTATAAAAAGTATAATTCCTTCTTTTCTAAGTATCTCTGTATTTATACACTTTTTAATAACTCCTCCACCAGATGAAATAATTGCTCTCTTCTTTTTTGAAAGTTCCTCACAAGCTTTTGTTTCCCAAGCTCTAAATACTTCTTCCCCATCAACAAAAAGTTCTTTTACAGTCTTTTCTGATATCTCCTCAATATAAGAATCCATATCGTAGAAATTGTAGTTTAGTTCCTTAGCTAGGACTTTTCCTATAGTCGTTTTGCCACATCCTGGCATCCCTATTAAAACAACCTTATCCTTTAAGGCTTTTACCAATCTCTACACCCCCTTAACTAGTTATATTTAATAATCTATTTATTTAATATTAGCTAAATTCCTTTTCAAGTTCTTCATAAATTTTATTTAAAACCCCTTTACCAATATCTTGATTTTGCCATATTTCTTGAGACTTTATAGCTTGACCAACTAACATATATAAACCTCCACAGGTTTTCTTTCCAAAGCTTTTTCCAATCCTTAAAAATTCTGTCCACTGTGGATTATAAATCAGATCTATTAAAGCTTTAAACTTATCTATTACTTCCTCTGATACTGGAGATTTGCCTACATTAGGATACATGCCAACTGGTGTGGTATTTACTAATATATCTCCACTTATATTCTTTAAATCATCATAATCTATTCTTATAGCTCTATTATCAACATCTACATTAGATGTCTTATCTCTACTTACTAAATAAATTTCTTTAACTCCTTCATCAAAAAGATAAGCCATTACTGCCTTAGCTGCTCCCCCTGCTCCAAGTACTACAGCAATATTCCCTTTTACTTCAATATTACTATTCTTTAGCATACTACCAAATCCATAATAATCTGAATTATAACCATATAACTTGCTATCTTTAAGTAATATAGTATTAACAGCCCCAATAGCCTTAGCCTCTGGTGCTATAAAATCAAGATCTTTCAAAACTTCTTGTTTATACGGAATAGTTACATTAACCCCTTTTATTCCTAGTAACTTTAATGAATCTCCTAGTTTCGAAATATCATTTTTAGGTATTTCAAATGATTTATAGGCAGCTTCTATGCCTAAAAGTTCAAATAATCTATTATTAATCCTTGGTGAAAGACTATGTGATAGCTTTTCTCCTACTACACCATAAAAATCCATATTTCCTCCTAATTTATCTTCTTATATGATCCTAGTAACTTAAAGTAGGCTGAATTTTTTTCAATTAACTCTAAAGCGTTACGTACTCCATTACTTTCTATATCACCCTCAAAGTCTACATATAAGAAATATTTCCAAAAACTATCCTTCATTGGTCTTGATTCTATCTTAATCATATTAATATTATTTTCTGCAAAGTGTCTTAATAATCTAAATAGAGTTCCTGCCTCATTTTCAAGTGAAAATACAACACTCACCTTATCAGCCTCTTTTTCCGCCTTTAATTCTGGAGCTATTATAATAAATCTTGTATAATTATCCTTTTGATTATTAATACATTCTTTTATAATATCTAAACCGTAAATATCTGCTGCTCTTTTACTTGCAATTGCAGCTTTTGTTGTATCTCCAAGATCTTCAATTAATTTTGCACTAATTGCAGTATTGTGGAAAGGAATTAACTTCCAATGATGATATTGCTTTAAGAAATCACTACTTTGCTCTATTCCCTGTGGATGTGAATATATCTCATCTATTTCTTCGATAATTGATCCTTTAATACCAACTAAATGTTGCTCAATCCTTATACATTCTTCTCCCACAATATAGAATCCATATTTTCTTAAAAGATCATAAGTATCTGAAATTGCTCCAGTAGAAGAATTCTCTATTGGAATAATTCCATAATCAATAGCACCTATTTGTAGTGCTTGAAATACATCCTCAAATTCTTCATAAGCTGTTCTATTACACTCTTCACCAAAGAATTTAAGTAATGCCTCTTCTGTAAATGCACCTGCCACTCCTGGGAAGCCTACTCTGCTATTTTTATTTATAGCTTCCCTTGTAACTTTGATATCTGCTAGTTTATTATCTAAATCAATCATTCTCTTCTGAAGACCTCTGCTAATTTCCATAGTAGCATTTAGAAATTTTATTAACTCATCTGAGTAATCCTTATTTTGAAGATTATCTAAAGCTTTTTTTAATACTTCATCTTCTCTTCCTTTTTGAAGTACTCCAACACTGTTATCTTTCTTATACTTAGCTACTTTTAAAACAACATCCATTCTTTTTTCAAATAATTGAGTAAGCTCTTTATCTATCTCATCTATTTCTTTTCTATAATCCTCTAAAGCTTCCATCCGTCTCTCCCCTTTATTAAATCAAGAATTCCAATTGCAGTAACAGCTTCAATTACAGGAACAGCTCTTAGAACTATGCAAGGATCATGCCTTCCTTCTACTACTAATGTATCATTAGTTTTTTCTTTTATATTAACTGTATTTTGCTTTTTTATAATAGATGCTGTAGGCTTTATAGCAGCTTTAAACACTATTGGCATACCATTTGTAATACCACCTAATATTCCACCATTGTTATTTGTTCTAGTCATAATCTTATCATCTTTATAATAGAATTCATCGTTACATTCAGATCCATAAAGGTCTGCAACATCAAATCCTAATCCAAACTCTACACCCTTAACAGCAGGCACTGAAAATAATAAGTGAGATAATGTAGATTCAACAGAATCAAAGAATGGATCTCCTATACCTGCATCTATCCCAACAACAGCACATTCTATTACTCCACCAACAGAATCTCCACTATGCTTAGCATCTAAAATGACTTTTCTTATTTCCTCTTCAACAGAAGAATCTATTAATGCCATTTCTTTTTTCTTTATCTCTGTTAACTCATCCTTTGAAATATTCGTATAATCGAAAGCCTTATCATTAACATTTTTTATTCTTTTTATATGAGCACCTATTTCAATGCCCTGTTTTTCAAGTATTTGCTTACATATTGCTCCTGCAAATACTAATGGTGCAGTAATTCTTCCAGAAAAATGTCCTCCACCTCTATAATCATTAAAACCTGAGTATCTAATTAATCCAGTATAATCTGAATGTCCTGGTCTCATTAAATCCTTTAAATTTCCATAATCTTTAGAACGAGTATCACTATTTCTTATAATTGCACAAATTGGAGTTCCTGTAGTTCTTCCATTGAAATATCCGCTTAAAATTTCAGGAACATCTCCCTCTTTCCTCGCTGTAGCTAATTTACTTTGCCCTGGAGCTCTTCTCTTCATTTCAGCATCTATTTTCTCTAAATCAAGCTCAATTCCTGAAGGAAGTCCATCTATAGTAATTCCAATAGCATTTCCATGGGATTCTCCAAATATAGATACTTTTAAATTATTTCCCCATACTCCACTCATCAAATCTCCCTCCTAACATCTTAAAGTCTTCAAAAAATTGTGGATAGGATTTTGAAACACATTCATAATCCTTTATTATAATAGGCTCCTTACATCTCATAGAGGCTATAGCTAAGGTCATTGCAATTCTATGGTCCTTATGACTCCATACCTCAACACCACCATTAAACTCATCTACTCCATCAATAATTAACCCATCTTCTTTTTCTTCTATTCTCGCTCCTAATTTATTAAGCTCTAAGGTAACAGCATTTAATCTATCACATTCCTTTATTCTTAATCTTCCTGCATTAATAATCTCTGTTCTGCCCTTACTTAGAGCTGCAACTGCTGATAACACTGGAATTATATCTGGACATTGAGATGCATCTATTAATGTAGATTTAAGCTCACTTACCTTACATTTAATTCCACTATTCTCTTTAATAATAGATACATTCATTCTTTCAAGAATATCAATAACTTCTCTATCTCCTTGAAGTGAGTTCTCCTTAAGATCTAAAACTTTAACCTCTGCCCCTAATGCATCTGCTGATAAAAAGAAAGCTCCTTGAGAATAATCTCCCTCAACTCTATAGTCTCTACTATTATAACTTTGATTACCCTTAATAATAAACTCTTCATAATTATTATTAATTACTTCAACACCAAAGTCTTTCATAGCTGATAATGTCAAATCAAGGTATCCTTTAGATTCTAATTCCGTAGTTATTATTATCTTTGAGTCTCCTTCTAATAAAGGTAATGTAAATAGTAGTCCTGTTATGAATTGAGAACTTATATTTCCCTTAATCTTAAATTCTCCTGATTTTAGTAATCCAGATGTTACTAGATCAAGTTCTCCTTCTTTATAAGAGTATTCTATGCCTTGTTCATCAAATATATCATAGTAAGTATTTAAAGGTCTCTTACCTAAATTACCCCTACCTACAAATCTAGTAACTCCCTCAAATGCTAAAGAAATAGGTACTAAGAATCTTAAAGTAGACCCAGATTCATTACAATCAATCACTCTCTCATAGTCTCTATTGGAAATTAACTCTTTAGATTTTATTCCTCTTACTTCTAAATATTCATCCTTATCATCTATTACCGCTCCCAGTGCCCTCATAGCATCAATTGTAGCTATCATATCATCTGAAAAATCTATATTAGCAACTCTACTTATCCCTTCACCTAAAGCTGCACATATTACAGCTCTATGAGCCATGCTTTTTGAGGGTGGTATCTTCACCTCTCCTTTAAGCATCTTTGGATAAAGTTTTAAATTTCCCATTATCTCACCGCCTTAAAAAACATAGGTGTAGTATCATATATAAAGCTTTCTCCAATATCCTTTATAAGAATTATTTTTAGTGTACTTCCTAAGTTTTTCTTATCTAAAGCTATTGTATCAACTATTATTTGATTATCATCTAAATCAACATCATAAGGTAGGTCATAATTAATTAAAATCTCTTTAATTTCCTCTGCTATACCTTTTTTTGTTAGCCCCTCTACTTCACTCTTTAAAGTAATATTATACATTCCAATACCAACGGCTTCCCCATGGCTATATCCTGTAAAATTATAATACTTCTCTATAGCATGGCCTAATGTGTGTCCAAAGTTTAAAAGCATCCTATCTCCAAGATCTTTTTCATCCTTTTCAACTACCATTTTCTTGATTAAACAGCAATTATAGATTATATGCTCTATATTATCCATAACCTCAACCCTATTATTTAGCCCTTTTAGCATGTAGAAGAATTCTCTATCTTTTATACAACCATATTTAATTACCTCAGCCATTCCATCTTTATAGAACTTTTCAGTTAATGTATCTAATACCTCCGGATCAATAAATACCGCCTTAGGTTGATAGAAACTTCCAACTAGGTTCTTACCTCTTTCTAAATCAACTGCTACTTTGCCGCCTACAGAGCTATCCACCTGTGCTAATAAAGATGTTGGTACTTGTATAAATGGTATCCCTCTTAAGAAGGAAGAGGCTGCAAAGCCTCCTAAGTCTCCTATTACTCCACCACCAAGAGTAATAATAAGATCCTTCCTAGTTAATTTGAAATCTAATAATTCATTATATATTTTTGGAAGAGTATTGAAAGATTTAGTCTCTTCACCTGGCTCTAAAACCATAGTCTTAGTTATAAATCCTACTTTTTCTAGAGACTTTGTAACCCTATCTCCATAGTACTTATTTACATTATCATCAGTTATAATAAAGATTTTACTACCTTTATATATATTCTTAATCTCTTCACCTAACTTGCTTAATAAGCCTTTTTCAATAATGATATTATAACTATTCTCTTTTAAATCTACATATAACTCTTTTCTCACTTATATCATCCTTTATTATTAAATTTCTCTTCCAACTGCCTTTGCAATTACTCTTAACTCTTCAACTAATTCGCCATAAACACTTGGCTTAATTGATTGTTGTCCATCACATAAAGCCTTAGCTGGATCATTATGAACTTCAATTATTAATCCATCTGCTCCTATTGCCACCGCTGCCTTAGCTAATGGATCTACCATCCACCATTTTCCTGCTGCATGACTTGGATCTACTACTACTGGTAAGTGACTTAATTTTTTAATTGCTGGTATAGCGCTTAAATCTAATGTGTTTCTAGTGTAAGTTTCAAAGGTTCTTATTCCTCTTTCACAAAGAACTACATTTTCATTTCCACCTGCCATAACATACTCAGCAGACATTAGCCATTCTTCTATTGTTGCAGATAACCCTCTCTTTAAAAGAATTGTCTTACTAGTCTTCCCTAATTCTCTTAATAAATCAAAGTTTTGCATATTTCTTGCACCAACTTGAATTACATCAACATTTTCTTCAAATACTTCTATATCATATGGTGACATTATTTCTGTAACTATTGGAAGACCTGTCTTCTCTCTAGCGATCTTTAATAATTCTAATCCATCATACTTTAGTCCTTGGAATGCATATGGTGAAGTTCTAGGTTTGAATGCTCCGCCTCTTAAGAAGTTTGCCCCTAACCTCTTAACATCTTCTGCAATTGAAATGATTTGTTCTTCTGTTTCTACTGAACATGGTCCAGCTATCATAGCTAATTTATTTCCACCAATTTTATTTCCTTTAACATCAACTATTGTTGGTTCTGGATGGAACATCTTATTAGCCTTTTTGAAAGGTTCTGCTACATGCATTACCTTCTCAACATTCCTATTGGCTTCAATTTGAGTTGCATCAATATTACTTGTATCACCAACTAATCCTAATATTATAAGATCTTTTCCTATAACTGGATTAACCTCTACACCTTTCTTTTGAAGCTCTTCTGTTAAATTTTGAATTTCCCTTTTTTCTGTATTTGCTTTTAAAATTACTATCATGATTTTGCCCCCTTAATATTTAAAAATTTAATAAAAAAGAGAGCCCTATAATGAGCTCTCTAAGATAATCCCTTTTACATAAAATACCTTTATATGCTTATAAAAATTATACACCCATTAGAAACGAATTATTATTTTTTTGGTAGAAGAAATAGCCAGCGCTAAAATAAAAGCCCCAGAATGTAAAGTAAAAGAAGCTATATAATTTTGCTACTATTGTTCCAATAATTCCTTTCATAGTGTCCTCCTATTAACATATTCTTAACATTTTCTCATTCTAGCTAACAAAATAATATTTCTAGAATGTTATTTGTATCAATTTAAAATAAATATTATTCTTTTTTAATAATTATATCAGACTGAGATCAAGTGTCAATATCTTTTTATAATTTTTTACAAAATTGGTGAAACCAATCTTATTATAGACTCTTTTATTTTCATCCAATTACTTCTATTATTATATTCTACCTTTGTAATTAATTCAGAATCATCAATATCTCTAAAGAATTGATCCTCCATTTCCTTTGCAATTCTATCATCAAATATAAAAGCATTTACCTCGAAATTAAGTTTAAAACTTCTAATGTCCATATTGGCAGTTCCAATAGTCGATACTTGGCTATCAACAACTATTGATTTTGCATGAATAAATCCATTTTGATAAGTATATATTTTAGCTCCTGCCTCTATAAGATCACCAATATATGCACTTGCAGCCCAACTCATAAATATATGATCTGGATTACCTGGAATAATGATTCTAACATCCACTCCTGATAATGCTGATAGCTTAAGTGATGCAAGCATAGATTCATCTGGAACAAAATAAGGAGTTTCCAAATAAACATTTTTCTTTGCATTATTTATCATTTTAATGTACGCATTTTTAATATATTCCTCATCATGGTCAGGACCACTTGTTACTATTTGTATTCCTACATCTCCATCATTATAAGGTCTCTTAGGATAAAACTTTGAGAAGTCCTCAATATCTTCTTTAGATGCATAGCACCAATCCAAGAGAAACCTATCAGTTAAATCATTAACTGCTTCACCTCTTATTCTTATATGGGTATCTCTCCAAAAGCCTATTTTTTTATCTTGATTTATATATTCCTTACCAACATTAAATCCACCAGTATATCCATACTCACCATCTATTACAACCATCTTTCTGTGATTTCTATAATTTATACGAGTATTTATATGTGGTAAAATTCCTGGAAAGAATATTTCAAACTTCCCACCATTATTAATAAATGACTTTAATGATCCTTTAGTTAAACTATGTGATCCCATGCTATCAACTAAAAATCTTACTTCCACTCCCTCTAATGCTTTTCTTTCTAATATCTCTATTATTCTTTTTCCAATATTATCTCTTCTAAATATGTAATATTGTATATGAATAAATTTTTTAGCCTTTTCTAAATCCTTTATTAATTGCCTAAATTTATCTTCTCCATCATAAAAAATATCAAGTTCATTTCCTGTAGTATACTTTGCTCCAGAATGATTAAAGTTCATCTTTCTTAAGTCAAAATACTGATCACTACCATGATGACCTTCTTTATCTTCAGTAAATCTACTAGATAATTCCCGCCTTTTATTTTCATCTATTTCTTTCTTTTCCTTAAAAATCTTCTCCCTACTTAGATTCTGACCAAGAAGAAGATATATTATGAATCCTATTCCAGGCAATACAATCATTATTAATAGCCAAGCCCACGTTGTGGTTGGATCTTTTCTTTCAATAAATATCAACGAAAAGGAGAATATCATATTCATTAATACAACTAATATACCTATAGCTATAAATACCTTCATCATATTTTTCCCCTCCCTTTTAATAATTACCTAAAATTATATAATTTTTAAGCTTTTTAAGCAAATATTACTTGCCCTATAGCTATATTTAATTATTCAATTAACGTCACTGAAAATTTTATTCATTTTTTTATTTCAATATCATTTATTATTTTCCATATAATAAAAAAGGATGAAAATAAATCTTCATTTATTTTCATCCCTTTATTTAATTTTGTTTATATACTATTTACCGAAGTATCTTGATAATAAACCTTGGAATGCCATTCCATGTCTAGCTTCATCTTTACACATTTCATGAACTGTGTCGTGAATTGCATCTAAGTTTAATTGCTTAGCTAATGTAGCTAAATCTTTCTTACCTTGGCAAGCTCCATGTTCTGCGTCTACTCTCTTTTGAAGGTTTGTCTTTGTATCAGCATCAACAACTTCTCCTAATAATTCAGCAAACTTTGCAGCATGTTCTGCTTCTTCGAAAGCGATTCTCTTATAAGCTTCTGCTACTTCTGGGAACCCTTCTCTATCAGCTTGTCTTGACATTGCTAAGTACATTCCTACTTCTGTACATTCTCCAATAAAGTTAGCTTGTAATCCTTCAACGATTCTTGGATCTGCATCTGCTGCAACTCCAATTCTATGTTCATCAGCCCAAGCCATATCCCCTGATTGTTCTACGAACTTATCAGCACCTACTCCACATACTGGACACTTTTCTGGTGCTTGATCTCCCTCGTGAACATAACCACATACTGTACATACAAATTTCTTCATTTTAATATCCTCCCTAAAATCCATTTTATTTATTTAAATTTAATTATCTGACTTTTCTTTAGTTGATTTCTTTTCCTTAAGATTATTATATAATAATAATTATTATTTGTAAAGAGCTTTTTATTTATTTTCCTACATTTCCAATTATATTCTCCTAATTCCGTAAATAATACCTCCTATAGGCACTCCTTTTAATAAAATCTATAAATTCCCTATATACATCTAAGCCATCATACTTATATAAAGATATCTTTGTAGGTATTACTTCAAAGACCTTATTATCCATAAGTTTTGAATATCCTTCATAAGAGCTTTTATGCTTTAACTTGAAAACTTTTTTAAATTCTTCAAACTTCTTATCATAAAAATCTCCTATATAGGTTACCTTACCCTCTATCTGTATATTATCCACGCACAGTGCTACATTTTTATTTTTTTCTATTTCTCTACATTTATCAAAGTTGTAATCCGTTTGAAAGTAAAACTTCTCATTATTTATTACAATACTCATATTTCTAGCACTTACTTTTTGGCTATCTGTAGTAGCAAGTACCATTATCTTTGTATCCCCAATACTTCTAAAAAATTCTTCCTTTACTTTATTAAAATCTAATTTATCTTCTACCTCCTTAAATGCCGGTTGCCTAATAATTATTTTTAAATTTTTCTTATCAACCTCTGTTGGATTATCCAAATAAATTTCATGATAAAAACCTCTTGGAACATATCCCTCTGTATTAATCCTATCATTCATTTCAAGTATCTTTTCTTTTTTCTTATATAAGCCTACATGCTCCACTTGAAATGATATCCCTTCATTCATTTCTCGTTGTAGTACTTCATTTATTATATTCATATTATTTTTATTAAAGATTTCCTTACGTTTCTCTTCAAATATATCCTCACTTATAAAGCTAGGCATCTCCATCATAAGTCTCCATTTCCACTCTTCTTGAGATTCATCTTTAAAATCCCTATTATCATTAACCCACCATAGTACATTTAAATTAGAGATTAAAAAATCTTTATTATTTAATTTGTAATGATTTTTCAAAGCATATGCAACCGTATATAAAACATCTATCCCTTCCTTATATCTTCCTGATAAGTTAGAATCACCTTCACCATCTAAGGTTATATAATATGACTTTTTACAAAAAACCTTTTCTATTTTGCAAGCCTCTTTATCAATTAATTCATTATTATCTTTATTTAAACCAATTTTATTATTAATCCCCATATTCTCACCCCTAAAAACTCTTATAATAAAATTATAAATTACAAATAGGACACCTGCATGTCCTATTTGTAAATACTATACATTTTATATATTTTATTCTTAATAAGTTCTCTTAGTACTAAGGGCTCCATTACCTCAACCTCATCACCAAGTCCTAATAACATACTATATAACCATTGATCTTCTGGTAATGAAACCTCAACAATATTTTTTTCTTTATCCTTAATAATTTTATAATCATCAAAGTAATCGTCTATCTTCTCACAAAATTCATTTGTACATTTCAGTTTAATCTCTATAATATTATCTTCTCTATTACTAAATAAATCATCCAAATTTATATTTCTATCTTCATTATACTTATCCTTTATTATTAAATTGTTCATTCTTCTAACCTTAAATAATCTTCCTGATTCTTTTTTAAGGCAATATGCGTAAACATACCAATTAAATCCCTTAAATATTAATTTTATTATTTCTACAGTTCTATGTGATGATTCTCCATTTAAATTATTATAATAAAATTCTAACCTTTTAGATTCTTTCAAGGCTCTATCTATAATACTCAGCTTGTTTCTGGTCTTATCTCCATTTCCCCATGCTGAAAAATCTACAATAAGTCTAATATTTTTATCATCATACCTTTTACCATTAACTACCTCAAACTTTTCTTTCAAACTATTTATTTCCTGTGAATCATAGGATTTACCTAATCCCTCTAACAATGTTGCTATAAGATAAATATCACCTTTATTCATTACAGTATTATTTATTTTGTAATTATCCATTATTTCATAGCCACCATCTTGCCCCTTAAAAGACACAATGGGAATTCCTGCCCTATCAATTGCCTCAATATCCCTTTGTATTGTTTTTATTGATACTTCATATCTATTAGCTAGTTCCTTAGCATTAACACGTCCTTTATTATTTAAAGTCATTATTATGCTTATAAGCCTATCAATCTTCATATTCTCACCCCATTACATCCAAATATAATATATGGTCAGAAAATTGTACAGAGAAAAAAAGCTATCAAGTTTTTAAACTTGATAGCTTTTATATACTATATTATTTACCGAAGTATCTTTCTAATAGACCTTGGAATGCCATTCCATGTCTAGCTTCATCCTTACACATTTCATGAACAGTATCGTGAATTGCATCTAGGTTTAATTGCTTAGCTAATGTAGCTAAATCTTTCTTACCTTGGCAAGCTCCATGTTCTGCGTCTACTCTCTTTTGAAGGTTTGTCTTTGTATCAGCATCAACAACTTCTCCTAATAATTCAGCAAACTTTGCAGCATGTTCTGCTTCTTCGAAAGCTATTCTCTTATAAGCTTCTGCTACTTCTGGGAATCCTTCTCTATCAGCTTGTCTTGACATTGCTAAGTACATTCCTACTTCTGTACATTCACCCATAAAATTAGCTTGTAACCCTTCAATAATTCTTGGATCAACATCCGCTGCAACCCCGATTCTATGTTCGTCAGCATAAGCCATATTTTCTGATTGTTCTATGAACTTATCAGCACCTACTCCACATAATGGGCACTTTTCTGGTGCTTGATCTCCTTCGTGAATATATCCACATACTGTACATACAAATTTCTTCATAATAAAATCCTCCCTATATTTAACTAAATAATTTACTTTTTATATTTATCTTTTGTTTTCTCTTGTCTACATTTGTTATTATATAATAATTATTATTAGTTGTAAAGTCCTTTTTAAAAAGTTTTTATTATTTTTTATCCTAAATATATTCTACATTAATAAAGTTATTCCTTCGAAAAAATTCTTTTAATAGACTTTTTTCTTTTACCTTATTATAATTTTATTGTTATCTATTTAATTAGTCTATATGAAGGAGAAAAATATGGAAAATAATAATGAACATTTGAAACGAGAACTTGGTCTAGTAGCAGCAACTGCTATTGTTATAGGTAATATGATTGGTTCAGGAATTTTCACATCCCCACAAAGCTTAGCTCAGGTTTCAAATCCTTTAACCACAGCTTTAGCTTGGATTATTACTGGTATAGGTTCCGTTCTTCTGGCCTTAAGCTTCGCTAATTTAGGTACTAAATACCCTTCAACTGGAGGGCCTATAGTTTATACAAATAAAGCTTTTGGTGAATTTACCGCCTTCTTAGTGGCTTGGACCTTTTGGATTGGCTCATGGATAGGAAATGCAGCAATAATCACTGCGATTATTAGATATCTTACACCATTCTTCCCTATTCTTTCAGAGAATGGTTTAGTGGCTTTCATAGTTTCTTCAGCTTTTCTATGGGTACTTACTTATATTAACTATAGAGGTGTTAAAGAAGCTGGTATAGTTGGAATTATTACAACAACTCTAAAACTAGGAGTAATATTAGTATTTTTAATTATAGCAGTCTATGGATTTAATCCAGAGTATCTACAAACTTACTCTTCACCTGATGTTAAAGGCTTAGGATCATTGCCATCAGCTATTGCTGTAACACTATGGTCATTTGTTGGATTAGAAAGTGCTGTTGTTTCAGGTGGGGAAATTAAAAATCCTCATGTGAATATTAGAAGAAGTACAATACTTGGAACAATTTTTGCTTCTATTATATATCTAATTTTATCTGTTTTATCTATGGGTGGTCTATCTCAAGCAGAGTTAGCCTCAGCTGATGCACCATTATCTGCAATAATAAACAGTATAACTGGAGGAACTTGGGGAGGAGCCTTTATATCTTTAGGTGTAGTAATATCTGCTGCTGGAGCTGCTTCTGGTTGGATTATGACAACGGGTAGAATTGCATATGCTGCTGGTGAGGATAGATTATTCCCAAAATTCTTTGCGAAAATTCATCCAAAATTTAAAACACCAACAACAGCATTAATTATATCTACAATTTGCACAAATCTATTACTAATTGCAAATTATATTTCAACTTTAACCTCAGCCTTTGACTTTATGATAAACCTAGCAACATTATCATTTATTCCTGCTTATGCCTTAAGTGCTTGTGCAGAAATAATACTTACATATAAGTCAGGTAATAAATTAACCTTTGGTAGATTCATGAAACATAGCTTCTTCTCACTTTTAGCTTTTATTTATGCAATCTACATAATATACGGTTCTGGTTCAGTTTCAGCTATGTGGATATTTATTCTTATGTTAATAGGAATACCTTTCTACGTATATAAGAAACTTCAGGAGAAAAATTAAATAGCACCAAGAGGTAACTAACTATAGATGTTATATAAACTAAAAACATCTTTAATGAATTTATTCCACCTGAACTAGTTTGATTTCGTGGAACATTTCTATCTTTTGTAAAATAAACACAAGGAGTCTCATATTTCTTAGAAGGCTACATCTCGAAGAGCTAGTAGACTTGAAAGGATATATGAGACTCCTTGTGCTAGATTTCATCACATCTATAGTTTAATATGTTATAAGAAATTATCTAATTTCCTTTCCGAAAGGCATTAGAGATAGCTTGGCTAACTTTAGGCATTGTGCAGCAAAAGGGATTCCTACAATGGTTATACATAATAAAACTGCACTAACTAAATTTGCTACACATAAAGCAAACCCACCAAATATAATCCATAAAATATTTAATATAAGATTTCCTGCTCCATCATTTACAGTTACTACTTCTTTCCCAAAAGGAGCAAATTGTAATGCTGCCATCTTAAAGCACTGAAGGCCTACTGGTATTCCTACAATTGTTACACACCATAAGCATCCTGTAAGAAGCCAACCTAATGCATTAAAAAAACCCCCACATATTATCCATATAATATTTCCTAAACAACTCATCTTATTTCCTCCACAATTTCTTTCTTACATTATATAGTGTTAAGCTTATTTATGTCTAAGTTTTTTATTATCTTTTTATGAAGACTTTTCTAATATATTGCGAATATATCTATGAAGGGTAAATTTACTTAGATTTATGAAGGGGGATAGAATGATTACAAATAATAACTTTCTCAAAGAGCTTAAGTATAAAAATCCAAAGGCCTTGGATTATATATTAGATATTTACGGTAATCTTATTTATAGAATTGCCTATATGAATTTGAATTCTAAAGAGCTTAGTGAAGAATGTGTAAATGATGTTCTCATGAAAGTATGGCTTAGTATTGATGGTTACGATTATCCAGAGGATAAGTTTAAAAATTGGATTGCTGCTATTGCTAAATACACCTCTATAGATATATTAAGAAAAGAGAAGAAACATTTTAATAATGTACCAGATGAAGATTTAAATATATTCTCTACTGAAGAACTAGAGAATGAATATATAACCAAAGAAGAACTGTTAATAGTAAAAAAATATATTACGCACTTTAAAGAGATAGATCGAAATATTTTTATTCAACAATTCTTTATGAATAAAAGTTTAAAGGAAATCGCTGAAATGTATAATTTAAGTCCAAAAGCTGTTAATTTGCGAATAATAAGAGCTAGGAAAAAGCTAACAGAACTTATTATAAAGGAGTGAAATCTAGAATGAATAAATTTGATCCAATTGATATAGAGGAATCTAAATTGCCAGAAGTATCCTTAACTGAAGAGCAAAAAAAGAAGATTAGAAGTTCTATCAAAATAAATTTAAATCGTTGTATTAAATCAAACTCAGACTTAGATATAGATACTTCTCTAAATAATATTTACTCAATATACAACTCCCTTGGTCCTGAGAGAGACAAGACTCTTCACCTAACTCAAAATGCTAAAGTAATACAAAAACTTGTTCTGGATGCTTTTGATAAAAAATACTGCCCTACAGAAAATGAACTCTTGCTAAAAAAATTCTTAAATGTTGGTGCTGGAAATGAATCAGTTACCTTACCTGCTGTTTGGAGTAAAACGCCATTCTATGCTCAACTTTATTTGACAAAAAGCCAGCTTACATTGCACTATTTAGATAATTTATTTAGAACTGTTGATAGTTATAATATTCCTATCTCTAAAATCACCAATGCTTATTTATCTAATATTCATGAGGATAACTGTTACTTTAGTAACGTTAACCTTTGCATTGAAGTTAATAATAGAAATGTAACTATTCCAGAATTTCATTTAGTATCTGAAACCCCATCAAATACTACAGATATAGAGGAAGTATTAACAAAGCTACAATCTTTAGGCGTACCATCCTTCAAGCCTAATAAAAAACATTTTTCAATCTCATCTATAATATGTATAACTATAATATTATTTTTGATTAGTGTCCTTATAGGTGTACTAACAATGTAATATACCTAGTTGACTTTGCTTATCTAAAACTATATAATTACTTATATTGTTAATATTTATATAGTTATAGCGTTGAATAGAAGTAGTACCATACTTCTTATATCTTAAGAGAGTCATTGGTTGGTGGAAAATGATGATATAAATATGGGAACTTGTCTACGAGCTTACTTGTTAGAAGCAGGTACGGTTAGCACCGTTATAGTATTTGAGTGAGGATATTATTATCCTAATTAGAGTGGTACCACGGAAGTATAACTTTCGTCTCTTTGTATAGAGACGAGAGTTTTTTTATTATCCAAAAACTACTAAAGCATATTTACATTCAATTTTAAGGAGGAAATTAATATGGGAAGCTACGGAACTGCTATTGATAAGAAATGGCAAGACAAATGGGAAAAAGAAGAATTATATAAATTCAATCCTGAAAATTTAGAGAAGAAACTATATACACTTGAAATGTTCTCTTACCCATCTGGAAGTCAGCTACATGCTGGTCACTGGTTTAACTATGGTCCTGTTGATTCATGGGCTAGAATGAAGAGAATGGAAGGTTATAATGTATTCCAACCAATGGGGTTTGATGCTTTTGGTTTACCAGCTGAAAACTTTGCTATAAAGACTGGTATACATCCACAAGATTCTACTTATAAGAATATAGAAACTATGGAACAGCAATTAAGAGCTATGGGTGCTATGTTCAACTGGGAAAATGAAGTTGTTACTTGTGACCCTAATTATTATAAGTGGACTCAATGGTTATTCTTAAAACTATATGAAAAAGGATTAGCATACAGAAAGAAAGCTCCTGTAAATTGGTGCCCATCATGTAATACAGTTCTTGCTAATGAACAAGTTCTTGATGGTGAGTGTGAAAGATGTTCTACAGAAGTTACTAAGAAAGAGCTTACTCAATGGTTCTTAAAGATTACTGATTATGCTGATGAATTACTAGATGACTTAGATGGATTAGATTGGCCTGAAAAGACTGTAGCTATGCAAAAGCACTGGATTGGTAGATCAACTGGTGCTGAAGTAACTTTCAAAGTTAAAAATTCAGATTTAAGCTTTGATGTATTTACTACAAGAGCTGATACTTTAAATGGTGTTACTTATGTTGTTTTAGCTCCTGAAAATAAGCTAGTTGATGTATTAGCTACTGATGAAAATAAATCTGCTATTGAAGAATATAAAGATATGGCTGCGAAACAATCTGAAATAGAAAGACAATCAATTTCAAAGGAAAAGACAGGGGTATTCACTGGCTCATATGCTATAAACCCTATCAACGGAAAAGAAGTTCCAATATGGGTTTCTGACTATGTACTTGCAACTTATGGTACTGGTGCTGTTATGGCTGTTCCAGCTCATGATGAAAGAGATTATGCTTTTGCAACTAAGTTTAATTTACCAATCCAAAGAGTTGTTACTCCTAAAAATGGTAAAGATACTGAACTTCCTTACTGCGAATATGGTGTTCTTGTAAACTCTGGTGAGTTTGATGGATTAACAACTGAATATGCTAAAGAAAAGATAATAGAAAAGTTATCTACACAAGACTTAGGTACTCAAAAGGTTAACTTTAGATTAAGAGACTGGTTAGTTTCAAGACAAAGATACTGGGGTGCTCCAATTCCAATGATTTATTGTGATAAATGTGGGACTGTTCCAGTACCTGAAAAGGAGCTTCCAGTTGAACTTCCATATGATGTTGAGTTTGCACCAGATGGTAAGTCACCACTTGCTAAGACTGAATCTTTCTTAAATTGTACATGTCCAACATGTGGTGGTCATGCTACTAGAGAATGTGATACTTTAGATACATTTGTATGCTCATCATGGTATTACTTAAGATACCCTGATAATAAGAATACTGATATGCCATTTAATCCTGAATTAATAAATAAGATGCTTCCTGTTGATAAATATGTTGGAGGTCCTGAACATGCTTGTATGCATCTTCTTTACGCTAGATTTATCACTAAGGCATTAAGAGATATGGGATACCTAAACTTTGATGAACCATTTAAATCATTAACTCACCAAGGATTAATCTTAGGACCAGATGGATTAAAAATGAGTAAATCTAAGGGAAATACTATTTCTCCTGATACTTATATCAGCCAATATGGTGCAGACGTATTTAGAATGTACTTAATGTTTGGTTTCTCTTATGTTGAAGGTGGAGCTTGGAGTGACGATGGAATTAAGTCAGTTGCTAGATTCGTAGATAGAATTGAAAGAACTCTAGAAATGTCTGTTGCTTCTATAAATAGTGATGAAAATACTAAAGCTACAATTGATAAGGCTGAAAAAGAATTAAACTTCTGGAGACATACAGCAATTAAGGGTGTTACCGAAGATGGAGATAAAATGCAATTCAATACTGCTATTGCAAGAATGATGGAATTTGTAAATGCTCTATCTAAGTATCAACAGGAGGATATTAAAAATCCTGAATTCTTAAAGGAAGTTGTATTAGACTTTATAAGATTACTTGCACCATTTGCTCCTCATTTCTCAGAAGAGCAATGGAACTTAATAGGTATGACTACTTCTGTATTTAATGAAAAGTGGCCAGTATTTGATCCTACTGCTTTAATTAAGGATGAAGTTGAAATAGCTATCCAAGTTAATGGTAAGATTAAGAATAGAATTAATGTTCCTTCTGATCTTGATGAAGAAGGTATAAAAGCTGCTGCTTTAGATGATGAAATTATCAAAGAAAATACTGAAGGTAAGAATATTGTTAAAGTTATTGTTATCAAGGGTAGATTAGTTAATATAGTTGTAAAATAAAAAAAGTGGCTTAGCCACTTTTTTTTATAGTAAATATTATATAAATTCTTCTTCACCTTCATTAAGTATAGTTTTAAAAGCTGCAAGAACCTCACTAACTAGCTCTTCATCCAACCTTTTATAATCTTTAATATATCCTGATTTATCCAAATTATTTGATATATCCTTACTCATATCCATCCATATCTCTGGTATGAATACCCAAACGATTTCATCATAGCTACAACTTAAAAGAAAGTGCTCCATCCCCCAGAAAGTATAGTTTTCAATATCATGAAGATCGTTAAACTTTATATAATCCTCAACTACCTTTAATGAAAGTTTATACTCATATATATCTACATAAAAGAAATCAAACTTTTCCCTTTTTGCTTCATAAGCATCACCTAGAATTACTTTAATTTTTTTATTATTTTTAAAATTTCTCTTATATAAATCTATTACATCCTGACTAATCTCATATACTACTATTTCTTTTACTTCCTTTTTCTTTGCCATCTCCTGAACTACATAACCTAGTCCTAGACCTACTACCCCAACTTTACCCTTTGCAAATTTTATTGCCTCATAAGAGCTTTCTATCTCCTTTGGACCTATTCTCATCCAAACTCTTTCTTCTCCTATTAATTCAGGTATAGATACCTTAAGTTCTCCTTTACTCTCATAAAGATATCCATCTATAATTCCTTGAAGTCCATCCCTCTTAATGATTTTATATTTACCTACTTCATCTACTTTAATATTTATGCTGTATTCTTTTATTTTATCTATAATAAATTTTTCATTATATGGCTTCATCTTTAACTACTCCTTATCTTAGAATTAATAGTTATTTTATAATTTAGAATAATTTTTTTCATTGGTGTAACACTATTTATGTTATCATTATACCCGTAAGAGTTCAATCTGAACAGTATTCTAATAAAAACTTCTTGAAAATAATAGGAGATGTGTTATACTATATGTAATGATACAAGTTATCAATTAATAAAAATTATAAGTAGGTGTAATATATGAAAAATATAACAATAAATGAAGATGCATATAAAGAATTCAAGGAATTCTTAGACGAAAATAAAGTTGACGGATATAATATAAGAATTAACTTTGCTGGTAGTGCTTGTAGTGGTCCTGTTTTTAACATATCAGTAAGCGAAGCTACTGATGCTGATGTAACAGAAGTTGTTAATGATATTACATTCATCGTTGAGAAAACATTAATCGATGAATTCGGTGGATTTATAATCCTTTCAAGTGAAGAAAACCAAGGAAGAGGTCTTTCATTAAAGCCAGTTATCGAATCTGAAGGTGGATGCGGAAGCTGTGGCGGTGGATGTCACTAATTCTTAATTTTAAAAAAACAGACTATATTCTGAAGAATATAGTCTGTTTTTTTATTAACTTGTAAAGTTCATATCAATATATTTCTCATTAATATCATTAACACCTTCAAGCATATCTATCCAATAATATTTTTTAATTATCTTTTTCATTCTCTCTTCATCTACAACATCCCTTAAATACATGCTGTAAAATTCAGTATAATATGTATTAATCTCTTCCGCTAGGCTCTTTATTCTTTCGAAGACTTTTAGAATTTCTCCATTAAGTACAATTTTAGAAGACTGAGTCTTCATCTCTCTATCTAAAATAGATAGTAAATACTCTTCTATCTTCCCATTTATATCAACTAATGTATTTTTATTAGTCTCTATATTTTTTTTAAATTTAAATAAGGACTTATTTCCTTTGTAAAATGAATAATCATCCCATAGATTAATAGTGCTATCTGAAATATCTCCATAATTTTTATATAACCTCAAAACATCCATATTATCGATGCTCCCAATTTCTATTGCAGTATCTAATATCCCAATATTACTTTCATTTGTAAATCTTATATTTTCAATATTTTTATATGATTCCATACCTACCCTATATTGGGATTTGTAATTACTTGCAGAAATATAAACGTTTACCATAAAACTTATAAATAGTATTCCTACTACGAATAACATATAGTCTCCAGGTTTTCTTGCTTTTTTACTCATGAACTCCCCCCCACTCTATATATATTACCATAAGTTTTACATATAGACTATGTAAAATTTTCCCTTGATTTTACCTAGCCCAATCAGTAATTACTTCTCTAACATAATCTAGAGCTGATCCATTTCCTTTATCCTTTTTAACCTTTCTATTAATTCTCTTAACTTCTCCGTAGGGCTTATTCAATGAAAGTTCCTCATCTCCAGTAAGAACCCATATTGTCTTTTTATTTATTGGCCTTGATATTAGTTCTTTTTCTCCTACTCCATCCGTAAAATAAATTAATATATTGTTTCTTAAATTGTGTTCTTTTATATACTCAAATACAGGGGCAAAAGCAGTTGATCCACTTTTTTCGCTCCTACTTTTAATATCCTTCGGTGTTCTTAGTTTATATATTCTTCTTATTTCATTATCACACTCTATTACAGTTATATTTGTATCATTATTTCTAGTTATAGCCAATATCTCTATCATTATCTTTTTTATATCTTCATCTGTCATACTAGCACTTATATCAATGGCAACTATTAGTTCTGGTATATTATTAGATAGTTTACCTCTCAAATCCATTCTATCTGGCTGTCTTCTATCTCTTCTAGTAATTGTCTTTTTATATCCTGACTTCATGGATGGAATTAATCTTTTAAGGATTTCTTCCCAAGATAGTTCTTCTTTTTGCTCATAAGCACTAATTATTTTGTAAAGGTCCTCAGGTTTATTACTATCTTTAAGACTAATAGCTATTTTCTTAACATTCTCTTTAATACTTTTATCGCTTACATCAATATCCTCCCAAATTTCATGAGCTTTTGATATATCTATCTCTCTTGCAACTGAATCACTATTTTTATCCTTCTTTGATTTATCTATTCTTTTATTTATAGCTTTTTGGATTTCCTTTGCATATTCCTCTATTGCCCTATTGCTTTTAAGCTCAACATCTAATTCCCTACTTACAGTTTCTAATCGTTGTGCCTCCATTGGCATATTCTTAATATATTGATTAATAGAAATATCTAATGCCATTGATATAGCCTCATTACTAAAACTATCTTTTAATGATTTCTCCCTATCATAATGAGAATACATCATATGGTATATTTCATGTTTGAATAATGCAGCCATTTCTTTTTTGTCATTTTGCAAGAATAAAATAGGATTGAAATACATTAAGAAACCATCCATTTTAGGCATAGTTGCAAGGGGCCATGTAATATCTAGACGTATCCCCCGTTCTATTTTTATCATAAACCCACCAAAAAAATTATCTTCACTATCTAGCATCCCTATTATAATTGTACTTACTAAATCAAAAAATTCCCTTTTGAAATCATCAGTTAAATCTTCATTACTTTTTAATAACAACGCCCTTTCAAGAAGGGCGTCTCTCTTTTCTAAAAATGTCATATCATCACCTATATTTGCACATAAATTTCAAAAAAGGCTTCTATAAATTCATCACAATCTAATAATCTATTATAAATTTCATTTGAATAGTCTTTTTTGATTTCTTTCATAATTCCTAACCTTAAATCTCTTGGATAAATCTTTAACAATTCTGAGAATAATTTAATATCCCTATCCTTTTTACTTCCATCTATATAATTTAAGGAATTCTTTGCAAGTATATATAACCTTGAGTGAGATTCATTTTTTAAATCTTCTCTTAATTCTATTGGTAAAACTTCATAACTAAATAAATCTTCCATAGATATTAATGGCTTCCTCATATTAGAGATATAATTTGCAAAATCAGTGGTTATACTTTCCCCAACATTTCCTCTTACTACATTTAAAAAAGTATTTATAGAATACTTTGAGCCTGGCATTTTATAAATAGTATATGCCTTTGATATCCTCTCCCAGCTTCTTGGAGTTGCCTTTAAACTTTCTCTTGAATTAGGTGTATGCAAATAATTCGGAAATGATGATAAAAACTCTATTATATCTTCATGTATTTTTCCGCTACCCATACCCCATCTAATCCACTCTTTTATATCTGATTCCATTTCAATCCATACAAATCTATCCTCTTGAGCTGGATCCATATCTACTACTTGATAATCACTATTTTCATAACTTTCATATTTATTTGATGGATTCATGGCTGCAATTATTTTTACTTCATTACCCAATCTATATCCATTTATTTCTCTATTTAATATTAGGTTCATAAGTTCTTGTTGAACTGTATGCTCACATCTATTAAGCTCATCTATAAATAATAGTACTTCACTATTATTTTTAAGTAGATTACTTACCTCTACTAACTTATGATGAGTTGCATAAATTGTTTGACCATTTTGTACCGTTGGTAATCCACCAATTTCACCTTCTTTTAGAAGGTTTGCATCTATTGTAACTAACTCGTATTTATTGTTATTAGCTAATCTATGAGCTAATGCTGTCTTCCCTATTCCACTTTCTCCTATTACAAGAGGTACCTCTCCAGCTTCAATGATTAAGTTAATAGTATCTAATACTTCTGAAAATTTCATTCTTATTTCCTCCTGCTACTTTGAAAGAGTATGGTCTACAACAATTTTCTTTGCTCTCTTGCTACCATGCTCCCATACAAGCTCTCCTTTATCCATTTCTAAAATTTCAAGTTCTAAAAAGTCTATAATAAATTTATCTGTAAAATTATCATTTTCTAACTTCTCTACTATTACATCTACTACTAAGTCAGGATCTATAGTTTCATAAACATATTTTACTATATTTATATTATCTCCCATAAATATCTTAAGCTCATCTAAATCATAATTTTGTATGAAATGAATAGCCTCTTCATGACTCTTTATAGCTGCTCTATTAACTTCCAAGGATGGCTTATTAATAAACCTTATTGCTCCCCAATAATTAGCTATGGCTCTTAATTGAACATCCTCTGATGGATTCTTTATATACTTAATAGCATCATAATCCTTTTCAACTGCCATTAAACATAATTCTTCTGTGGGGTTGTTAATATACTGTATAGCCCATCCCTTAGTATTTACAGCTTCTTTCTGAACTTCATAAGATGGGTTCTTTATTAACTTTAAGGAATTCCATAAAAGCCTTACAGATAATAAAGCTAACTCTTCTTCTAATTCATTCATATACTCTACTGCAAGAGGATTGCTCTCTATTGCTTCCTTCTTTAATTCAAATGAAGGATTCTCTATAAATTTAATAGCTATACCACTTTTCTTAATGGCAGCCCTAATAACTTCTTCACTTGGATTATCTATATCTTCTAGAATCATTGGATTCTCTCTAACTTGTTTTAATAATAATCTATCGTCCATAATCTTTCTCCTATACATTAGTATACTTATATATTATATTATTCAATAATGATTATCAAGTAATAGTAATATTTTTTATTTGTTATATTTAAATTTATATCTTTATCCTTATATTTAAAAAAAATCTCAAAACAAATAAATGTCTTGAGATTATATATTCACTTCTATTCTTCCAGCAAAGAGATTTTATTTTTTTAATTTACCATTATATTTCAGTTAACCTTCTTTAATATATTACATACATTAAAAGTATTTAATTTTACTATTTTATTCATAATAGAAATACGTAATTATAAGCAATTACATATTCCTATATAATCTTATCTACACTAATTCTCCTTAAACTTTTCTATATCCCTTTTAATAGAAAATAATAAACTATTAAGTTCCCAAACTTCCCCTTCTTCTATTAACTTATTTAAGGACTTTTCATATCTACTTGCCTCTGCCACTCGCCCTAATGAACTAAGGGTTAAAATTCTATTCATAATATTTGAAATAATATCTGATTTAACCTCAAATAACTTTTGTGCATCCTTAATTTCATCCTTTATTTCAAGCATTTCTTCATCTAATCTAAAAGCTGCATCTGCTGCACTTTTTAATTTCCCCTTAAGTTCTGGAGGGATTTGTTGCTTATACTTATAATTCAAAGAATGTTCTATAGTTGCCCAGAAATTCATAGCTAATGTTCTTATTTGAAACTCTGCTAATATTTCAACTGGACCACTTGCCATATTAACCGGATACTTTATTATCATATGATAACTTCTATATCCACTATTTTTAACATTCTTAACATAGTCTTTCTCATAAAGGATTTGCATATCCTTCCTACCCCTTAGAATCTCAACAACAGTATCTATATCATCAACAAATTGGCACATAACTCTTATACCTGCAATATCTTCAAGTTCATATGCAACTCTATCTATGGGTATCTCAAATTTATTTGCCTTCTCTAGAATACTAGAAACCTCCTTAACTCTCCCAGTTACAAATTCAACAGGAGAATATTCATTCTTTCTTCTATATTCTTTTCTTATACTTCTAAGCTTTACTTTAAGTTCTTCTACCGCTTGTTCATAGGGCATTAGAAAACTCTTCCAATTATTTACTGCCATAAAAACCACCCTTACAAAGTCCTTCATAATCTATTATATCAAAAACTTACTATTATGTAGATATCCTTTTAATTTAATTCCATATTAAATTATGTTATAATTTAATATGGAATTAAATATTAACACACTAAAGAGGGGGATATGTAATGGATATAGATATTAACAAACATATTTTTGATAAAGAAATAGTTTGCCCTATATGTAATAATAAATTTAAAACTAAAGTTGTAAAGGTTAATTCCCCTAGAATAACTTCTAAGGATTCTGACCTTTTTATAAGATATTCAGTAGCTAATCCTTACTTATACGATGTATGGTTATGTAACAACTGCGGCTACGCTGCAATGAAAGCTGATTTTTTAAAAACTAAATCCTTTCATAGGGATCTTATATTAAATACTATAACAAAAAAATGGAATCCTAGAACTTATCCTGATGTATTAACACCAACTAATGCAGTAGAGCGATATAAATTAGCCCTACTTAGTGCAATCGCAATGGAAAAACCTAATAGCACTAAAGGAATGATTCTATTAAAAATATCCTGGATGTATAGATTACTAGAAGATTCTAGAGAACAAGATTTTTTAAATCAAGCCCTAAATACATTAACAGATGCATATGCTCTTGAAGATTTTCCAATATACGGGATGCAAAGAGATTCCTTATCATATCTAATAGGCGATTTAAATAGAAGATGTAATAACCACGAAGATGCATTAAAATGGTATTCAAAAGTAATTACTACTGTAGGCGCATCACAAAGAGTTAAGGAACTTGCTAGAAATGGAAAGGATTCCATAAAAGAGGGGAATTATAAATAAAATTGTCAAAATTTATTTTTTTTGCACTTTTGTGATATAATTAAATTAAATATAATCAAATGGGATAAGATAAAATAGGGAGGATTTATTTATGGGACTATTTACTAGAAACACTTCTGATAACAAGGCTATCGATATTCAACCAATCGAAGAGATTAATGTCTCAAAAATTTCTGAAGATGTAATTGATCAAATTAATTCTTTGGAAAATACAAGTAATAACATATCACTATCAATTCATGAGGTAAGCCAGTCAGTTAACACTCTAAGTAAAGCTACTGTTACTCAAAGCCAAGAAATAGATACAGCTGCTACTATACTAACAGACTTTAGCGATAGTATGGAAAAATTAGCATATAATATAACTAATGTTCAAATTAAGGTTTATGATACAGATGATGTATCTAACTCAGGAATAAGTTCTATTGAAAAATTAGATTCATCTTTAAATGATTTACAAGGTGCATTTACTGTTTCAAGCTCAACAGTTAATGAGCTAGTTTCTAAATTAGAATCTGTTAATAGCATTACTGATTCAATTAGTCAAATAGCAAGCCAAACTAATCTTCTATCTTTAAACGCTGCTATTGAAGCTGCAAGAGCCGGTGAAGCTGGTAAAGGTTTCTCAGTAGTTGCTGGAGAAGTTAGAAAACTTGCTGAAAATTCTAAACAAGCTGTTCATAGTATAACTACTATACTTGATGAAATAAAGAAAGATATAATAAATGCTTCTACTGCAATGAATCGTGGTAATGAAGCAATAGCTATTCAGCAATCAACTTTAAGTGAAACTAAAAATAGTTTTACAAGTATTAAAAGCTCTATTCATGAAGCTACAACTGAAATTAATGATTGTATTGAAAATTTAGCTATGGCTGCTGCCCAAAAAGATGATGTACTTAAGGCTGTTCAAAAGGCTAATACTATCTCACAAGAACATACTGCATTAGCACAAGAGATTGCTGCTACTATAGATGTACAAGCAAGTGGAATTGAAGAATTTAACGATACACTTTCTTCACTTGCAACAAAAATAAAAGAATAATATTATAAAAAATGATGTAGGATTTATCCTACATCATTTTTTATAATATTATTCTTGGGCAAAAATCAACATAATCTGCAGAGGTCATAATATATTCTATTCCATTTACATTTCCATCTAGAACCCTCCCTAGGGCTGGACCATGTAAATGTCCATATATGACTTTTTCAACATTATACTCTTTAAAAATCTCAACGAACCCTGATTCTTCGAATCTCTCATTAGTTGGTGGATAGTGTATCATAACAATAAACTTTTTATATCCAGCTTTTTTAGCTACTTCTAAAGAAAGTCTCAACCTTAAAAGCTCCCTGGAATAAATCTTTGCATCTTTTTCAGTAAACTTATCTGTTCCTGGACACATCCACCCTCTTGTACCGCATATTGCATAATCTTCATATATATAAAAGTTATTCTGAAGAAACTTAGTATATTCATACATTTTATTTAGCTTACTTATACTTCCCCACCAATAATCATGATTTCCTTTTGAAATTATCTTCTTTCCTGGAAGCTCATTTATCCAATTTAAATCATAAAGACTATCTTCCGCCTTCATAGCCCAAGATATATCTCCTGCGATAAGAACAGTGTCTTCTGGTTTTACAAGTCTAAGCCAATTACCTTTTATTTTCTCATCATGTTTACTCCACTTTTCCCCAAATATATCCATAGGTTTATCTGCATTAAAGGCTAAATGTAAATCTGATATAGCATAAAGTGCCATTATTTAATCACCTTTCTATTAATTTATCTAAATCTGTAACATAGGCAATAACATGTGCAACAGCTTCAT
This sequence comes from Clostridium zhoujianii, assembly GCF_051590805.1. NCBI lineage: Bacteria > Bacillati > Bacillota > Clostridia > Eubacteriales > Clostridiaceae > Clostridium > Clostridium zhoujianii. The sequence goes on from NZ_JBPUTF010000002.1 coordinate 202,688, forward strand.
ATAACTCTGATGGTATTGAATCACCAACATCAACATTACATAAAAGATCAGTAAGCTCCTTATTATAAACTATAGGAACATCATTTTCATCTGCTCTCTCTATAATTTTATCAGCTATATGTCCCATCCCTGCAGCTGTAACTACTGGTGCATCAAAGTTTTGCTCATATTTTAAAGCAGCTGCCTTTCTTCTTTGCTTCATGTTATCCCTCCTATCTTTACCACCTTTAATATTATCTCCTTTAGCTCTCTAGGTCAATCACCTATCTATACCTTAGTATCAATTGCCCTAGTATTATGATCATTAAAGAAATCCCTACAGGTAGTCAATCCAACTTCTTCTGCTTTTTTTGTAACTATAACATTTACTGAAAGCCCTATTTTCTCCAATCCTTCAACTAGCTTAGACTTCCCCATATTTAATGGCTTAACAAATTTCTCATCACATTTTAAATCTACATCAAGTCTTTTTTCCCTAATACTTAAATATCCATCTATTGTACCTAAATTTACTGTTTTAACTGATACAACCATTTTAACATTAGTCTTATCTATTTTCTTACCATCTTTTCTGTTATCTTTAATTATAAGTTTACATGGGTACTCTTGCTGGTTTTGTGTTATTGGGATATCTAAATAATAGTATTCATTGCTTATTGAATTTAATAATTTAAAATCATTTATACTTCCTTTTAGGAGTTCCATTACCTTTTCAATACCTTGCCCCTTAATTTCTGTATGAGCAATAAGATCTTTAATTACATCTTTCATGCTTTCTACTTTAGCTTTTATATCATCTCTAATAATATCTTTTGATGTTAAAATTATTTTTTCTTTATTTATAACCTCCTTTGTTAGATCTTCTTTTAAGTTACTTATATTAGCTCCCTCTTTCTTTGCTATTCCCTCTACAACCTTATCTTCACTTATAATTTTATTTTGAACTACTTCTTCATTATTATAATTACCATTATTCCCAGGTTCCTTTACATTAATTTCCTTGTTTAAATTAGCACCATCACTTATTTTAGTATCATTAAACTTAAAGTTTAAAATATCTTTGAATTTATTAAATTCCCCCTCCGTGACTTCCACATCTTTTCCTAGAAATTGTGATAAAACCTTATTTAAGCTTTCCTTTGTTACTTCACTATCACCAATGATACTCTGTTTTATTATTTCAAATAACTTATCCTCTGATAAATTATTTAGTCTTGTCATAGCTTTATTATATTCACTAGTTGTAAATTCATTAACCCTTGCTGTTAGTACATCTTTCAACGGCTCCTTAATTAACTCTGTTTCACTACCAAGCATAGACTTTAACAAAGATAGCATACTAACTTTACTCTTTGAGGTATCATTAGAATCATATATTTTAGAGGCTAGTGTATTATTTACTACTTTTGAATATTCCTTATTTTCAACTCCCTTACCTTGTATATCTTTATTCTCCAGAGGTATTTCCTTCTTAAATACCTCTGGAGATTCCACATCTAATTCAGTAAGGTTCTTAGCTATATCATCAAAATACTCTTTAATTGTCCCATCACCTTTAAAAAGCTTATTATAACTTTCTATATTCTCTTTATTTAATTCAATATTATTTTCTAAAAATAATAATATATCATCTTCTGATAAAGTCTTAAAGCTACTGAAAAATTCTGTTAACATATTTCTTATATTCTTTCCTTCTTCGCTGGTAGCTGATACTCCCTTTCCAATTAAAAATTTCTCTATAAATTTATCCATTTCCTCAGGATTTTCATTAATTTTGCTGTTAAATTGAGTTAAACTTTTTATAAAGGTTATATTATCTTTTGTTAAAGGAATATTATGTTTCACCATCATCCTAAGAAGGGATTCATCCCCTTTGCTTAATCCTTCTTTGTTTACAATATCCCCTATACTATCTTTAGTTAAAGTTTCTCCACCTTGTTCTCTTCTTACTATCTTTAATTTAAGCTTACCATCCTCGAAGCCTTCTACTTCAAATCTTACCATTCCTTGATCTTCTGGATTGAATTCACCATCTATTTCTGCTGCAAACTGCCACCCGTCAGAAAGTTTTACTACAACTTCCTTCCCCTGTCCCTTATTTACTATTCTACCATTGAATTTTTCTCCTACTTCAAATGTAAGCTTACTAGATACCTTTTTATTATTGACATTATAACCATTATTTAAATTCCAAATTGCTGGCATAATAACCTACTCCTTAATCCATCTTTGCTACTTTATTTATCGTACTCTTTATTCTAAAATTAACCTCATTTATATAATAAAAAAAGAGAGTACTGCATAAGCAATAATCTCTTTTTATCTATTCTAACACTAATTTAATTCAATCTTATTATAATTTTTCTTTCCTCTTTTAACTAAAGCAGATCCATCCTTAAAATCTTCCTCTACTATAGTTCTCTTGAAGTCAGTTACCTTATCTCCATTTAATGATAATCCACCTTGTTGAACTAATCTCTTTCCTTCAGCCTTTGATGGTATGATCTTATTATCAACTAAAACTTGAAGTAACTCTTCACCTAATTTATCTCTTGATATTGAAACTGTTGGAACATTGCTCATATCTGCACCACCAGAGAATAATGCTTCTGCTGCTACTTGAGCCTTCGTAGCTTCTTCTTCTCCATGAACTAATTTAGTCACTTCGAAAGCTAACACTTTCTTAGCATCATTTATTGCTGAGCCTTCTAAGGCACCTAATCTTCTTACTTCATCCATTGGTAAGAATGTTAATAACGCTAAACATTTTTCAACATCTGCATCATCAACGTTTCTCCAGTATTGATAGAACTCAAATGGAGATACCTTTTCTGGATCTAGCCATAATGCCCCACCAACAGTCTTTCCCATCTTTTGGCCTTGACTATTAGTTAATAAAGTACAAGTCATGGCAGAAGCTTCCCCTTGAGCCTTTCTTCTTATAAGCTCAACACCTGCAATCATATTTGACCATTGATCATCTCCACCTAATTGCATTTTACAACCATATTTTTGATTTAAAACATAGAAATCATATCCTTGCATTAACATATAGTTAAACTCTAAAAAAGATAGTCCCTTCTCTAATCTTTGCTTAAAGCATTCTGCACTAAGCATTCTATTAACAGAGAAGTGAGTTCCTACCTCCCTTAAGAAATCAACGTAGTTAAGACCTAATAGCCAATCTGCATTGTTTACAATTAAAGCCTTATCATCTGAAAAATCTATAAATCTTTCCATTTGCTTCTTTATGGAATCAACATTATGTTGAATTTGCTCCTTAGTAAGCATCTTTCTCATGTCTGTCTTACCACTTGGGTCTCCTACCATAGCGGTTCCCCCACCAAGTAATGCAATTGGTCTATGTCCTGCTCTTTGCATATGTGCCATAAACATCATTGCAATAAAATGTCCTACGTGTAAACTATCTGCTGTTGGATCAAAGCCTATATAAAAAGTTATTTTCTCCTTTTCTAGCAATTCTCTAGTCTCAGCCTCATGAGTGAATTGCTTTATGTATCCACGGTCCAATAACTCATCCAATACATTAGCCATAATTATACCTCCAATATTTGTTCCTTAAATTTGCCTATATATTTAATAGTATAACCTTATTATATCCAATTATCAACTTGTGAATAATTAATCATACCATCTAAAATAACATAAATAATTAGGATTACTTACAATAAACATTTACTAAAAATTCTCCCTTTAATGCAAAATAGAAGCCCTTCGGCTTCTATTTTATCTATAATAAACAGTAATTGTTTTCAAACTCATGCAACATAATCCCTAATAAATTCCGGAACCTCTTCTTGTTCGTAATTAATATTCATATACAGGTTAAAGTTAAATTTCCTTGATAAATTATAAATCTTTTTAAATAAATAAGATGTTTCTCTAATACTACAAGATATAATATTACAAACACCATCAATATAGATGTTCTCAATATCATAGTTTGCTGAAATAATCCCACATAGTAATCCGTAAAATCCATCACAATCAGATATATCTAAATCCTCTGTTGATATAAATCTTATCTTCCTGTCCACTTGCCTAATGTAGCTCGAATCATCATCTATATATACTGAATCTCCCTTAGCTTTAGTTAACTGTGCATTCGCTAAATCAATCAACCTCTTAGTCTTTCCTGAACCTCTCTTATCACAGAATACTTGAATCATTAGGACCACTCCTTATTCATTTATTTATTTTTAAAAGATAGTATTAACTATCATTAAAATCATCTTTATACTATCAGAAACTAACTTCCCTCCTCTTTAATATATATATTCTCTTTATTCTAAAATATTTATTATTTAAATCTTTATTTAAAATTATATATAACTTATCCTAACTTGAACCTTTCTAACCTCTATAAATTCATAAAATAAAAAAGCACACTATAATAATTAAAATATTACAGTGTGCCAAACTAACTATACTACAAAATCAGATATTAAAACCATGTTCTTACCTAATGCTTTACTTCTGTAAAGGAATTTATCAGCAGTCTTAATAACCTCATTAATTGTTTTTCCATCCTCCGGGAAATATCCTATCCCAAAACTAGCTGTTATACTTTTTGATATATTATCCTTAACAATTATATTTTTTTCAATGCACACTCTAATGGCTTCTATCTTATCATATACACTCCGTACACTATCAACCTTACTAATATATATTATAAGTTCCTCACCACCATAACGTGCTAAAATATCATCAGGCTCCAACATATTTTTTATAACTTCTGTTGTCCTGATTAATACTTCATCTCCAAATTGATGACCATAGTTATCATTAAACTTTTTAAAGCCATCTAAATCAACCATTACTATTGCATATGGTTTATCCTGATTATTTCTTGCATTCTCCTCTATGGCCTTAAAAAAATATCTCCTATTGTATATTCCTAATAAAGGATCCATTTTAGCAGTCTCTTGTATCTCCCTATATAGCATTGAATTTTCAATTGCTATTGCAATCTGATTTGCTATTGCCCTTAGGAACTTTTCATGTTCCAAATCTAAAAAGTTATATAAATGATGCTCCACCAAAATAAAGCCCGTATATTTATCTCTTATCTTTATAGGCATTCCCATAGCTGACCTAATCTCAAGTGAATACTTATCATAAAACCTAACTGGGTCCTTTGAATTAATTAAATAACTTTTTCCTTCTTTTATATAATAATTTTCATCTTCAGTTAATTCCATATTTTCCACGTTCATATTTGTTGCCTTAACTACTAAACTTCCATTCTCTTCCAAATAAATTGTAGAATGAGCAACACCTAATAAGCCCAAAACCATATCATTAATCATTGCTATAAGGTTTTCGTCACTTAAAAATGAATTTATGTATTTGCTTATTTCTACTATGTTAGCTAAAGCGTTCATATCCTTCTCAAGCTTCATATTTTTATTAGATAATTTCTGTATCTCTAACTCTACAAAGGCTTGATAATTTTCATATTCACTCTTTAACTTTTCATATTTAAGATAATAATCTTCCATTTCCCCACCCACCTTATATGGAAGTCTTTTGTAATATGAATAAAATATGTTATCACCTACTATGATACGTTATTTAGCCATATTTATCAACAGAAAAAAGACATGATTTATTCATTTTGTGAATTAAATTAAAATAATAATTTTAATTTAATTATTTTAATATTTTATAGGCTATCTCTAACAAGACTACTTCCATCAATTGTTATATCAATAGTTACATTTAACTCTGTATTACCTAATATGTCTTTTACATTACTATTAGGTAATTTTTCATTTACCAATTTAACAACACCTAATATATCAATTCCCTTTTCCTGATATTCCTTGTAAAAACTCTCTAAATATCTCTCAAGCTTTTCCCCCTCTGTTCTTTCTATTGTATCCATAATTTCTTTATTAACCTTTAATTTACCCTGTATTTCTCCGATTGAAACCTTTAGTTCAATATTCTTTTTCAACTTAAACCCATCATCAACCTTTTCAATATTAGTTTTAGTATAATGTTCTAATATATCAAGAGTAATTAATTTATCATTCTCATCAGGATTTTGAACTTCGAATGTTCCTTCTCTTACTTTATTCTCTAATAAATTATAACTTAATACATCCTTCTGTTCTAGAGCTTCAACCATATGATTATCCTTCATGATTACTCCACCCTTTAACTCTATCTTCTGTTCAATGGAATCTTTTTTTAACTCTATTGCACTCATAAAGCTAAGGTTATTACCTATTAAGCTATCACTTATATAGTCATTTACATTCGAACTAATAACTTTACCATTTTCTTTGTTTTTATTAACTAGTTCATCTAAATACAATCCTAAATATTCTTCATCACTACTTGTTACATCTAACAGTGGCTTAACCTCACCAAAATACACAAACATATATGGTTTAAAGCCAAACTGTTGATCATTATTTATTATATCAATATATTTTTTTATTCCATTTCTAGCTGCCTGCTCTGTAAAAATATAGGCCCTTACTTGACTAAAATCTAGCTTATTACTAGATGCAACATCCATATCTCTTAAAGCTTCTAATGATGTTTTACCTCGCCCTTCAAATATTATCCTCTTCCCCTTATCAGAACTATCATTTGCATTTCTATAAGGCCTTACACAATCTAAATACAATATTACATTATCATACTCATCCCTATCAAAAATTATTGAAGTAGCAAAGGTAACCTTATTTATCTCTGTATAATTGAAGCAGCTAATCATACTAAAACTCAAACATATAATACCTAGAAAACTAGCTACTCTTTTTCCCATTATTATTTACTCCTCCCCTACCTATTATCTTTTTAGATATTCTATTTAAGTCTCCTCTAAATACAATATCCTGGAATTTGTAAGTACCCACACTTCCAAGTGGAAATAAGTATGAATATCCTCCAGTTTCTAAATCACCAAGCATTACTATAAATACCATAGTGATTATAAAAAATCCAGGCAATCCAAAGAGAGCACTCACAACAGTTATTATCAATGACCAAACCGACATTGCACCATATACCTTAGGTATTAAGAAATAGCTCAATGTACTGACTGCTACTACTATTATCGTTATTCTTGATGCTATACCTGCACCTACAACTGCATCACCTAATATTAATGCTGCTACTATGCTCATAGCTCCTCCAATTGGTTGAGGTAGCCTTAACCCTGCTTCCTTTATTAGCTGGAATGCTAGCATCATCATTATTACTTCTACTATTGTAGGCAAAGGTACACCAGCCCTAGATACTGCAAGCCTAAATACAAATAATGATGGTATTAAAGCAAAATGATAGGTCATTATAGCTAAATAGAATCCTGGTAAAAACATTGCTATTGCAAATGCAAACCATCTTAGGATTCTTGTAAAATTAGCAAAGTACTTATTCACATAGTAATCATCTGGTGCCTGGAAATTTTCCAAAAAGAAATATGGTACTGTTACTACAAATGGTGTACCATCAACTAGGACAGCAACTCTTCCTTCAAGTACTTTTGCTGCAACTTCATCAGGTTTTTCAGTATATCCCACAGTATCAAAAACAGATTTTTTACCTCGTAATTGATCCTCTATATAGTTTGTATCTAGTATAAAACTTAAATCCAAATTGTTTACAACTTCTTTTACATGATTTATTAAATAATCTGGTGCTATCCCTTTTATATAGGATATACATACCACTGTCTGACTCTTATCACCTACAAAAATAGGCTCAAATTTAAGATCTGAATTTTTTATTTTTCTTCTTATAAGGGATATATTATCTACAAAAAGTTCTGTGAATCCTTCCCTGGGGCCTTTAATAACTGATTCAGTAACAGGTATTGATACTCCTCTTCTTACAAAACCTTTAACTTCACAGTATATTATTTTTTCATGTTTCTCAAATAATAATACTATGTCACCTGATAAGATATGTAATACCGCATCATTGACATCTTTTGCATAATTAGCAATATTTATATCTAATACATTGGTCACTATATCCTCTACTTTTTTGCATGGATATTCTTTCTTTTTTAAAGGTGTAACAATATACTCACTTATAAATTGAGCACTACACAAATCATCTATGAAAACCAAAGTACACATTCCTAGGCTTGTCATAATCTCTCTGTATTTTACATCAAAAGCACCTTCAAATCTTTTTTTTACAATTTCAATATTTTCATTCATATACATCACCTAAAGATATTATCCCTCTATCTAAGTTTAATATTCCTTCTAGGTTTAATATTCCTTTTTTTGTTCATACTAATGGTGAATTAATAAGGAGGCTGTTATATATATGAATAAGTTATCTTCGAAACATTATATGTTTTTTATATTAGGAACCTGCATGATAGCTCTTAGAAGCTATTCTTCAGTGTTTGTTCGATTAGGGGGAAGGGATACTTGGATAATTTCCTTTTTTGCATCTTTGATTTTATTACTATATGTATTATACCTATTCAAAATCTGTAAAAGTACTGATACCTACGATATGAATATAATAATCTCATCCGCTCTGCCAAAATGGTGCAGTATCCCATTTAAATTTATATTTTCCCTTGGTTTATTTTTAACTGCTGTTGAATCAGCCTCAGTTGAGGCTAGTTCCATTCATACTAACTATTTTTTATCTACACCAACATGGTATTGCTTATTATTTCTCATAATTCCAGCAACATATGTTCTATCCAAGAAATTTAATGCAATATTAATTTTAATTATTCTTACTGTTTGTATAACACTATTAGGAGATGTAGCTCTTATTTCGCTAGTAGCAAAGTACTTAGATTTTAGTCATTTATTACCTATACTTAATGGAGGTATGTCCTCTAATAAGTGGTCTTGCTTACTATTGCTGTTGGGTTCACTATCATCAGTAGCAATTGCTTTTCCTTACCTTAAGTTTTTAGATAAGAAAAAAGGTTTTATCACTGATAGCGTTTTAGCTTTAATAATATGCTGTATATTAATAGTTACTTCATTTATCTCAATAATTACCTTCTTTGGACCAGAAAGAGCTGGAAATATATTTTATCCAGAGTTTGTAGAATCTCAAAGAGTTCAAATTGCAAATTTCTTTGAATTTGGAGAAATATTTTATATATTTAGAAGTGTTTGTATGTGGTTTATTAAGTATATTTTATCTTCATATGGAATACTATTACTATATAAAGATAAAATAAAAAATAAAAAAGTTTTCATATTCTGTTATAGCATAATCATATTTATTTCCTCATGGTATATGACTCTAAATCAATATTACTTATTTTCTTTATTAAAGTTATTGCAATTATTCTTATTGGTACCTTTTATTCTTATTCCGCTAATAAGCTTTTCTTTGTATAAATTAAAGAAAGTAAAGTAATTGTATATAAAAACATCATTTTAAGTTTTTAGAATCAATTTATTGAATAACATGGAAAATATGCTATAATATTTATGAAAAGGTTTTAGGTAATTCTCGGAGATAATATTCCTTTCCTTAAAGTTCAGGCAAGGTTAGCGTTATCAAAGTCAATTTACCACATGAATTTTAAGGAGGTTTTTTCAATGGAAGATAAGAAGATAGTTTGTAAGGATTGTGGAAATGAATTTGTTTTCACAGTTGGAGAACAAGAATTCTACAAAGAAAAAGGATTTGAAAATGATCCTGTTAGATGTGCTGATTGCAGAAGAGCAAGAAAAGCTGAAAAAATGAATAATAGAAGATAGTATAATCTTCAGCTCTAGCATAAAAGCTAGAGCTTTTTTATTATATACTAATTAAATACCTTTTTCTTAGCCACCACAATAAGGGTACTTAATGGTATTGCAATAACTATTCCAGTAGTAACCTGAATTATGTTACCTATTATATCCTTAGCTGCATAAGCAAATCCTTGCAGCAACCCTATCTTTTCTGTTAAAAATCCTGCAATTACAGTACCAGCTAAGAAATATCCTAAAATCATAAATATTCCACTTATAATAAATGCAAGTATATACTCCTTTTTGAAATGATCAGTGCCTTCTAGACCATTAAATCTCTCTATCAGAGTACCAGCTATATACGCCATTGTTCCTTTAATTATAAATGTAAATGGTGCCCACATGTAGTACCCTCCCATAGCATCTACTAGTACCATTCCTACTGCACTTGCAACTGTTCCTTTTTTCTTACCAAGAACTATCACTGACAAAAAGACCATACAATCTCCTATGTGAACAAATCCGCCCACTGAAGGAACTTTAATAATACTTCCTGCTAGAAATACTAATGCTGTCATTAACGAGGTTAATACCAAATCTCTTGTTGATAAAACTCTTTCTTCATTTTCCATTCCTAGTGCCCCCCTTATTACTTATATACATGTTATTATATTATTCATCATCATCTATTTGCAAATGTATCGCTACAATTTTATATGCATATTGTTTTCCATTCTAATATTAGGATATAGTGATTTTTCAATTAGTGCCCTTCTATCTATTGCTACTGTGTTTTTTATTATCTCATTGCTTATTTATAAAAAGAATTATAAATAATAAAAGACTGATACAATATCAGCCTTTTATTATTTACTAAATTATCTAAATGCTAAGTTTATTAATCTTCTTTTGCAACTAAATATGAACCTATCATTACTATTGTTCCAAATACAATAGTCTTTAATGATAAAGATGTTCCTAAAAAAAGTGTATCTAATATAATTGCCCATACGAAGTAAGTAATATTTATTCCCATGGCTTTAGTTGCCCCAATTTTATATATAGCTCCATAATAGCATAAATACGATATTGTTCCAATCGCTGCTGTTATCGCTAATACCCCTATTACTGGACTTTTTATTCCTTCTAAAACTAATGGTACAGCCTTAAATATAGGTATTATTAAAAATCCATATACTACTGCTGATGTAAATTGCCTTACTTGTAATGAACACTCAGAATCAATTTCATCATCCTTCATTCCATAAGCACATACAACTGCTTCTGTTCCCCAACCAATTACACACATTGCTATGAATAAAAATCCTAATAGGCTCTCCATATTACTTCCTTTAGAATAGCCTAATGCTACTATACCGCTAATACTTATTGCCAATCCAGCCCAAGCTCTTTTTTTCACCTTCTCCTTTAAAACAATAGTTGCTAATATAGCTCCTACTGCTGGATAAAATGATGATATAGCTGCTGTATATGATGGTCCTAAATATTTTATAGATAATAAATATCCCGTCATTCCTACTGGACCACCAAGTAATGCACCCATTGCCACATAAAATGCACTCTTAGTTCTAATAGATTTAAATAGTGTACCTAACTTCTTCTTCGTTCCCAAATATATAAATACCCATATTGCAGAAAATGAATCATGTAAAAATGCACTTACTATAGGCGCTAATAATATAGCTTGTTCAGTTTCTATAAATGGTACCATAGAAAGAACTATTCCCATCATAACTGTATCGCCACCCCATGCTATGGCTGAAACAACTCCATTACCTACCCCCGAATTAAACTTTTTAAATAAATTCATATAAATTCCCCCTAAATTAACTTATCTAGCTTATCTAGATTTCTCTTTGCCCTATTGTACCTATCAATTCCATAATTACCAAAATCGTCACCCTCTGATTCCTTAATCAAGGTCCATACTGACCATAAAAAATCCTGACATATTTGATTCATTAATACTCTTATCTTATCTTCCCTTTTTACTTTGCCCCCAAAATAATATGTTAAGAATAGCTCTTCCTCTTCTTCTGAAAAATCAGATTCTAAAGAATGGGCTGCTAAATCCCACATTTCTTCATTCATGCCGCTATATTCCCAGTCTATTAAATATATCCTTCCCTCTCTATCCTTCACAAAATTCTCTGGCACTGTATCATTATGAGATGGAACTAGCTTTTCTCCATACTCTTTTATTAATTCCTGTATTCTCATTACTCTAGGCCTTATTATTGAATAATCATCATACATTGCCCCATTTAACTCTTTTAATATATTTTCATAAGATACTATTTCTTCAAAAACATTAAATCTATTTTCTAAATTTATTTTAGAATAGTGCAATTTCTTTAATATTCCTGCAACTAGCTTCATATTTTCTTCTTTCTTACTACTTCTTCCAGTTAAAGTTTCAGCTTCATCTATAAACTTAGAAATTTTTATTCCTGATTCTTCATTAAAATAAAGAACATCTACATTTATTCCCTCATCAGCTCCCAGCTTTGAATTAATCATTTCATATTTCCTTGAAATCATTTTTTCCGTTCCTAAGCCTGGTAACCTTAATATATAGTAATCCCCACGTATACATACCTTATAGTTCTTATTAGTCATACCACCTGCAACTATAACCTCCGTTATATCTTCATATGGTATATCTAAACATTCATGCACTATATTTCTTATATTCTCACAAGACTTTTCTTTTTCTCTTCTTTTTATTTTAGAGTATATATAATTAGAAACCTTTTTGTACTGTTCTTCAGTATCTACTTCACTCCAAGCTAAATCATCGAGTTTTAAACAAGGTACCTTATAATCTCTTGCTACATCTAATATCATATATTCATAATTAAGGTAAGGATTTATATTTCCCTCAAACTCTTTCAACATCATTTTATAAAGCTTGTACGATATTTTAGCAATACCTATCATTTCTCCATCAATTCTATTAAATTGATGAATATCTTTAGCTAATTTAAATAAATAACCATCTTTTAATTGAACAAATCCCTCATCCCCAGACCCACTTTCATTTGTTATTAATAACACATCTCTTCTTTGGTCTTCTAACAACTTTATTATTGCAGTACTCTCGAATACTAAGTCTCCTTCAATTAATAGAAAATCTTCCTCTACATGATTACTTGCTAACGCTAGTGATGTCATATTTCCGGTCCAATTATAGCGTTCATTATTAACAAGTACAACGTTGCTTTCATTCTTTAGTAAATCTGCTAAAAATCCGTAATTATAACCAGCTACTACAATTATTTTTTTTATTCCATTTTCCTTTAATATTCTTATGTTCTTTTCTATTATAGTTTCATCTTCTAGTTTTAACCCTGCTACCGGTATATCAAAGTCTTTTTTTCTTCCTGCAGCTAATATAACAGCTTGCTTTACTGGAAATATTTCCTCTTGATTTATTGTCACCATTGTTTCTTTTAAATCTTTAAGGTCACTTTGTAGTGATTTAAAACCTTTATCTGTTAATAAATACTTAGTTTCTCCATTATTCGTTATCATATCTATCTCTTCATTATGTATACATTCTTTAATTATTGCATTTATTTTCCCTAAAGAAACTCCTACTTTTTCTGCGATAGTTCTTTGGCTCATACCACCATCTTCTGCAATATACTTTAATAACTTAAATTTCTCCATAATACCCTCCTATATACCCCGTTCATTTTTTGAACACTAACTTTATTTTACATCATATTTCATTTACTAGCAATTATAAATTCTTATTTTTTTCAATTTATGTTGTTATTGACATAAAAATTTGGTAATTCTATAATATTAGATATATCGCTCATTGAAAGGAGTAATTTATTTGGAAACTAATACAGAAAATAAAAAAGTAATATTCAGTGGTATTCAACCCTCCGGTGATCTTACTCTAGGAAATTATTTAGGAGCTCTAAAAAATTGGGTTAAGCTACAAGATGAATACGATTGTTACTTCTGCGTTGTTGACTTACATGCAATAACAGTACGTCAAACTCCTGCAGATTTAAGACGTAGAACCTTAGAATTATTATCAATATATATAGCTTCAGGTATATCCCCTGAGAAAAATACACTATTCATACAGTCACATGTTTCTGCACATGCTGAATGCTCTTGGCTTTTAACTTGTAACACCTATATGGGTGAACTAAGTAGAATGACTCAATATAAAGATAAGTCATCCAAGCTTGGAAACTCAATAGGAGTTGGACTATTTAATTATCCATCATTAATGGCTGCAGATATTCTTTTATACAATACGGATTTAGTTCCTGTAGGAAAAGATCAAACTCAGCATTTAGAATTAACTAGAGATATTGCAACTAGATTTAATAGTACTTATAGTCCAACATTTAAGATTCCTGAAGGATATATCCCTAAGGCAGGTGCAAAAATCATGGATTTACAAGAGCCTACAAAGAAAATGTCCAAATCATCGGATAATCCAAATTCATATATACTTATAATGGATCCACCTGATGTTATTAGAAAAAAAGTTAGTAGAGCTGTTACTGATAGCATAGGTATAATAAATTATTCGGATGATCAACCTGGTATAAAAAATCTATTGAATATTCTTTCTGCGATAAATGGAACTAGCACTGATGAGTTAGTTAGCTATTATTCAGATAAAGGGTATTCAGATTTAAAAATTGATGCAGCTGAAGCAATAATATCAGAACTAAAACCTATTCAAGATAAAGTAATGGAACTTATAAAAAATAAGACTTACTTAGAATCTATATATAAGGAAGGTGCTCAAAAAGCCTCTTATATTGCTAATAAAACATTGAGAAAAATGCAAAAGAAAATCGGATTTATTCCAAAATAAATCTTGAACTAAAAAAAGACAGCTAATGATAATAATTAGCTGTCTTTTTCTATATAATTTATTCCCATGGTCTTTCATTTAAATATGAAATGAAATCATCCCTTAATTCATCTTTCTTTAATGCAAATTCAATAGTAGCTTGTAAAAATCCTAATTTATCTCCAACATCATATCTTTTTCCTTCAAAGTTATAACAATACATAGCCTCTTGACTTATTAAAGTCTTTAATGCATCTGTCAATTGAATTTCTCCACCTTTTCCTGGTGCAGTATTTTCTAATATTTCAAATATCTTTGGAGTTATTATATATCTACCAAGTATAGCTACATTGCTTGGTGATTCATCTATTGCTGGCTTTTCTACAAGATCCTTAACCTTATACACTCTGTCTTCAATATGAATTCCATCAACAATACCATATTTATTAACTTGACTTTCATCTACAGTTTGAACACCTAAAATACTTGTATTATATTCTGAATAACAATCGATTAATTGTTTTAAGCATGGAACCTCACTATCAACTACATCGTCTCCCAATAAGACTGCAAATGGTTCATCACCAACAAATGTCTTGGCGCAATGTATTGCATGGCCTAATCCCTTTGGTTCTTTTTGTCTTATATAATGTATATCTACCATATCAGAAATATCTCTAACTATCTCTAGTAATTCTGACTTACCTGACTTCTCTAGCTCCATCTCTAGTTCTACTGACTTATCAAAGTGATCTTCTATGCACTTCTTATTTCTCCCAGTTATAATAAGTATCTCTTCTATACCTGAAGCAATAGCTTCTTCTATAATATATTGTATAGTAGGCTTATCTACTATTGGTAACATTTCCTTAGGTTGTGCCTTTGTTGCAGGTAAGAATCTTGTTCCTAATCCTGCTGCTGGTATTATGGCCTTTTTAACTTTCATTTTTCGTCTCCCCTTCTAAAATAACGTTTGACAATAATTATATCTTAACATAAATTATTACAATTGTTAACACATATTTATATTGTATTATTACCTACTACTTTTATTATTATTTTTTTATAAAATCATAATATATTCTTATTTTTTTACAACTTCTATTGTCTTATCATGTTTTTATTTGTTGATAAACTATGCATATGATGTTAATATTGTTGATGAACTTATTTTTTTTTATGTTCATTAATTCAATTTTTATTATTTTTGATAGATTTTGTTGACAAATAGAAATTTAACTAAAGAGAGGTAACTAACGTGAAAAAAAGTACGAAAGATTTTTTAGTAATTGGTTTTGCACTGTTTGCAATGTTCTTCGGAGCTGGTAATTTAATATTTCCACCTTACTTAGGACACGCAGTAGGAGACCAATATATAGTCGCAATGATAGGATTTATTATAACTGGAGTTGGTCTACCACTTCTAGCTATATTAGCTTGTTCTAAAGGGGATGGTACGTTTGAAACAATGGCATCTAAGATAGGTCCTAAATTTTCTATTATTTTAGCTACAGTACTATTTATAGCTATAGGTCCAATGGTTGGAATTCCACGTACTGCTGCAACTACATATGAAATTGCATTAAACCCATTGTTCCCTAATTTATCTCCATTTATATCTATGGTAATATATTTTGCAATAAACTTGTTCTTCGTATTAAAAAGATCTACAGTAATTGATACTATCGGTAAATACCTTACCCCTACTTTAATAGTAATATTAACATTCATAATAATTAAAGGTGCTATTTTCCCAATTGGAGAAATTATCTCTAGTGGATCAACTTCTGTATTTTCTAACTCATTAATAGAGGGATATCAAACTATGGATGCTCTAGCCTCATTACTATTTGCAACTATTATAACTGCTAGTATATCTGCTAAAGGATATTCAAAGGAAGAAATAGTTCCAATGACTCTTAAAGCTAGTTTTGTTGCAGTAATAGGTTTAGCATTTGTTTATGGAGGACTAACTATATTAGGAGCTCAAACCACAACTTTAACTTCTCCTGATATTGGTAAAACTTCCTTACTTCTAATAATATCCAAAGAAATACTTGGTAATATTGGTACCACCATAATTGGTATTGCTATGAGTTTAGCTTGTTTAACTACATCTATAGGTTTGTTAACAGCTGGTTCGGAATTTTTTGAAAAAGTCTCTAAGGGTAGATTATCCTATAAATTCAATGCTTTATTAATATCATTAATAAGCATAATAATCGGATCTTTAGGTGTTGACAATATAATTGTAATCTCTGGTCCAATACTTAATATTCTTTACCCAGTTGCAATTACCTTAATTATCACTACATTATTAGATAAGTTTTTAACTAATGTAAAAGCAGTTAGATTAGGTATATACACTTCATTATTCTTAGGAATATTAGGTGAGATACCTGCAATAAACCTTAGCTTTATCCCCCTTTCAAATCTTGGTTTTGCTTGGGTTTTACCAACAGTAATTTCAATCTTCATTGGATACCTAATTTTTAATAAAGAATAATTAAAAGGCCTAATGGTTTTAATCCATTAGGCCTTTTGACTATTTTTTAAAGAATTTATTTAATTGATTTGCTATATTCTGTGCCATGTTTTGTTGATGTGAAGAATTTGTTATCTTTACAATATCATCTGGACTAGTTATAAATCCACATTCAATCAACACAGATGGCATATTAGTATTTTTTGTAACATAGAAGTTTCTTGATTGAACACCCCTATTATAGAATCCTACACTACTTGATGTAGTTTGTATAAATTCCTCTGCAAATTTCTTAGATACTAATGCAACATTTTGAGGACTACTATCATGTGTATTTCCAACACTATCTTCATATAATCCTACACTTTCAATACCTGGTCTATATGTATCATAGAACACACTCATTCCATTTGCTGAAGGCTTATTGAAAGAATCATGATGTATACTTACAAAGAAGTCTGCTTTTACTAAATTAGCTAAATCAACACGCTTCCCTAAACTTTCAGTAGCAGATAAGTATTCTATTTCTCCCGGCTTTCTGGTCATAATAACCCTATATCCATTACTTTGAAGTATAGCTTGCAGCCTAATTGCTATCTGCATGTTTAACTCTCTTTCAGAGTACTGAATACCATTATGTGTTGCATATGCTCCATCATCACCACCATAGTTATGACCTGGATCTATAACTATTATATATGGATTTTTACCGGTCCCATCTTTATACTCTCCATCAGGAGTATAATACTTATTATTTACCCATTCAGATGATGCCATATGACCATCTGAGAAGAAATAATAGGTTTTACCACCTATAATCTTTTCTCCAGTTACCATACTTCCATCTTCATTTAGATAATAAAATTTAGTATCATCGTATAACCATCCCCTACATTTAATACCATCTTGATTATAATAATACCATTTATTATTTTCTTTTACCCAACTCTCCTTTAAAAGCTTTCCACTACTAGCAAACATATATGGCTTTCCATCAATGGTATATCTCCCCGTTACCATAGCACCATAGCTCTTGAAGTAATATCTATCTCCATCTATATCTTGCCATCCAGTAACCATCTCACCAGTATTATTTAAATAATACCATGTGCTTCCTAACTTCAACCAACCTTTTGCAATTGCTCCGTTAGTATTACTATAATACCATTTTCCATTAATATTATACCAGTCAGCTGTTCTAACATATCCAGAAGAACTAAAATCATAAGTTTTACCATCTATTTTTTGTGTTCCTGTTACCATTGCACCAGATGATTGAAAATAATATATAGAACTATCTATTATCTGCCATCCTGTTACCATAACAGAATCCTTGCCCATATAGTACCAGATTCCACTTACCTTATTCCAACCTTGTACCTTCTTTCCTGCGCTATCAAGATAATACCATTTACCATTTTCTTTAATCCAGCCACTTTTTCCAATTTCCCCTACAAGTGCACCGCTTGAACTAAATTCATACTTTAATCCATCTATGGTGTTAATTCCTGTTACCATAGCACCATAACTCTTAAAATAATATCTAGCTCCATCTATATCTTGCCATCCAGTAACCATCTCACCATTATTATTTAAATAGTACCATGTATTTCCTAACCTTAGCCAACCTTTTGCAATTGCCCCATCAGTTTTTCCATAATACCATTTTCCATTTATATCATACCAATCAGCTGTACGTACATATCCAGAACTACTAAATTCATATGTCTTATCCCCTATTTTTTGCGTTCCCGTTACCATTGCTCCATAAGATTTAAAGTAGTAAATAGATTCACCAATAACTTGCCAACCAGTCTGCATTATTCCATCTTTATTAAGATAATACCAAGTTGAACCTAGCTGTAACCAACCTTTAGCCATTTCCCCTTTGTTATTATAGTAATACCAGTTATTATTACTTTCTACCCAACCAATCTTGCCTACTTCTCCAATAAGCTTACCATTACTATCGAAGCTATAGTTTTTTCCATCTATTGTGCAATCACCTTTAGACATATGTCCAAATTTATTAAAGTAATATCTAGAGCCATTTATATCCTGCCAACCTGTTTTCATTACTCCGCTAGCATCAAGATAATAAGTTGTATTTCCAGTAGTTAACCAACCTGTTTTCATTACTCCATTCTCATCTAAATAATACCACTTATCTCCTTCTTGAAACCATCCCTTAGTAAGCTTTCCATTTGCATTTAGATAGTACCATTTACCTGCTTCATTATTCCAACCAGTCTTTTTAACTCCTGCTGAAATCATCAAAGTATTATGCATCTCTACAATATCAAAGCCATAGGTTCCACCTGCCCACTTTCCTGTAAGCTGAGTTGCCATTTTTGCTGTACCGTAAAGATTAGAAAAATGTCTTACATCATATGTATAACTTGTTCCTGAAGAATCTCCTTTGAATTTTTGTTCTATTACTCCTTTAGGAAATCCTGATGCCCCTGCATATAAGGCAAGATGATCTAGTTGAGCTTGTACACCATGTTCCCAATTATCAAATCTTTTATGAGCATTAGGATCATAATCTCCCCCTCCACCACTATTCTTCATTCCACAAGTATTATAATATGTAGCATCTAGTACTCCACCAAATCTACCATATGCTGTTTCTTTTGCTGATTGAACATATGCTATCGCTGGATTTATACCACCATGTTTCGGCGCATATTTCCAAAATAGTTCAGCTAAATCTATAAATTGCTGAGTTGCATTTCTTGATCTAGCCCATGCTTTGGCTTGTTCAACATTTACTGCAGATGAGGATATTATATCAATATCTACAATAGAATTATTGGACCTAGTCTCTGCTGATATAGTACTTTTTGCTTCATATGCTTGTACAATATTTACTGGAATATAATTAAGAAATAAAGTAGCTCCTAGTACTAGCGCAATTAATCTTTTTTTCACTATTATATCCTCCTTTCCCTTATATTTTTCAAAGTCCACCTTATTATAACATAGTATTTTTACATGGTAAATCTAGGTTAATACAGGATTTTAAAAATAAAAAAACATATATTTAAATAAATATATGTTTTTTATAAAATTTATCTTATACTTTTTATGAAATTTATGAATTTTGAATGCTCAATTGCAAAATTACCAGTAACACTAGCTCCATCTTCTACATTTCTAGTTACTACAGATCCAATATTCATTTTAACATTATCACCTATAAATAATCCATTGGATATAGTAGTGCTAATACCAACCCAGCACTTTTCTCCAATAACAGTTCTGCCTCCAACAAGAGAATTTGCAGCTAACATTGTTTCTCTTCCAATTTTACATGCATGACCTAAATGTACCAAGTTATCTATTTTACAATAATCCCCTACTTTTGTATTATCCCATGGATATACAGCTTTATCTATGCATGAATTGTATTGTATTTCTACATCTTTACCTATTACAACTCCACCTGCATGTTTTACTGTAAATATAGTATCATCCTCTCTCTTACATTCATATCCTTCGCCACCAATTATAACTCCAGCTCTTAAAATTGAATTATCACCAATGACAACATTATCTCTTATAACCACAAACTCTTCAATAACTACATTGTTCCCAATAACAACATTATTATCACTTATAGAAGCAAGTTTACTTATCTTACAATTATCACCTATAATTGTCTTTTTTGGCACACCAGTATAGTTAATATCACCACATAGCTCATTATGCAACTTAAAGAAAGATACTCTAGGTTCATCACAAATTAAAATACCTAGCTCTCCATTAAACTTATCAGCTAATTCTCTAGTCGTTATCACACAGGAGATATCTTTACTTATAGCTTCAACATACTTTTCACTATCAATAAAGCTAAGTGTTTTACAGCCACTTTTGGAAATACTTAATCCTAGTGTTTCAAATGATCCTTCTCTATATACCTCTGAATTCTCAATTTTTGAAGATATTTCGCTTATTTTCATTTTATTCTCCTTAAACAACCATAAAACTATTTTTATAGTTTGTGTATTTTTTCTCTATTGTTAACTACATCTTTAGTAGCATTTCTTGTATCATATACAACCTTTGCTCTACTTACTATTTCTTCATAGTCATAGCAATTATGAGCTGTTGTTATAACAACTATATCTGATTCATCTATAACTTCTTTCCAGTCAACTGAATAGTACATCTTCCCATTATATTTAGCTTCTGGACAGAATGGATCATTAACAGTTAAATCTGCTCCATTCTTTTCTAATTGCTCTATAACCTTAAATGCTGGTGATTCTCTATAATCATCTATATCATTTTTATAAGCTAATCCCAATAATAAAACTTTAGCTCCATTTAAAGCCTTCTTTTGTTCGTTCAATATCTTCATTACATTATCTAATACAAATTCAGGCATTGAATCATTTATCTCTCCTGATGTCTCTATTAATCTTGTATGATAGTCATATTCCTTTGCCTTCCATTCTAAGTAGAAAGGATCAAGTGGTATACAGTGTCCACCAAGTCCTGGACCTGGATAAAACGGCATAAATCCATATGGTTTAGTCTTAGCAGCATCTATAACTTCCCATACATCAATTCCCATTCTCTTACATAGTATAGCCATTTCATTAGCAAGACCTATATTAATATTTCTAAATGTATTTTCTAATATCTTTTCCATCTCTGCAACTGCTGGTGATGAAACTGTGTGTATCTCACCCTCTAATATATTTCTATATAAAGCTGCAGCTATTTCCGTACATTCCTTAGTACATCCACCAACTACCTTTGGTGTATTCTTTGTATTAAAGTCTTTATTTCCTGGATCTACCCTCTCTGGAGAGAATGCTAAGAAGAAGTCTTCCCCGCACTTTAGACCTGTTTCCTCTAATATTGGCTTTAATATTTCTTCAGTTGTTCCTGGATAAGTTGTACTCTCTAGGACTATAAGCATTCCTTTATGTAAGTACTTAGCAACACTTTTAGTTGAATCTACCACATAAGATAAATCTGGTTGCTTATAAAGGTCTAGTGGTGTTGGAACACAAATACAAATTGTATCTACATCTGCTACAACACTAAAATCTGTAGTTGCTTTTAACATTCCTGTTTTAACTAATTCAGCTAATTCTGTATCTACAACGTCTCCGATGTAATTCTTACCTTCATTAACCATTTCAACTTTACTATCTTGAATATCAAATCCAATTGTTTTATATCCTGCATTTGCTTTTTCAACTGATAAAGGTAATCCAACGTACCCAAGGCCTACTACCCCAACCTTAGCAGTCTTGTTATTGATTTTATCTATAAGTTGTCTTTTTAAATCTGACATATCTATACCTCCTAAAATTCTTCCTTAATACTATCTATAATGTAACCTATTTGCTCTTCTGTTAACTCAGGATATACTGGAATTGCAAATGTCCTATGAGATAAATACTCAGATACTGGCATATCTCCTTCTTTATAACCTAAATCCTTATATACTTTTTGTAAGTGTAATGGTACTGGATAATAAACTCCTGTAGCTACACCTTTATCTTTTAACTTAGTTAATATTTCTTCTCTATTTTCTGACTGCAATATATACATATGATATACCGATTCATTTGTTTCATCTATAAATGGTGTAACTAAATCAGTATCTGCTAATTCTTTATCATAAATCTTAGCTACTTCTCTTCTTTTAGCATTCCAATTATCAATATGCTTTATCTTTTCTAATAATATAGCTGCTTGCATTGCGTCTAATCTTGAGTTATGACCTATTAAGTAATTATAATACTTAAGTGGGTTATAAACAGTATCATCTGCACCTTCTGCCTTTGCTATATCTTCTTCTATATTATTCAATAAATTATAAGCCTTTTGACCATTTTCCCCACTTCCGTGAGTTCTTAGTGCTCTTGCTATAGTTGCTACATTTTCATCAGATGTAACTATTATTCCACCATCTCCTGCACAGCCTAAATTCTTGGTTGGGAAGAATGAGAAACAAGCAACATCACCTAAACTTCCTATTTTTCTTCCTTTATACTTTCCACCTACTGCTTGGCATGCATCCTCTATAACCTTTAGATTATGCTTCTTAGCAATTTCATTTATTTCATCCATATCCGCGCTTTGCCCAAATATATGTACTGGCATTATGGCCTTAGTCTTATCTGTAATCTTTTCTTCTATTTTTGTTGTATCTATATTAAATGTATCTTTTCTTACGTCTACAAATACTGGTATTGCTCCTACTGCTGAAATACTTTCTGCTGTTGCAAAGAATGTGAATGGTGTTGTTATAACTTCATCCCCTTCTTTAATTCCTAGAGCCTTCAATGCAATAACTAGGGCATCTGTTCCATTTCCTACTGAAATAGCATATTTCGATCCTGTATACTCTGCAAATCTACTCTCTAACTCTGTAACATTTTTACCCATTATATATCCTGCTGAAGACAAAACATCTAATGTTGCTTTATTTAATTCTTCACTAATTGAATTATACTGAGCCTTTAAATCTATTAATGGAATATTCATTTATTATCGCTCCCTTTTGTATTACAAAAATAACATTTACATTTTATCACAATTGCATAAATAAAGAAACTTTTTTATTATCTTTAATATAAAGCAAGGAGTATTAGATATGCCTAAATACTCCTTATCCAATTATACTATATAGTTTTTAACTGTTTTAACAACTTCCTTAGCTATATACTCTGCATCTTCTAATTTTAGAGTGCTATATACAGGTAGTGAAATCTCATTTGCATATTGAGCATAAGCATTTGGATAATCCTCAATTTTATATCCTAAATTCTTGTATAAAGTTAGCATCGGCAATGGTTTATAGTGCACATTCGTTGCAATTCCCTTTTCAGCCAAGTCTTCTATAACTTTATTTCGCTTAGACTCATCGAATCCCTTAATTCTTAATAAATATAAATGATATGATGTTTCTGTTCCATTCTCATCTTTTGCAAATGGAATTATTGCAAAATCCTCTTTTTCTAAGATATTAGTATATGTTTCAAAAATATCTCTTCTTCTTTTCAACATTTCCTCATATCTAGTAAGTTGAACAAGTCCAATGGCTGCATTAATATCAGTCATATTACACTTAAAGCCATCAGTAACTATGTCATATTCCCATGAACCAGCCTTCATTTTGCTTAATGCGTCCTTTGACTGACCATGTAGCGCTGTAAACTTACAGTCTTGATAAATATTCTCTTTACCCCAGAAGTTATTATTATTAAATACTAATGCTCCACCTTCTGATGTAGTTAAATTCTTTACTGCATGGAATGAAAAAGAATGAAAATCTGCTTGAGTACCTACCATTTCACCTTTATATTTAGCCCCAAAAGAGTGAGCTGAATCAGAAAGAATCATTATATCCTCCCTATTCTTATCCTTTAATACTTTTTTTATAGAATCATAATCACATGGAACTCCTGCAATATCAACTGGCATTATAACCTTAGTTTTTTCAGTAATTGCATCTGCTAGTTTTTCATAATCCATAAAAAATGAATCCTTAGCTACATCAACGTATACTGGCTTAATTCCTCTATGAATAGCAACACTTGAAGTTGCAGTATATGTATATGGAGTTGAAATTATTCCATCTCCCTCTTTAATATCTAATACTTTCAAAATTAATTCCATAGCAGCAGTCGCACTATTTACTGCCACTGCCTTATTACATCTACAATATTCTGCTATCTTTTCTTCAAACTCAGCAAGCTTTGGCCCTGATGTAATCCATCCAGACCTTAAAACTTTACAAACCTCATCTATTTCTCTTTCAGTTATATCTGGAGGAGAGAATGGTATACTCTTATTTTTTTTCATTTCATTACATCCTTTCATTAAAAGCATTATATTTCGATTTAATATAATACTAATTTACTATATTATTAACTATTCTTATTTGAATGATTAATCTGCCAATTCCATGAGTCTCTACACATATCATATATATCTTTCTCTGCATACCATCCTAGTTCTTTATTTGCTTTTGATGGATCTGCGTAACATACCGCAACATCTCCTGCTCGTCTACCAACAATTTTGTACGGTATTTTTCTTTTAGATACCTTCGAAAACGCTTCTATTAATTCTATAACACTGTATCCTTTTGCACTTCCAAGATTATATACCACTATTCCCGGCTTCTTTTCAAGTATATCCAATGCTTTAATATGCCCTTTAGCTAAATCTACGACATGAATATAATCCCTAACCCCTGTCCCATCAACAGTGTCATAATCATTTCCAAACACACTTACTTCCTTTAATTCACCACCTGCTACCTTTGTAATATATGGCATAAGATTATTTGGAATCCCTTTTGGATTTTCCCCAATTAATCCACTTTCATGAGCACCTACGGGATTAAAGTATCTAAGTATAGCTATATTCCATGAAGTATCTGACTTATACAAATCGCTTAAAATTTCCTCTATCATTAACTTAGTTCTTCCATACGGATTAGTTGCTGACAACGGAAATTCTTCTAATATTGGCATAACCTCCGAACTTCCATATACTGTTGCCGATGAGCTAAACACAAAATTCCTAACATTATATTTTTTCATAAGTTCTAATACTATTAGTGTACTTATTAAATTATTGCTATAATACTCTAGTGGTTTTTGTACTGATTCTCCAACAGCTTTCAATGCTGCAAAATGGATAACAGCTTCAATATTATTCTTTTCAAAAACTTTTTCTATTTTTTCTCTTTCTAACAAATCTATTTTATAAAACTTAACTTTTTTACCTGCTATCTCTTCGATCTTAGTTTTAACTATCTCATCACTATTACAAAGATTATCAATAATAATAACCTCTTTTCCTGCATTTAATAATTCTATAGACGTATGACTTCCTATATACCCCATCCCACCTGTTACTAAAACTGCCATCTTGTTATCTCCTTTTCAATTAAAACTATAAAACCTCTATAACTCTATTATATAACAAATATTTCGATTAACAACTAAAAATCTTTTCAGTAATTTATCAAAGGTAACACTATATATTTACTTCTCAAATGTATAGTGTTAATATTTTGATAATGAAAGGTAGTGATACATATGAAAGAAAGAAAAAAAATGGCATTGTGGAAGAAAGTATTATTACTAATAACATCCATACTTTTAATCCTAGGGGTAGGATCCTATGCTTATATTAGTTCTGTATTAGGAAAGATGAATAACGTGGAAATAAATAAGGATAATCTAGATATAAATACAGAAATAGAAAATACTAATAATGTAAAAAACATTGCACTTTTTGGTATTGATGCTTCAGATGGTGAAGCTGGTCGTTCTGACTCCATCATGATCCTTACTATTGATAAAACTCATAATAAACTTAAAGTAACTTCAATAATAAGAGATTCATATGTAGTAATTCCAGATAGAGAAGGTAAAGACAAAATTAATCATGCCTATGCCTTTGGTGGTCCAGAACTTGCAATAAGAACTTTAAATAAAAATTTCAATCTTAATATAGAAGATTTTGTTTCAGTTAATTTTTCATCCCTTCCAAAGTTAATAGATGCTGTTGGGGGAATTGAATTAAACATTACAAATGATGAACTTAAATATATAAACTCTTATATAGATGGAGTTAATAAAACAAATTCTACTAATTCATCACATATAACTACTGCTGGAAAACAAAAAGTGGATGGTACACAAGCACTTGCATATTCAAGAATAAGATATACAGAAGGTGGGGATTTTGAGAGAAGCCATAGACATAGAACTGTTTTAACTGCTTTGTTCAATAAGTTTAAATCTTTATCTGTTGCTTCCTATCCATCCATATTAAATGATTTACTTCCTCTAGTGGATACTAATTTAAGTACATCTGAAATCTTATCACTAGCAATGGATGTAAGTTCATTATCATCTAATGATTTAATACAAGCAAGGTTCCCTAAAGATAATGTTGGAAAAGGTGAAATGATAGGTGGAGTTTACTACTATGTATTTGATATAGATAAAACTGCTACTGAAATTAGTAATTATATTTTTGAAGATAAATAATTTACTTAAACAGATTATAGACTTATAAAAGATACTACTAAAAAGGGTAATTCAAAATAAACAATTATTTTGAATTACCCTTTAATTTAGCTATATTTTTTTACTATGTCCTTCATTTCTTCCATTCTATCTTCCATATCACTAACTAGTTTTAGTTGATTTCTTGCTCTATCTAGATTGTGATTTGATCTATGTATTTGGAAGTACTTATCTCCATTTATATGATCCATTAAAAATCTCATTGAAAGTTCAAGAGTTATAAGTTTTGCTGAAAATGGCAGATACTCTATCTCTGTATCTGTTAATGATTTACCACAAGATTCTAGGAATCCTTTAGTAAATAGTTCAAATAAATTAATATCAAAGTTCACCTTTGATAAATCTGCCTCATCCTCTAAAGCTGTTGTTGCCCCTGATCTAATTGAATCTCCATAATCATACAATGATAGCCCTGGCATAACTGTATCTAAATCAATTACACATATAGCCTCACCAGTTTTATTATCAATCATTATATTATTAAACTTAGTATCATTATGAGTAACTCTTAAAGGAAGTTTTCCTTCATTTAATAAGTCTACTAATTTACTAGTTTCTTCTGCTCTTGATCTTATAAAATTTATTTCAGCTTGTACGTCTTTAACTCTGTTAAATGGATCATTTTTCACTGCCTCCATAAATGCTTCATATCTCTTATAGGTATTATGAAAATCCGGAATAGTTTCAAATACTGTATCTGCCGGAAAATCAGAAAGTTGTTCTTGGAACTTTCCTAAAGCCTTACCACATTTATAGAAATCATTAGGGTTCTCAACCTTCATATATGTTTTTGCACCCTCAATAAAATGATATGCTCTAAAACAATCTCCATTTTCAGTTTTATAATATAATTTATCATCCCTAGTTTTAATTAAAGATAAGCCTTCTCTTGTTACGTCTCCACCTTCTGCTTTTACCTTTTCTGATATATGTCTTGTAACCTTATCTATATTACTCATTAGTTCATCTACTTTTGGAAATACCTCTGTATTTATTCTTTGTAGTATATATTTTATATTACTCCCATCTTCTTTTACAAAATCTAATATATGAGTGTCATTTATATGACCACATATATGTAGCTCTGAGTTAACTAGCTCCCCACAAAACTTAAACTTATCAGCTAATTCCTTACAGCTATAGGTCCCCTTCATAAGTTAACATCCTTTCTTAATATGCTTTTAAAGTTAATTTATTGTTAAATGTTTACATAAATATATTGTACTTATTATATCTATTTTAATCAAGTACTTTTTCCTTAGCCTTATAATTATAAGTGAAAATATCTTTATTGTAAAATAGTAGTACATACTATTTTACTTACTTACTATTATAATAGAAATTAAACGCTGTCAGAATAAAGTTCAGATAGCTTTCAGCTCACATTACCCGTAACTTTACAATTTAAAATATATTATAGTTCATGGATATTACATATATTATATTACTATTAACTATACATCTTCTCATAGTATTTTTTATAATTCCCAGATGTTACATTCTTCATCCACCCTTTATTATCTAGATACCATTTTATAGTCTTTATTATACCTACTTCAAATGTAGTTTCCGGATACCATCCTAATTCATCTTTTATCTTAGTAGGATCTATTCCATATCTTCTATCATGGCCTTTTCTATCCTCAACATATTTCTTTAATCTTTCAGTTATTTCTTTATCCACATTTTCATTTAAGTAATTTATAACTGTATCAACAATCTGTATATTTGTTCTTTCATTATGCCCACCTACGTTATAAACTTCACCCAATCTTCCACTATTTATAACCATATCTATAGCTTTACAATGATCCTCTACATATAGCCAATCTCTTATATTCATTCCATCACCATAGATTGGTAGCTCTTTATGCTGTAAACAATTATTTATTAATAATGGTATTAACTTTTCTGGAAATTGGAATGGCCCATAGTTATTTGAACACCTCGTTATATTTACAGGCATCTTGAAAGTATCTGCATAAGCCTTAACCATTAAATCTGCTCCTGCTTTACTCGATGAATATGGACTATGTGGATCTAAAGGAGTAGTCTCCATAAAGAAATCTGTTTCCCCTAATGATCCATATACTTCATCAGTAGAAACTTGAAGGTACTTAACTCCTTCTCTCCATCCATCTTCCTCACTATACCAAGCATCCTTAGAACAATTTAATAAATTTACTGTCCCCATAACGTTTGTCTTAGCAAAAACTTCTGGTTCTCTTATACTTCTATCAACATGAGATTCTGCTGCGAAATTTACTACATAATCAAAATTATACTCTTTAAATAATTTAGTAACTAATTCTTTATCACCAATATCACCTTGTACAAAAACATGATTAGGATTATTTTCTAAACTCTTAAGATTTTCAAGATTTCCAGCATAAGTTAATACATCTAAATTTACTATCTTAATATCTTTATATTTATCTAGCATATACAATACAAAATTTGAGCCTATAAATCCAGCTCCTCCAGTAACTAAGTAACTCTTCATATTAATTCCTCACTTACTTTTTTATTTTTGCCATAAAACATTTAATTGCTGTTTCCCAGTCTCTCATTTCATCCCCAACTGTGCATCTAAGCATCATATTATCTAAAGATGAATATTTTGGTCTCTTAGCTGGTCTTGGGAACTCTTCAGTAGTACATGGATTTACAACACACTCTTCGCCTGAAAGCTCAATTATTTTTTTAGCAAAATCATACCATGAACATTCTCCATTACCTGTACAATGATATAGTCCATATTCTTCTGTATTAATAATCTTTAATATATGATGTGCTAAGTCATTTGCATTAGTAGGATTCCCTTTTTGATCATTAACTACTTTAATACTTGTATTATTCTTAGCTAACTTCATCATAGTATATACAAAATTGTTTCCATTATATCCATAAAGCCATGCTGTTCTTACAATATAATACTTTGAGCAAAATTCTTTCACATAATTTTCACCCATAAGCTTTGTTGTACCATATACACTATTAGGTATAGTCTCTTCGAATTCCTTATTGGGACTACTTCCTACTCCTGAAAACACATAATCTGTTGATACATGAAGTAGCTTTGCATTTACCTCCTCACAAGCTATTGCTAAATTCCTAGCCCCTAGAGTATTTACTTTAAAAGCTGCATCCACATCTTCTTCACAAGCATCTACATTAGTAAAGGCCGCACAATTAATTACAACATTCGGCTTTATATCTCTAAAGTATTCTTTTACTTTAATAATATTTGTTATGTCTAGTTCATCAACATCAACAAACATTGCCTCACAATTATCCAACTGTACTATTCCTATTTCTGACTTTCCACTTTCTATTATTGTTCTAATCTCATTCGCTAATTGTCCTTTACCACCTGTAACTAAAATCTTCATATTAATCCACCTTACTTATCATATTCAAAAGGAATATCTAAATCTTTAAGCTTCTTTTGTTTTTTATCCTTTTCTGATAAAAGAATATTTTCTATTCCTTCTAAAGGCCATTTTATCCCTATTTCCTCATCGTTCCATAGTAATCCACCATCATGTTCAGGGTCATAAAAATCTGTACACTTATAGTTAAATACAGCTTCATCCGATAAAACTAAAAATCCATGGGCAAATCCTTCTGGTATATAAAACTGCCTTTTATTATCTTCACTAAGCAAAACGCCTTCCCACATTCCAAAAGTAGGTGATCCTTTTCTCAAGTCAACAGCCACATCAAAAACTTCACCCTTAGTAGCTCTAACTAGTTTTCCTTGAGTATGTTTAGTTTGAAAATGAAGCCCCCTTAAAACACCTTTTGTTGATTTAGATTCATTATCTTGAACAAATTTCATTGTAAGGCCTGCTTTTTCAAAATCCTCTTTATTATATGTTTCCATGAAATATCCTCTATTATCACCAAAAACTGTTGGTTCTATAATATAAACATCCTTTAATTTTGTCTCTATAAACTTAAAATTACCCATGCCTTCCTCCTACTAAATAGTGACTGCGGCTTCTTCTTTTCTCTTTTTAACTTCTAGTTCTTCGATAACATCTACTAAATATTTGCCATATCCAGTCTTCATTAATGGTTTTGCTAATTCCATTACTTTACTAGCATCTATCCAGCCTTGTCTATATGCTATTTCCTCTAAACATGCAATAAATGTTCCTTGAGTATTTTGCACTGCTTCAACAAAGTTTGAAGCTTGTAACATAGATGCATGAGTTCCGGTATCTAGCCATGCCATTCCTCTACCTAATAACTTTACTTTTAGTTTACCTTCCTCCATATATATTCTATTTAAATCTGTTATCTCTAGTTCACCTCTATCAGAAGACTTTAATGCTTTTGCTTTTGCTACTACTGAATTATCATAGAAATATAATCCTGGAATCGCATACTTTGATTTTGGATACTCCGGTTTCTCTTCTAATGAAATAACCTTACCCTCACTATCGAATTCAACTACACCAAAAGCCCTTGGATTTTGAACATAGTATCCAAAGACATAAGCTCCCTCTTGTAGTTCTGATGCAGCTTTTAAATGACTTGAGAAACTTTGCCCATAGAATATATTATCTCCTAATATCATAGCCACATTATCATTTCCAATAAACTTTTCTCCTATAATAAATGCTTCTGCCAAGCCATTAGGTCGTTCTTGCACCGCGTAATCAATTCGAATTCCTAAATCTTCACCATTCCCAAATAACTCACTAAAATTAATAATATCTCTTGCTGTTGATATTATTAATATTTCTCTTATTCCTGCCAACATCAATACTGACATAGGATAATAAATCATTGGCTTATCATATATCGGCACCATTTGCTTTGACATTGCCTTTGTAACAGGATATAAACGTGTCCCAGAGCCACCTGCTAAAATTATGCCCCTCATATTATTCACTCCTTACATATTCAACAAATTCACTCAAATTTACTATAATATTGTAACATAACTTCTCACATTATTTATTCATAATTAGACATTTTTATAAACATGTTAGATATAAAAGATACCCTAAATAATATGATTTAAAACCTATTACTTAGGGTATCTTTTAAATAATAATTACTTTCTACTTTATATTTATTTTACCATTATTCATTATCATTACTAGAATTATCTTCTTGCTTTTCATTAGCATTATCTATATCAGTTTCAGCTAGTGAATTTTTCTTTTTTCTATAGAGTACAGTACCTGTTGCTATCACAGCTGCAACTATTAATAATCCTATATAAATACCTACACTACTTTTATCTTCAGTCTTTTTTGCATCTTCAGCTGACTTTGTATCTTTAGCTGATTCCCTATTTTCATCTCCACTAGTTGTAGTTTGTGCTTGTCCATCTTCTGGCTTCTTATTTTCCTCAGTTCCTCCTCCATTTGTCAAAATATCATCGTTACTTTTTATTTCTTCATCAATAACTACTCTATCATCTGTTCCATCATTCTTTATCTCTTCATAAATATTATCAATCTTTACATCCTCACCATTTACTTCTTCTCCAACTCCAGTCTGTGAATATTTTATATATTCCATATCCCCATTATCTTTACGTTGTACTAGCTGTACTTTAAAATTATCTGCTGATACCTTTATTTCACCATCTTTTAAAACTTTACCTTTAATAGTTACAAAATTATCTGAACCATCATATCCTATACTCGGATTTAAGAATGAAAATCCATATCTAGCTTTAGTTCCATCTATTCCATTACTCTGTAATTGAAACTTATTTCTACCAACTAACTCTTTATTAGGTTTAATACTTTCTAATTGCAATAAATCTTTATCATAATTAAAATCAACAATTGCCGTAAATAGTTTAGTCATATTATTTACATCTACTAAAATTTCAATACTTTCTTCTGCTTTGAGCTTTATACTCTCACCAATAGCTGGTACCTTACCATTTACAGATATCTTAACTTCTGCCTCCGCTGCCTTTACAGATATTCCAAAAGATAACGTAACCATAATAATTAATGACATTATAAATGTTCCTATTTTTTTCATATTCTTCCCCACCTTATAATTTAATATATTAATTTTATCATATACACATATCATTATCACCTCTTTCTTTGGAAAATTATGTATTATTTTCCTAAGAATATTACCTTTGAAATTTTTCTGTTATTTATTAACATTTTTTATAAATTATTTCATTTATCAATTTACTTTCATTTGGAAAAAGTATACAATAATATTGTGTAAAAATAAAATATTTAGGGGGGATTGAGTTGAATATTACGCTCAACAAAAAAATCAATAAAATTTTTGCTACTGTTTGTGCAGTAACAATGCTAGGTCAATTGTCAATTTCAAGTATTCCTGTTTCTGCAGCTACTGCTGCTAAACCAAAGGTTGCCTACAACGCTCCAAGTTCTGCAAAAGTAGGTGATATAATAGACATCGGTGTAAATGTTTCCGGTGGTTCTAACCTATATGGTGGTGCCGTTGACTTCTCTTATGATCCAAGTCTAATTAAAATTAAGAGTGTAGACATAGGTACTCTTTTTGATGGCAAGGATGCCACAGTTCAAACATCAACACCAGGAAAGGAAAGTATTGGAATATCATTAACAGGTACTACTCCAGGAGTTAGTAAAAATGGTACTCTTGCTGTTATTAAAGCAGAAGTACTTAAAGAAGGAACTCTTAATTTTAAGACATCAAATGATTATACCCAATTAGGTAAGAATGGAATTACTACAGTTGTTAAATTAGCTGATGTTGCAAATTCTGATCCATATGCTGGAAAGGTTGCTTATGATTTTACTGATGCTAGTACAACATTACTTCCTAAGAATGATATTGTTGATCCAGTTATCGTAAACTCTATAACTGCAAATAGACCTTCACCTGCAGCACCTGGTTCTTCCATTACTTTTACTGCAAATGCTACTGGTGGATCTTCGATTCTTTATAAATTTCTAGTAAAGGATGCTACAGGTTGGAAGACAGTTAAGGATTACTCTACTTCTAACTCTTTCACTTGGAATCCTACTACTACTGGAAACTATGTTATAAGTGTTTACGCTAAGGATATTAACTCTAAAAATGAGGTTGATAGCTTTAAAACTATGGACTATTCTATAGTTAATAGTACCTCTGTTGTTGTGAACTCTATAACTGCAAATAGACCTTCACCTGCAGCACCTGGTTCTTCTATTACTTTTACTGCAAATGCTACTGGTGGATCTTCGATTCTTTATAAATTCCTAGTAAAGGATGCTACAGGTTGGAAGACAGTTAAGGATTACTCTACTTCTAACTCTTTCACTTGGAATCCTACTACTACTGGAAACTATGTTATAAGTGTTTACGCTAAGGATGTTAACTCTAAAAATGAGGTTGATAGCTTTAAAACTATGGATT
>NZ_JBPUTF010000003.1:0-225777 GCF_051590805.1 Clostridium zhoujianii
ACACGAGGTTGATAGGTCAGAGGTGTAAGTGCAGTAATGTATTGAGCTGACTGATACTAATAGGTCGAGGGCTTGACCAAACAAATAACGAGAATACTTGATATATACTATGTGCAATTTTCAGAGAGCAATCTTTGATAAATCTAGTGATGATGGCGTAGAGGAAACACTCCTTTCCATTCCGAACAGGAAAGTTAAGCTCTACAGCGCCGATGGTACTGCATGGGAGACTGTGTGGGAGAGTAGGACGTTGCTAGGTAATGTGGCTCGATAGCTCAGTCGGTAGAGCAGAGGACTGAAAATCCTCGTGTCCCTGGTTCGATTCCTGGTCGAGCCACCAGGTATGGCGCTATAGCCAAGTGGTAAGGCAGAGGTCTGCAAAACCTTTATCCCCGGTTCAAATCCGGGTGGCGCCTCCAAACAAAAAGTCTGTAAACAAAAGTTTACAGACTTTTATTTTTTAAAAGAATTTTCAAAGAAAACTATCCACAGAAAATGTTTATAAAATAATTTTTTCAACATTTTCTGTGGATTAATTTTTATAATAAAAAACTATCTTTAATTGTAAGTTTCATATCCTCATGAGAAAAATAAGCCTTAGATCCAATTGGAATTGTTATATTGGGATAACTATGTCCAAATGGAAATCCTATTATTAAAGGAATTTTAAGTGGCTTTAATCTATCATAGATAACTTGTTCCAATGTGAAACTACGGCTATAATTTGATAGTTCACATCCAGTTAAATGGCCAATAATTATTCCATTGCACCTATGAAATTTATTACTATTTATTAGTTGGGTAAGCATTCTATCAATTGCATAAGGCGATTCATTTACTTCTTCTATTAATAATATAGAGTCACGTGTATCAATTTCATATGGGGTACCAATGGAAGAGCATATAATAGACAGATTACCACCTACTATTCGTCCAGAGAAAGAAGATGGGTGAACAAATGATATGTTATTAAAATTAATAAGATTATAGCAATAGTCTCTTTTAGAATGAGATGAAATATCTAAAAAGCTCTTCAATGTGACTTCATCATTAAAATCTGAATTAATCATTGGTCCATGGAAGGTAATTAATCCAAGGGATGAAAAGTGATTAAGTAACAAAGTAATATCGCTAAAGCCACAAAAAAATTTAGGATTTTTTTTAATAATTTTAGAATCTATATAAGGTAATGTTCTAATAGATCCATAACCACCCCTAAAAGCAATAATCCCGTCAACTGAATCATCCAAGAACATATTAGTCAGATCATTCCCCCTATTAGAATCACTTCCGGCAAGATGACCGTATCTATCGTAAAGATGATCACCTAGCTTTACTTTAAAGCCTAAGTTTGTAAAAACCTCCACTTTTTTATCGATAATAGATCTATCTTCAGGCGATGCAGGAGCAATAATTCCTATAGTAGATCCATATTTAAGACTTCGTCCTTTCAACATAAAAATACCTCCAAAAAAAGAGAGCTATAAGCTCTCTTTAGTTTTAGTATATACTATGAATTTAATATGATGTTGTTAACTGAACATATCCTTTTTAAATAGTAATAATGCCACAAGGCCACAGATTCCAATAGTAATCCCCATAACTATAAAGAATGCATATGGATTATCTGCAAATGGTAAAGCTACGTTCATACCATATATACCTGACATAATAGTTGGTATAGCCATTAATATTGTAACTGATGCAAGTACCTTCATAACTATATTTAAGTTATTTGATATAACAGAAGCAAAAAAGTCCATTGTACTTGCTAGTATGTTACTATAAATTTCAGTCATCTCAATAGCCTGCTTATTTTCTATAATTACATCTTCCAATACATCTTTATCATCTTCATACTTTTGCATTATCTCAAGCTTAAGCATTTTTTCCAATGTAATTTCATTTGCTTTTAATGATGTTGAAAAGTAAACTAATGATTTTTCAAGAGAATGCAATTGGATTAATTCTCTATTTTTCATAGATTTATGAAGTCTTTTTTCAATCATAACACTCTTCTTATCAATTTGACGTAAGTAAAGCAGATAATATGTAGATATTCTATTTAATATTTGAAGTATAAATCTGGATTTCTTAAATGTGAAGAAGGATTTAATTTTACCATTAATAAAATCAGTTAGAACCTTACTATTTTTTAAACAAACAGTTATTAGCTGCGTTTCAGTATGGATAATTGCTAATGGATAAGTATCATAGGTTAGTGAATTATCTTCCATTTCAGTAAAGGGAATATCCACTATAACTATAATATTACCATCTTCTATATCAATACGTGAAGTTTCTTCATCATCCAGAGGAGCCTTTAAGAATTCAAGGGGTACACCAGTTTTTTTGGATATTAATATAAGTTCTTCATCGGAAGGAGCAACTAC
The DNA here is from genome assembly GCF_051590805.1 of Clostridium zhoujianii. Classification (NCBI taxonomy): domain Bacteria; kingdom Bacillati; phylum Bacillota; class Clostridia; order Eubacteriales; family Clostridiaceae; genus Clostridium; species Clostridium zhoujianii. Next base: position 2,394 of record NZ_JBPUTF010000003.1, read on the forward strand.
ATTTATCCAAGAACCATTTTCTATGTTATCTGAAAGTGTTAAGGTTGGATTATTCTCACCTACACTTTTATAAATTTGAATCATATCTTATCCTCCTATACAGTACAATATAATTATACTATTTTATAAAGGTTTGTAAAATATAAAGAAAGAATAGATATGAAAAGGTTATTATTTTGCAAACTAACAATAAGTAAAGAAATAACAAAGATTTCTTTAAAATAAGGATGTAAATCACTGTAAACAGTAAATATGGAGGTTTTATAAGGATTATTATAATATATAGACATAGCTAAAAAATAGAAATCTATGTATAATCACAAATATCGTCTGTAAAAATTCTTATAATATTTGGGGGATATGATATGATGCACAAAGAAGTTGTTGTAAGAAAGAGAACTCATGTTATTGCAATAACCTTATTACTAATTACTGTTATGTTATATATTTGCGAAGGGATAGATGCTTTAAAGATAAATAACTTATTTTTATTACAGTTAGCTAATACCTTTGTTATAGTAGTTACAGCAGCTTTTATATTAAGAGAATATATGAGTTGTAAGATATCATATAAATACTCAATAATAGCAAATAAACTTATAATAAATAAGCTATATAGAAAGCATGAAAAGAATTTAGAGAGTATAAGAATAGACGAAATAGTCTATATTGGGAAAAAGAATAAGTTACCTAAAGAATACAAGGTAAAATGTATGGGAAAATATACTTGTGATATTTTAGGTACAGAATCGTTATGTTGTGTTTATAAAAGAAATGGTAAATTATCAATGTTTAATTTTGAACCAAGTAAAGATTTGATTAATGGAATAAAGAGATATCATAAAAAGTTAAATATAGAATAGAACAAGAGAATATCTCTTGTTCTATTTTTTGCTGTAAAATTCGCTTTTAACTTCTTTTAACAGGTTTTCACTTTCTATTAAATCAACTCCTGTAAAAGCTAATGCAAGTGAAGCCTTTCTAATTTGTGAAAGTGCAAATTCTGATAGTGTAGAATTTGCAAATTCCCTTGTTCCATATTCTATACCAGAATCATCTACTATAGATATATATGGATGAATGCAAGGAAGCTTTTTACTAAGAATCCCTATACTTAAACCTGCATAAATATTTTTAGGAGCACCAATGTTTATGATTCCATTTTCTTTTAGATTATGACTAAACAGCCTATTTAAAGTTCTATTAGTTAATAGCTCTTCATTTGGTGTTTCATATAGGCAAACAGTACTTTCAATATGTGTTAGGCAAGAAACATATTTAGCGATCTCTCGTAATTTATTTTCAGCAAGTTCAGCCATTTCAGTTTCTTGTGCGCGTATATAAAACTTCGCCTCTGCTTCAAGTGGGAGTAATAGAGGTGTGTATCCACCCTTTGATAAAATAGAGTTAACTTCAACACCTTCAGGAAATCCTTTTAGTAATGAGTTAAGTATATTGAATGTTAAAAGTATAGCATCAAGTGATGTATAGCTCCCTTTATTTAAAAAACTTAAACCGCTATTGCCAATGTATTTAATACTAAGAGGAATAATAGCAGAAGACGTTCCACTTTCAGAGGTAGTTATATCAGGGTGACATTCAAGAACTACATCAATATCATCAAATGTACCTTGTTTAGTCATAGTTGCTTTTGTGCCACCGAGATATTCACCAGGACAGCCAATAAGTACTACAGATCCACCTATATTATTTATAACTTCCCCTAAAGCAATAGAAGCTGATACTGACATTGTAGTAAGAGCATTATGACCTGTTATATGTCCTTCATTTATAATAGAGTCATATTCACAGAGATAGCATATCTTTGGATAACCAGAGCCCTTTATAGCATAAAAAGAGTTAGGAATATCAAGATAGTTATCAGTTACATTAAAGTTATATTTCTTTAAAAGCTTTGAAATATAATTTGAAGACTTTTCTTCTTTATAACTTTCTTCGGGATTTTCATATAAAAATTTACATAAGTTATTTATTTCATCTTCTATGTTAGATAAGAATGAGATCATTTTTTGTTTCATTAATTAGCCCTCCATATCTGTATTTATTATTATTTTGAGCTATTATAGTGAAAAATATTTATAAAGATTGGAATGAATGTAGAAATATATATAATATTAGAATTTTTAAGAGTTAACTTTGATGTAGATATATGAGATGATATAATAAGGTAGTAAAAATTTTTGATAGTAAGTTATAATTAAAAAATATATAGAAAATAGGGGATTAGAAGTTAACTAGGTAAGATTTCAAAAGATAAATATAAAATAGATTCTTAATTTAGAAAAGGTGGTATAGGAATGCAACAAGGAAAGCTAATAATTATTGAAAGTGGTACGGATGCAAGTGGAAAAGCTACTCAAACACAAAGATTGTATGATAGGTTAGTATCAGAAGGATATAAGGTAAGAAAGATAACCTATCCTAATTATGAAAGTCCAGCATGTATGCCAGTTAAAATGTATCTAAATGGTGACTTTGGAAGCAAGCCAGATGACGTAAATGCATATGCTGCATCAACATTTTATGCAATAGATAGATTTGCGTCATATAAAACTGATTGGAAGGAATTTTATGATAATGGAGGTGTAATATTATCTGATAGATATACAACTTCAAATATGGTTCACCAAGCAGTTAAGATGGAAAAAGAAGATAGGGATCAGTATTTAGAATGGTTATATAATTTAGAGTTTGATCTGTATGGATTACCAAAACCAGACTGTGTAATATTCCTTGATATGTCTCCTGAAATGAGCCAAAAATTAATGGCAAAGAGAAAAAATAAATTTACTGGTGAAGATGAAAAAGATATACACGAAAGTAATAAAGACTATTTAGTGAATTGCTATAATAATGCTTTAGAGATAGCTAGTAGATATGAATGGCAGAGGGTTTGTTGTAATGATGGAGATACATTAAGAACAATTGAAGATATTAATGATGAAATATATACAACTATTAAAAAGTATATTTAATAGAAAGCACGGAATACCCGTGCTTTTTCTTATATATTAGGAAAATAATTAAAGGCATTATAAATTTTAAATTAATATCTTTCTCTAGAAATAGGGGCAAACTAGTATTTAGTCTAAAAGAATTAATTAAAAATAGGTATGTAGTAGTATTATAGTATTTATCTAGTGTATAATTATGAAAAAAGGTAATAATCATATATAAATGCTCTATAGAAATGGACATATTTAATTATATATATCAGAAATCATTATAATAAGGAAAATTATGCTATAAAGATTAGAGTCTTAGATAAAAGATATACCATAATGAGACATTAAGATTAAATTTACTAGGGTTTTATATAAAATATCATAATGTTTATGATAAAATGTAAATTAAGGGAAGTATTTATAGTGGAGGTTAATATTATGAAGATGGTTATAGCTATAGTTCAAGATGATGATGCCTTAGATTTATTAGATGCATTAACAGAAAAGAATTTTAGGGTTACAAAACTTGCTACAACTGGTGGTTTTTTAAAGGCAGGAAATACAACACTTATGATAGGTGTTGAAAAAGAGAAGACTGAGGAAGTAGTTAATATAATAAAGGACATATGCAAGAAAAGAACTGAGGTAGTTCCCTCTACCACACCTTTTTCAGGGAATACAGGGATTTACATGCAATCATCTATGGAGGTTGAGGTTGGAGGAGCTAATATTTTTGTAATAGATGTAGATCAGTTTATAAGAATATAAAATTGGAGGGTGAATAGTGAAAGACTTTATAGGTTTTAAAGATATAATTGACGGATTTATGAAAAGAGCTGATAAAAACACTCTTTCACATGCCCACCTTATTGTTGGTCCAGATGGGATAGGCAAGAGCATAATGGCAAGAATTTTTGCACTGAAAATTTTAGGTAAAGAAATAGATCATAATTATGTGGATATGATTCATTATAGACCTAAAAAAGCTTCATTTGGGGTAGATGAAGTAAGAGAAATAATAGAAGAAGTTACTAAGAAGCCATATGAGGGAGATAAAAAGGTAATTATTATTCATGAAGGAAGCAAATTAACAGTTCAAGCTCAGAATGCGTTACTAAAGACAATTGAAGAACCACCAACAGGGGTATATATAATTTTATTAAGTGAAAGCTTGGAAATAATGTTAGATACAATTAAATCTAGATGTCAAATATATAAATTAACTCCAATAGAGAAAGATGATATGATTAGATATATAAGTAGACTAGGGGAGTTAAATGAGGATAAAATACTAGCAGCTTTAGCATATGGTGAAGGTATACCAGGTAGAGCTGAGAAAATGCTGAAAGATGAGAATTTAGAAAAATTAAGAAGTACTATTGTGGACTTGCTCAAGGATATAGAAAAACGAAATAGTAGTACTGTATTAGATTATGAAAATAAATTTACCAGTTATAAAACTGAGAAGGAAGAATTACTAAACTTACTTGCTTCCTTTATAAGAGATATAATGGTTTATAAAGAGTTAGAAAACAAAAATATAATTATTAATGTTGATAGATTTGAAGATATATGCGAATTAGCAAATTCACTATCTTATAAAAAGTTAAATTCAATGTTAGAACATGTTAAAGAAGCGAGAGTTAATTTAATGAGTAACACAAATTATTCAATGACTATAAGTGTAATGCTTATAGGCTTTTTGGAGGGTTAATTAATGATAAAAGTTGTAGGAATAAGATTTAAAAAGGCCGGTAAAATATATTACTTCGGACCGAATGAATTAAATATAAACAAAGGTGACTATGTAGTAGTTGAAACTGCTAGAGGGATAGAATTTGGAGAATGTGTTATAGGTATCAAGGAGATTAGTGAAGAAGATATAATATCACCTCTAAAGAGTGTTTTAAGAGTTGCAGATGAAAAAGATATAGCTAAGCATAAGGAGAATAAGAGCAAAGAAGAGAATGCTCTTGAAGTATGCTTAAAGAAAATAGAAGAACATAATCTACATATGAAGCTTATAGATGTAGAGTATACATTCGATAATAATAAGGTAATATTCTATTTTACAGCAGATGGAAGAGTAGATTTTAGAGAGTTGGTTAAGGATTTAGCCACAATATTCAAGACAAGGATAGAACTTAGACAAATTGGCGTAAGAGATGAAGCAAAAATGATTGGTGGTCTAGGACCTTGTGGTAGGCCTATGTGCTGTTCATCATTCCTAGGAGACTTTGCCTCAGTATCAATTAAGATGGCAAAGGAGCAAAACTTATCTTTAAATCCAACTAAGATATCAGGTATATGTGGTAGATTAATGTGCTGTTTAAATTATGAGCAAAGCACATACGAAGATATAAGAAAGAGGTTGCCTAAGGTTGGTTCAATAGTTACAACAGAAGAAGGTAATGGAGAAGTAATAGGAAATAATACCGTTAAAGAGTCTGTTAAGGTTAAATATAAGAGAGGCGATGAAGAAATAATTCAAGAGTTTAAAATTGAAAATATAGAATTGGTTTCTGGAAGCTATGAAGACTCTGTTGATGAAAAGGATATAAGACTAGAAATTGAATCAGAAGAGGATAAGAAGCTTATAAAAAATCTTATAAATGAAAAGTAGGAGGAGATTTCATGAAATCTATAATTAGAGTTTGTGATATTAGTAAATCAGGGGATGTTGGAAATATTCAAAGGGCAATTGCCAGCAATGAGGGGGTTATTGCTTGTGAAATATCTCTTGAGAAAAAGGAAGTACAAATCATTTATAATGAAAGCTTTTTAAGCTTGGATAAGATAATTGAATCTATAGAAAATATAGGTTATATGGTAATATAGGCGAAATGTAAAATTTTATAAAGTGCTTTAAAAACAATAAAAAACGTGTTAAAATAATTATGGTGTAATTACCATAAAATTTAGGAGGTGTTTTTAATGGCATTTGTAATTAATGATTCATGTGTAAACTGCGGAGCATGTGCAGCTGAATGTCCAGTAGATGCTATAAGCCAAGGAGATACTCAATTTGTTATAGACGCAGATACTTGTATCGATTGTGGAAACTGTGCTAATGTTTGCCCAGTAGGAGCACCAGAACAAGAGTAATAATACTTAAAAAGATCGTCCTTAGACGGTCTTTTTTTCTATGCAATTTAAGCTACTTTTTTTCATTAAAATTGTTTTAGAATGTATATTAAAGTCAATATTATTTGTATCTAAAAGAGTTTCTTTTAAATTACTTATGTATTTCATAGAAGTTAAGAAGTCTTTAGGACTATCTAAGTATAATGATGAATTAGATGTTTTATAATACATAGGAATTACTACTTTGGGGTTAACTTTTTTTACTAACTTAGCTGCTTCTAGCCCGTTTAGCGTGAATTGTCCCCCTACAGGAACAAATAGAATGTCTATAGTCCCCAAAGAATTTATGGTTTCATCAGTAAGCATATGACCTAGACGCCCTAGGTGACATATATTTAAATTATCAAAAATTATTTTATATATTATATTAAAGCCTCTTTTCACTCCTAAAACCTTATCTTGATAAGAACGATAGCCTTCAATACTTGAAAAATCTAAGTTATAATCTCCAGCTTTATTAATTATTGAACACTTATTATTTTCAAGGGCTTTAGAATTTACTTCTATATGCTCATGGCTTAATGTTATTATTTGTGGATTAAGATTTAAAAGTCTTTCAGTAGGGCTTAAGTCAAAGGGATCAGTAAGTATTCTCCTACCGAGAGAATCTTGTAATAAAAATGAACATTTACCAAACCAATGAATTAACATAATAACCTCCATAAAGCTTTCTTTAAATATATTTTCCCTAAAAGTAATATAATTAAACATATGAGATATAATAAACTTGATAAAAATAAAAATAAATATTAATATATAAAGAAAAGGTCAAAGTAAGTCAAAAACAATAGTTTAAAAAGGAGATATTATGGCAAGACTTTCTGATATAATTGAGAACTTTATAAAAGATATGCTTAATGAAAATGGTGGAGATAAAGTATTGATTCAAAGAAACGAATTAGCGGATCAATTTAGATGCGCACCATCACAAATAAACTATGTATTAACAACAAGATTTACCTATGAGAAAGGGTATATTATAGAGAGTAGAAGAGGAGGAGGGGGATATATAGTAATTAAGCAAGTAAGCTATGATGGAACAGAAAGAAGAAATAGGGTGATTTATGAGGCTATAGGTGAATCTATAACTTATCATAATGCAGTTTCCTTAATTCAAAACTTATTAGATTTAAAGATGATAACGGAGAGAGAAATGGAAATCATGAAAATGGCGGTTAATGATAGAACTTTATCATCTATGGAGAATAGAAATAAATTAAGAGCAGATATATTAAAAGGAATGCTCATGGTTGTATTAGTGTAAGGGGGAATATATATGTTGTGTGAGAAGTGCAATAAAAAAGTAGCAACAATACATATAATAAAATTTATTAATAGCGAAAAAAGTAAGCTTTGGCTATGTGATGATTGTGCTAAAGAGATTTCAGACGTACCACTATTATCCTCATTAGGTAAATCAGAAAACTTATCCCTTCAAAATATTTTGGGAGGATTATTTGAATCTTTAGAGAAAAGTGGTAATAAAAGTAGCAAGATAGAAGTAGTATGTAAGAAATGTGGCCTTACCTATTCACAGTATAAGAAAAGTGGACAGCTTGGATGTAGTGAATGCTATGATAGCTTTTCAGATTCATTGAAACCAGTAATAAAAAGATTACAAGGAGATCTAGAGCATATAGGAAAGATACCAAGAAAGACAGGAAATAAATTTATAGAAAAAAAGAGAATTAATAAGTTAAGGCAAGATTTACAAAAAGCTATAATAACTGAAGAGTATGAGAAGGCAGCAATTATCAGAGATGAAATTAAACTTTTAGAAGGGGCTAAGGAAGAGGTGAATAGAAATGAGAAATTGGATTGATAGTGAAGCTTTACCAGAAGATATAGTTTTAAGTAGTAGAGTGAGGTTAGCTAGAAACTTTGAGGATTTACTATTTACAGATAAGATGGAGTTAGAGGACGCTATTAATTATGTGGATAAGGTTTATGAAATATTATCTAGAAATATGGAAGAGGAAGAATTAGAGTTAGTTAAGCTTTACGAAATGGATTATAAATCATCAAAATTCTATGTTGAAAGGGGTCTTATTAGTGAGGATCTTTTAAAAAGAAGGGATAGGAGTGCATTTGTAATTAATAGGGATGAAACTATATCAGTAATGATTAATGAAGAGGATCATCTAAGAATACAGTCTATAGCAGATGGATTAAATATTAAAGAAGCGTATATTGAATCAAATAAGATAGATGATTTTATTGAAGGGGAAATTCCATACTCATTCCATGAGGAGTATGGGTATCTTACAGCTAGACCAACAAATATGGGGACAGGAATAAAAGCATCAGTAATAATTCATTTACCAGCTATAACAATGAGTGAAGAGATTCAGAATATATCTAAGGGATTAAATCAAGTAGGTATGAATATAAGGGCTATGTACGGTGAAAGAATAAAGGCATGTGGTAATATATATCAAGTGTCTAATCAAATCACATTAGGGGTAAATGAAGAAGAAATTATTAGTAATTTAGAAGGGGTAGTATTTAATATTATTAATGAGGAGAAGAAATCTAGAGAAATCCTCATGACAAAATATAAGTATGAAATAGAAGATAAAATTTTTAGGTCTTATGGAATACTAAAAAATGCAATAATCTTAACTTATAACGAGATTTTAGATTTATCATCGAATCTAAGATTGGGTGTTGAGATGTCATTATTAAAAGTAGATAAGAAGGTTTTAAATAGGTTACTTGTAGACACAAGAGATTCAGTAATACAAAGTAAGTCAGAAAAAGTATTAAGTGATAATGAGAAGAATATAGAGAGAGCAAAGTTAGTAAAAGATATATTAGGACAAGGTTAGTTTTAGGAGGTGTTGTATATGGCATATGGGAGATTTACAGAAAGAGCTCAATTAGTTATTATGGGTGCTCAAAAAGAATCACAAAACTTTAAACATGGTTATATAGGTACAGAGCACATACTTTTAGGTATTATGGCTGAAGGTGGGTACTCTAAAGAGCTATTAAATAAATATGGAGTAGAAGCTGAAGAGATAAGAGCTTTGGTAGATGATTATTTAGGATACGGAGAAAGCGCAATGCCAAAAGGTGAGTTGTTATTGACTCCAAGAACTAAGAGGTTGTTTGATGAAAGCTTTATTGAAGCGAAAAAGTTAGGGCACAAATATGTTAGTCCAGAACACTTATTATTAGCATTAATAAGTGAAGATGAAGGGGTAGCGTATACGATACTATCTCAGCTTAAGCTTGATTTTAAGGAAATAAAGAATGACTTAGTATTATTCTTATCTGGTAAAGAGGATGATCAAGTAAAAGATAGTGGTGAAGCTATTGGAAAAGATAATAAAACACCTATGTTGGATCAATATAGTAGAGATCTAACTGATATGGCTAGAGAGGGAAGATTAGATCCTGTAATAGGAAGAGATTTAGAGAATCAAAGGGTGTTGGAGATACTATGCAGAAGAATAAAAAATAATCCGTGTTTAATAGGTGAACCAGGGGTAGGTAAAACAGCCGTGGTAGAAGGATTAGCACAAAGAATTATAGAAGGTAATATACCAGAAATATTAAGAGATAAGAGAGTAGTAAGTTTAGATTTAAGTTCTATGATTGCAGGAGCAAAGTATCGTGGAGAATTTGAGGATAGATTAAAAAAGGTTATGGAAGAAATAAGAAGTAATAAAAATATCATAGCTTTTATTGATGAAATACACACTATAATTGGAGCTGGTGGAGCTGAAGGGGCAATAGATGCATCAAATATACTAAAGCCTGCTCTTGCTAGAGGAGAAATACAATGTATAGGTGCAACTACAATAGATGAGTATAGAAAGCATATAGAGAAGGACTCAGCATTAGAAAGAAGGTTTCAACCTATTACAGTAGGAGAACCTTCAAAGGAAGAAACATTAGAAATATTAAGAGGGTTAAGAGATAAATATGAATCCCATCATAGGGTTAAAATAACTGATGAAGCATTAGAGGCATCAGTAGAATTATCTGATAGGTATATAACTGATAGATTTATGCCAGATAAGGCAATAGATTTAATGGATGAGGCAGCAGCAAAAATTCGTATAGAAAATCTAATAGCACCGCCAGACATAAAACAAATTGAAATAGATATCGAAAATTTGGTTAAAGAAAAAGAAGAGGCTATAAGAGTGCAGGAGTTCGAAAAAGCTGCAACTTTAAGGGACAATGAAAAAGAGCTTAAAGAAAAGTTAGATTATGTCAAGAGAAATTGGACTACTCAAAGTTCGGTTCAAGGACTTAAAGTAACAAGGGAGAATATAGCGAATGTGGTGTCATCTTGGACCAGAATACCTGTAGAAAAACTTACTGAAAAAGAAAGTGATAAACTTTTAAAATTAGAAGAAATTCTTCATAAAAGGGTAGTTGGCCAAACAGAAGCAGTGAAATCAGTAGCAAGAGCTGTTAGAAGAGCAAGAGTTGGTTTAAGAGATCCTAAGAGGCCAATAGGTAGCTTTATATTCTTAGGACCTACAGGAGTAGGAAAGACAGAACTTTGTAAGGCATTAGCAGAAGCTATGTTTGCTGATGAAAATAGTATTATAAGAGTAGATATGTCTGAATATATGGAAAAACACGCTGTATCTAGACTAATAGGATCCCCACCAGGATATGTAGGATATGATGAAGGCGGTCAACTAACAGAAGCTGTACGAAGAAAGCCATATTCAGTTGTATTATTAGATGAAATTGAAAAAGCTCATCCAGATGTATTTAATATTTTACTTCAAATTATGGAGGATGGAAGGCTTACTGATGGAAAGGGTAAAGTTGTAAATTTTAAAAATACAATTATAATTATGACTTCTAATGTAGGTGCGCATACTATAAAGAAACAAAAAACAATGGGCTTTGCTATTGATGATAATATAGATAATGAATATGAAAAGATGAGAGAGAATATAATGGAAGAGCTTAAGAATAAATTTAAGCCAGAATTCCTAAATAGAATCGATGATACCATAGTATTCCATAAGCTTGACAAGAAAGATATGCTATCAATTGTAGATTTAATGCTTAAGTCAATTGTAAGTAGATTAAAGGATAATAGAATTGAGTTGGAATTTAAGGATGAATGTAAGAACTATTTACTCGATAAGGGCATAGATCTTAATTATGGAGCTCGTCCGCTAAGAAGAATAATAACAAAAGAAGTAGAAGATAGGCTTAGTGAAGAATTATTAATGGGAAATGTAAATATAGGAGATAAATTATTTGTTTCTGTAGGAGAAGATAAATTAGAGTTTAGTGAATTGAAAGAACAAAGTGTAATGTGATTGTAGGTATTTTACCTTTGATTATGCTTAAAATAGATGAGTAAGGAAAGGGAATAGAAACTATAGTTACTGTCTAACAAGATATTATATAATAATTATTATTGATTAATAAGTTTATATGTGGTAGAATATAGTTAATGATTATACCCCTACCGGGTAAGGAGTGAGATTATGAGCAAAGAGATAAAAGAATTAGATTTGGTAATTTTAGGTGGAGGTCCAGCTGGATTAACCGCATCAATATATGCATCAAGGGCAAAATTAAATACTATTTTACTAGAAAATGCCATAATGGGTGGTCAAGTTAGAAATAGTTACACAATAGAAAATTATCCTGGATTTAAAAGTATAGATGGAGCTGATTTAGCTGATAAGATGCAAGAGCAGGCAGAGGAATTAGGCGCTATTATAGATGAATTTGATCCAGTAATTAGTGTTAACCTAACAGACGATGAGAAGATAGTAGAAACTGAAAGCTATATTTACAAACCTAAGTCTGTAATAATTGCTACAGGTGCAACACCTAAGAAACTACCAATTTCAAGCGAAAGTAACTTTTCTGGTAAGGGAATACATTATTGCGCAGTATGTGATGGTGCAATGTATGAAGGTAAGATAATAGGAGTTGTTGGTGGTGGTAACTCAGCACTAGAAGAAGCCATCTTTTTAACCAGATTTGCTAAAAAGGTTTATATCATAAGAAGATATGATTATTTCCGTGGAGAAAAGGCTTTAATAGAAAGTGCTACTAACAATGAAAAGATAGAAATTCTATATAATGAAGATCTTGTAGATGTAACAGGAGAAAGATTTGTAGAAAAAGCGAGATTAAAGAATACTATTACAAATGAAGAAAGAGAAATTGATATAGATGCAGTATTCGGATATATAGGTACAGAACCTAAAACTTCGGAGTTTGCAGAATACATTGATTTAACATCAAATGGTTATATTATAACTGATGAATTAATGAGAACAAAAGTGGCAGGAGTATATGCTGCAGGAGATGTTAGAAAGAAAGAATATAGACAGATTACTACAGCGGTGTCAGATGGAACAATTGCAGCGTTAGAAGCAGAAAAATTTATAGTATCAAATAGGAGTGAAGTATAATGATAAAAATATATTCAACATCATGGTGTCCAGCTTGTGTTAAAGCGAAAAAGTACTTAAATTTAAAGGGCATAGAATTTAATGAAATAAATGTTGCAGATGAACATGAAAACAGAGAAGAAGTATTCAGAGCATCAGGACAAAGAACAGTACCTGTGCTTGATATAAATGGAGAAATTATAGTTGGATTTGATAAGTCTGCTATAGATAAAGCTATCGGTAAATAAGTGGATAGATATATAAAAAAAGGGGGGATTACTATGTTTAGTAATTTGTGTTGTGAAGGAAAAGTATATAGGAACCTTATAGGTGGAAAGTGGGTTATTGCAGAAAATAGTGAGTTAATAGAAATAAATTCGCCTATTGATGGAAGCCTAGTAGGTAAAATTGGGGCCATGAGTAAAAGTGAAGTTGACAATACTCTTAAAGTTGCAAGAGAAGCTCAAAAGGAATGGAAGGGTATACCTGTCAATAAAAAGGCAGAAATTCTTCATAAGGTTGCATCTTTATTAGAGGAAAGAGTAGATGATCTTGTTGATATAATGGTTAAAGAAGTAGCTAAGGATAGGAAGAGTGCAGAGTCAGAAGTTGTAAGAACAGCAGACTTTATAAGATTTACAGCTGATACTGCTAAGAACATTACAGGAGAAAGTTTACCAGGAGAGAGTTTTCCAGGTTATAAAAGAGATAAAATATCTGTTGTAACTAGAGAACCACTAGGAGTGGTTTTAGCAATATCTCCATTTAACTATCCGGTAAATCTATCGGCATCAAAAATAGCGCCAGCGTTAATGGCAGGTAACACAGTAGTACTAAAGCCAGCGACACAAGGTAGTATATCAGCTTTATACTTAGTAAGAGTATTTGAAGAAGCAGGTTTACCAGCTGGAGTATTAAATACAATAACAGGTAGAGGTAGTGAAATAGGAGACTACGTAGTTACGAATCCAGAAGTTGACTTTGTTAACTTTACAGGTAGTACAGAAGTAGGTAAGAGAATTTCAAGTATAACTACAATGGTGCCAGTATTAATGGAGCTAGGTGGTAAGGACGCTGCTATAGTATTAGAAGATGCCGACCTAGAACTAGCAGCAAAGAATATTGTTGCTGGAGCGTTCTCATACTCTGGGCAAAGATGTACAGCAGTAAAAAGAATATTAGTAGTTGATAAGGTTGCCGATAAGTTAGTTGAAATTATTAAGACTAAGATGGAAAAGCTTAAAGTTGGAAATCCTTTAGAAGAAGATGTTGATATAGTACCTCTTATAGATGCTAAAGCAGCAGATTTCGTAGAAGAATTAATTAAGGATTCTAAGGATAAGGGAGCATCTTTAATAGTAGGTGGTAATAGAGAAGGCAATATAATATATCCTACTTTATTTGATAATGTAACTACAGATATGAGATTAGCTTGGGAGGAACCATTTGGACCAGTACTTCCAGTTATAAGAGTAAAGGATAAGGATGAGGCTATAAATATAGCAAATAATTCTGAATATGGTTTACAATCAGCGGTATTTACTAATGATATAAATGAAGCTTTCTATGTTTCAGATAGACTTGAAGTTGGTACAGTACAAGTAAACAATAAGACTGAAAGAGGCCCAGATCATTTTCCTTTCTTAGGTGTCAAAGCATCAGGATTAGGAACTCAAGGAATTCGTTATTCTATTGAGGCTATGTCAAGACCAAAGGCTGTTGTTATAAATCTAACTAAATATTAGAAAAATAAAAAACTAGAGTGTAAACTCTAGTTTTTTTTATATTATTTTGTTAATGCTGTATCTATAGCTGGTTTGTCAAAACCTACAATAACTGTACCGTTTATGTCTAAAACAGGGACACCCATTTGTTTAGATTTCTTTAGCATTTCTTCCCTAGCCATCATGTCCTCAGCAACATTAACTTCTTCAAAAGCAACGTTTTGAGATTTTAAATAATTTTTAGCCTTTACGCACCATGGGCACGCGTTTGTTGTATATACTTTAACCAATTTTGTAACCTCCTATCTGGATAATAAATATTGTTTAGTATAGATTTAATATTACAACTTTTTTAGGAAAGTTTCAATATATATCTTTAATTATAGTATATGAACAAAGGCTTCTATTTGCGCATTATTTTATTATATTTTCACTTTCGAGATTAGAATTTAATACTAGATTATCTACTTCAGTTGTCTGTGTATTAGGTACAAAGCTATCACTTATATTTTTAAGTTGTGTTTCTCTTAAAATATTTTTTCCTTGAATATTTAATGAATTAAAGGTATCTTGTGTTAACATAGAATCATCTCCTTATAAATTGTTCATAAATAGTATTTGTAAGGAAAATATTTTCTATTCTTAGAAATTAATTATATAGTGGTCTAGACAGGTTAAAATTGCTTTGATATAATTTTGATAGGAGGAGTTACCATGATAGATAAGAGCAGTCCAATTCCGGTATATTATCAATTGAAGGAAGCTATTCAAAAAAAGATAAATGCAGGAGTTTGGAAAGTTGGTCAATGTATTGATAGCGAAAGAGAACTTTCGGAAACTTATGGAGTTAGTAGAATGACGATACGTCAAGCACTAGGTGAACTCGTACAGGAAGGAATACTTGTAAGAGAGAAAGGGAAAGGAACCTTTGTTTGTGAGCCGAAAGTGAAGCAAAAAGATATGATGAGCTTCTCTGAAATAATAAAAAGAACAGGTAGAACTTTAGAAACAAAGGTTATAGAGTTTGAAAAAATAAATACACCAGAAGAGCTAAATGATACATTTTCTTTTGATGAAGTTTACAAAATAAATCGAAACAGAATTGTGGATGGTGAGTGTATAGCAAATGAGATTGTATTTATTCCAGTAGATTACTGTGGCTTTGTAGATGAAGAAAAGCTTAAAGGATCATTATATGAGGTGTTGGAGGAATTCGGATATTCGGTAGATCACTCTGAATCTTCTATAAGGGCAGTAGTAATGGATTCTTACTACAAAGAAATTTTTAGTACTGATGAAGAATTACCGCTACTACAAACTTTAAGTAAAACAATTAATAGTGATGGCAAGGTTCTCTTTATAGAGGAATCAACCTATAGATCTGATAAATATATACTAGAAGTGAATATTTCTAGACGAGAGGGGAAATTAAAGTGAAAGTAATTATAGCAAAAGATTATGAAGAAATGAGTAAATTAGCAGCAGAGGAAATGGCAAAGGTTGTAGAAGCTAAGCCAAATGCTATTTTAGGATTAGCTACTGGTGGTACTCCAGTAGGAATGTACAAAGAGTTAATTAAGATGAATAAAGAGGGTAAGATTGATTTTTCAAAGACTACAACTGTTAATCTTGATGAATATGTAGGATTAGCTGGGGATCATCCACAAAGCTATAGATTCTTTATGAATGAAAATTTATTCAATCATATAAACATAGACAAGAATAACACTTTTGTACCTAACGGTTTAGCAGCGGATATAGCTGAAGAAGGAAGAAACTACGATAAAAAGATTGATGAATTAGGTGGAACAGATATTCAATTATTAGGAATTGGTAATAATGGTCATGTTGCATTTAATGAACCAGATCAAGATTTAGTAGCAGGAACTCATTTAACTGGATTAACTCAAAGTACTATTGAAGCAAATGCTAGATTCTTTGATTCAATAGATGATGTTCCAAAGACTGCTATAACAATGGGGCTTGGACAAATAATGAAAGCTAAGAAGATATTATTAGTTGCTAGCGGAGAAGGTAAGGCTGAAGCTATCAAAGGCGTATTAAGTGGTAAGATTACTACTTCAAATCCTGCTACAATGTTACAAATGCATAGAGATGTTGTATTAATAATAGATGAAGCAGCAGCTAAGCTTGTAAAGTAATTTATTAGATTAAAGCTAACAACGGTGGGATGACTTAGATTATCCCATCTTTTTTTATATGTGAAAGTATGAAAAGAATAGATCTTATTTGTGCTAGGAAGATCTGAAGAAATATTGCAAATAAATTTTTAATTTACCATTGCTATAAAATGATTTAAGCACAACCACTTTATAGAAATTATATTATTTTAAGACATAAATTTGTTTTAGTGTAAAAATTTTTGTGATAACTATTATAAAATTGAAAATTTATGATATTATTATATAGTTAAATATATGTATATACTTGGGATAAAGAGTATATCTTCAAAGAAGAGGGGTATTTATGGCTAAAGTTAAAACAATATTTACTTGCCAAGAATGTGGATATGAATCTCCAAGATGGCTTGGGAAGTGTCCTTCTTGTAATCAATGGAATTCTTTTGTTGAAGAGATAAAGGATAATGCAACAATAGTTAAGGATAAGATAAGTAAAACAATTCTACCAGAGAATATGCCTAAGAGTATTGGTGATATTAAATCTGGTGAGAAGGAAAGATTTAAGACTGAATTAAAAGAATTAGATAGAGTTTTAGGTGGGGGATTAGTAAAAGGTTCATTAACATTAATTTCAGGAGATCCTGGGATAGGTAAATCAACCTTATTACTTCAAACTGCTAATAATATAGCCTCTAAATATGGTAAAGTACTATATGTTTCTGGAGAAGAATCAGAAGAGCAAATTAAGATTAGAGGAGATAGATTAGGTGCTAATGCAAAGGATTTATATATAGTATCAGAAACAAACTTAGATACAATAGAGGTATACATAGAGGAAATTAAGCCTGTTTTTGTAATAATTGATTCTATTCAAACTATATATAAAGAAGGGGTGACATCAGCTCCAGGAAGCGTATCACAGGTAAAAGAATGTTCAAATCAGCTAATGAGGATTGGAAAAGGAAAGAATATACCTCTATTTATAGTAGCACATGTAACTAAGCAAGGAGCTCTTGCAGGGCCAAGGGTGTTAGAGCACATGGTAGATACTGTTCTATATTTTGAAGGGGAAAGAACAGAAGAGTTTAGAATACTTAGGACTATGAAAAATCGTTTTGGAACAACTAGTGAAATTGGTGTATTCGAAATGAGGGAAGAAGGCCTTATAGAGATATATGATCCATCAAGGATGTTTTTAGAAGACACTAATTTTAATCAAGAAGGTTCTGTTGTTATAGGAATCATGGAGGGGACTAGACCTATACTAGTAGAGATACAAGGACTGGTAACTCAAACTAATGCACCTATGCCTAGAAGAACAGGAGTTGGAATTGATAATCAAAGATTAAGCTTAATTTTAGCAGTCTTAGAAAAGAAGTTACGAGTACCATTTTATAATCATGATGTATATGTTAATGTGGTTGGTGGTTTAAATATTGAGGGAACAACTGCTGACTTAGGATTAGCATTAGCATTATTATCAAGTGTAAAGAATAAGGGGATAGTACTTCCAAAGGTAGTTGTAATAGGGGAAGTAGGGCTTACTGGAGAAATTAGACCAATTAATTCAGCAGATAGATTAGTAAACGAAGCTGAAAAGATGGGATTTGAATATGCTATTGTACCATTTAGAAATAAAGATAAATTAAATAATACAAGTATTAAAATTATAGGAGTAAGTAACCTAAGAGAAGCAATAGGTAAGATATTCTAGAAGAGTGGGTGAGTGTATGAGGTTAGAAAAGGATGTAGCAATAAAAAATATATTGAAAATAATGTGCCCTGGAACAGCATTAAGAGAAGGGCTGGAAAATATTTTAAGAGCTAAGACTGGTGGATTAGTTGTGTTAGGGGATAACGAAGAAGTAATGAGGATAGTAGATGGAGGATTTTCTATTAACTCAGAGTACAATCCAGCATATGTTTATGAACTTGCCAAAATGGATGGGGCAATAGTTCTAAGTACAGATATAAAGCGTATTGTTTCTGCAAATACCCAACTATTACCTGAATCAACAATTCATACTTATGAGACTGGAACAAGACATAGAACAGCTCATAGGGTGGCTAAGCAAACAGGGACTACAGTTGTAGCTATATCTCAAAGAAGAAATATGATTACAGTTTATAAAGGTGATATTAAATATGTGTTGAGAGATAGTAGCATAATTCTAGGGAGGGCCAACCAAGCAGTGCAAACCCTTGAAAAGTATGTTGCTGTATTAGAGAGGGTAATTAACAATCTAAATTTATTAGAGTTCCAGGATCTAACAACATTATTTGATGTAGTTACCGCGATACAAAGAACTGAAATGGTAATGAGAATTGTTGAAGAAATTAATATGTACATATTAGAATTGGGGAATGAGGGTAGGCTTATTTCAATGCAATTAGAGGAATTGGTAAGGCATATAGAGAGAGATGGAATATTATTGATAAGAGATTATATAAGTGATGAATTGAATTTCAATGAGGTTTATAAAGATATACAACGATTATCACAGTCAGAGCTTTTAGATTTAGAAGTTATAGCAAAACAAATCGGGTATGGTGGAGAATCATTAGTAGATACATTAATTTCACCACAAGGGTATAGAATTCTAAGTAAGGTTCCAAGAATACCATCAACTGTAATTGAAAATTTGATAAAGCATTTTAAAAATTTCAAGAGTATCATTGAAGCTGATATAGATGAATTAGATAAGGTAGAAGGTATAGGGGAAGCCAGAGCGACTGCAATTAGAAATGGGTTAAAGAGGATAAATGAACAAGTTTCCTTAAAGAAAGAATTATAGGATGATGAGTATTCATTGTCCTTTTTTATTTTCAATATACTATACAGATTAAGCTATGTAGGAATATTAAAATATAAAAAAGATAACAATAAAGAAGGTAATATAATCTATTGGATTAAGAAAATTAAAAATAAACGAGATAATTCAATAATGAAATATCTCGCTTATTAAAAGAGTCCTAAGAAATTTGATTATCTGAAAGTGAATTTACCAAGAGTGTTAATCTTATCATTTTCTTTAATAAGGATATCATATAGATTTATATCTAAATCATTGCAGAGAGAGGTAAGATAAAAAAGATTATTACCCATTTCCCTTTCGATTATTTCACGACAAGAATTACATACTTCACCTTCTATATGAGTAGCTAAACAATCAGAAAGACCATCTATTGAATCGTTACCTAGTAGATCTTGCTTCTTTGCATTGATTTGAATACATCCACAATTCGTAACAGCTTTTACAATAGCTCTGTTGACTCTAGCACTTGATTCTGAATATTTAGTTATAATATCAAGAATACTTTTATGTCGTAATAGTGATTCGTTCACAGAGTTTTGAAACTCATCAAAAATTATATCCTTCAAGGATCTCAACTCCTTTTCATTTTAAAGGTGGACATTAAATTAAAAATAATTATAAGAATTTCCAATTTATATAGTAAACAGTTGGTAGCTACTGCTGTTTACATACTCATAATAAACAATCTTAAAATAAATTCATAGGGGGTAAAAAATTAAAAAAATCTGAATTTATTATTTATTTATGCTAGGGGTAGTTTTAATATGGTATAATTAAATAAATCCTTATAAGGCTTATTTAAAAGGATTAATGGAATGTATTATGAGAATTGTGTCAATAATCATATAAGGAGGTGAAGATATGTTAAAGAAATTAATAAGAGGTGTATTTACACTTGGTGGGGCTACTATAGGATATGTAGTTGGAGAGGCTATATTAAAAATTCCACAAGTTCAGGAGTTAAAATATCTATCTGATACTTTTGGTGCGGTATTATTTGTTATTTTTATTTGTTTGGTGTTTGGTATTATATTATATTTAGTATCTCCAGCGATATACACTGCTATAGGAAGCCTAATTGAATATGTAGAAAAGAATATGCAAAAATTAACTGTTAGTGAAATAGTTTATGGTGCGGTAGGGGCTCTAATAACATTAATAATAACTAGTTTATTAACTAGTCCATTATTAAATCTTCATAAAATATTTGGACCAATGCTAGTAATACTAATAAATATAGTAGCAGCTATTATTGGGATGGATATTATGATTAAGAAGAAGGAGGATATAACTAATATCCTGTTAAGTTTAAAAAAGAGTTCAACAGTTAAAGAGAAGAAGACTAAGAATGCATCAAAATCTATACCGAAGGTTTTAGATACATCAGTAATAATTGATGGTAGAATTTTTGATATATGTGAAACTGGATTTGTTGAAGGACCGTTAGTAATACCTAATTTTGTTTTAGATGAATTAAGACATATTTCAGATTCATCTGATGCCTTAAAAAGAAATAGAGGTAGAAGAGGTTTAGATATTCTAAATAAGATTCAAAAGGAACTAACTATTGAGACCCAAATTTGGGAAGGAGATTTTCCAAAGATTGCAGAAGTAGATAGTAAGCTACTAAAGTTAGCGCAGAACTTGAATGGTAAAGTTGTGACTAATGATTATAACTTAAATAAAGTAGCTGAAGTTCAAGGAGTGCCTGTATTAAATATTAATGAACTATCTAATGCAATTAAGCCAGTTGTAATTCCAGGAGAAGAAATGACCGTTGATGTTGTAAAAGATGGGAAAGAATCAAGTCAGGGAGTTGCTTACTTGGATGATGGAACTATGATTGTAGTAGAGGGTGGAAGAAAGTATATGAATCAAACAATAGATGTTCTTGTTACTTCAGTTCTACAAACAGCAGCAGGTAGAATGATTTTTGCTAAACATAAGGAAGGTTAAGGGAGAATAGTATTTGATGATTTCTGCGATAATTTTAGCTGGTGGTAAAGGGAAAAGAATGGGAAGTGATTTGAGCAAGCAGTTTATACTTGTTAATAAAAAACCCATTTTATACTATACAATCAAAAGATTTATAGAGTGTAGTATTATAGATAAAATAGTGTTAGTACTACCAAAAGATGAAATAGAGTATTGTAAAAAAGAAGTATTAGATAGGTATTCACTAAAGGTCCAATGTATAGTTGAAGGTGGAACGGAACGACAAGACTCTGTATATAATGGACTAATGGCAGCAGAAGGCTGTGATATAGTGTTAATTCATGATGGGGCTAGACCTTTTGTATCAAATGAAATAATAGAGAATGGAATAAATTATGCAATGAGATACGGAGCAGCAGCTCCAGGAGTAGTACCAAAGGATACCATAAAGATTAAAGATGAAGATGGGTTCTCTAAGGAAACACCAAACAGAAATTCCTTGGTAGCGGTCCAAACTCCACAAGTTTTTAAATGGAAAGTAATAAAGGATTGTCATGAAAAGATTAGAGAAGAAGATGTAGCAGTAACTGATGATACAATGGTAGTTGAGAGATATGGGAACAGGGTATTCCTATATGAAGGTGAGTACACTAATATAAAAGTAACGACTCCAGAAGATCTGTTAATTGCAGAATACTTATCTAAATAAAAGAGATTTATTGATATGTTGACATGATTTTACCGAGACGATATAATTAATATTACAAAATTTATATAATTATCATGTTTAAAGCAATGAAGAAGAATAGTAAGAATCGTCCTATCAGAGAGAAAGTCCTTTGGCTGTGAGATTTTCAAAAGATTTTGAACCAGCTTCTGAGCAATAGGTAAAAACTATCGGTTTAACACCGTTATCATTATTAGAGAACAAATTTAGGTGGTACCGCGAGCAAAATTCGCCCTAGAATATAGGGTGGATTTTTTTTATTTTAAAATAAGAAACTTAAATACGAATAAAATATGGGATTTATAAGGGAGGAATTTTTAAAATGAAAATGTCAAATATGTTAGTCTTAACATTAAGAGAAGTTCCAGCTGAAGCTGAAATAGCAAGTCATAAACTTATGCTAAGATCAGGTATGATGAGAAAAATGGCTTCAGGAGTATACAATTACATGCCTTTAGGGTTAAAGGTTTTAAAAAACATAGAGAGTATAGTAAGAGAAGAAATGAATGAAGCTGGAGCACAAGAGTTTCTTGCATCAGCAATGCTACCAGCAGAATTATGGCAAGAATCAGGTAGATGGGATGTTTATGGGGCAGAAATGTTCAGACTTAAAGATAGAAATAATAGAGATTTCTGCTTAGGACCAACACATGAGGAAGTATTTACTGATATAGCTAGAAATGAGATTAAGTCATATAAGCAATTACCAGTTAATCTTTATCAGATTCAAACAAAGTATAGGGATGAAAGAAGACCAAGGTTTGGGGTTATGAGAAGTAGAGAGTTTGTTATGAAGGATGCGTATAGCTTTGATAAGGATCAAGATGGATTAGATATTTCATATAACAAGATGCATGATGCATACGTAAAGATATTTAATAGATGCGGCCTTGATGCAAAGTGTGTAGAAGCAGATTCAGGTGCAATTGGTGGATCAAATTCAGCAGAATTTATGGTTAAATCAGAAGTTGGTGAAGATGATGTAGTGTTCTGTAATCATTGTGATTATGCTGCTAACATTGAAAAGGCTCCTTCAACTCCAGAAAAAGCTGAGAAAGAAGAGTTAAAAGAAGTTAATAAGGTTGAGACTCCAAATGCTAAGACTATTGAAGATTTAGTTAAATTCTTTAATACTAATGAAAAAAGCTTTGCTAAAACTCTAATATTTAATGCTGATGGTAAGATTGTTGCAGTAATGGTTAGAGGAGACAGAGAGGTTAATGAAGTTAAAGTCACTAATGCATTAGGTGAAGTAATTAATTTAGATATGGCAACTTCTGAAGAAGTTTATGGGGCTACATCAGCTGCAGTAGGGTTTGCAGGGCCAATTGGAATAAAGGTAGATGAATTACTAGTAGATGAAGAAGTAGCCAACATGTATAACTTTATAGTTGGTGCTAATGAAACAGGATATCATTTTGAAAATGTTAATTATGGTAGAGATTTTGAAGGGAAAGTTGGGGATTATAGAAATATAACAGCTGGTGAAGAGTGTCCAGTATGTGGCGACAAGGTTACTATTTCAAGGGGAACAGAAGTAGGTCATATATTCAAGCTTGGAACTAAGTACTCAGAAGCTATGAACGCCAACTTTATTGATGAAAATGGAAAGCAAAAACCATTCTTAATGGGGTGTTATGGGATAGGTGTAACAAGAACAATGGCATCAATAATTGAGCAACACAATGATGAAAATGGAATTGTATGGCCTTTGGCAGTGGCACCATATCATGTATCAGTGATTCCAGTGAACATAAAAGATGAAGAACAAATGAAGGTTGCAAATGAGTTATATAATTCACTAAAAGCATTAGGTGTTGATGTAGTAATGGATGATAGAAATGAAAGAGCAGGGGTTAAGTTTAAAGATGCAGAAATCATAGGTATACCAATGAGAGTTACAGTTGGTAAAAAGATATCTGAAGGTGCTGTGGAGTTTAAACTAAGAACAGGCGGAGATAACGAATTAGTTAAGATTGAAGAAGTCTGCGATAGAGTAAAAGCAGAGTTTATGAAAAATAATCTAACAATAAAGTAATTTAGGAGGAGAAGAATGAAGCTATATAATACTCTGACTAGAAAAAAAGAAGAATTTATTCCTATTACACCTGGAGAGGTTAAAATGTATGTTTGTGGACCTACTGTTTATAACTTTTTCCACATAGGTAATGGTAGAACTTTTATTATATTTGATACTATCAGAAGATACTTTGAATATAGAGGGTATAAGGTTAAATTTATACAAAACTTTACTGATATAGATGATAAAATGATTAATAAGGCTAATGCTGAAGATACTACAGTAAAAGAAGTAGGAGATAAGTATATTAGTGAGTATTACAAAGATGCAGATGCGTTAAATATAGAAAGAGCAACTGTAAATCCTAGGGCTACCGAATACATCCAAGATATAATTGAGTTTGTTGAGGGACTAATCGAAAAGGGGTATGCATACGAAGTTGATGGAGATGTTTACTTTAGTACGAAAAAGTTTGAGGAGTATGGTAAGCTATCAGGGCAGAACTTGGATGATTTGCAGGCAGGTGCGAGAATAAATGTAGATGAAAGAAAGAAAGATCCTATGGATTTTGCAATATGGAAGTCTCAAAAACCAGGAGAACCAGCTTGGGAATGTCCTTGGGGAATGGGAAGACCAGGATGGCATATAGAATGTTCATGTATGGCAAAGAAGTTATTAGGTGATACAATCGATATTCATGCAGGTGGAATGGATTTATCCTTCCCACATCATGAAAATGAAGTAGCACAAAGTGAGGCGTTAACAGGAAAGCCATTTGCAAATTATTGGTTACATTCAGCATTTTTAAATGTTAATAATCAAAAAATGTCTAAATCATTAAATAACTTTTTAACTGCAAGAGATATATTAAAAGAATATGATGCTGATGTTGTAAGGTTCTTATTATTATCAGGTCACTATAGAATACAATTAAACTTTAGTGAGGATTTATTAGAGTCAGCTAAAGCATCTGTTGAAAGATTATATAATGCTATAGGGAATTTAGAAAATTTAATTGATGAAGTATCTAGAGATGAAATGAATGATCAGGAAAAGATGTATCTAGATTCACTAAATAAATATAGAGAAAAGTTTATTGAGAAAATGGATGATGACTTTAACACAGCTGATGCGATTTCTGTGCTCTTTGAATTATCTAAGGACACAAATACTAATGTAACAATTGAATCCTCAAGAGAACTTGCTACAAAAGCATTAGAATTAATAAGAGAACTTGGTGGTACACTAGGAATACTTCAAAAGTCAACAAAGGGAAGCCTTGAAGATGAAATAGAAGCATTAATAGAAGATAGACAAAATGCCAGAAAAAACAGGGATTTTGCTTTAGCGGATAAGATAAGAGATGATTTAAAAGCTAGGGGAATAATCCTTGAAGATACACCACAAGGGGTAAGGTGGAAAAAGGTTAATTAAAAAGAAGGGGCTGCAGTTTTGCAGCCCTTATTTAAAGGAGAATACATATGTTAGAGGATTTAAGAGAAAGAGAATTCAGTAAGAATGAAGCTAGAATGTTAAACCCATTACAACTTGCTTTAGTTGGAGATGGAGTTTATGAACTTTTCATAAGAAGTTATGTATTATCATCAAACACTGAATTATCAGCTCATAAAATGCATAAGGCAGCAATCAGTTTTGTTAAAGCTAAAGCTCAATCAATGATAATGCATGTGATAGAAGATGAATTAACAGAGGAAGAAGCTTATATTTTCAAAAGAGGAAGAAATACCAAATCAGCAACAGTACCTAAAAATGCAGATGTAAGAGATTATAGGATGGCAACAGGTTTTGAATCCTTAGTTGGATATCTATATTTAGTCGGTGAGAAAGAACGGTTAAAATATGTGCTAAATAAAAGTATTGAGATTGTAAACAGTTAAGTTTATAAGGAGTGAAGTAAATGAAAAAAGAATTTAATAGAAATACAAAAAATAAAGATAGAGTAGTTAAAGGTAATAAGGAAGAAAAAAATAATAGAGAAGTAAAAGCTAAGAATAATAGAAATAAACAAATAGATATTAAAGATGTTAAAGTTAGTGAGGAAAGAGAAGATCTAATTATCGGTAGAAATGCAGTAAGTGAAGTTCTAAAGGGTGACAGAACAATAGAAGCATTATATATAGCAAAAGGTCAGATGGAAGGATCTATAAATGCAATTATTGGGTTAGCTAAGGAAAGAAAACTTGTAATAAAAGAGGTTGATAGAAAAAAGCTAGATGTAATGTGCAATGGGGCTGTACATCAAGGTGTTATAGCAATGGTTACACCTTATAAATATTTTGAAGTAGCTGATATATTAAATGCAGCTAAGGAAAAAAATGAAGATCCATTTGTAATAGTATTAGATGAATTAGAGGATCCTCATAATCTTGGATCAATAATAAGAACAGCAGAACTTTGTGGAGTACACGGTATTATTATTCCAAAGAGAAGAAATGTAGGAATAACATCAACTGTATACAAATCATCTGTTGGAGCTATAGAACACGTTAAAGTAGCGAAGGTTACAAATATTAATACTGCTATTGATGAGTTAAAGAACGCTGGGTTATGGGTATATGGTGCGGATATAGAAGGAAGAGAATATAGCTATGAAGTTGATTTCTCTGGAGCCTGTGCTTTGATAATAGGAAGCGAAGGAAGAGGAATATCAAAATTAACATTAAAAAAATGTGATAAGCTTGTTAGAATCCCAATGATAGGGAAGATTAACTCTTTAAATGCCTCTGTTGCAGGTGGTATAATGATGTATGAAGTATTAAAGGGCAGATTAAAAGAATAAATGAGGGAATCTATGTGAAGATAGTATTTGTAGATGGTTATAATGTTTTAAATAGCTGGCCAAACCTAAAAGATAATAAAAATAACAATTTTGATGGGGCTAGACAAAGTTTAATTGATATATTACATAATTATGGATCATTTAGCGATTGTAGGGTTATTTTAGTATTTGATGGCCATAAAGTAGCAGGAAATTTAGAGAATAAAGAAGAAATCAATAAGAATTTATCTATAGTTTTTACTAAGGATGGAGAAACAGCAGATAGTTATATTGAAAGAGAAGTACATAATTTAGGTAGAAGATATGAGGTTTATGTTGTTACATCTGATTGGTTGGAACAGCAGACTATATTTCAAAGAGGGGCAGTTAGAGTATCTTCATTAGAATTTTATAACGAAGTAATGGAGACGGAAGATATAATTCGTAAAAAGACTGAAAAAAATAAAGTTCCCTATAAAAATCACTTACAGGACAATATAGATTTTGATGTTTTAAAAAAGCTAGAGGAAATTCGTAGAAGTCGTTGAAATGATTTGACTTGCGAGAATTCGGTAGGGTATAATTTGAATTATACATTAGCCAAGGTTCGGAGGGGGAGAAGTGTTTAATAAAGGGTATTCAGAGGGTATTTATTCAGAATTTGAAGAGAAGTTAGATGAAGAAGTTGTATTAGAAGCTAAAAACGGGAATACTAGAGCTCAAGAATATCTTATTTCTAAGTATGAGAATTTCGTGAAGTCAAAGGCTAAGTCTTATTTTTTAATTGGAGCTGATAAAGAGGATATATATCAAGAAGGGATGATAGGGCTTTACAAGGCTATAAGAGATTTTAAGCCTGATAAACTTACATCCTTCAAGGCTTTTGCTGAATTATGTGTTACAAGACAAATAATCACTGCCATAAAGACGGCAACGAGACAAAAACATATTCCTTTAAATACTTATGTTTCTTTAAATAAGCCGATTTATGAAGAAGAATCTGATAGAACACTATTAGATGTATTAGCTGGATTTAGAATAACAGATCCAGAAGAACTTGTTATAAGTCAAGAACAGATGAATCATATAGAGGATGAGATAGCCAAGGTACTTTCTGATCTAGAATTAGAAGTACTTACATCTTACTTGGATGGAAAGTCATATCAAGAGATTGCTTGTGATTTAGATAGACATGCAAAATCCATTGATAATGCGCTACAAAGAGTTAAGCGTAAGCTTGAAAAATGCTTAGATTTAAAGTAGCTAACTTTTTGTTGACAAATAAAATAAATGGTAGTAAACTTTATAATTGGTATATTGAGAAAAAGTCAATATATGAGTGCTCACGTAGCTCAGTAGGTAGAGCGTCGCCTTGGTAAGGCGGAGGCCGTCGGTTCAATCCCGATCGTGAGCTCCACTAAGAAGAGAAATAGAAAACGCTAGGCAAAGTTTATTGAAGAATAAAGGAGGAATTTACAATGGCAAAGGAAAA
The DNA here is from genome assembly GCF_051590805.1 of Clostridium zhoujianii. NCBI lineage: Bacteria > Bacillati > Bacillota > Clostridia > Eubacteriales > Clostridiaceae > Clostridium > Clostridium zhoujianii. Next base: position 30,530 of record NZ_JBPUTF010000003.1, read on the forward strand.
ATTCGAAAGAAATAAACCCCACGTAAATATTGGAACAATTGGTCACGTTGACCACGGTAAGACAACACTTACAGCAGCTATTACAACAGTATTATCAAAGCAAGGTTTTGCTGAAGCATTTGATTACGCTGCAATAGATAAGGCACCAGAAGAAAAAGAAAGAGGTATTACAATCAATACTTCACACGTTGAGTATGAAACTGCAAACAGACACTATGCTCACGTTGACTGTCCAGGACATGCTGACTATGTTAAGAACATGATTACAGGAGCTGCACAAATGGATGGAGCAATCCTAGTATGTTCAGCAGCAGATGGTCCAATGCCTCAAACAAGAGAACATATACTACTAGCATCAAGAGTTGGTGTTGACTATATCGTAGTATTCTTAAACAAGGCAGATATGGTAGACGATCCAGAATTACTTGAATTAGTAGAAATGGAAGTAAGAGAATTATTAAGCGAATACAACTTCCCTGGAGATGATATTCCAGTAGTTACAGGTTCAGCTTTAAAAGCATTAGAAAACCCAACAGACGAAGAAGCAACTAAGTGCATCATGGAATTAATGGAAGCAGTAGATAGCTACATTCCAACTCCAGAAAGAGCAACAGATAAGCCATTCTTAATGCCAGTAGAAGATGTATTCACAATCACTGGTAGAGGAACAGTTGCAACTGGTAGAGTTGAAAGAGGAGTTCTTCACGTAGGAGACGAAGTAGAAGTAGTTGGATTAAGTGAAGAAAAGAAGAAGGTTGTAGTAACTGGAATCGAAATGTTCAGAAAGTTATTAGACGAAGCGCAAGCAGGAGATAATATCGGAGCATTATTAAGAGGTGTTCAAAGAACTGATATCGAAAGAGGTCAAGTACTTTCAAAGCCAGGTTCAGTACACCCACACAAGAAGTTCGTAGGTCAAGTATACGTACTTAAGAAAGAAGAAGGTGGTAGACATACTCCATTCTTCGATGGATACAGACCACAATTCTACTTCAGAACAACAGACGTTACAGGATCAATCAAATTACCAGATGGTATGGAAATGGTTATGCCTGGAGACCACATCGATATGAACGTTGAATTAATCACTCAAGTAGCAATGGATGAAGGATTAAGATTCGCTATCAGAGAAGGTGGAAGAACTGTAGGTTCTGGTGTTGTTACTAGCATAACAGAATAAGAATTTACCTTTAATAGAGGACTGGGTATTAATACCTAGTCCTTTACAAAGGAACATCATATTGACAGTAGACAACTTTTATGATAATGTCATAAAGTAAATCATAATTACGTAATTAGTTGAAACAGTAAGAGAATTGTCTCTTAAAATATATACGAATAACTGGAGGTGCAGACCGTGAGAGTAAAGATAACTTTAGCATGCACAGAGTGTAAACAAAGAAACTACAACTCAATGAAGAACAAGAAGAATAACCCAGACAGATTAGAAATGCAAAAGTATTGCAGATTCTGTAAGAAGCACACTCTTCATAGAGAAACTAAATAATTAGCAATTAAGTGAAGACACATACTTACAAAATTTAAGGATGTGAAAAAAATGGCTGTAAATAGTAATGTAAAAGCTACTAAAAAAGGTGGCATATTAAACTTTATTAGAGGGATTAAGTCTGAAATAAGAATAATATCTTGGCCTTCTAAGAAAAATACTAAAAAGGCATTAATTGCAGTTGCTATAGTCTCACTAATATACATTGTTTATGTTGGTGGATTAGATTATATTTTTCAAAACCTCTTTGAAGTGATTTTGAAACTTAAGTAAGGGAGGTTTGGGTGATTATCACCGAAAGAATATGAGTGAAAGAGCAAGATGGTATGTAGTGCATACATATTCTGGATATGAAAATAAAGTTAAGGCTACTATTGAGAAGACTATCGAAAACAGAAACCTTCAAGAATTGTTACTTGATATTCAAGTTCCGATGGAAGAAGTCGTTGAAGAAAAAGATGGTAAGCAAAAAGTTTCCTTAAAGAAAAAATTCCCGGGATATGTACTAGTAAAAATGTTGATGTCAGACGAATCTTGGTATGTAGTTAGAAATACAAGAGGAGTTACTGGTTTCGTTGGACCTGGATCAAAACCAGTTCCACTTACTGATGAAGAGGTTGAATCTATGGGAGTTGTTGAACTACCACAGGATATCGATTTAGAAGTAGGAGAAAGTGTGAGAGTAATCTCAGGGCCTTTAAGAGAATTTGTTGCTTTAGTTCAAGAAATAAACATTGAAAAGCACAAGATAAAGGCATCAGTAGATATGTTCGGCAGAGAAACTCTAGCTGAATTAGACTTTAATCAAGTTGAGAAGTTAGTTTAGTAATTTACATAAATTATAAGACTAATGTTAATTAAGTGGGAGGACTTTAAGTCCGTAATCACCACCGTATAGGAGGAATAACAAATGGCTAAGAAAGTAACTGGAATGATAAAACTTCAACTTGCAGCAGGTAAGGCAACACCAGCTCCACCAGTTGGTCCAGCATTAGGTCAACATGGTGTAAACATAATGGGATTCTGTAAGGAGTTTAACGCTAAAACTGCAAATCAAGCTGGATTAATAATACCAGTAGTAATTACAGTTTACCAAGATAGATCTTTTAGTTTCATCTTAAAGACTCCTCCAGCTGCAGTACTAATCAAGAAAGAATTAGGATTAGAAAGCGGTTCAGGAGTACCAAACAAAACTAAGGTTGGTAAGATAACTAAGGAACAAATAAGAAAGATCGCAGAATTAAAGATGCCAGATTTAAATGCTGCTACAATCGAGACTGCTATGAGCATGATCGAAGGAACAGCTAAGAGTATGGGCGTAACTATCGAAGAGTAATTCATAAAAATGTGGGAGGTCAAGGCCGCTATTACCACGAAGGAGGCTTATTATGGGAAAAAAATATGTTGAAAGTGCAAAGTTAATAGATAAAAATGCTTTATACACTCCTGCAGAAGCTTTAGAGCTTACTGTAAAGACTGCAAAGGCTAACTTCGATGAAACTATCGAGTTACACGTAAGACTTGGTGTAGATCCAAGACATGCAGATCAACAAGTTAGAGGAGCAGTTGTTTTACCAAACGGAACTGGCAAGACTGTTAAAGTATTAGTGTTTGCTAAAGGAGATAAGGCTAAGGAAGCTGAAGCAGCAGGAGCAGATTTTGTTGGAGCAGAAGAATTGGTTCAAAAGATCCAATCAGAAAACTGGTTCGACTACGATGTAGTTGTAGCTACTCCAGATATGATGGGTGTTGTTGGTAGAATAGGTAGAGTATTAGGACCTAAGGGATTAATGCCAAACCCAAAATCAGGTACAGTAACATTTGATGTTGCTAAGGCAATTGCAGATATTAAAGCTGGTAAGGTTGAGTACAGAGTAGATAAAACTGCTATAGTACACTGCCCAATCGGTAAAAAATCATTTGGAGCTGGAAAGTTACAAGAGAACTTCCACACTCTAATGGAAGCTTTAATTAAGGCTAAACCAGCAGCAGCTAAGGGACAATACGTTAAATCAGTAACTGTTTCAAGTACTATGGGACCTGGAGCAAAGGTTAACCCAACAAAAGTTTTAGAATAGTATTGACTTAATATAATTAAGCTGATATAATCTAATTCGTTGTGAAAAATGAATAATATTCCGTAGACAGTAGGTGCGAAAGCATAATGTAAATCATCCTACCGAGGGTAGAATATAATGTTTATTATAGGTCTTCCATTGTCTACGGGAAGACCTTTATTAATACAATAAAGCAGTTAAAAACTGTGAGGAGGTGGACACACAGTAATGAACAAGAATAGAGAATTAAAGCAAGCAAAAGTTGCTGAAATTAAGGAAAAATTAGAAAAGTCACAATCTGTTATTCTTGCTAGCTATCAAGGTCTTACTGTTGAACAAGATACTCAACTAAGAAAGAACTTAAGAGAAGCAGGTATAGAATATAGAGTTTACAAGAATTCTTTAGTGACATTAGCAGCAAAGGAATTAGGTTTAGACGGTATTGAAGAATACTTAGAAGGACCAGTTTCAATAGCATTCGGTTATGAAGATGCTACTGCTCCAGCAAGAGTTTTAAATGACTTTGCTAAGGACCATAAGAAACTTGAATTAAAAGCAGGTATTGTTGAAGGACAAATCTTTGACAAAGAAAAGGTTACACAACTTGCTTCAATACCATCAAAAGAAGTTCTTATTGCGAAACTTCTTGGAAGTATCAAGGCTCCATTATCAAACCTTGCATACTTATTAAATGCAATAAAAGAGAAAAAAGAAGCTGACTCAGCTGAATAATTAAAACATGTTTAAGTAATTTTGGAGGTGCAATTAAAATGACAAGAGAAGATATCATTCAAGCTATAAAAGAAATGAGCGTTTTAGAATTAAATGAATTAGTAACAGCTTGCGAAGAGGAGTTCGGTGTTAGCGCTGCTGCTCCAGTTGCAGTTGCTGGTGGTGCTGTTGCAGGTGCTGCAGCAGAAGAAAAGACTGAGTTCGATGTAGTATTAGCAAGTGCTGGTTCTCAAAAGATCAAGGTTATAAAAGTAGTTAGAGAAATTACTGGATTAGGATTAAAGGAAGCTAAGGAAATAGTTGACGGAGCTCCTAAGACATTAAAAGAAGCTGTAGCTAAAGAAGAAGCTGAAGACATCAAGGCTAAATTAGCTGAAGTTGGAGCTGAAGTAGAAGTTAAGTAATTTTACTTAATATAAAAAAGGTGCTATATTAGCACCTTTTTTATTGCCTAAAACTATATAATAAATTTCAATGTGATTATAAAAAAATATTGACATTAAAATGTTGATATGGTAGTATCATTAAATGTACTATTTATTATGGATAATTATAATATAATGGTAAAAAACGTATAACCGTCAAAAAAATGGTTATACTAAGATGATGATGTTCTCCGAAAACATAAAAGTCCTTAGGGAAAGTGTGTTTTTGGTTATTTTAGTTTATACAAGGGGTGAAAATTCATGGTACATCCTGTCCAAGTTGGAAAAAGAACAAGAATGAGTTTTGGTAAGGTTAATGATGTAATTGACATGCCAAACCTAATTGAAGTACAGTTAGATTCCTATGAATGGTTCTTAAGAGAAGGGCTTCATGAAGTATTTCATGATGTTAATCCTATAAGCAATTTCACAGGTAATTTAGTGCTTGAATTTGTTGACTACAAACTTGATATGGAAAATATCAAGTACTCAGTGGAAGAGTGTAAAGAGAGAGATACTACTTATGCTGCACCACTAAAGGTTTCTGTAAGATTACAGAATAATGAAACAGGAGAAATAAAAGAGCAAGAAGTGTTTATGGGAGATTTCCCATTAATGACTGAACAAGGTACTTTTATTATTAATGGTGCTGAAAGAGTTATCGTAAGCCAATTAGTAAGATCGCCAGGAGTTTACTATAGTTATAGTAGAGATAAGAGTGGTAAAAAGCTATTCTCATCAACTGTTATACCTAATAGAGGAGCTTGGTTAGAGTATGAAACAGATTCTAATGATATTATATACGTAAGAATCGATAAAACAAGAAAGCTTCCAATAACAATACTTGCTAGAGCGATGGGTATAGGAAATGATCAGGAACTACTTGATTATTTTGGTGAAGAAGAAAGATTCAGAGCTTCAATAGAAAAGGATAATACAAAGACTAGAGAAGAAGCTTTATTAGAAATTTATAAGAGATTAAGACCAGGGGAACCTCCAACGGTTGATAGTGCAATATCATTAATAGATTCACTATTCTTCGATGCGAAGAGATATGATCTATCAAGAGTAGGAAGATATAAGTTCAATAAGAAACTTGCATTAAACTTGAGAATTGCAAATCAAGTGGCAGCAAGTGATATAGTGAACCCGTCAACTGGGGAAGTAATGGTAGAACAAGGCCAAAAAATCAGCAGATTAATGGCAGAAGAAATTCAAAATGCTGGAGTAAATTCAGTAGATGTTTTAGTAGAAGATAAAACTATTAGAGTAATAGGAAATCATTTTGTAGATATAAATAAACATATCTCATTTGATATATCAGATTTAAACATAAAAGAATTAGTTCATTACCCAACTCTAAAAGAAATTCTTGATAATTTCTCTGATATTGATTCAATAAAGGAAGAAATTAAGAAGAATATAGGTAGATTAGTACCGAAACATATAATAAAAGATGATATATTCGCAACAATTAGTTATGAAATAGGATTAGCATATGGAATAGGTAATGTTGACGATATTGATCACTTAGGTAATAGAAGATTAAGATCTGTAGGAGAGCTTTTACAAAATCAATTCAGAATTGGTTTATCAAGAATGGAAAGAGTAGTTAAAGAAAGAATGACTATTCAAGACCAAGAAGCAATCACTCCTCAAATGTTAATTAATATAAGACCAGTAGCTGCAGCTATTAAAGAATTCTTTGGTAGTTCACAGTTATCACAATTCATGGACCAAATCAATCCTCTTTCTGAGTTAACTCATAAGAGAAGATTATCAGCATTAGGACCAGGAGGTCTTTCAAGAGAAAGAGCTGGTTTCGAAGTAAGAGACGTTCACCATTCTCATTATGGTAGAATGTGTCCTATAGAAACGCCAGAAGGCCCAAATATAGGTCTAATTAACTCATTAGCAACATTTGCCAGGGTAAATGAGTATGGGTTTATAGAAACACCATATAGAATAGTTGATAAAGAAAATGGAAAGGTAACTGATGAGATAAGATACTTCACAGCTGACGAAGAAGATCAGTACTTAGTAGCACAAGCTAAGGAACCATTAGATGAAAATGGTCACTTTGTAGATAAGAAAATTACAGTTAGAAATCAAGAAGATATATTTGTTGTTCCAGCACAAGATGTTGATTTAATGGACGTATCTGCTAGACAAATTGTTTCGGTTGCAACAGCAATGATACCTTTCCTTGAGAATGATGATGCATCAAGAGCACTGATGGGTTCAAACATGCAACGTCAGGCAGTTCCTTTATTAAAGCCACAGGCACCGATAGTTGGTACTGGTATAGAGTTTAAGGCTGCTGTTGACTCAGGAGTTCTTCCAAAAGCGAAGAATGCAGGTGTTGTTACTTATGTAAGTGCAAGCGAAGTAAGAGTAAAGAGAGATTCTGACGGTGGTACTGATACTTATAGATTACTTAAATTCACAAGAAGTAACCAAGGTATGTGTATAAATCAAAGACCTATAGTTGAAACTGGTGAAATAGTATTTAAGAACCAAGTGTTAGCAGATGGACCATCTACAGATTTAGGAGAAATCTCATTAGGTAAGAATATCAGAATGGGATTCATAACTTGGGAAGGTTATAACTATGAGGATGCTATGCTTATCTCTGAAGAATTAGTAAGAGAAGATGTATTTACTTCAATTCATATAGAAGAATACGAATGTGAAGCAAGAGATACTAAGCTTGGACCAGAAGAAATAACAAGAGATATTCCTAATGTAAGTGAAGATGCGCTTAAAGATGTAGACGAAAGAGGAATAATAAGAATTGGTGCTGAAGTAAGATCAGGGGATATTCTTGTTGGTAAGGTTACTCCTAAGGGAGAAACAGAACTGACTGCTGAAGAAAGATTATTAAGAGCTATCTTTGGTGAAAAAGCAAGAGAGGTTAGAGATACTTCATTAAGAGCTCCTCATGGTGAAGCTGGTATAATAGTAGATATCAAGGTATTTACTAGAGAAAATGGCGATGATTTAAATCCAGGAGTTAACGAGCTTGTAAGATGTTATATAGCTCAAAAGAGAAAGATTTCAGTTGGAGATAAGATGGCGGGACGTCATGGTAATAAAGGGGTTATTTCAAGAGTACTTCCAGAAGAAGATATGCCTTTCTTACCAGATGGTAGACCACTACAAATATGCTTAAATCCATTAGGAGTTCCTTCTCGTATGAATATTGGTCAGGTACTTGAAGTTCACTTAGGTTGGGCAGCGAGTCAACTTGGTTGGCATATAGCTACACCAGTATTTGATGGAGCAACAGAAAGTGATATCGAAGAATGTCTTGAAAAGGCAGGATACAATGCAAATGGTAAAACTGTTTTATATGATGGTAGAACAGGAGAAGCATTTGATAATGAAGTTACAGTTGGAATAATGTATATCTTGAAACTAGCTCACTTAGTTGATGATAAGATACATGCTAGATCAACTGGTCCATACTCATTAGTAACTCAACAACCACTTGGAGGTAAAGCTCAATTTGGTGGTCAAAGATTTGGTGAAATGGAAGTTTGGGCACTAGAAGCTTATGGAGCAGCTCATACACTACAAGAAATTTTAACTGTTAAGTCAGATGATGTTGTTGGTAGAGTTAAAACGTATGAAGCGATAGTTAAGGGTGAAAATATCCCAGAACCAGGGGTTCCAGAATCATTTAAGGTTCTTATAAAAGAACTTCAAGCCCTTTGTTTAGATATAAAAGTTTTAAATGAAGAGAATGAAGAAGTTCAATTAAAAGAACTTGCAGAAGACGATATGGAAAATATAGAAGTTAATATAGAGGGGACTGAAGAACTTATTTCATCGCCAGTAGTTGAACTAGATGAAAGTTTTGAAGTAGCCGAAGAAGAATCAGAAATAGATGGAGATCAAGACGAAGATTTTGAAAGCTTCCAGTTAGACGGATTAAAAGAGGATTTAGAACTTGATGATTTTAATGACGAACACTAATTTTGAAGGGAGGATATACCCTTGTTTGAATTGAATAATTTTGATGCTATACAAATTGGCTTAGCATCCCCTGAACAAGTAAGAGAATGGTCAAGGGGTGAAGTTAAAAAACCAGAAACAATTAACTACAGAACATTAAAGCCAGAAAGAGATGGTCTTTTCTGTGAGAGAATATTTGGACCAATGAAGGATTGGGAATGTCACTGTGGTAAGTATAAGAGAGTAAGATATAAGGGTATCGTCTGCGACAGATGTGGCGTAGAAGTTACTAAAGCTAAAGTAAGAAGAGAGAGAATGGGGCATATAGAACTTGCTGCCCCAGTATCTCATATTTGGTATTTCAAAGGGATTCCATCAAGAATGGGATTAATCCTTGATATGTCACCAAGAGCGCTTGAAAAAATATTATATTTTGCTTCATATGTAGTTATTGATCCAAAGGAAACTCCGCTATTAAAGAAGCAACTTCTTAATGAAAAGGAATATAGAGAAGCAGCAGATAAATACGGAGAAGAAAGTTTCGTAGCAGGTATGGGAGCTGAAGCAGTACAACAACTTCTTGGTGAGATTGACTTAGAAGGACAATCAATAGAATTAAAAGAAGATTTAAAAACTAGTACTGGTCAAAAGAAAGTTAGGGTAATAAGAAGACTTGAAGTAATAGAATCATTTAAAAAGTCTGGCAATGATCCAAGATGGATGATTATAGATGTTATACCTGTAATTCCACCAGATTTAAGACCTATGGTTCAATTAGATGGTGGAAGATTTGCTACATCAGACTTAAATGATCTTTATAGAAGAGTAATCAATAGAAATAACAGACTTAAGAAGTTATTAGATTTAGGTGCGCCTGACATAATTGTTAGAAATGAAAAGAGAATGCTTCAAGAAGCAGTTGATGCTTTAATAGATAATGGAAGAAGAGGAAGAGCTGTTACAGGTCCTGGAAACAGACCTCTTAAATCATTATCAGATATGCTTAAGGGTAAGCAAGGTAGATTCAGACAAAACTTACTTGGTAAGAGAGTTGACTACTCTGGTAGATCAGTTATCGTTGTAGGGCCTGAATTAAAAATGTATCAATGTGGACTTCCGAAAGAAATGGCTATAGAATTATTTAAGCCATTTGTTATGAAAAAGCTAGTTGAAGATGGAGTTGCTCATAATATAAAGAGCGCTAAGAGAATGGTTGAAAGAGTAATGCCACAAGTATGGGATGTACTTGAAGAAGTTATTGCAGATCATCCAGTTTTACTTAACCGTGCTCCTACGTTACACAGACTTGGAATTCAAGCTTTCCAACCAGTATTAGTAGAAGGTAGAGCAATAAAACTTCATCCACTTGTATGTACAGCATATAACGCGGATTTCGATGGAGACCAAATGGCTGTCCATGTACCACTATCGGTAGAAGCACAAGCTGAAGCAAGATTTTTAATGTTAGCTGCAGGAAATATATTGAAGCCTTCTGATGGTAAACCAGTTTGTGTACCAACACAGGATATGGTTTTAGGTTCATACTATCTAACAATGGATAAGGATGGAGCTAAGGGGGCAGGAAAGCATTTCTACTCTAAAGAAGAAGCTATAATGGCTTATGAAGTAAAAGAAATAGCTATTCACGCAGAAATCTTTGTTAAGATGACTAGAGTAGAAAATGGAGTTCAATCTTCCGGAATAATTAAAACAACAGTAGGTAAAATTATATTTAATGAATCTATTCCACAAGATTTAGGATTTGTTGATAGAAGCAAGGAAGATGAAAAATTCAACTTAGAAGTTGACTTCTTAGTTACAAAGAAATCTTTAGGAACTATAATAGATAAGTGTTATTTAAAGCATGGACCAACAGATACATCAATAATGCTTGATAAGATAAAAGCATTAGGATACCACTATTCATCAATAGGAGCTATTACAGTAGCAGCATCAGATATGATCGTTCCAAAAGCTAAGTACGATCTATTAAAAGATGCTGATGAAACAATTGAAAAAATTGAAAAGATGTATAAAAGAGGTTTCATATCAGATGAAGAAAGATATGAAAGAGTTATAGAAAAGTGGACCAAGACAACTGAAGAAGTAGCTGATACTTTAATGGCAAGCTTGGATAAATTTAATCCAATATATATGATGGCTGACTCAGGAGCCAGAGGTTCTAAGTCACAAATCAAGCAATTAGCAGGTATGAGAGGACTTATGGCAAGTCCATCTGGTAAGATTATAGAGTTACCAATCAGAGCATCATTTAGAGAAGGCCTTGACGTACTTGAGTACTTCTTATCAACTCACGGTGCGAGAAAAGGTAATGCTGATACTGCATTAAAAACAGCAGACTCTGGTTACTTAACTAGAAGACTTGTTGATGTTTCACAAGATGTTATCGTAAGAGATGAGGATTGTGGTACTGATGATGGTATGGTAGTAGCTGAGATTAAAGAAGGTAATGAAGTAATCGAAGGCTTAAAAGAAAGACTGACAGGTAGATATCTTGCAGAAGATGTTTTACACCCAACTAGTGGGGAGTTAGTTGCAGAAAAGAACTCATATGTTGACTCAGATATGGCAGAAGTGATAGTAGCTACAGGCATTAAGAAAGTAAAGATTAGATCAGTATTTACATGTAATTGTAAAATTGGTGTATGTGCTAAATGTTATGGTATGAACATGGCTACTGCTAAAAAGATTAACATAGGTGAAGCAGTTGGTATAATAGCTGCACAATCTATAGGAGAGCCTGGAACGCAGCTTACAATGAGAACATTCCATACTGGTGGTGTTGTCGGTGCTGATATAACTCAAGGTCTTCCAAGAGTAGAGGAATTATTTGAAGCTAGAAAGCCTAAGGGTCTTGCTATAGTTAGTGAAATAACAGGTACAGTAAGAGTCGAGGATACTAAGAAGAAGAGAATAGTTCACGTTATGAGTGCTGATGGAGAAGAAAGAAGTTACGATATTCCTTTCGGTTCAAGATTAAAGGTAAGCAACGATGATCTTATTGAAGCTGGAGATGAAGTAACAGAAGGTTCAGTTAATCCGCATGATATTATGAATATCAAGGGTGTTGATGGAGCTAGAAGATATCTTCTTTCAGAAGTACAAAAGGTTTATAGACTTCAAGGCGTTGATATTAACGATAAGCATTTAGAAGTTGTTGTAAGACAAATGACTAGAAAAGTTAAGGTAAGTGATTCTGGAGATACAGAACTACTTCCTGGAACTATGATAGATATATTTGATTTTGAAGAAGCAAATGCTAAAATAAGAGAATTAGGTGGAGAAGAGGCTAAGGGTGAACAAGTTTTACTTGGTATTACAAAAGCAGCTTTAGCAACTGATAGTTTCTTATCAGCAGCATCATTCCAAGAAACAACAAGAGTACTTACAGAGGCTGCAATTAAAGGTAAGATTGACCCACTTGTTGGTCTGAAAGAAAATGTAATCATTGGTAAGCTAATTCCAGCAGGAACAGGCATGATGAGATATAGATCTGTAAGGCTTGATGTAGAGGATGATTTAATAGAAGATGAGGCTGCGAATACGGCAGAATAATACAATGTAATTTTATTGACATGTGTATGCTTAAATGATAAAATACGAATGTGTGATTTTTAGAAATACACTACAGTATGATTGTCTAAATGATTTCATGAAGATGAAGCTAATTACTTTGTCTTCATGAGTTTACTATGAGGAGGGATCCCATGTTAGACAGACTTGTAGGAAAAAAAGTTATTGGTATAAAACAATGTACGAAAGCTATCAAAAATGGCGAAGGCAAAGTTTTATACGTAGCAAAAGATGTAGATTGTAAGTTAATCGCACCCTTAATGGATTTAGTGGATGAACATAATATTAGAATTGAATCCGTTGAGACAAAGAAAGAATTGGGCAGAATATGTGGAATAGAAGTAGAATCTTCTGTTGCATTATTGCTGTAATTAAACTTGTTTTATCTTTTTATAATTTAAATAGATAAATAAAATTCAGGAGGTGAAAAAATGCCAACTATTAGCCAATTAGTAAGAAAAGGAAGAAAAGTAGCTGCTACAACTTCAAATTCACCAGCACTTAAGGATTGTCCTCAAAGAAGAGGTGTTTGTACTGTAGTTAAGACTACTACTCCAAAGAAGCCTAACTCAGCGTTAAGAAAGATTGCAAGAGTAAGACTTACAAATGGATATGAAGTTACTGCATACATTGGTGGTGTAGGACACAACTTACAAGAACATAGTGTTGTTCTAATAAGAGGTGGTAGAGTTAAGGACCTTCCTGGTGTTAGATACCATATTGTAAGAGGTGCATTAGACTGCGCTGGAGTAGCTAACAGAATGCAAGGAAGATCAAAGTATGGAGCTAAGAGACCTAAGAAAAAATAGGCTCTTAACCAAATGTAGTGCTTATCTTCAGCGTTTACATAGATTTATAAGTTAAGTTTATATAGATGAAGAAGTTAGCACTTTGCGGTATGAAAGAATACCGAGTACCGATGAACTTAAATTAGTATGTTAAGGAGGGAAGAAAAGTGCCAAGAAAAGGACATATAGCAAAGAGAGATGTATTACCAGATCCAATGTACAAGTCAAAGGTTGTTACAAAGCTTATAAACGGTATAATGGAAGATGGTAAAAAGGGAGTAGCACAAAAAATATGCTACGATGCATTTGAAATTATGGCGGAAAAGACTGGTAAGGATGCGTTAGAAGTTTTTGAAGAAGCAATGAACAACATAATGCCTTTACTAGAAGTTAAAGCTAGAAGAATAGGTGGAGCAACTTATCAAGTTCCAATAGAAGTTAGAGCTGAAAGAAGACAGACTCTAGGTATCAGATGGATGCTAGCTGCTGCTAGAAAAAGAGGAGAAAAGCTTATGTGTGAAAGATTAGCTGGAGAATTATTAGATGCAGCTAATAACACAGGCGCCGCTGTTAAGAAGAGAGAAGATACTCACAAGATGGCAGAAGCAAACAAGGCTTTCGCTCACTACAGATACTAATAGAAAAACTGTTTTGGTTCTTTTACCAAAACAGTTTTCTCGAATTTAATAATAACTCGTTGAGAGGAGGAATATAAATGGCTAGAAAATATCCTTTAAATATGTTCCGTAACTTCGGAATAATGGCTCATATTGATGCCGGTAAAACTACGACAACTGAGCGTATACTGTTCTATGCTGGTAAGACACATAAAATAGGAGAAACTCATGAAGGTGCTTCACAAATGGACTGGATGGAACAAGAAAAAGAGAGAGGTATAACAATTACTTCTGCTGCTACAACTTGTTTCTGGAAAGATCATGAATTAAATATCATTGATACTCCAGGTCACGTAGACTTCACAGTTGAAGTTGAAAGATCATTAAGAGTTCTTGATGGAGCTGTTACAGTTCTTGATGCTAAGAGTGGAGTTGAGCCACAAACTGAAACTGTTTGGAGACAGGCAGATAAGTATGGTGTACCAAGAATGATATATGTTAATAAGATGGATGCTACAGGTGCTGATTTCTTTAGATGTATTAACACTGTAAGAGATAGATTAAAAGCTAATGCAGTTCCAATACAAATACCAGTAGGTGCAGAAGATCAATTTAAGGGAATGATAGACTTAATAAGAAACGTTGCTATTATGTACTATGATGATCTTGGTGTTGACATGAGAGAGGAAGAAATTCCTGCAGAATTAAAAGACCAAGCAGAAGAGTATAGAGGAGCAATGATAGAAGCTATTGCTGAAACTGATGAAGAGTTAATGATGAAATATCTTGAAGGTGAAGAAATCACTGAAGAAGAACTACATGCATCATTAAGAAAAGCTACAATAGCTAATGAAATCTACCCATGTATTTGTGGATCATCTTACAAGAATAAGGGTGTTCAACAAATGATTGATGGTGTTGTTGCTTACTTACCATCACCAATAGATATACCTGCAGTTGATGGAACAAATCTTGAAGGAGAAGCAGACACAAGAGAAGCTTCAGATGAAGCACCAATGTCAGCTTTAGCATTTAAGATTGCTACTGATCCATTCGTAGGTAAGCTTGCGTTCGCTAGAATTTATTCAGGTGTTATGGAAAGTGGTTCTTATGTTCTTAACTCAACAAAGGGTAAGAAAGAAAGAATCGGTAGACTTGTTAAAATGCATGCTAACCATAGAGAAGAAGTTGAATCATTAGAAGCTGGAGAATTAGGAGCAGTTATAGGTCTTAAGAACACTACAACTGGTGATACTTTATGTGCTGAAAATAATCCAATAATTCTAGAATCAATGGAATTCCCAGAACCAGTTATAAATATAGCTATAGAGCCAAAAACTAAAGCTGGTCAAGAAAAGATGGGATTAGCATTAGCTAAGCTTGCAGAAGAAGATCCAACATTTAAAACTTGGACTGATCAAGAAACAGGTCAAACAATCATCGCTGGTATGGGTGAGCTTCACTTAGATATCATAGTTGATAGACTTCAAAGAGAGTTCAAGGTTGAGTGTAACGTTGGAGCTCCACAAGTATCATATAAAGAAACAATTAGAAAAGCTGTTAAGGCAGAAGCTAAGTATGCTAAGCAATCTGGTGGTAAGGGACAATACGGTCACGCTGTTATTGAAATGGAACCAACAGAAGGCGAATACACATTCGAAAATGCAGTTGTTGGGGGAGCTATTCCAAAAGAATATATTCCAGCAATAGATGCAGGTATACAAGAAGCAGCTAAAACTGGTACAATCGCTGGGTATAACGTTATTAACTTTAAGGTTAAGTTAGTACACGGTTCATACCATGAAGTCGATTCATCGGAAATGGCATTTAAAATTGCTGGATCAATGGCATTCAAAAATGCTATGGCAAAAGCAGAACCAGTACTACTTGAGCCTACAATGAGGGTTGAAGTTACTGTTCCAGAAGAATACATGGGTGATGTTATAGGTGACATTAACTCAAGAAGAGGTAGAATGGAAGGAATGGAAGCTGTTAATGGTGCTCAAGTTATTAGAGCCTTCGTACCATTATCAGAAATGTTCGGTTATGCTACTACTTTAAGATCAAGAACTCAAGGAAGAGGAGTTTACGCTATGGTATTCGACCACTTCGAAGAAGTTCCAAAGAGTATTCAAGAAAAAATTGCTGGCGAGAGAAGCAAGTAATTTATATAAATAAGGTGCTACTTAAATGTAGCACTGTACCTTGGGCTTGAGGGAAGTTACGCCGATGGAGTCGCAAGACGATGAAGTAGGAAAAGTTCAATAATAAAACTAGATATTGGAATCTATATAAGTTATAATATTGACGAAAAGGTTCTTTAATTAATTGTTTATACAAGGAGGAATTTACAATGGCAAAGGAAAAATTCGAAAGAAATAAACCCCACGTAAATATTGGAACAATTGGTCACGTTGACCACGGTAAGACAACACTTACAGCAGCTATTACAACAGTATTATCAAAGCAAGGTTTTGCTGAAGCATTTGATTACGCTGCAATAGATAAGGCACCAGAAGAAAAAGAAAGAGGTATTACAATCAATACTTCACACGTTGAGTATGAAACTGCAAACAGACACTATGCTCACGTTGACTGTCCAGGACATGCTGACTATGTTAAGAACATGATTACAGGAGCTGCACAAATGGATGGAGCAATCCTAGTATGTTCAGCAGCAGATGGTCCAATGCCTCAAACAAGAGAACATATACTACTAGCATCAAGAGTTGGTGTTGACTATATCGTAGTATTCTTAAACAAGGCAGATATGGTAGACGATCCAGAATTACTTGAATTAGTAGAAATGGAAGTAAGAGAATTATTAAGCGAATACAACTTCCCTGGAGATGATATTCCAGTAGTTACAGGTTCAGCTTTAAAAGCATTAGAAAACCCAACAGACGAAGAAGCAACTAAGTGCATCATGGAATTAATGGAAGCAGTAGATAGCTACATTCCAACTCCAGAAAGAGCAACAGATAAGCCATTCTTAATGCCAGTAGAAGATGTATTCACAATCACTGGTAGAGGAACAGTTGCAACTGGTAGAGTTGAAAGAGGAGTTCTTCACGTAGGAGACGAAGTAGAAGTAGTTGGATTAAGTGAAGAAAAGAAGAAGGTTGTAGTAACTGGAATCGAAATGTTCAGAAAGTTATTAGACGAAGCGCAAGCAGGAGATAATATCGGAGCATTATTAAGAGGTGTTCAAAGAACTGATATCGAAAGAGGTCAAGTACTTTCAAAGCCAGGTTCAGTACACCCACACAAGAAGTTCGTAGGTCAAGTATACGTACTTAAGAAAGAAGAAGGTGGTAGACATACTCCATTCTTCGATGGATACAGACCACAATTCTACTTCAGAACAACAGACGTTACAGGATCAATCAAATTACCAGATGGTATGGAAATGGTTATGCCTGGAGACCACATCGATATGAACGTTGAATTAATCACTCAAGTAGCAATGGATGAAGGATTAAGATTCGCTATCAGAGAAGGTGGAAGAACTGTAGGTTCTGGTGTTGTTACTAGCATAACAGAATAATTTATATATTTTAAGAGTAAAGGAGACGTCCTTTACTCTTATTTTTTTATTAAAGAATAGTAATTAACCAAAATAACAGTAAAAAAACATAGAAGTTTTAAATAAAAACTATATTCATTAATAGTATAAGGAAGCTATTTAAGTTTATGTAGGAGTCAAAAGATATAAGGTGGGTGTAGTATAAAAGGGATGAGGAAAAGTAGAAGGAAGTTTATATGAAATAAAACTGAAAATGGCATAAGGGAATAGAGTTAAGAAAAAGATCACTTAATCTGTATTTAATTCAAATTATGGAATTGAGGGAATGAAATTTTATTAATGAGGGAAAACTATAAAAAAGGACAGTTTTTACTAGTAAAAAGATTAAAAAAAGTGGTTGAATTAAAATTAAATAGGATTTAAAATAAAACAAGTAAGAAAAAAGTGCCTTATAAAATCATATAAATAAAAAATAAATATTATGATGAAAAAAACTTGAAAACACAATATAAAAATAGTATAATAAAGAAGTTGCAGAGCAAACAGCGATGAATCAAGAGGTTGCCGGACTTCCGGGTAATTCTTGATGAGTATGTCTGGATCTAGAATCCGACGACAGGGATTCTATAATTTTGTCTAAAGTGATGAAACACCAGGAACAGTTTATAGAATAACCGCTGTTGTGCGTTCGAAGTAAAGCGTACATGAAAAGGAGGGAAACCAAGATGTCAAAACAAAAAATAAGAATCAGATTAAAGGCTTTTGATCACACAATATTAGATCAATCTGCTGAAAAAATCGTAGAAACTGCTAAGTCAACAGGAGCAAAGGTTGCTGGTCCAGTACCATTACCTACAGAAAAAGATGTTGTTACAATATTAAGAGCAGTTCATAAGTATAAGGACTCTAGAGAGCAGTTCGAAATAAGAACTCACAAGAGACTAATCGATATCGTTAATCCATCACCAAAGACTGTTGATGCATTAATGAGATTAAATCTACCAGCTGGTGTAGATATCGAAATCAAGCTTTAATAGCAAATAGTTTTAGAATAGACATTGGACTATTATGATTGTTTAACAATCCGCTAATCAGTTTAGGAGGTGTAAATACAATGAAAAAAGCTATCATAGGAAAAAAGATAGGGATGACTCAAATATTCGATGAGAATGGTAAGGTGGTTCCTGTAACAGTTGTAGAGGCTGGCCCATGCGTTGTTGTTCAAAAGAAGACAATGGAAAAGGACGGTTATGAAGCAATACAAGTTGGTTTTGGAGATGTAAGAGAAAAATTAGTTAACAAGCCAGCTAAGGGACATTTTGCAAAGGCAGGAGTTTCATTAAGAAGAACTCTTAAGGAATTCAAGCTAGAAAACGCAAGCGAATATGAAATAGGCCAAGAAATAAAGGCTGATGTATTTGCTGCAGGAGATAAGGTAGACGTATCTGGTATTTCTAAAGGAAAGGGATTCCAAGGCGTAATCAAGAGATGGAATGCATCAAGAGGACCTATGTCACACGGTTCTAAGTTCCACAGAGCAGTAGGTTCAATGGGAGCTTCATCAGATCCATCAAAAACATTCAAGAATAAGCACATGCCAGGACATATGGGTGGAGTTAATACAACAGTATTAAACCTAGAAGTTGTAAAAGTAATAGCTGAAAAGAACTTAATACTAATAAAGGGTGGAATCCCTGGGCCAAACAAGGCTAAAGTAGTAATAAGAAACACAGTTAAGGCTTAATTTCTGGAAGAAAGGAGGAAACAGAATGCCTACAGTAGGATTATTTAATAAAGAAGCAAAGCAAATTGGAGATATCGAATTAAACGAAAATATCTTCGCTGTTGAAATAAACGAGCATGCAATGCATCAAGTAGTAGTAGCATTACTTGCTAACAAGAGACAAGGAACTCAATCAGCTAAAACAAGAGCTGAGGTAAGAGGAGGCGGAATCAAGCCTTGGAGGCAAAAGGGAACTGGTAGAGCTAGACAAGGTTCAATCAGAGCTCCACAATGGATTAAGGGTGGTATTGTATTCGCACCAAAGCCAAGAGATTATAGAATGTCAATTCCTAAAACAATGAGAAGAGTTGCTATGAAATCTGCTTTAACTAGTAAGGTTCAAGATAACGAAATGATCGTTGTTGAAGATTTAGCATTTGAAGGAATTAAGACTAAGCAAGTTGCTGAGATGCTTAAAGCTTTCGAAGCTAAGAAGACATTAATCGTAACAGCTGAATCTAACGAAGTAGTTTACAAATCAGCTAGAAATATAGAAGGAGTTACTGTAATTCCTGCAAACAACATCAACGTTTATGATTTACTAAAGTATAGTAAAGTAATCATGACTAAGGATGCTGTATCAAAGATTGAGGAGGTGTACGCATAATGAATTTAACAAGCCATGATATAATCAGAAAGCCTGTTATAACTGAAAAGACTATGACAGCTATGGCCGAAAATAAGTACACTTTCATAGTTCACATGAACTCAAACAAATCTCAAATAAAGAGAGCTGTTGAAGAAGTTTTTGGCGTTAAAGTAGATAACGTTCAAACACTAAGAACTATGGGAAAAACTAAGAGAATGGGCGTACATGTAGGAAAGAGATCTGACTACAAGAAAGCTATCGTAACACTTGCTAAAGACAGTAAGGGAATCGAATTCTTCGAAGGATTACAATAGTAAATTAAGGTGATTTATTGGTGTGATACACCAGATAAGCTGTAAGAAGGAGGGAAATTAAATGGCAGTTAAGAAGTTTAAACCGACTACCCCATCAAGAAGAGAAATGACTATGCCAACATTTGAAGAAATAACTACAAATGTTCCTGAGAAATCACTTCTTGTTTCATTAAAGAAAACTGGTGGTAGAAATGCTCAAGGTAAAATAACTGTTAGACACCACGGTGGTGGCGCTAAGAGAAAATATAGAATTATAGATTTCAAGAGAAATAAGGATGGTGTTCCAGCAAAAGTTGCTACTATAGAATACGATCCAAATAGAACAGCATACATTGCTTTAGTAGTATATGCAGACGGTGAAAAGAGATACATAATTGCTCCTGCTGGATTAAAGGTTGGAGATGTTATAGTATCTGGAGCAGATGCTGATATTAAAGCTGGTAATGCTCTTCCGTTAAGAAATATTCCTGTTGGTACAGTAGTACACAATATCGAATTACAAGCTGGAAAGGGAGCTCAGTTAGTAAGATCTGCTGGAAACTCAGCTCAATTAATGGCTAAGGAAGGTAACTATGCAACATTAAGATTACCTTCAGGAGAAATGAGATATGTTAGAATCGAATGTAGAGCTACTATAGGTTCAGTATCAAACTCAACTAACGATATCGTTAATATCGGTAAAGCTGGTAGAAAGAGACATATGGGATGGAGACCTACAGTTAGAGGTTCTGTAATGAACCCTTGCGATCACCCTCACGGTGGTGGTGAAGGTAAGTCACCAGTTGGTAGACCAAGTCCAGTAACTCCATGGGGTAAACCTGCACTTGGATACAAAACAAGAAAGAATAAGAAGTATTCAGATAAATTCATCATTAAAAAGAGAAACGCTAAATAGTCTGAAGAGAATAAATATTCTCTTCGAGGCTAGTTAGATGTATGTTAATGAAGGGAGGCAGTGCTAGTGAGTAGATCAACTAAAAAAGGACCTTTTATCCATGAAGGATTATTAAAAAAGGTAGAAGAAATGAATGCAAGTGGAGAAAAGAAGGTTGTTAAGACTTGGTCAAGATCTTCAACAATATTCCCACAAATGATAGGTCATACAATTGCTGTTCACGATGGAAGAAAGCATGTTCCTGTATATATATCAGAAGATATGGTTGGACACAAGCTTGGAGAGTTCGCATTAACAAGAACTTATAAGGGTCACGTGGATACAGATAAGAAATCAAAGAGATAATACAGTAGCCTGGAAAGGAGGAACATAAATGGAAGCTAGAGCTATAGCTAAGTATGTAAGAATGTCTCCAATTAAAGTAGGAGTTGTTCTTGATTTAATAAGAGGAAAGAATGTTAAAGAAGCTTTCGCTATTTTACAATATACTCCAAGAGAAGCGGCAGTAGTTATTAACAAAGTATTAAAGTCAGCTGTTGCTAACGCAGAAAACAATTTTGCTCTTGATACTGATAAGTTATATGTATCAGATGCATTTTGTGGTCAAGGTCCAACACTAAAGAGATTTAGACCAATGGATCATGGTAAAGCATTTAAAATACTTAAAAAAACAAGCCATATCACAATAGTGGTTAAAGAAAGAGCTTAGAGAAGGAGGGAAAATAAGTGGGTCAAAAAGTACATCCTCACGGACTTAGAGTAGGCGTTATCAAGGATTGGGATTCAAAGTGGTATGCAAATAAAAAAGATTTTGCTGATAACCTAATCGAAGATAACAAGATAAGAGAATTCGTTAAAAAGGAGCTTTTCTCAGCAGGAATTTCAAAGATCGAAATTGAAAGAGCTGCTAAAAGAGTAAAGTTAAATATACACACTGCAAAACCTGGTGTTGTAATCGGCAAAGGTGGATCAGGAATCGAAGCTTTAAAGGTTAAATTAGCTAAGATTATAAGTGGAAAAAACATCTTAATCAACATAGTTGAAGTTAAGAATGCTGAAGCAGATGCTCAATTAATGGCAGAAAATATTGCTGCACAATTAGAAAAGAGAATCTCATTCAGAAGAGCTATGAAGCAAACTATACAAAGAGCTATGAAGCACGGAGTAAAGGGTGTTAAGACTGCTTGTGCAGGAAGACTTGGTGGAGCAGAAATAGCTAGAACAGAACAATACAATGAAGGAACAATTCCACTACAAACATTAAGAGCAGACATAGATTATGGTTTTGCTGAAGCAGACACAACTTACGGTAAGATCGGAGTTAAGGTTTGGGTTTATAATGGAGAAGTACTTCCAACTAAAAAGGTTGAGAAGGAAGAAGCGAACGCATAAGAAAGGAGGAATAGATCATGTTAATGCCTAAAAGAGTAAAGCATCGTAAGGTACAACGTGGTAGAATGAAAGGTAAGGCTACAAGAGGGAATTTCCTTGCTTACGGAGATTTCGGTATTCAAGCTACTACTTGCGGTTGGATTACAAGCAATCAGATAGAATCTGCGAGAATTGCAATTAATAGATATATCAGAAGAGGTGGAAAACTTTGGATAAAGATTTTCCCAGATAAGCCAGTTACTGAAAAACCAGCTGAAACAAGAATGGGTTCAGGTAAAGGTTCACCAGAATATTGGGTAGCAGTAATTAAGCCTGGTAGAGTTCTATTCGAATTATCAGGAGTAAATGAAGAAGTTGCAAGAGAAGCAATGAGACTTGCATCACACAAACTTCCTGTAAAGACTAAGTTCGTTACAAGAAGAGATTTTGAGGAAATGGGTGGTGAAGAATAATGAAGGCTAGAGAATTAAAAGAGTTAAGAGCAAATAATCCTCAAGATTTAACAGCAAAATTAGGAGATCTTAAAGCTGAGTTATTCAACTTAAGATTCCAATTAGCTACAGGACAATTAGAAAATCCTATGAGAATAAGAGAAGTGAAGAAATCTATAGCCCAAATAAAAACCATCTTAAGAGAAGAAGAGCTAAAGGTTCAACAGTAATCTGGAAGGAGGTATTCTTTAATGGAAGAAAGAGGACTAAGAAAGAAAAGAATTGGTAGAGTTGTTTCTGACAAAATGGATAAAACTATCGTAGTTGCTGTTGAAACTAAGGTAAGACATCCACTATACGGAAAAACAGTTAATAGAACTACTAAGTTTAAGGCTCATGATGAAAATAATGAAGCTAACGTTAATGATAGAGTGTTAATAATGGAGACTAGACCATTATCTAAAGATAAGAGATGGAGACTTGTTGAAATAGTTGAAAAAGCTAAATAGCTTTTAAGGACTGAAAGGAGGGTAATTCAATGATACAACAACAAACCTTATTAAAGGTAGCAGATAACTCAGGTGCTAAAGAAATAATGTGTATCAGAGTTTTAGGCGGATCTAAAAGAAAGTTCGGTAACATTGGAGATGTAATAGTTGCTAGCGTTAAAAGTGCAACACCAGGTGGAGTTGTTAAAAAAGGTGACGTAGTAAAAGCTGTTATAGTTAGATCTGTAAAGGGATTAAGAAGAGCAGATGGTTCATACATTAAGTTTGATGAGAATGCTGCAGTTATAATAAAAGATGATAAGCAACCAAGAGGAACTCGTATTTTCGGGCCAGTTGCAAGGGAGCTAAGAGATAAAGAATTCAATAAGATATTATCATTAGCACCTGAAGTTCTATAATAGAGGAGGTGTCTAACTTGAAGGTACATGTAAGAAAGAACGACACAGTTGTGGTTATTTCAGGAAAAGATAAAGGTAAAACTGGAGAAGTTTTAAAAGTTTATCCAAAGACAGGAAAAGTCCTTGTTCAAGGCGTTAACATAGTTAAGAAGCACCAAAAGGCTACTAAGAACCAAGCTGAAAGTGCTATTATAGAAAGAGAAGCTGCTATAAACAGCTCAAAGGTAATGTTATATTGTACAAAGTGCAAGACTGCTACTAGAATCAGCAATAAGTTATTAGAAGACGGAGCTAAGATTAGAGTATGCAAGAAATGTGGAGAAACATTCTAGATTCTGAAAGGAGGTAACTCAATATGACAAGACTTCAAGAGAAGTATGAAAAAGAAATTATATCAGCAATGATTGAAAAGTTCGGATATAAAAACGTAATGGAAGTTCCAAAACTTGAAAAGATAGTAATCAATATGGGTGTTGGAGAAGCTAAGGAAAATCAAAAAGTATTAGAATCAGCAGTTAGCGACTTAACTTTAATCGCTGGTCAAAAGCCAATATTAACAAGATCAAAGAAATCAATTGCTAACTTTAAGATAAGAGAGAACATGGCTTTAGGATGTAAGGTTACATTAAGAAAGGCAAAGATGTATGAATTTGCTGATAAGCTAATGTCAATCGCTTTACCTAGAGTTAGAGATTTCAGAGGTGTTTCTAGTAAAGCATTTGATGGAAGAGGAAACTATTCCCTAGGAATTAAGGAACAATTAATATTCCCGGAAATAGAGTACGATAAGATCGATAAAGTAAGAGGAATGGATATAATCTTCGTAACAACAGCTAAAACTGACGAAGAAGCAAGAGAATTATTAAGATTCCTTGGAATGCCATTCGCTCAATAATAAGGAGGGAAAACCGTGGCACGTAAGGCTATTATTGAAAAGTGGAATAAAACCCCTAAATATCAAACAAGAGCTTATACAAGATGTAGAATATGTGGAAGACCACATTCAGTACTTAAAAAATTCGGTATTTGCCGTATTTGTTTTAGAGAACTTGCTTACAAGGGTCAAATCCCTGGCTGTAAGAAGGCAAGCTGGTAATATCGAAGTTATAGCGAAAGGAGGCACATTAAATGGTTATGACAGATCCTATAGCAGATTTGCTAACACGTATCAGAAACGCAAATGCTGTGAGACATGAAGTAGTAGAGGTACCTTCTTCAAATGTTAAGAAGGCCGTTGCAAATATATTATTACAAGAAGGATACATCAAAGAAATTGATGAATACAATGATGGAGTTGTTCCAATGCTAAGAATTGCTCTTAAGTATGGATCAAACAAAGAAAGAGTTATAACTGGTATCAAGAGAATATCTAAGCCAGGATTAAGAGTTTACTGTAAAAAAGATGAAACTCCAAAGGTTCTTAATGGATTAGGAATCGCTGTAATTTCAACTTCTAACGGACTTATGGTTGATAGAGAAGCTAGAAAGATGGGATTAGGTGGAGAAGTACTTTGCTACGTTTGGTAATATCTTAAGTAGAAAATAACTAAGTAAATAGATCAAATAAATGTACGACAAGAAATACAGGAGGTGCAATTATGTCAAGAGTTGGTAGATTACCAATAGCTATACCTGCTGGTGTAACTGTAGCTATAGCAGCAGATAATGTTGTTACAGTTAAGGGCCCAAAAGGCGAACTAGTAAAAGCTATGCACAAAGACATTAATATAGCGGTTGAAAACAACGAAGTAGTTGTAACTAGACCTAGTGATGTAAAAGAGCACAGAGCTCTTCACGGATTAACAAGAGCACTTATTAACAACATGGTAGTTGGAGTTAATGAAGGTTACCAAAAGACTTTAGATTTAGTTGGTGTTGGTTATAGAGCTCAATTACAAGGAACTAAGCTTGTAATGAACCTTGGATTCTCTCATCCAGTTGAAGTAGAACCAATGGAAGGAATTACTTTTGAAACTCCTGCTGCAACTAAGGTTGTAATCAAGGGAATCGATAAGCAAATAGTTGGAGCACAAGCTGCTGATATAAGACGTTGGAGAAAGCCAGAACCATATAAAGGTAAGGGTATTAAGTTCGAAGGCGAAGTTATCAGACGTAAAGAAGGTAAAACTGGTAAGAAATAATAGAAAGGAGTGAGCTTTATGTTCAAGAAGGCTGACAGAAAAACAAAGAGACTAAGACGTCACCTTAGAGTCCGTAAGAAAGTTTTCGGTACTCCTGAAAGACCAAGACTTTCAGTATACAGAAGTGAAAAGAATATATATGCACAAATAATAGATGATATAAATGCTGTAACTATAGTTGCTGCTTCAAGCTTAGAAAAAGATTTCGCAGCTAAGGGCGGAAACAAAGAAGGAGCTAAATTAGTAGGAGAACTAGTTGCTAAGAAGGCTCTTGACAAGGGAGTTACTGAAGTTGTATTTGACAGAGGTGGATACATTTACCACGGTAGAGTACAACAATTAGCTGAAGCTGCTAGAGAAGCAGGCTTAAAGTTCTAATAAATAAGGAGGGAAATAAATGAGAATCGATCCTAGTACACTAGACCTTAAAGAAAAGGTTGTTTATATAAACAGAGTTACTAAGGTTGTTAAGGGTGGTAGAAACTTCAGATTCAGCGCACTTGTTGTTGTCGGTGACGAGAACGGACACGTTGGCGTTGGTATGGGTAAGTCTATCGAAATCCCAGTAGCAATTAGAAAAGGAATAGAAGATGCTAAGAAGAACTTAGTTAAAGTTGCAATGGTTGGAACAACTGTTCCTCATGAAATATATGGAACTTTCGGAACTGGTAAGGTTCTTATAATGCCAGCTAAGGAAGGTACAGGAGTTATTGCTGGAGGTCCAGCAAGATCAGTACTTGAACTAGCAGGATTAAAGGATGTTAGAGCTAAGTCACTTGGTTCAAACAATCCAAGAAACATGGTTAACGCTACAATTAACGGATTAGCAAACTTAAGAACAGCTGAAGATATAGCTAAATTAAGAGGAAAATCTGTTGAAGAGATTTTAGGTTAGGAGGGAATTTGTAATGGCAAAGTTAAAAGTTACTTTAGTAAAGAGCTTAATCGGAAGAAAGAAGGCTCACATAGCTACTGCAAATGCCCTTGGACTTAAGAAGATCGGTAAAACAGTAGAACATGAGGGTACTCCTCAAATACAAGGTATGATTAAAAAAATAGACTACTTATTAAAGGTAGAAGAAATATAAAACAGAGGAGGTGCACTGAGTATGAAACTTCATGAATTAAAGCCAGCAGCAGGTAGCAGAAAGGCTCCAAAAAGAGTTGGTAGAGGTACAGGTTCTGGTTTAGGAAGAAACGCTGGTAAAGGTGAAAAGGGACAAAACGCTAGATCAGGCGGTGGAGTTAGACCTGGATTTGAAGGGGGTCAAATGCCTCTATACAGAAGACTTCCAAAGAGAGGGTTTACAAATATATTTGCTAAGAAGATTGTTAGCATAAACGTTGATAGATTAAATATGTTTGAAAACGGAACAGAAATTACTCCAGAAGTTTTACTTGAAACTAGAGTTATAAGTAAGGTTATGGACGGAGTTAAGATCTTAGGAAACGGAAACTTAGAAAAGAGCTTAACAGTTAAAGGCTGTAAGCTTTCAAAATCTGCAGTAGAGAAAATCGAAGCAGCTGGAGGAAAAGTTGAGGTGATTTAATAATGCTATCAACCCTACGTAATGCCTGGAAGGTTCCAGAATTGAGGAAAAAGTTTTATTGGACGCTAGCATTAGTTGCAATTTTCAGGATAGGAACTCATATTCCTGTTCCTGGAATGAATTCAGACTTCCTAAAAGAAGCTACTCAATCTGGGTTACTTGGTTTCTATGATTTAATATCTGGTGGAGCTTTCAGTAATTTTAGTATACTAGCACTTGGTGTTATGCCATACATTAATGCTTCTATAATAATGCAGTTGTTAACAATTGCTATACCATCCTTGGAGCAACTTCAAAAAGAAGGTCAGGAAGGTAGAAAGAAGATACAAAATGCAACACGTTATGTGGCAATTGTTATTGCTGTAATAACTGCATTTGGTATGGGAGCATCTCTTGCCCAAAAAGGCGGAGCTGCAGGAATAACGTCATTTGAGTTTGCTATAGTTGTACTATCGTTAGTAGTAGGATCCACATTCTGTATTTGGTTAGGAGATCAAATTACTGTAAAAGGTTTTGGAAATGGTACATCAATTTTAATCTTTATAAATATAATTTCAAGATTACCAATGACAATAGGTAGGTTACTACAGATGGAAGATGCTGGTACAGTAACTATCGTAGAATTAACACTATTCTTTGTAGGTGCAATTGCTCTTGTTGCAGTGGCAATTTTCTTCAGCTTAGCTGAGAGAAGAATACCAGTGCAATATGCAGGAAAAGCTGTAGGTAATAAAATGATGAAGGGACAATCAACTCATATCCCGCTTAGCATTATAAGTGCAGCAGTAATAGCAATAATATTTGCAATGTCTGTTATGGGATTCCCAGAAGCAATAGCGAACTTCTTCCCAGGAAGAAGTTGGTCTGATTGGATATTAAATAGTCCTTACAGTATATTTAATAAGAGTACATGGATGTATCCAGTAATATATGCTGTATTAACAGTATTCTTCACTTGGTTCTATAACGAAGTTACATTAAAACCTGATGAAATGGCAGAGAACTTAAATAAATCTGCAGGGTTTGTACCAGGAATAAGACCAGGAGAGCCAACAACAGAATTCTTTGAGAAGGTATTAGCTAGAGTATCTATAATAGGAGGCTTATTTGCAGCAGTTTTAGCTGTAATACCTATATTAATAGCACAATACTCAGCATTTGAACAAATATCCTTCGGAGCAACAGCGGTATTGATAGTTATTGGTGTAGCACTTGATTTTTCAAGGCAACTTGAATCTCAAATGGTTATGCGTCACTATGAAGGATTCCTTAAATAGATTTGAAAATGGAGATGATGCCCGTGAAGATTATATTATTAGGTCCTCCTGGAGCAGGAAAAGGAACACAGGCAAAATCAATTAGTAATAGATACTCCATACCACATATTTCAACTGGTGATATTTTCAGAAAGAATATTTCAGAAAATACACCACTTGGAGTAGAAGCTAAGAAGTATATAGATAACGGACAATTAGTTCCTGATGAAGTGACTATAGATATGGTTAAGGATAGACTTCAACAAGAAGATTGTAAACAAGGATATCTATTAGATGGTTTCCCAAGAACGGTAAATCAAGCTGAAGCACTTCAAGATTTCTTAAAAAATATAGATGAATCTTTAGATACTGCTTTATTAATTGAAGTTCCTAGAGATTTTATTCTTGAAAGAATGACTGGAAGAAGAGTATGTCCATCATGTGGTGCAAGTTATCATGTTAAATTCAACCCACCAGTTGAAGGTAAATGTGAACTTTGCGGATCTGATGTCGTTCAAAGAAAGGATGATACTGAAGAAACTGTAAAGGAAAGACTTGACGTATATGAAAGACAAACGCAGCCGCTAATTGATTTCTATAAAGATAAGAACTTACTTTCAATAGTAGATGGAACAAAAGCTATTAATGAGGTTTTTGAAGGTATTTGCGATATATTAGGGAGCGACAAGTAATGATTATTATTAAAAATAATCATGAAATCGACCTAATGCGTGATGCCGGCCGAATTGTAGCAGAAACACTACTATTAGTGGAAGAGAAAGTTAAACCTGGTATAACTACTGCAGAATTAGACAGGATTGCAGAAGAATTTATAACTAAGCATGGAGCAAAGCCATCCTTTAAAGGGTTATATGGTTTTCCTTCTTCACTATGTATATCTGTGAATGAGCAAGTAGTTCATGGAATACCAGGAGCCTATATTCTAAAAGAGGGCGATATAATCAGTGTAGATTGTGGAGCACTTCTAAATGGATTCCATGGAGATGCAGCAAGAACTTTTCCAGTAGGGAAAGTATCACAAGAAGCACAAAAACTTATAGATGTTACAAGAGATTGTTTCTTTGAGGGAATTAAGTTCGCTCAAGTAGGCAATAGATTGACTGATATTTCACATGAAATACAAAGCTACGTAGAAGATTCAGGTTTCTCAGTAGTAAGAGATTTCGTTGGACACGGGATAGGCAAAAATGTTCACGAAGATCCTGAAGTACCAAATTTCGGTAGACCAGGTAGAGGTCCAAAACTTTCAGCAGGAATGGTATTAGCTATTGAGCCTATGATAAATATAGGATCATATAGAGTCAGAACTCTTGAAGATGATTGGACTGTTGTAACAAGTGATGGAAGCCTATCTGCACATTATGAAAATACTGTTGCAATTTTACCAGATGGACCCGAAATATTAACACTGATTAAATAAAAGTGTTGCTTAGTTATAAATTCGCATGTAGAAATAATATGTGATTTATACTAAGGTAATCATCGAGGTGAAGAATTTGCAAAACAATGACTTGATTGGAAGAGTTGTACTTTCTAAAGCAGGAAGAGATAAAAATCATTTATATATTGTTGTTAGGCAATTAAACGATGAGTATGTACTATTAGCTAATGGTTGTACGAAGACTTTTGAAAAGCCTAAGAAGAAAAAACTTAAACACTTAAGTTTAATAAATAGTATGGATGAAGAGATCAAATCGGCTATTGTGAATAACGATAAGGGTACGGACTTAAAAATTAAGAGGTTTCTAAAATTAAAAGGCATTGTTAAGGAGGGTTGATTACCTTATGTCAAAAGATGATGTTATTGAAATGCAGGGTACAGTACTAGAATCTTTACCCAATGCAATGTTTCAAGTTGAACTTGAGAGTGGGCATACAATTTTAGCACATATATCAGGTAAGTTAAGAATGAACTTCATAAGAATTCTACCAGGAGACAAAGTTACTGTAGAGCTTTCTCCTTATGATCTAACAAGAGGTAGAATTACATGGAGAGCTAAATAGGTAGATTAGTCTACCAGGACAAATACAAGGAGGGTTAGCTATGAAAGTAAGACCATCAGTTAAGCCTATTTGCGAAAAGTGCAAGATTATAAGAAGAAAAGGACGAGTAATGGTAATCTGTGAAAATCCAAAGCACAAGCAAAAGCAAGGCTAATATAAAATAATATTAGACAAAAAATACAGATAAGGCATTTAAAATTTATTGACTTTTATACTAAAGTCAAATATGATTATATAGGCAATAATTTAATAATTAGGTTTTAGGAGCGGCTGACAATAGAGAGTATTCTCTAATGACCTAAAATTTTATTATATACTATAAAATCGACTTTTTAAGGCATTTTAATTACCAGGAGGTGTAAATTTTAATGGCAAGAATAGCAGGTATTGACCTACCAAGAGAAAAAAGAGTTGAAATAGGTCTAACATATATATTCGGAATAGGTTTAGCAACATCTCAAAAGATTTTAGCAGAACTTAACATTAATCCGGATACTAGAGTTAAAGATTTAACTGAAGATGAAGTTAATGCAATCAGAACCTATATCAAAGAATTAAATGTTGAAGGTGACCTAAGAAGAGAAGTTGCATTAAACATTAAAAGATTAACAGAAATAGGATGTTATAGAGGAATTAGACATAGAAGAGGTCTTCCAGTAAGAGGACAAAAGACTAAAACAAATGCGAGAACAAGAAAAGGTCCTAAGAAGACTATCGCAAATAAGAAAAAGTAATAAGGAGGGAAGATAATGGCAGCTCAAAAGGTTAAAAAGACTAGAAGAAGAAAAGAAAGAAAAAACGTTGAGCATGGTGCTGCACACATCAAGTCAACTTTCAATAACTCAATAGTTACTTTAACAGATGCAGCAGGAAATGCGTTATCATGGTCAAGTGCAGGTGCTCTTGGATTCAGAGGATCAAGAAAGAGTACTCCATTCGCTGCACAAATGGCAGCTGAAACAGCAGCTAAGACAGCAATGGAACATGGCTTAAAGAGCATTGAGGTTTATGTAAAGGGACCAGGAGCAGGTAGAGAAGCAGCTATAAGATCCCTACAAGCGGCAGGATTAGAAGTAACTCTAATTAAAGATGTTACTCCAATCCCACACAATGGATGTAGACCACCAAAAAGAAGAAGAGTCTAGTACAACCATAACAGGAGGTGTAATTAATGGCAAGATATACTGGAGCTACATGTAGATTATGTAGAAGAGAAGGTATGAAACTATTCCTTAAAGGGGATAGATGTTATACAGATAAATGTGCTTTTGCTAGAAGAAGCTACGCACCAGGACAACATGGAGCTAACAAAAAGAAAGTTTCAAACTATGGTGTTCAATTAAGAGAAAAACAAAAAGCTAAGAGAATATACGGCGTGTTAGAAAGCCAATTCAGAAATTACTATGAAAAAGCTGAACACATTAAAGGTATTACAGGTGAAAACTTACTTAAGTTACTAGAATTAAGACTTGATAACGTTGCTTATAGATTAGGTTACGGTGCATCAAGAAGTGAAGCTAGACAGTTAGTTACTCACGGACATTTCTTAGTAAATGGCAAGAAAGTTGACATTCCTTCATATAAGGTTTCTGTTAACGACGTAATTTCTGTATGCGAAAAGAGCAGAGGAAGCGAGAAATTCAAGATATTTGCTGAAAATCCGAAGACTTTACCAAAATGGTTAGAAGCAAACGTTGAAAACTATGAAGGCAAAGTAGTTGCTGAACCAGCAAGAGAAGATATCGACGTACCAGTTAACGAAACTCTTATTGTTGAGTTATACAGCAAGTAATATATTAGTATTTGTTAAAAAGATTTCTATCTTTTTAACAAATATAAGAATCAGTTGCCCTCAAAATAAGGTTGCCATTTTAATAATAAGGAGGGTTTGTGTATGTTAGAAATTGAAAAGCCAATAATCGAATGTGTAGAAGCGAATGAAGACGGTACTTATGGAAAGTATGTAGTTGAACCACTTGAAAGAGGATACGGAATTACTCTTGGTAATGCTCTAAGAAGAATTTTATTATCATCTTTACCAGGTGCTGCAACTACATCTGTTAAAATCGATGGAGTACTTCATGAATTCTCTACTGTACAAGGAGTTAAGGAAGATGTTACAGAATTAATTCTTAATATTAAAGCCTTAGCTTTAAGAATGAATGGTGAAGGTCCTAAGACTATCTATATAGATGCAAAGGGCCCTGGAGTTGTTACAGGAGCTGATATTAAGACTGATGGAGATATCGAAGTTGTTAATAAGGATTTACATATTGCAACTTTAGATAATGACGGAAGACTTTATATGGAACTTACAGTAAATAAGGGAAGAGGATATGTTACTCAAAATAAAAACAAGAGTGAAGAATTACCTATTTCTGCAATTGCTGTCGACTCAATATACACACCAGTTAAAAGAGTTAACTTTACTGTAGAAAATACTAGAGTTGGTCAAATTACTGACTATGATAAGTTAACTTTAGAGATATGGACTAATGGTACTATAAAAATTGATGAAGCTATAAGCTTATCAGCAAAAATTCTTATAGAACATTTTAAATTATTCATGTCATTAACTGATAATGCTAATGATGTTGAGATAATGATAGAAAAAGAAGAAGATAAAAAGGAAAAAGTCCTAGAGATGACTGTAGAAGAACTTGATTTATCAGTTAGATCATATAACTGTTTAAAGAGAGCTGGCATCAATACTGTTCAGGAGCTTGCAACAAGATCAATGGATGATATGATGAAGGTTAGAAATTTAGGAAAGAAATCCTTAGAAGAAGTAGAAAGAAAACTTAAGGAACTAGGCTTAAGTTTAAAACTAAACGACGAGTAAGGAGGGAAATCCATGGCAGGTTATCGTAAGTTAGGTCGTCCTACTGACCAAAGAAGAGCTATGCTAAGAGGTCTTGTAACAAGCTTCTTAAAGTATGGTAAAATAGAAACAACTGAAACTAGAGCTAAGGAAGCAAGAAGCCTTGCTGAAAAGATGATCACTCTTGGTAAAAGAGGAGATCTTCATGCTAGAAGACAGGTTTTAGCTTTCGTTCAAGAAGAAGCAGTAGTTAAAAACCTATTTGACAATGTGGCTCCACAATACGCTGAAAGAAACGGTGGATATACAAGAATGTATAAAAAAGGCCCTAGAAGAGGGGACGGAGCTGAAATAGTTATACTTGAATTAGTATAATAATTAGGGGATTAAGTGTAGACTTAGTCCCCATTTTCTAATATAAAAAACATTTTCTATGTAGTATAGAGAGGGACTAATGTTATAATATTCAAAATAATATAGAGTTAACTTTAGATTAGGATATAATAAATTTAGGAATAGTGTGAATTTACATAATAAAGTCCTTTTGTATAATGGATAGAAGAATTTTTAGTTTGATATAGGCATGGAGGTTAGAGATGAGTGAAAAGATGATAACTTTTGATAAGCTTACTTATAAATATATGTCTCAAGAAGAGGGCAAAGAAAAGTATGCTGTTAAAGGTATAGATTTAGACGTCAAGAAAGGAGAATTTCTTGTTATTTTAGGACACAATGGATCTGGTAAATCAACAGTTGCAAAACATATAAATGCATTGCTATTACCAAGTGAAGGTACTGTTTTTGTTGATGGATTAGATACTTCAGATTCTAAAAATTTATGGGATATACGTAGTAAAGCAGGTATGGTGTTTCAAAATCCTGATAACCAGTTAGTTGCAACTATAGTAGAAGAAGATGTTGCATTTGGACCAGAAAATTTAGGTATAGAGCCTAAAGAGATAAGAAGACGTGTAGATGATAGTCTTGATAAGGTAGGGATGAGTGAATATAAGAGACATGCACCACATTTGCTTTCTGGTGGACAGAAGCAAAGAGTTGCTATAGCTGGGGTTTTGGCTATGCAACCTGAATGTATTGTTTTTGATGAGCCTACAGCAATGCTAGATCCTAGTGGAAGAAAAGAAGTAATGAAGAATATTAAAGAATTAAATGAAGTTTATGGAATAACAATAGTACTAATTACTCACTATATGGATGAAGCGGCACAGGGAGATAGAATTGTGGTTATAGATAATGGATCTATTGTTATGGAGGGAAATCCAAGGGAAGTATTTTCTGAAGTTGAGAAAATGAAAGAAATAGGATTAGATGTTCCTCAAGTAACAGAACTTGCGTATGAACTTAAAAAATCTGGTATTAATATTGATACAGATATATTAAATGTGGATGAGATGGTGGATGTGTTATGTCAATTAAGATAGAAAATTTAACTCATGTATATATGCCTAAGAGTCCTTTTGAGAAGGTGGCATTAGATAATGTAAGTATAGAATTTAATGATGGAGAATTTATTGCACTGATAGGTCATACGGGATCAGGTAAATCTACATTAATTCAGCACTTAAATGGGCTTTTAGAAGCCTCTAGTGGTAAGATAAAAGTTGATGATATTGAGATTACAGCTAAAGGTGTAAAATTAACAGATATAAGGAAAAAAGTTGGACTTGTATTTCAGTATGCAGAATATCAACTTTTTGAAGAAACCATTGAAAAAGATATTGCTTTTGGACCTAAGAATCTTGGGTTGAGTGAAGAAGAAATCAATATAAGAGTTAAGGATGCAATGAATATGGTAGGACTTAACTATGAAGAATATAAGGATAAATCACCTTTTGATTTGAGCGGTGGTCAAAAAAGAAGAGTAGCAATAGCTGGTGTTATTGCTATGAAGCCAAGAGTTCTAATATTAGATGAACCAACAGCAGGGTTAGACCCAAAAGGAAGAGATGATATTTTAGATCAAATAAAAAAGCTTCATGATGAGTATTCTATGACAATAATATTGGTGAGTCATAGTATGGAAGATGTAGCTAAGATAGCACAAAGGGTTGTTGTAATGAATAAAGGAAAGATAGCTTTACAAGGAAAGCCTGATGAAGTGTTTAGAGAAGTTGAAACTCTTGAAGAGATAGGTCTTGGAGTTCCGCAAGTAACTTATTTAATGAAAGCATTAAGAGAAAAAGGCTTTAATATCTCAGATGAAGCTTACACAATAGAACAAGCTAAAAAAGAATTATTGCAGATATTAAGTGAGAATAGATAAGGGGGAATATAAGGTGTTAAAAGATATAACAATAGGACAGTACTTACCGGGTGAATCATTTACTCATAAGTTAGATCCGAGAACAAAAATAATAATATCTATTTTATTCATTGTATCCTTATTTATTATAGATAAATTTCCAGGATATTTGTTAGTTGTTGCATTTCTATCGGCAGTTATAATTAATGCTAAGGTACCTTTAAGATTTATATTTAAAGGGCTGAAGCCAATACTATTTTTAATAATACTTACAGCAGCGTTAAATATTTTTATGATAAAGGGAACAGCTGATACTTTATTAGTACAGATAGGTTTTTTAGAGATTTATTTAGAAGGTGTAAGAACGGCTGTATTTATGGGATTAAGGTTAGTTTTTCTAATAGTAGGTACTTCATTATTAACTTTAACAACATCACCTATAGAACTTACTGATGGTATAGAAAGATTACTTAGACCAATTGGAAAAGAATTAGCTCACGAATTAGCTATGATGATGACGATCGCTTTAAGATTTATTCCAACTTTAACTGAAGAGACAGATAAGATAATGAAGGCTCAAAAAGCAAGAGGAGCTGATTTTGAAACTGGAAATATAATTCAAAAGGCAAAGAGTTTAATACCACTATTAGTTCCTTTATTTATTAGTTCTTTTAGAAGAGCTGATGAACTTGCTATGGCTATGGAAGCAAGATGTTATAGAGGGGGAGCAGGTAGGACTAGAATGAAAGAGTTAAAACTTTCATCAAACGACTTTATGGCCTTTGTAATTTTTGGAATACTATTTATTGGCAGTTTTGTAATAAGGTTTGTTTTATAAGATAGGAGAACTAATGAGAAATATAAAGCTAATAATAGAATATGATGGAACAAATTATGGTGGATGGCAGAAACAAAATAATAATAAGACTATTCAAGAGAGTATAGAGAAATCTATATATAAAGTGACTGGGGAAGAGGTTAATTTATTTGGTAGTTCTAGAACTGATGCAGGAGTGCATGCAAGAGGGATGGCTGCTAATTTTGTAACGAATAGTAAGATACCTGAAGAAAAATTTCGTGAAGCAATTAATAGTAAGTTACCAGATGATATTGCTATCATAAAATCAGAAGAAGTTGATAAGGAGTTTCATGCCAGATACTGTAGTAAAGGTAAGACTTACTCCTATACAATTATAAATAGATATGAAAAAGTTGCTATAGGGAAACAGTATTCTTATCATATTAGAGATATACTAGACATTGATAAGATGAGTGAAGCTTGCAAATATTTTGTTGGGACCCATGATTTTAAAGCATTTAGAACAGCTGGAAGCTCTGTAAAGACATCAATTAGAACAGTATCAGAACTATATATAGAAAGGAATTGTGGTGAGTTAAAAGTTTATATAACTGCGGATGGATTTTTATATAACATGGTGAGAATCATAGTAGGTACTTTAATTGAAGTAGGAAAAGGGAAGATAGAGCCTAATGATATAGAAAATATTATATTAAGTGGAGATAGAACTAAGTCAGGGCCATGTGTTCCACCAAATGGATTAATTTTAGAGAAAGTTTACTATTAAAGATAAAAAAATGTTGACACGCCCGTAAGCGTGTATTATAATAATCTTGTTTGTTAGAAATATTTATGTGTATAAGATCCACTAGCCCCGGGTCTTGACATAAATGCAATACTTGAAAAAGTGGAGCGAAAATGTAAGTTCAGGGAGGGAAAGAGATGAAATCATACATTGCAAAAGCACAAGAAGTTGAAAGAAAATGGTATGTAGTAGACGCAGCTGGAAAGCCACTAGGAAGAGTAGCTAGCCAAGTTGCTTCAATATTAAGAGGTAAGAACAAGCCAACATTTACACCAAATGTTGACTGTGGAGATTTCGTTATAGTAATTAATGCTGAAAAGGTTGTTTTAACTGGTAAGAAGTTAGATCAAAAGATGATGAGAAAGCATAGTTTCTATCCAGGCGGATTAAAGGAAACTCCATACAGAGAAGTATTAGAAAAGAAGCCTGAATTCGCTTTCGAAGAAGCAGTAAGAAGAATGCTTCCAAAGGGTGTTTTAGGTAGACAAATGTTAAAGAAGTTAAAAGTTAACAGAGGTGCAGAACACGATAATGCAGCTCAAAAACCAGAAGTGCTTGAATTAAAGTACTAATACAAGCTCGGGAGGAGGAATAATAAATGGCAAAAGTTCAATACATGGGTACTGGAAGAAGAAAGAAATCAGTTGCAAGAGTAAGACTTGTACCAGGAAATGGTAAGGTTGTTGTTAATAAAAGAGAAATCGAAAACTACTTTGGTTTAGAAACTCTAAGAATGATAGTTAATCAACCATTAGTATTAACTGGAACTAAAGATAAGTTCGACGTACTAGTTAACGTACATGGTGGTGGATTCACAGGTCAAGCTGGAGCTATCAGACACGGAATTACAAGAGCTTTAGTTAAGGCTGACGAAGCTTTAAAGCCAGAATTAAAGAAGGCTGGATTCTTAACAAGAGATCCTAGAATGAAGGAAAGAAAGAAATACGGTCTTAAGAAGGCAAGAAGAGCTCCACAATTCTCAAAGAGATAATATTGTTGGAAGCAAGAATCCCACAAACCTTATGGTTGTGGGATTTCTTTTTATGTATTTTCAATTTTTAAGATTTTATCTCATAATAGGAAGTAAATGTTTATTAAAATCATGTTAAAACTTTGTTTAATATATTAACAAATAGTTAAAAATAAAGTAAACTAGTCTAGTAAACATTAAACGAGTCGGAGGAGAAGATTTTGGAATCTACAATAATGATAATCATAAAATTAATGGGTGGACTTGGTTTATTCATATATGGAATGAAGCTTATGGGAGACGGCCTAGAAAATGCTGCTGGAGATGGGTTAAAAAAAATACTTGAGAAAGTAACAAGTAATCCATTTAAATCAGCATTAGTAGGTGTGATTGTAACTGCAGTAATACAAAGTAGTAGTGCTACCACAGTTATGGTAGTAGGGTTTGTAAATGCAGGATTAATGAATTTAACACAAGCAACAGGTATAATAATGGGAGCTAATATTGGTACTACAATAACAGCTCAATTAGTATCATTTAAACTTGATCAAATAGCACCTATCTTTGTATTTGTTGGTACTGCTATGGTTATGTTTGCGAGAGGAAAAAAGAGAAAAGAAATTGGAAATATAGTTCTAGGATTCGGTATTTTATTTACAGGTATGGGAATAATGAGTGGAGCTATGAAACCACTTACTTCTTCGCCAGTATTTGAACAACTAATAGTAACAATAGGCGATAATTGGCTACTAGGTGTTGTGGCGGGTACAGCTATTACGGCTATATTACAAAGTTCTTCAGCTACAACTGGGATTCTAGTTGCTTTAGCTACAGCAGGAGCAATAAATATAGATATTGCATTACCTATTATATTTGGATGTAATATAGGTACTTGTATTACAGCTATGATAGCAAGTGTAGGGGCTAATAAAACAGCTCATAAGGCGGCAGCAGTGCATTTGATATTTAATATAGTGGGAACAATTATATTCCTACCTTTTTTATCAATATTGGGATCAGTGGTAAAAGAAATGACACCGGATGTTAGTAGACAAATAGCTAATGCACATACAGTATTTAATATTGTAAATACATTACTACTATTACCATTTAGTAAATATTTAATAGTAATAGTTAATAAGATAATACCAGGGGAAGATGAAATAGAGAAGGTTGGACCTAAATACATAGATGATAGATTTTTAGAGACCCCTGTAATAGCTGCAGGACAAGTTATTAAAGAGACTATTAGAATGGCAACAAAGGCAAAACAAAATCTTGAATTATCAATGAATGCTTTTACTGGCCAGGATGAAGAGTTAGTTAAAAAGGTTTATGAAAATGAAAAGATAATAAATGTATTAGAAGAAGCAATAACTACCTATTTGGTTAAGCTTTCAAAGTGTGAATTATCTGATAAAGAAGCAGGTATTGTAGCATCTACATTCCATGTTATTACTGATATTGAGAGAATAGGAGACCACGCTAAAAATGTTGCAGATTTAGCAGCCCAGAAGATAAATAAAAATCTTTCATATAGTTCTGATGCTATAGAGGAGTTATATGAAATATATAACTACACAATGACTGCATTACAGTTAGCTATAGAAAGTTATGCAAATAGGGATGTTGAAAAGGCAAGAGGAATACAATCTATTGAATCAAGAATTAATGCATCACAAAAGAAATTTAGAGAGAAGCATATCAAAAGATTATATGATGGAAAGTGTAATGCTTATGCAGGAGCAATATTCCTAGACTTAATTAGTAACTTTGAGAGAATTGGTGATCATTCAACTAATATTACAGAAAGTGTAATTGAGAATCATTCAATTTAGTTTAATTTAATTTATAAACGCTATGATTAATCATAGCGTTTATTTTTATAGAATAAATGGACAAATTATTCACATAATAAAACTGTAATGAATTGAGTGAATGGAGGAAGAATTATGAGAATAAAGAGATTACTATGTGCATTAATAATTGCTTTATTATCTTTTACAACACCAGTAATAGCAGAGGAGAACAAAGGTATAATATTGATAGATGCTGGACACGGAGGAATAGATGGGGGCGCAAAGTCTAAGAATGGAACTGTTGAAAAAGAGATAAATCTTATAATTAGTCAAAAGTTAAAGAAAAGGTTAGAAAGTGATGGTTATACGGTGTATATGACTAGAGATGAAGATACTCAGTTATCAAAGAAAAAGGTAGAAGATTTAAATCTTAGATGTAAGTTGAAGAAAGAAACTAAGTGCGATGCCTTTATATCAATACATCAAAATAAATTTGGAAAGGAAAATTGTTTTGGAGCTCAAGTATGGTATTCAAATAACGATAAAAGTGCAAAACTTGCCAATTTAATTCAGGATGGTTTGAAAGAGAAAGTTGATGATAATAATAAAAGGTTAGCAAAATCAGCAAAAGAACAATATAGAATATTAAGAGATGGCTATGAAGGTGCATCTATTATTGTTGAGTGTGGTTTTATATCTAATAATGCTGAAGAAGAAAGATTAAAGACTGATATACATCAAAATAAAATAGTTGAGGGGATTAGTTGTGGAATAAATAAATATTTTGATGAGAATAAATAATTTCCTAGGAAATATGGAGAACTAAGAAAGGAAGCCTAAAAATTTAGGCTTTCTTCACTATTTGGAGGAGATACATTAATGCTATTATTAGGAGGATTTTCACTTATTTTGTTTTGATGAATTAAATATATGTTATAAAATATTAGCAAAGATAGGAGGATAATAAGTATATATATTGTTAAATTTATTATCTTATAAATGTTTTTTGAATTCATATTAGTACCTCATACATTTTTAATTAAGTATAATATTCAATCTATGAAAATATGATAATTATTGATTATAACTTGTAAAAAATAGCAAAAAGAAATAAACTATTATTATATTAATGGAGGTGCAATAGTGAGGGAAATACATATTAAAGAAATAGAAAATGCAATAAGAGATCTATGTATAGATGCAAATTATTATATAGGGTCAGATATAAAAAAAGCTCTTGAGGATTCGAAAGAAAGAGAAACATTTAAAATTGCTGAGGATGTTTTAGATAAAATTATTATAAATAATGATATTGCCTGCAATGATAAAATG
This sequence comes from Clostridium zhoujianii, assembly GCF_051590805.1. Classification (NCBI taxonomy): domain Bacteria; kingdom Bacillati; phylum Bacillota; class Clostridia; order Eubacteriales; family Clostridiaceae; genus Clostridium; species Clostridium zhoujianii. The sequence continues at coordinate 71,805 of NZ_JBPUTF010000003.1, forward strand.
CCTATGTGCCAAGATACAGGTATGGCATGTGTATTCTTAGAAGTTGGACAAGATGTTCACTTCATAGGTGGATTGGTAGAAGTGGCTATAAATGAAGGTGTTAGAAGAGGATATGAGGAAGGATATTTAAGAAAATCAGTTGTTAAGGATCCGATAAATAGAGTAAATACAAAGGATAATACACCAGCTGTAATATACTATGATATCGTGGCAGGAGACAAGGTTAAGATTACTCTTGCACCTAAAGGATTTGGATCTGAAAACATGAGTAGGATAGGTATGCTTAAGCCAGCAGATGGATTAGAGGGAGTTAAGAAATTTATAATAGAAACTGTTAGGTTAGCAGGACCTAATCCATGTCCGCCAATGGTTGTCGGTGTAGGAATAGGTGGTACATTTGATAAAGCCGCATACTTATCTAAGAAGGCTTTATTAAGACCAATAAATGAAGGGAATAAGGAAGAGTTTTATAGAAATTTAGAAATTGAATTGCTAGAAGAGATGAATAAATTAGGAATAGGACCTCAAGGTTTTGGTGGTAGAACAACTGCATTAGGACTTAATATAGAAACATATCCAACACATATAGCAGGTTTACCAGTAGCGGTTAATATAAGTTGTCATGCAACAAGGCATAAGGATATTATTTTATAGGAGGAGACTATGAATATTAAAGTTACTACACCATTAACAGAGGATAAGGTTAGAGTGCTGAAAGCTGGAGATAGTGTGTTATTATCAGGAGTTATATATACAGCTAGAGATGCAGCTCATAAAAGGCTAATTGAGTTATTAGAAAAAGGAGAAGATCTACCTTTAAAAATAAATAATGAAATAATATATTATGTAGGACCAAGTCCAGCTAAACCTGGACAAGTTATAGGGTCTGCAGGGCCAACAACAAGTTATAGAATGGATCCCTATACTCCAAGATTATTAGATTTAGGTTTAAAGGGAATGGTAGGTAAAGGAGCTAGAAATAAAGAAGTAATTGATTCAATAGTAAGGAATAAAGCAATTTACTTTGGAGCAATAGGTGGGGCAGCTGCACTTATAGGTAAAAGTATAGTTAAGTCTGAGATAATAGCCTATGAGGATTTAGGTGCTGAAGCAATAAGAAGAATAGAGATAAAGGATATGCCATTAACCGTCATTATTGATAGTGAAGGAAAGAATTTATATGAGGTAGGGCAGAAGGAATATTTAGATAGCATAAAACAAGACAGATAACTAAAAATTATCTGTCTTGTTCTTTAAATATTTTGGAATCCATGACCTTTTACTTCAGATATATCTAATATACTTATGAAAGCCTTCGGGTCTCGAGCAAGAATACTAGATTTCAATGTAACCATCTGTCTAGATGTAACAACACAATAAAGCATACGTCTATTACTATCGGTAAATTCACCTCTTGCAGGAAGGGTAGTTACTCCTCTATTTAAATCTTTTATTATGTACTTAATTATTTCATCTTCTTTTTCAGTAAGAATTAGCATTAATTTCTTACTAGAGAATCCTTTAAGCATTTGATCTAAGACTATACCTTGAATGAATATTGAGATAAGTGTGTATAGGGCTTTAGGTATACCGAAAATCATAGCACCAATAATAACTATAATACAGTTTATTGAAAAGCCAACAGCACCTATGTTAAAGTTTGAATATTTTTTTCTTATAAGCATAGTTATAATATCTGTACCACCAGCTGAACCATTTCTCAGAAATATTAGTCCATAGCCAATACCGCATAATACTCCACCATAAATGCAATATAATAATATATCATTTACATTAATAAATGAAGAAAGTGGTTTAGTTATAATTAATGATAATGAAAGGGACACCATTCCTATAGCAGAATAGGTTGTAAATTCTCTACTAAGCTTCTTATAGCTTAATAAAAACAATGGCAAATTAATTATAAATACAGTAAACCCAGCTTGAAATTCTGTAAGGTATTCAAGGATAAGAGCTATACCAGTAGCACCACCACTTAATAACTCCGCATGAGTTAAGAATAGATTTACTCCAAGAGATGCTATAAAGCATCCAATAAAAATTAAAATAACATCCATGATAAAATCTTTTTGCTTAAATAAAATGTTCATATTAGACCCCTCAGCTAAAAATAGTTTTTCATTTGTTTCATTGTTAATTATATATAAAAAGCTATATAAAGTTAAGCTCTATTATAGGATGAGAGTGAACAATATAGAGAATATGCTCTAAATATGTCAATATAACGGTGAATAACATATATTCCTTGTAAAACATAATATTTTTTAGGATAATAAAAAAGAAAGGCGTGAGAGATATGAGTAGAGTGAAGTTACCTGGAAGCTTAAAGGTGAAAAAGATATTATTATCAATTCTAGTTGTTGTGGCTATAGGAGTGGTAGTTAAAGTTGGTATAGATAATAGAAGGGAAAAAGAAACTAATGAGAAGATAATATCAGAAGAAATAGCAGATAGAGAGAGAATAAAGAAAGAAGAGGAAGAAATAAGAAGAGCTTTAGAAGAAAAGGAAGAAGCTTTATATAGTGAGGCATACAACTCATTTTTTGGAGAGCTTAACTATAAGGATACAATAGATAAAGCTAATATACTTATACAAGAGTTTCCTCAAAGTTATAAGGGGTATAATATAAGAGGGATAGCTAAAGCTTATAATGGAAGTTTTGAAGATGGAATGCAAGACATAGAAAAGGCTTTAGAATTAAAAGATGATTATGGTTATGCTAGATTTAATAAGGCTCTAAATTATGAGCTCTATAATAGATTAGATGATGCATTGATATGGTATGATAAGGCATTGGAAGTTGAAGAATATATATGGAGCCACTACGGAAAGGCGTCTATATATGGACGAAGAGGTGATGTGGAAAATACAGTTTCCAATTTAAAAAAAGCAATTGATTTAGCTGCGAAATCCGGGCAAGATCAGGCAGTTAAGGAAGAGGCGAAAACTGAACATGATTTTGACCCAGTTAGAGGAAAGAGTGAATTTGAAGATTTAATTAATAGTTAGAAAAAAGTAAGGATGTAGCACTGGCTACATCCTTTAATTCTAAGTTTCAATACTATCGTATATACCTTTGGCACCTTGTATTATAACTAATGATGCTATTGTGTTATAAATTATAAAAGATAAATGGAGGGCATAGGGACCAAAAATTTTAAGCTGAAAGCTCAGAAGTAGTCCAACTACTATTCCTGGTAATATAAATATGAATAGAGTAATCATCATAAATATACCCTTCATCATTTGATTTGAAACTCTATCAAATAACTTATAGTTTAATACTGCACCATAGGTAGATATAGCACCAAACGATACATAAGCAAGTATTGATAAAAGTATTTCTAAAAGCGTAGATCCTGTAAGTATTCCAGCTGGTATGAATAATATTAACCCATCCACTAAATATTTAATAATAGATGACAGGGTTGAATAGAACAATTTTGATGCACTACTTGCAGGAATAAGGAATATATAGTGTCCGTTGAAATCTGATGACCATTTACCAGCATAGGTTGCGATAACCATAATATACACTGCAAATAGTAAGAAGAAATATAATGGAGCTTTTATATATAAACCAAAAATCATGGAGACAACAAAATAAATCCCTGAAAGGATATTTAAGAAGTAGAAACCAGTCTTTTTATATTCTAGCATATGTCTAAAAAATATTGACTTAGCATAGAAGGCGTTATAGTTCATAGTAGTTTTTCTACGAGCTAAAGGCTTACGTACTTTATTCATTTGAGCTAATTGCTTTGGATCATAACCACTATTTTTATAACTTTGAGCTACCTCATTTTGTTCTGCTGATGGTAAGGCATCTTCATAAAAATCTAAATTTAGATTATAAAGAATAACACCGGAAATTATACAAGTTATAAGTAATAATCCAGAGTATAAAATTGTAGAAGAATTAAATCCTTCAATACATTGAATAAGCAATGAGCGTATCCAACCTACTATAGGAATATAGTTCCACAATTCCTCATTAAAAAAGTTAATTCCGAAATTAAAGTAATCACCTTTAGAAGAGGTATAAATATATATTGCAATAGTAAGGAGTACTAATAGTATAGCTGCCTTTGCTATCTTAGAAGCTTTATCTCTATATTTATGTAGTTTTGAAAATATTCCATACATTAATAAAGATATAAATGATAGCGTAACTGCAAATAAAAAGAAGAAAATTATAAATAAAGGAATACCACCGCTAACAAAGTTAAAGTTATTTGCTATATTAGGTATTTGGAACATAAAAAAAATACCAAAGGCAAAAATAAAGGATACCTCTCTTAGGAAACCATATAAAAGTATATTTTGAGATTTTATTGGAGAGGTAAAGATAATATTTACATCACTCATGCTATAACGAAAGTTTTTTCGGGTAATACCGCTATAAATTATAAATAAGAAACCTATAAATGATGCTAAAGTACAGCCAGCAATGAAGTATTTAGGATTATTAAAAGAGTCAGGAGAGTTACTTCTATTACCCAAGGAAAAGAGCATTAGTATAAGAAATATACCATAAAAAACAAAGGGAATAATCTTTGTTGGTTTATGCTTCATGCTTTTAATATAATTTATAGCATTTCTTTTAAGTAAATAAGAAAAAGGCTTCATTATCTATCAGCCTCCTCAGTAACTCTAAAGAATATTTCTTCAAGACCTTCATTAGTTTCATCCTTATTAAATTCTTCTTTGGTTTTTGAAAGAACTATATTTCCTTTATTCATGATAACAAGTCTATCCCAAAGGTTGTCTACAGAATCAAGAAGATGAGTACTAACTATCATAGAAACTCCTTCATTTTTTAACTTTAACATAAGGTTTTTAAGTTCCTTAATAGCTTTAGGATCAAGTCCAATCATAGGTTCATCTAGAAGAACTAATTTAGGCTTGGTAACCAAAGCACAACATAAGCTTAGTTTTTGTTGCATACCCTTTGAGAGTTCCGATCCAAACTTCTCTGTTTTATCACTTAAATCAAATATTTCAAATAATTCATTTGCATAATCCTCATAGTCATTAAGTCCATAGGATTTAGCAACAAAGTGAATATGTTCCCTTACTGTTAGCAATGGAAATAATCCTGGAAGCTCCGGTACATATGAAAAGAGTTTTTTTCCTTCGATACTTTTATTCGAATAGCCTCCTATTTTAATATCACCAACATAGCGAAGAAGTCCGGCTATACATTTTATAGTAGTAGATTTTCCAGCACCATTTGGTCCAGCTAGTACCCCGATTTCTCCTTCGCCTATTAAAAGATTTAAATCCTTAACTGCATCAAAATCTTTATATCGCTTTGTAAGGTATTTTATTTCTAACATTTATAATATCCCCCTTTAAAATTCATGTAATTATTATACTATATTAACATCATTAGGATTGTAGAAAGTGTGAGATTTAAGGGAAACTTTATATTGATGTATGAGTAGTGGGTTAATTAATAAAAAAGTAATAAAGGGTGGGATATTTTATGATTTAATAAAGTTAGGTTATAATAAAAAGTAAAGAATCCTAAGGGGGTTAGTATATGTTTAACATTTTAGTTGTTGATGATGAAAAAGAGATAAGAGATGCCATAGATATATATTTAAGAGGTGAGAATCTTAATGTAATAAAGTCTGGTGATGGATTAGAAGCTTTAGATATATTGGAGAGAACTCAGATACATTTAATAATATTAGATATTATGATGCCTAAGATGGATGGTATTAGGACTTGCTTGAAAATAAGAGAAAGTAAAAATATACCTATAATCATGCTTTCAGCTAAAGGTGAAGATTCAGACAAAATATTAGGATTAAATGTTGGTGCAGATGATTATATGACAAAGCCTTTTAATCATTTAGAACTTGTTGCAAGGGTAAAGTCTCAGTTAAGAAGATATGATAAACCACTTGATATAGAGGATAAAGGAATTCTTAAGGTAAAAGATTTAGAAATAGATACTTTAGCTAAAAGTATAGTGGTAAGAGGGGAAGAAATAAAGGTTACAGCTACAGAATATAAAATATTACATTTATTAGCTTCAAATATAGGTCGTATTTTTTCAATAAAAGAGATTTATGAAAAAGTATGGGATGAGCCTTTTTATAAGAGTGAAAATACAGTTACAGTTCATATAAGAAGAATAAGAGAAAAGATAGAATTGAACACAAAGGAGCCTGAATATATCAAGGTGGTGTGGGGAATTGGTTATAAAATTGAAAAATAAAATAAAAAGATACTTAAGTGAAATATGGCTAATAGAGATAGTTGCATTATTATTTTTATGTTTTTATTTTGGACTAGAATCATATAAAAGTACATCTTCAAAATTCTATACGATGGTGACCTCATCAATAGAAGCTACTATGAATCCCCAAGGATATTATAAAGAGAAGATAGAAGAAGATTTAACAGGGTTAGCTGCATTGGCATATAAGCAAAGTGGATCACTAGAAGAGATATATTATGGAAGTGATAAAACTATTAAAAGTTTAAAGGATTTCTTTACAAGTAATTCATTTGAAGGTATGGGTATAACACTTGGACAATACAGTGGATCAATACCAAGTGATTCATATTTTATTATAAGAAATAAAAATAGTAACAAAATAATCACTAATGATAAGAGTATTGCTTTATCCTCTGATGATTCAATATATACAGATAATTATATAAGGAATTATATAAAAAATAAATTTAAAGGAAGAGAAACTATAATAAATTATGATAATAGTAACACATTTAACTTGTTAGTTAGAAGTGGTGTTGTTGCCAATGATAAGAGCGTATTGAATAATTATGAGGAGTATTACTATACTTCAATTGATAAATATATAAAGAAGGATGATACTAGAATAGCATTAAGTGTTGGTATCATAGCAGTAATAGCTATAATAACATTCTTTAAAATAATTATAGCTATAATTCATAATAGAGGTAAGGTTAATATTAGAGGAAACTTTATTTATAGTATTATATATGTATTTAGATATGGGTTTAGTTATAAGCAAACAAGAAAAACTTTGATGATAAGTATAATTGGTGTAATTGTATTCTTTATAGGATATTTATATTTATTAGCTATAGGGGGTTATGATAATAATATAATAAGAAATTTCTTTAAATTATATCCATTTAAAGGAAGTATTTTATTGGTGACACTACCTATGATAGGTGTTATTTATACTGCTAAGAAAAGCATTGAAATATCAATGATTAATGATAGCTTGAAAAAAATAAATGAAGGAGAACTAGGATATAATATTGTAGAAAATGGCACTCCAGAAATATTAGAACTTATAAAAAATATAACTGAAATAAAAGATGGGTATGAGATAGCCGTTGAGGAAACATTAAAAAATGAGAGGTTAAAAACAGAATTAATATCAAACGTATCACATGATCTAAGGACACCTCTTACTTCAATAATTAATTATGTAAATATATTAGAGGAGGAAGGTATAACAGAAGAAGAAAGGAAGGATTATTTAAAGATAGTAGAGCAGAAATCAAAAAAATTAAAAGTATTAATAGATGACTTATTTGAGATGTCTAAAATTAATAGTGGAAAGATGGAGATAATTAAAGAGAAGATAGACGTAATGTCATTAATTCATCAAGCTATAGGGGAATATTCTTACTTATATGAAGATAAGAATATCGAATTTAAAGTAAATAGCTTTAGTGAAGAAATAATTATAGAATTAGATGGAAAGATGATATCAAGGGCAATAGAAAATGTGGTTATTAATGCATTGAAGTATTCTCTTCCAGGGACAAGAGTATATGTTGATATTGAAGATAAGAATGGAGAAGTTCAGATATCATTTAAAAATATATCAAACTATGATATGAACTTTGATAATGAAGAAATATTTGAAAGATTTGCTAGGGGAGATAAATCTAGAAATTCAAATATAGAAGGATCTGGGCTAGGCCTTGCAATAACAAAGAGTATTGTTGAACTTCATAAGGGTGATGTTACTGTATGTAGGGAAGGAGATATGTTTAAACTGTATATTAATTTACCTATTTAGAGGGGGAGATCCCCCTTTTTTATTTACAAGAAATCAGAAGATGATATATTAGGTGAAATATAATATCAAATAATAACAATTATAGATAAAAGGAGAAATAAGGAGAGTTAATTATTTAGAATTATATTTTTAGGGTTAAAAGGGGTTTTGCAGATTTTACATAATTATATATAGTAACTATAATTATAGTTACTGTATATTGTGCGTATAATAGAATAAAGTATATATACATATACTACATATTGTAGAGGGGGATTACGGTGGATTTAGATAAACTGTGTGATATTGCACTTGGAGCAGTAGAGGATAATGAAGGAGTATATACAAAAGAGAGACTTATAGAGGCTTTAGAACATATAGTTAGGCCTACGATGAATGAAAGAGAAATAAGGGATTCATTAATTCAAATTTCATTAGAATTAACTACAGATTTAGAGCCAAAGTGGCAGTTTGTAGCAGCAAGGCTATATATATTTAAGTTACATGAAGAAGTTAGAGAAAATAGGGGATTAAACTCAGATACAGATTTATATTTAGGATTATATGACTTCATAAGGGAATTAACCGATATGGGTCTGTATGGTAAATATATTTTAGAAAATTATACAAGAGAAGAAGTAGATGAATTAGAGAGAGAATTAAAACCTGAGAGAGATTTCTTATTTACTTATAGTGGAATTAGCTTATTAAGTAAGAGATATTTAATTCAGGATTTCAATAGAAAGCCATTAGAATTACCACAGCAATTATTCATGGGAATTGCTATGCATTTAGCAATTCCAGAAAAAGCAGAAAATAGAGTAGATTGGGCAAAGAGGTTTTATAATGTTTTAAGCTCACTTAAAGCCACAATGGCAACGCCAACTATATCTAATGCAAGAAAACCATTTTATCAATTAAGCTCATGCTTCATAGATACTGTGGATGATAGTTTAAAGGGTATTTATAAGTCTTTAGATAATTTTGCAGAGGTTTCAAAATTCGGTGGTGGAATGGGTATATACCTTGGTAAGGTTAGAGCATTAGGTTCACCAATAAGAGGATTTAAAGGGGCATCAGGTGGGGTTGTACCTTGGATAAAATTATTTAATGATACAGCAATTGCAGTTGACCAACTTGGGGTAAGAAATGGATCAGTTGCAATATGGTTAGATGCTTGGCATAAGGATATTCCAGAATTCTTGCAATTAAGAACTAATAATGGTGATGATAGAAAGAAAGCTCATGATATATTCCCAGGCCTTTGTTATCCTGATTTGTTCTGGAAGTTAGCAGAGAAAGATATAAATGCTAATTGGTACATGATGTGTCCACATGAAATTGAGAATGTTAAGGGATACTCATTAGAGGATTTCTACGGAGAAGAGTGGGAAGAAAAGTATTTTGACTGTGTTAATGATGATAGAATTGATAAGAGAGTAATGGTGGTTAAGGATTTAGTTAGATTAATTATAAAGAGTGCCGCAGAAACAGGAACACCATTTGCTTTTTATAGAGATACGGTAAATAAGATGAATCCAAATAAGCATAAGGGAATGATTTATTCATCAAATTTATGTACTGAAATTATGCAAAATATGAGTGCTATGGAAGCACAACAATCAGAAATAGTAGACGAAAATGGGGATACTATTGTAGTTGAAAAAATAAAGGCTGGAGATTTTGTAGTATGTAATTTATCATCAATTGTTTTAGGAAATGTTGATGTAACAAATGATGAAGAACTAGGATACGTTGTAGAAACTCAGATTAGAGCTATGGATAATGTTATAGATTTAAATTATTATTCAGTACCATTTGCTGAAATTACCAACAAGAAATATAGAAGTATAGGCCTTGGAACTAGTGGATATCATCATATGCTTGCAAATAATAGAATTCATTGGACAGCAGATTCACATATAAACTTTGCAGATAAGGTATATGAAAGAATTAATTATCATGCAATTAAAGCTAGTATGAACATAGCAAAGGAAAAAGGCAGATATTCTCAATTTGAAGGATCTGACTGGGATAATGGAGATTACTTTAGATTGAGAGGATATGATTCTGAAGAGTGGAATAATCTAAGAGAAGATATATCTAGGTATGGAATGAGAAATGGATATTTAATGGCTGTAGCTCCAAATGGTTCAACTGCAACTTTAGCAGGAACTAGCGAAGGAATAGACCCTATAATGTCTAGATTTTTCCTTGAAGAGAAAAAGGGAAGTATTATACCTAAGACAGCACCAGATCTTTGTGATGAGAATTACTGGTATTACAATTCAGCTTATAATATTGATCAGGCTTGGTGTGTAAAGATAAATGGTATAAGACAAAGACATATAGATCAAAGTCAATCATTCAATTTATATATAACAACAGATTATACAATGAGAGCTATAATGAATTTATACATAGAAGCATGTAAATGTGGGGTAAAATCAATATATTATGTAAGAAGTAAGTCATTAACAGTTGGAGATTGTGAAAGTTGTTCGGCATAAAATATAAAAAAGAGAAGGAAAGAATTTTACCTCTTTCCTTCTATTAATTGAGTTTAGGGAGGATAATAATGAATATTAATAGAAAGCCACTTTTTAATGAACTTGGAGATGTTGAAGTTAGTAAAAAGAGGATGATAAATGGGAATACTACAAATCTTAACGATTTCAATAACATGAAATATTCTTGGGTAAGTGATTGGTACAGACAGGGGATGAATAATTTCTGGATTCCAGAAGAAATAAATTTATCCCAGGATTTAAAGGATTATGGTAAGTTGCTTGAAGAAGAGAGAACTGCCTACGATAAAATACTATCATTTTTGATATTTTTAGATTCAATACAAACTGCTAATATAGGAAATATATCAAATTATATTACTGCAAGTGAAGTGAATTTATGTCTTACTATACAAGCATTCCAGGAAGCAGTACATTCACAAAGTTATAGCTATATGCTTGATACGATTTGTTCTCCTGATAAAAGAAATGAAATATTATACCAATGGAAAGATGATGAAGTACTTTTAGAAAGAAATAAATTTATTGGAGAGCTATATAATAACTTCATTTTGGAGCCTTCAAAAGAGAATTTACTTAAGACAATTATGGCAAACTATATATTAGAGGGAATATACTTTTATTCAGGATTTATGTTCTTCTACAATTTAGAAAGAAATGGGAAGATGCCAGGTTCAGCTCAAGAGATAAGATACATAAATAGAGATGAGAATACCCATTTATGGTTATTTAGAAATATAATTAAAGAGTTGCAAGAAGAAGAGCCTGAACTATTCTCAGAGGAAATGAAGAGAGAACTTTGTGAAATGATGAGAATTGGAGTAGAACATGAAATTTCATGGGGACATTATGTTATAGGAGATAATATTCAGGGGATAAATAAAAAATTAATAGAAGATTATATTAAATACCTTGGGAATATGAGACTTAATGCAATAGGATTGCCTAGAATATTTGAAGGACATGATGAAAATCCAGCAGCTTGGGTAGATGTATTATCAGATGCAAATGCAGTAAAAACAGATTTCTTCGAAGCAAAATCTACAGCTTATGCAAAAGCAGCTACTCTTGTAGATGATTTATAATAAAATTATATAGGAAAAATAAAAAAATGGTATTTATATTAAATATTAACGATTAATTGGCAAAACCCCTGGGATTTAAATATAAATTTACTCATAAAGAGGTTAACATGTTTTAAAAATATGTTATAATGTTTTATGGTTATACTTTAATTGTTAAAGGTTTACTAAGGGAATGTTACATTTTTAACATATTTGTGAGAGTATTATAAATTTATATGGACTATGTTTAAGGAGGATCATTAATTATGAAAAAAGGTATTGCTGCTTCAAAAGGATATGCAATAGGAAAAGTTTTTGTACAAGAACATGAAGAAATAGTTATAACAGATGCAAAGGTTGCTGATGTAGTTCTAGAAAAGGAAAACTTGCAAAAAGCATTAGATGCTTCAAGAGTTCAATTAGAAAAGATCAAAGAAAAGGCAGCAGCTGAAATGGGAGAAGAGAAGGCTGCAGTTTTTGAAGCTCATATTACATTATTAGATGACCCAGAATTTACAGGAGCTATGTCTCTTGAAATTGAATCAAATAGTATAAATGCAATGAAGGCTGTTGAAGGCGTTACAAATACATTTGTTATGATTTTTGAATCAATGGAAGATGCTTATATGAGAGAAAGAGCAGCTGACATTAAAGATGTTTCAAAGAGAATAATTGCTAATTTAGCTGGTAAGGGTGGAGATGCATTTGCAATTACAGAAAGTAATACTGTAGTTGTTGCTCATGACTTAACACCATCAGATACAGCTCAATTAGATAGAAGCAAGGTTGTAGGATTTATTACAAATATAGGTGGAAGAACTTCTCATGCTGCTATTATGGCAAGAACATTAGAAATTCCAGCTGTACTTGGATTAGGAGATATAACTACATCAGTTAAGACTGGTGATATGATTATTGTTGATGGTATTGAAGGAGATGTTATAATAAATCCTTCAGAAGAAGTTATAGCTGAATACAAAGCTAGGAAAGAAAAATTCCAAGCTGAACAAGAAGAATTAAAGAAATTAATAAATGTTAAGACTGTTACTAAGTCAGGTAAAAGAATTGAAGTTTGTGGTAACATTGGTCAACCAGAAGATGTACTTGGAGTTATAGCTAATGGTGGAGATGGTGTTGGTCTATTCAGAACTGAGTTCTTATACATGGATAGAGATAGTGCGCCAACAGAAGAAGAACAATATGAAAGCTACAAGTTTGTTCTTGAAAAGATGGAAGGAAAGCAAGTTGTTATAAGAACACTTGATATCGGTGGAGATAAGACTCTTCCTTACTTACCATTACCAGAAGAGATGAATCCATTCTTAGGTTATAGAGCAATAAGACTTTGTTTAGATAGAAAAGAAATATTCAAGGTTCAATTAAGAGCATTATTAAGAGCTTCTGTTTACGGAAATCTTTGTGTAATGTTCCCAATGATCTCAGGATTAGAAGAGTTCCAACAAGCTAAGGCTGTGGTTGATGAATGTAAAGAAGAATTAAGAGCAGAAGGAAAAGAATTCTCAGATAGTATCCAATGGGGTATCATGGTTGAAATTCCAGCGGCAGCTGTATATGCTGATGAATTAGCTAAGCATGTTGATTTCTTCTCAATCGGGACTAACGATTTAATTCAATATACATTAGCTGCTGACAGAATGAGTGAAAAGGTATCATACCTTTACAACCCAATGCATCCAGCAGTATTAAGATTAATAAAGATGACTATCGACGGTGCTCATAAGCACGGTAAGTGGGTAGGAATGTGTGGTGAAATGGCTGGAGATGAGTCAGCTATCCCAACTCTAGTAGAATACGGATTAGACGAATTCTCAATGAGCGCTACATCTATCTTAAATGCAAAGAAGATAATGTTAGAACAAGAATAATATATAATTAAAAGCGAAGCTAAATAGCTTCGCTTTTTTATCTGGAATTTCCTAAGAAAAATAGAGCAATAGTGTTAGCACCAGTATGACTGCCTATAACACAACCTATAGAGTTTATTAGGATTTTGACATTATACTTTTCTTTTATCATATCTGCTAATAATTGCGCATCTTTTAAGCAATCTGAATGAGAAATTGCTATTAAATCTTGAGATGGAATATCTATAGCCCTAGCTTCAAATTCTTTAAATAAGGTAGTAATTGATTTTTTTCTTCCCTTTACCTTTCCGTAATTGATTAGTTGACCTTCATCATTAATTTTAACCATAGGTTTCAATTGTAGAATAGTACCTAAGGTTGCAGCGGTACCAGAAAGTCTGCCTCCTCTTTTAAGATAGTCTAGATCATCCATTGCTACAATATGGTTAAGTTTAGGTGAGGTTTCCTCAATTATTTTAGATATATCATTTTTAGACATACCGTCTATTCTTAATTTGCAAGCTTTTAGAACAAGTAAACCATATCCAAGTGATGCTGATTTAGTATCCAAGATTGTAATGTCTGCATTTGGATATTTATCTAAGATATCATTTTTGGCTAATCTTGCACTATTAATAGTTCCGCTTAAAGCAGAAGAAAATGCAAGATATAAAATAGCTTTATTCTTTTTAATGTAACCTTCAAAAAGATCATAGTAAGTTAGGCTATTTACTTGGGATGTACTAGGCATTTCTCCTTCACGAATTCCTTTATAGAAATCCTCATATGGAAGTGAATCACCGTGGTCTTCAACATATTCTTTACCTTTAAATAAACATGTTAGACCTACATAACATATATTATTTTCTTCGATTAGACTTTTAGGTAGGTCACAGGCTGAATCAGCCATTATTATAAAATCCATCATAATACCAATTCTCCTTAAATAATAAAATTAACCTAATATTTATATTGAGATATTTCTTTATAGTATAACACATATAAAAGTTACCCCAAAATTAAAGTTCACTAATATAGAGTATATGTAAATAAAAATCTTGGGATGAAGGCAAAATAAACTTATGATAGAATTAGATATATTATTGTGTACAACAGATAAAATGGAGGGAATAATGGATAAGTTACTTAAGATGTTTTTCTCTTTCTTTAAAATAGGAGCATTCACCTTTGGAGGAGGATATGCAATGATTCCATTAATTGAAGAAGAGGTTGTTAATAAGAATAACTGGCTAGATAAAGAAGAATTTATGGATATACTTGTAGTATCACAAAGTTTTCCAGGAGCATTAGCTATTAATTGTTCAACCTTTATAGGTTATAAATTAGGAGGAGTATTAGGAGGATTTATTGCTATATTAGGAGTAGTATTACCATCTTTTATAATTATTCTTCTAGTAGCTACAGTATTTATGCAATTTAGAGATAATTATTATGTGAACTTAGCATTTAAGGGAATAACTGCAGCAGTTCCGATGTTAGTACTAGTAGGGGTTGTTAGCCTTGCCAAAGGTGTTAAAAGAAATGTAAAGAATGTAGTAATAGGAATTATAGCATTAATAGCATTAGAAATATTTAAAATACATCCAGTAATAGTGATTTTAATAGCAGCACTATACGGTATACTATTTTTAAGAGAGAAGGTGTAGTAAGTGGAGATATTAATTAATCTTTTTATTACATTCTTCAAAATTGGATTATTTAGTTTCGGTGGCGGGTATGCAATGATACCCTTTATGCAAAGGGAGATAATAGAGAAAAATGGCTGGTTATCTTTAAATGAGTTTGTAGATATAATAGGAATATCGCAAATGACTCCAGGACCAGTATCAATAAATTCAGCTACATTTGTTGGGTATAAGGTTAGTGGAGTAATAGGAAGTATATTTGCAACATTAGGAATGGTTACAGTATCATTCATATTAGTAACAATAGCATCAAAGATGATGGATAAATTCAAAGAGTCTAAAGGATTAAAAGCGGCATTATTGGGAATGAGGCCAGTATTAATTGCATTAATAGTAAATGCATTTATAACTTTAGCTAAAGAAGCCTATTTAGATGTAAAATCAGTAATAATTACTTTGATAATTGGAGCATGTATGTTTAGCAAAAAAATTCATCCTATAGCAACTATAGTAATAGCAGGTATTTTAGGAATAATATTTTGGGGGTTTTTATAAATGAGTAATAAACAGAAGAATAAATTACACATAAAGGCAACAGGTTATTATGAAAAAGGGGAGATTGATAAGGCACTAGAAACATGTGAGGAAGCTATATCAGAGAATTTAAAGGATTCAGCCATACTAAATTTAAAAGGCTTACTATTGTATATTAAAGGGGATTTACAAGGTGCATTAACTTCTTGGAGAATAAATGCAGATTTTAATGATGATAGTATGGCGAAAGGTTACATAAAAGATGTAAAAAAAGATAAAGAGAGATTAGCTCTATATAATAAGAGTGAGGAATTAATAAAAAAAATCAAGATAGATGAAGCTATTATTCTTTTAAATAAGTGTTTGGAAAGTGATTTTAACTCTATAAAGGTTAATATAGCATTAGCAAGATGCTATTTAAGAAAGGGAGAGTATAGTACAGCAAGTGTTTATATAACTAAAGCACTAGATATAGATAGAAATAATCAAATAGCAAAGGTATTAGCTAAGGAATTAAAAGAATTTGCTGGAATAGAGCTAGAGGTTGTTAGAAAACAGTTTTGGATAAAACCAATGTTGGTAGCTATACTAGTTGGTATTATATGTATAGTTGGTATTAAGGTATATAATATGTCTTGGAATAATGCTGATAATTCTAATGTTGCAGAAGAATTGGACAAACATCAAGAAGAGAATATTGACTCAATTAAGGAGAATGATGAAGAGGAAAAAGGAGAAACTAAAGTAGAGGCTCTAGTGAATATAGACGAAATAGAAAAATCAATAAATAACAAAGACTATAGCTCTCTATATGAGTTGCTTAAAAATTTAAATGCTAATGGATTAAAGGGTAAAGAGAAGGCACTATATGTAAAGGGAGTAGAGATTTTAGAAACAGAGGGAGTAGATACATTTTATAAAAGTGGTATGAATTTTTATGAAAAAGGTGAATTAACTTTAGCTAAAGATGAGTTTTATAAGGCATATAAGTACGGTAAAGAAAGTTATTTATATCCTCATATAGTATTTTTCAATGCTGTAGTAAATGAAAAGTCTAATAATAATTTAGAATCAATTAAGTATTATGAGGAGTACTATCAAAATTATAAAGATGGTAATTATATTGAGGAAACCTTATATAAGCTTGCCTTATTATACAAGGAAGAAGATATAGATAAAAGCATAGGATTTGCTACTGAACTGAGAAATAGCAACCCGAATTCTATATATAATAATGATACTATTTCTAATTTGCTAGAGAAGAATAAATAAATTAGGAAGTGATACTTTGATTACTGTTATAAAAAATGTAGAAGTGTATAGCCCTGAATATCTTGGAAAGAAGAATGTGGTAGTGGTAGGCGATAAATTTGAAGGTATTTATGAGGATATAAATATCCCGGAAAATTTTATCAATATTAATACGATTGATGGAGAAGGGAAGATAATTTTTCCTGGGTTTATAGATTCTCATGTACATATAGTAGGTGGTGGTGGTGAAGGTGGTTTTCATACCAGAACTCCTGAAATCAAATTTACTGACTTAATTAGCTCTGGAATAACTTCTGTTGTTGGATGCATAGGCACAGATGGAGTATGTAGAGATATGAGAAGTCTTATTGCAAAGGCAAAAGCATTAGAGGAGGAAGGAATCTCTACATATTGTTATACTGGTTCTTATGAAGTGCCAGTAAAAACTATGACAGATAGTATTAAAGGGGATTTAATGCTAGTAGATAAAATAATAGGTGTTGGAGAAGTAGCATTATCAGACCATAGAAGCTCTCAACCTACTTACGATGAATTTGTTAATTTAGTGGCACAAGCAAGGGTTGGAGGTTTATTATCTGGTAAGGCTGGAATTGTTAATGTACATTTAGGTGGAGGAGCAAGGAAATTAGAATTAGTATTTTCATTAATTGAAAATACAGAAATTCCACCAACTCAGTTATTACCTACACATATTAATAGAACATCAGAATTATTTGATATGGGAATAGATTACATAAAAAAAGGTGGATTTATTGATTTGACAACAAGTTCTGATCCTAATTTTTTAGAAGAGGGCGAATTAACAGCAAGTCAAGGATTAAAGAAAATTTACGAATTAGACTTACCTATTGAGCAAATAACATTTTCCTCTGATGGAAATGGAAGTATGCCTAAATTTAATGAGGAAAGAGAGTTGGTAGGATTAGGGGTATGCTCTGTAAAGACTTTATATGAAGAGGTTAAATCCGCTATTTTAAATGAAGGAATACCTATAGAAATAGGGATAAAAGTAATAACATCTAATGTAGCTAATCTTCTTAAATTAAGTGATAAAGGATATATTAAGAGGGGATATTCTTCAGATTTTGTTATTGTAAATAAGAAAGACTTATCTATTTGTGATGTTTATTCAAAGGGTAAGAGATTAGTTGAAAATGGGGTTGCTATTGTTAAGGGTACTTTTGAGTAAAGTAAAAGAGGGCGTAAGCCCTCTTTTAGCATTTAAAGAATATGTGGTGGCCGATGGCCTTACTATCTTTTTTTTCAGTTGCTTTCATCCAAGAACATGTAGCTATTGCAGGGTTATAAAAGTAAAGAGCCTGGTTAGTAGGATCTTTTCCTTTTATGGCTTCAAATACTGCATCGTAGCAATTTTGGTCTGGATTAGCTATGATTTGACCGTTTTTAACACATGAAAAAGCATTAGGTTGGAAAATCACGTCTTTTATGCTACTTGGAAAACTAGGATTAAGTACCCTGTTTAAAACCACAGAAGCAACAGCAACCTTTCCTTCGAAAGGCTCACCACGACTTTCAGCATAAACTAGTTTGGCCATAAGATTTATATCTGCTTGAGTAATATACAATTGTTTTTGGCCATTGTTAAACACTTCAACGACCTCATCAGACTTTATATTAGTGATCTCGTTATTTACAAATTTTGTTTCTGCTAAGCTTTTATTAGCTGTAGAATAACTCCCTAAAACTAAAGCCTTTGCAGGTATTGCAGAGCAAAATAGAATTGAGAGGGCTAAGCAAAGTGTAAACTGACTAAAAAATTTTTTCATACACAACCTCCTTTTTGTAACCCAGTCAAATTGTATTATTACCAAAAGGAGAGTTTATATACTACTTATTATTAAAATTATCCAACTCTGCATTTAATTCTTTTAAGCTTTTTGTAAAATCTGAATATTTAGAGAAGCTATTATTATAGTTTTTACCTATATTTTCATCATCATTTGCATTTGAAGAGGATTTTTCTAAAATAATTGAATGTTCTAAAGAAGTTATATATAAGTCGTAAAAGGTTATGGTATCTTGTAGTATTTCATAGCAATCATTACCCTTTTCAGGAATGGTTAAGGAATAAGATTTACTTTTAATTTCACTAAATTTTGATTTCTTATCTTTTATATCTTTAAGTAATACCTCTAGGGAACGACCATCTTCTTTTATTTTTTCAAGAGCAGGCTTTAAATCTTCATCTATTTCACTAAAAGCATTAATACATTCCTCTAAACTTACAACATATGCTTTTTTTTGATCTACTTTAATATCAGTTTCTCTATTTATTTTTATAACAGCATTAATAAAGTAAGAAGAGTTATCGAAAAATTTCTTGGTACTATCGGGAAAATCTACCTTCAAACCCGAAGATTTTAAATCTTTGTAGTTGCTTACTAGGAGGTTGTAAGTTTTTGTATACTCATTAAATTTTGAAATTATCTCTTTATCATTAGGGTTTCTTATTAAGCCTAAGGTGAGCTCGTAAATATTAATATTATAAGTCAATGTTTCATATAATTTTTCTTTTATAGCTTGATTCTTTTGCACTACAGTAGTTGCAAATAACTCATCATCTAATTCTTTTAATTTAACAATACCTGAACTAAGTAAAGCTTCAGATTTTTCAGAATCAATGCTTTGATCATTAATTGCTTTATTAAGAGTTAAGTTACATTCTTTAATTTCTTTAGATAGTTTATTCATCTTAGCTATATCTCTATGAGATGGGGTAAGTTTAATAATTACTAAGATTAATAAGGGGAGGATAACTATTAGGCTCAAGGCTATTAATAGTTTTTTATTTAATTTTAAATCTTCAATTTTCATAAACATATCTCCTTTTTCTCTTATGAATAGATAAAAGTATCCTTTATTAAATTTATATTTAAACTTTAATGAAAATAGTATGAAAAAGTAATAAAACTTCATAAAATTGTAATTGGAATTATATTAAGGATTGCTAATTTGGTGTATAATTTAAATACAGACTAATTTTAAGAGGTGAGACCAATGCAAGAATTCTATACTTTGCTATTAAATATAATAAAAAATATATCTATTTGGTCTATATTAGATATTTTAGTAGTATCTTTTATATTTTATAAAGGATATATGTTAATAAAGGAAACTAGGGCAGAGCAATTATTAAAAGGTATAGTTTTAATTGTAGCTTTAATTCCTATTAGTTATGTTTTAAAATTAAATATGCTAAATTTTATTTTAAATAAGACATTAACAATTGGGGTTCTAGCAGTAATTATTATATTTCAACCAGAAATCAGGAGAGTGCTAGAACATTTAGGACGAAGTACATTTGATGAAATACATAATATTGATGATAAAGAATATAGAAATGAAGTTGTAAATGAAATTGTTGCAGCTGTAGGTAATTTGGCAGAGAGTAAAACAGGTGCACTTATAGCTATAGAGCAGAGCACAGGCCTTGGCGAAATACTAGGATCAGGAACTATTATAGATGCTAAAGTGAGTGCCAATTTACTAGAGAATATATTCGTTGTTAACACGCCTCTACATGATGGTGCAACTATTATAAGAAAAAATAGAATACATGCATCAGGATGTGTACTTCCTTTAACAAGTAATAATTCTATAAATAAGAAATTAGGGACTCGTCATAGGGCTGCAATGGGTTTATCGGAAAACTCTGATGCATTAGTTATAGTAGTTTCAGAAGAAACAGGAATAATATCATTAGCAGCTAATGGGAGATTAACCCGTAATTATGACAAGGAAAAATTAAAGACTATATTGTTAAAAATTATGGAGAATAGAGAAGCTAAGAGAGTAAAAACAGCTGGTGAAAGGGTGAAGACATGGATAACGGGAATGAAAAAAAATTAACCATAAAACTCATATGTGTATTATTGTCTTTTGGGTTATGGCTATATGTAACCAATGTTGAAAACCCAACTAGAAAGTCAGAAATAAGGGGTATAGAAGTTGAGATGGTTAATACTGAAGTATTAGCAGATTCTAAGCTAGCATTATCACCTAATCAAAAGTTTTATGTTGATTTGACAATAGAGGGTCCTGCAAATGAAATATATACTGCTAAAAAGGAAGATTTCAAATTAAGAGCAGATATTAGCGCATATGCATTGAAAAAGGGTGATAACAATATACCAGTTGAAATAGTAAATTATCCTCAGGGCATTAATATTAAGAATAATGGAGTTATAGCAATAAAAGTAAAGATAGAAGACTTGGTAGAAAAAGAAGTGAAAGTGGATTCTAGAATAAAAACAAATTACAAAGAAGGATTTTCACAAGGTGCTATTACTATTAATCCTGAAAAAGTAACAGTTTATGGACCAGCGACAGCAGTGGATAAGGTAGTTTTTGCAGCATTGGTTGGAGAAGTGAAGGATATAGATAAAGATATGGAAGAAGAATTTGATATCCAGGCAATGGATAAGGAAGAGAAAGAAGTAGAGGGAGTTGGCATTAGCGAAACTAAAGGTACTTTATCTTTAAAGGTTGCTAAAGGAAAAGAGGTTCCAATTAAAACTACTTATACAGGGGTATTAAAGAATGGACTAAGTATAGAAACTGTTGAGTTATCTAGAAATAGGGTTAATATTCTGGGGGATTCTAATAAGGTAAAAGATATAGAACAGATAGAGCTGGAGCCTATAAATTTATCTGATATTACAGGTAGTAGAGAATTTACTCTTAAATTAATACCACCTCAAGGGATTACCATTGCTAAAGGTGAAGATGTTGTAACGGTTAAAATTAAAATAAAAGATACTAGAACTGTAACAAAGGATTTTGAGAATATAAGAATAAATTATTTAGATAAGGATGAGAATAAATATAAGTACGAAGTACCTGAGTTTGCCACAGTTACAGTAGAAGGTACAGAAGAGGATTTGAAAGCAATAACAGCTGAAAATCTAAAGGTAGAGGTAAGTGTTAAAGGACTTATAGAGGGAGAACATAATTTAGAATTAAAAGCTATGCTTTTAAATGTTAACAATAATAATATAAAAGTTAAGTCTAACTCAGGACCAATAACAATTAAAATAACTACCATAAAATAAAAAGTGGCATTGCCACTTTTTTTTATGGTATAGTATGATAAAATATTTGTCTACAAAATCATAAAAAAAGGGAGAAAGTAATGAGTATTAGAATTAATAATATAAATCTAAATATAGATGAGCCAATAGAAGATATTAAGAAAAAGGTAGCGAAGAAGCTTAAGATTTCAGAGGATGAGATAATAAAGTTAAAAATACTTAAAGAAAGTATTGATGCTAGAAAGAAAGATAATATTAAATTTAACTATTGTGTAGATATTAGATGCAATGGAGAGAAAAGAATAGTATCAAGAATAAAAGATAAAGATGTAAAATTTGAGGATAATGAAATAAAAGAAGATTTTAAGTATGGATTAAAGGAGCCAAAAACTAGGCCAGTAGTAATCGGATTAGGCCCAGCAGGTCTATTTGCAGCATTAACACTAGCTAAACATGGATATAAGCCTGTTATATTTGAAAGGGGAGAAGATGTTGATAATAGAACTAAGACTGTTGAATCATTTTGGAATGGTACTTCGGACTTGAATCTTGAATCAAATGTCCAATTTGGAGAAGGTGGAGCAGGTGCATTTTCAGATGGGAAACTTACTACAAGAATTAAGGATAATAGATGTGGTTTTGTATTAGAAGAGTTAGTGAAAGCAGGAGCACCAAAAGAAATAGTATATGCTGGAAAGCCTCATGTAGGAACTGATATACTAAAAGACGTGGTTAAGTCTATTAGGGAGGAAATAAAAGCACTGGGCGGAGAAGTCCATTTTAACTCTAAGTTAGAAAAAGTAGAAATTAAAGATGGTAAGCTTGAAAGTATAGTTATTAATGGAAAGTCTATGCCATGTGAATCCCTAGTATTAGCTATTGGTCATAGTTCAAGGGATACTTATGAGATGCTTCATAAAGAAGGGGTATTCATGCAACCTAAAGCATTTGCGGTTGGAGTAAGAATTGAACATCCACAAAGTATGATTAATAATAGTCAATATGGTCAATATGCAGGTCATCCAAGGCTTAATGCCGCAGACTATAAATTAGTTTGCCAAAGTGAAAAGCTTAATAGGGGTATATATTCATTCTGTATGTGTCCAGGTGGAGTTGTTGTAGCAGCAGCATCAGAAGAAGGAAGACTTGTATCAAATGGAATGAGTTATCATGCAAGAGATTTAGATAATGCAAACTCAGCATTAGTGGTTACAGTAGGACCAGAAGATTTTGAAGGGGATTCTCCATTAAGTGGTATGGAATTCCAAAGAAAATATGAGGAATTAGCATTTAAACTTGGAGGAGGAAAATATAAAGCACCTGTTCAATTAGTTGGAGACTTTTTAAATGATAGAGTAAGTACTAAGTTAGGAAGTGTTATACCAAGCTATAAACCAGGATTTGAATTTAG
Source organism: Clostridium zhoujianii (assembly GCF_051590805.1). Classification (NCBI taxonomy): domain Bacteria; kingdom Bacillati; phylum Bacillota; class Clostridia; order Eubacteriales; family Clostridiaceae; genus Clostridium; species Clostridium zhoujianii. The sequence goes on from NZ_JBPUTF010000003.1 coordinate 95,216, forward strand.
AGATTTAAGGGAATGTTTACCTAATTATGTTGTGGAAGCAATAAAGGAAGGTATAGTAAAGTTTGATAGTAGAATTAAAGGCTATGCTATGGATGATGCTGTTCTTACTGGTATTGAAACAAGAACATCGGCTCCAGTAAGAATGACTAGAGATGAAAATCTAGAAAGTATAAACACTAAAGGACTATATCCAACGGGTGAAGGTGCTGGATTTGCAGGTGGAATTATATCTGCAGCAGTAGATGGAATTAAGGTAGCTGAGAGAATAATGAGTGAGTATAAACAAATATAATATTTAAAATATTCTGAAAACTTGAGTTTTCAGGATATTTTTTGTTACAATGAAAGTGGTATAAATGGAAAAATTATAGCTATGATTGTTATAATTTTAACATTATATTTTTGAAAAAATGAAATAAAGTTATTTTTGATGGTGTATTTATAAAGAAAGTAGTAAAAAATTATAAAAAATTTGTAAGAGGTGCATAAATATGAGTAAAAATTTTGACGATTTATTATCAAAGGTTAAGGTTTGTCAAAGAAAAAAAGTTTCAGTTGCAGTGGCACAAGATGAACCAGTGTTAGAAGCTATTAAAGCTGCTAAAGAACAAGGAATTGCAGACGCAATATTAGTAGGGGATAAGGATAAGATTAAAGAAATAGCAGACTCTATTGGGATGGATATAACTCAATTTGAAGTGATTCATGAGCCGGATGTAAAGAAAGCTACACTTTTTGCAGTTCAATTAGTATCTAGTGGAAGAGCTGATATGGTAATGAAGGGGTTAGTTGATACGGCAACATTCTTAAGAAGTGTATTAAATAAAGAAGTAGGACTTAGAACTGGTAAGGTTATGTCTCATGTAGCAGTCTTTGAGATAGAAGGATTTGATAGATTGATATTCTTAACAGATGCTGCATTTAATACATATCCAGATTTAAAAGCTAAGATTCAAATAGTTCAAAACTCAGTTTCTGTTGCTAAGGCTTGTGGTATAGATTGTCCAAAGGTTGCACCAGTATGTGCAGTTGAAATTGTTAATCCAGATATGCCAGCAACAATTGATGCTTCATTATTATCAAAAATGAATGAAAGAGGACAAATAAAGGGATGTATAATTGATGGACCTTTAGCATTAGATAATGCATTATCAGAAGAAGCAGCTCATCATAAAGGAATAACAGGACCAGTTGCAGGTAAGGCTGATGTAATTATGCTTCCAAACATTGAAACTGCAAATGTTATGTATAAGTGCTTAACTTACACCTCAAAATCAAGAAATGGTGGTTTACTAGTAGGTACATCAGCACCAGTTATATTAACTTCAAGAGCAGATAGTTTTGAAACAAAAGTAAATTCAATTGCTTTAGCAGCTATAGTTGCAGAAGCTTCAAAATAATAGAATTCATGGAGGTTTATGATATGTCATATAAGTTACTAATTATCAATCCAGGTTCTACTTCAACTAAAATTGGAGTGTATGAAAATGAAAAAGAATTATTTGAAGAAACATTAAGACATTCATCAGAAGAAATTGCTAAGTATGATACAATATACGACCAAAGAAATTTTAGAAAAGAAGTTATATTGAATATATTAAAGGATAAAAACTTTGATATAAAGACTTTAAACGCAGTTGTTGGTAGAGGTGGAATGCTAAAGCCAATGGCAGGTGGAACATATGCAGTTACAGAAGAATTATTAGAAGACCTAAAGGTTGGAGTACAAGGACAACATGCTTCAAATCTTGGTGGAATATTATCAAATGAAATAGCTAAAGAATTAGGGGTTCCAGCATTTATTGTTGATCCAGTTGTTGTTGATGAATTAGATGAAGTAGCAAGATTTTCAGGAGTTCCTGAGCTACCAAGAAAGAGTAAATTCCATGCTTTAAACCAAAAAGCTGTTGCTAAGAGATATGGTAAGGAAAGTGGAAAAGGATACGAGAATTTAAATCTTATTGTAACTCATATGGGTGGAGGAGTTTCTGTTGGAGCCCATAAGAATGGTAGGGTTATAGATGTTAATAATGCCCTTGATGGAGATGGAGCATTTTCACCAGAAAGAGCAGGAGGAGTTCCAGCAGGAGATTTAGTTAAGCTTTGCTTTAGTGGAAAATATACAGAAAAAGAAATATACAGCAAGTTAGTTGGTAATGGTGGGCTTAATGCTTATATAAACTCTAATGATATGAGGGATGTATTAAAGCTTATGGAAGATGGAGATAAAAAAGCTGCTATATTATTTGATGCATTTATATATCAAGTGGCAAAAGAAATTGGTGCGATGGCAACAGTTCTTGAAGGTAAGGTTGATAGAATATTACTAACAGGAGGAATTGCTTATTCACCAGTAGTTGTTGAAGCAATTTCGAAGAGAGTAAGCTGGATTTCTGAAATAAAAGTATATCCAGGAGAAGATGAATTATTAGCTTTAGCTCAAGGAGCTATTAGAGTTCTTGATGGGGAAGAAAAGGCTAAGGTTTATTAGGATAAAAAGGGGATGTTGTAAAACAGCTCTTTTTGTGTGAAAAATAAGTGATAAAATATGGTTTTATTAGAATAAATTAGTAATTTTTGATTGAAATATATCAAAATATATGTTATTATAAGAGAGTAGCAAATGCTAACAACAAAAAGTTTCATTTAGGTAAATAGTTTCCTCAAAATTAGGGAGTATTATCAAATTAGAATCTTTAAATTTAGGAGGAACATTTATGACAGATAAAACAATAGTATGTAGAGATTGCGGTAGTGAATTCATATTTTCAGTAGGGGAGCAAGAATTCTACAAGGAAAAGGGATTCGATAATGAGCCAACAAGATGTACATCTTGTAGAATAGCTAAGAAAGAACAAAATAGAAGATAATTTTGATTATTGCAAGCTGTAGATAAAACTACAGCTTTTTTTTGTTTTGCAAAAATATATTCAGAATAATATCGGAATATCAGGGTGAATTAGATAAGAAGATATGAGATATCGGGATAAAAGGAAAAACTGCTGAAAGCTAATTTTTAGATAAGCGATCAACAGTTATAATTTTTTTACATTATCGTATAAGAATATTTTCGTATGGGTCAAATTTATGATTATATTGTTTTTAAGTCGTTGAACTTGGATTTGATGCCATTCTTGCGTGTAAAACTATAGTTTGCGAATTACATAGTTAATAAACTATGGAGCATATTGCATATCAATGTTATTAACTATATTATCTTCCGTATCAATCCAAAATAATAAAGCGTGGCTTGGCTGATGGGAATACCCTCTTGCAGTAGCAATATACTTACTAAAAGTAGTATAATCTACAGACGTAGGTTGAGCTGTGTTTGCGCTTATATCTGAATTTTTATCTACTATAAATCTGCATAAAAGGAATTTAGTAGATTTGGAAAGTTTATATTCTTTTGTAGCTGTGCTCGAGTTTTTAATATAATAGCTATTGTAGATTAGGCCATCTTCAGAGAAACCACCATCGTGGATATTTCGCCCATCTTTAAGTGCTTCATTTGTAGCAGTTTTATCAGTTTCTGTATCTATGAAGAATTGTGCTTCATCAAAAGTGATATAAGCCTCTCCATTTTTCTCATAAAAATTAGTTATGAAACCAATCTTTTTTTCTTTTATAGGTTTTCTGACAGTTAAGTTAAGAAGTACTTTTCTACCATACTCATCTGATATTCCATTAAAGGAAAAGGTGCCAAGAGTGCTTGTATTAACATTCTTATTTTCCCATTGAATTTTTACTTTATTTGATTCACCATTAATAGAAATAGGTACTTCTTCAGGTAAGGTGTAGTTTGTATTAATATTAATAGTATTATTTATAGTTGTAGTATCAAACTTTGATTGAATATCATTTAGTGCTGCTATCATATTATCTCTATCAACATTATTATCTATTGATAGCTTTATAAAGTAATAAGCATCATCTAGTCTGTTAGCATCTAAATACTTATCTCTAATTTCAACATAGGTGTCTAAGTTGTTTTTATCACAAGATATTGCTTTTTCATAAGATTTTTTTGCTTCAGTAAAATTTTTTTCTTGAAGAAAGTTATTACCTTCTTCTAAAGATTGAAGAATAGAATTTTCTTGGATCTTCATATCTTCTGCAACATTTGTGGTTAGAAGAATTTCCTTGTTTGAAGGACTGCATCCAATAATAGTGATGGATAAGAAGGTTAAAATAAATAATGATAATACCTTTAAATAAATAGTTCGTTTCATTTTTAATCACTCCTATATTTAGTTTATATTTATATATTATGGGTAATTAATTGCTAAATTTAGTTAAGATATTATCAACTTGTTAACAGGAGAGGTAATTTTACCATTATAGTTACTATTTCACCATTATCTATATAAATTTCTCCGTTATGATCATTGATTATTTCATTAGCAATATATAATCCTAATCCACTACTACTTTTTTCTTTTGAATTGTTAGTTTTTACAAAAGGATTAAATATAGAGTTAAAGATATCCTCAGGAATAATATTTGAGCTATTTTTAATTTCTATACAATAATAATTAGTGGAGATATAGGAGACAACGGTAATATCTAAAGTGTCGCTTGAATACTTGATTGCATTATCGAGAAGGTTTATAAAAAGTTGCTTCAGTTTATTCTCTTGGCCTTTTATGACACCATCTTCAAGTGTACCAATTATACTTAGGGAATATTTATTTGCTTTTATATTCATATCCTTGATTATTTCGGTTAAAATATTTTTTATATTAATTGTAATTATCTCCTCATTCGTTTGACTTTGGCCCTTAGATACATCAATTAAATCTAGAACCAAATTATGAATTCGCTCACTCTCACTATAAATTCTATCAAGAGCTCTTCTTTTAAACTCTTCATCAGGAACCATATCATCTTTAAGCATTTCAGCATAACCTGTAATAGCAGTTAATGGGGTTTTAAGTTCATGGGTTACATTATCAAAAAATTCTTTTCGATGCTTTTCTAAAGTTTCAACTTTATCTTTTTCAGAATTAATAGTTTCAAGTTGACCTTTAATTTTTTCCTTCATATTGATGAATTCCCTTGAAAGTATACTAACTTCATCGTTTCCTTTAGGAGTAATAGAGAATTCATAATTACCTTCTTCAATCTTCTTAACACCATCTGTAAGTTGAACAATAGGTCCTATGATTTTGGTGGTAATTATATAGGCAATAAAAAATATGGACATAAAGATTACTACTTCTATAACTGTAATCATATTAATAGTATCTAAATTAGAGGAGTAGATATCATTATATTCCTTGGTTGTGTTAATTACTCCCAATTGGTTGTTATTTACATAGATAGGGTATGATAAAATACCAAAGGCACTATCATTTATGTATTTTATATAGATAATAGCACTTCCGTTTTGAGTTCTTGAATTAAGTTTATCAATATCATTTTTAAATATTTCATCAGTGTTGTTAGCTAGAATATTATTATTAATATCCTTAATTTCTAGAAAGCAATCATTGTTTAAAGTTAAATATTTCATTAGATAATTAGATTCAATTTTAAATTTAGCCTTATCTGTATCAGCCGAATTTAATAGAATTCTGTATTTAATTGACTCAGTCATACTCCCCATTAGTTGTGTTAAAGATTCCTTAATAGTGGTCTCCATTTTATCTATAAGGATATTTCTTATAGAAATATTTAATATAATACCTAGGACTACTAAAATTGTACCTAAGCTAAGGATTATTTTAGTTTTAATCTTCATTATAGGACCTCATTACATAACCAATTGAAAATACCGTTTCGATAAGGGAATTATTATCATCTAATTTGCTTCTTAATCGTCTTATATGTACATCTACAGTACGGTCATCACCATCATAATCAAATCCCCAAAGTTGATTCAATATTACTTCTCTAGAGAATACTTTATTTCTATTTTTAGCTAGAAATTCTAATAAGTCATATTCCCTAGGTTTTAATTTAACCTGAATATCATTTTTGAAAACAATTCTGCTTTCATAATTTATTTTTACATCTCTATTTAATTTAATAAGATTATTATCTTTTTTAAATTTATATTTATCTACTCGCCTTAAGGCAATCTTAACTCTTGCTAAAACTTCTTTTATATGAAATGGTTTTGTAATGTAGTCATCTGCACCAAGTTCAAGGCCAAGGACCTTATCAAAAATATCAGTTCGTGCAGTAAGAATTAGTATTGGTATAGAATAATTTTGATTTATATCCCTACAAATATCAAATCCACTTTCATCTGGCAGATTAATATCTAGAAGGGTTATATCAGGATTAAAATCCTTTAATAGTAATCGAGCCTCTTTACCGTTAAATGCACTTCGTACATTATATCCTTCAGATCTTAAGGCGGATGTTAAGATATCGTTTATTGATATCTCATCTTCTACAATTAGTACTTTGTTGTTAATCATTATATTTTCTCTCCCCCTAGGACATTTTAAAATTAAATGTTACAATGAAATATTCAAAAAATGCTAAATATTACTTTTATTATAATTATTATAAATTAATTCTTGTGAGAAGGATATCGATATATTAAGATTTTCTTTTGAATTTCTTAGTAGAAGGATTTTAAAATGATATTATGGTAAAATAATCATAGAAATTTAAGGGGTGATATTATGAGAACATCAATAAACTCAGAAAATAAATTAACAATGTTGTCACAAATGTCTAACGATTCAAAATTTCAAGTTTTAGAATTTGATAAGCTTGAAGGAGCAACAGATATTGAGACCGCTTTTGGATTACAGGTTATGAATGATGCTGGAATAAAATTAAGGCAAGTAAGAATTATATTGGAAGATAGTTCTGTTAAGCTTGAGTCTGGCGCTTTAAGTTATATGAAGGGTGATATAGCAATAAAGAATAAAACTGGTGGTGTTGTTGGTTTAGGAAAAAAGTTTATTAATAGTAAACTGACTGGTGAGACCATGTTTAAACCTACATATGAAGGGACAGGAGAAATTTTCCTAGAACCATCCTTTGGTCACTATGCATTAATTGAGTTAGAAGATGAAGAGATAATAGTTGACGATGGATTATTTTATGCCTGTGAAGAGGAAGTTGAAATAGGATCAAGTATGCAAAAAAGCGTTTCTTCAATGTTATTTGGAAATGAGGGACTATATCAAACGAGTATTTCAGGTAGTGGAATTGTTGTATTAGAGCTTCCGGTTCCTGAATCAGAAATATTTAAATGTAAATTATTTAATGATACCTTAAAAGTTGATGGGAACTTTGCAGTACTTAGAACTAGTAATGTTAAATTTACTGTTGAGAAATCATCATCTATTATTGGTAGTGCTACAAATGGTGAAGGACTATTAAATGTATATAAAGGAACTGGTGAGGTTTGGTTATTGCCAACCAAAAGTATATATAGAGATATAAAAATTAAGGGATTAGGAGAAATGAGTGATCCGGATGGGGAAATGAATACTGAAATATAAATACACTTTAAATGGTTAAAGTTGTGAATTGTTAAAGCTTTAGGTATAATTATGGATAGATATAAATCTAAGGAGTGAAGACAATGAGCAACATAGATTCAAAGATTAAGAGTGAGGAAATGGATTTATTATTCAATGCAATTTTGAAATTGGAAAGTATTGAAGAGTGTTATAAATTTTTTGAAGACGTAGCAACTATAAATGAGGTTAAGGCTTTAGCCCAAAGAATACAAGTAGCTAAATTATTAAGTGAAAAAAAGACTTATACAGAAATAGCAGAGATAACAAAAGCTAGTACGGCTACAATAAGTAGGGTAAATAGATGTTTAAATTATGGAACAGAAGGTTATAACATTATCCTTGGTAGATTAAAAGAATAGATAATGTTGTCAATATTAAAGGAAAAGACTATACTAAATTATAGATAAATACACAAGAATAAAATGATTATGAATTAAAGAGAGGTATATATATGAGTAGAATGTTTGGAACTGATGGGGTAAGAGGTATAGCAAATACAGAGTTAACTGCTGAATTAGCATATAATCTTGGAAGAGCTGGAGCATACGTATTAACAGAAGGAGCTCATAAACCTAAAATACTAGTAGGTAAAGATACAAGAATATCAGGAGATATGCTAGAGGCAGCATTAGTTGCGGGTATTTTATCTGTTGGTGCTGAGGCAGTTATATTAGGTGTAGTACCAACACCAGCAGTTGCACATTTAACAAGAAAGTATGGCGCAGATGCAGGTATAATGATATCAGCTTCTCATAATCCAGTAGAATATAACGGAATTAAATTCTTTAATGATAAAGGATATAAACTTTCTGATGACTTAGAAGATGAGATTCAAAGAGTTATAGAAAGCAAGTTTGAAGGAGTTCCAAGCCCTACAGGAACGGCTCTTGGAAGAGAAATAATAGAGGTTGGGGCATTAGAAGACTATATAGAATTTGCTAAAGAGACTATAGCTGTAAATTTAGAAGGTTTAAAGGTAGCCCTAGATTGCGCAAATGGATCAGCCTACGAAGCAGCTGTAAGAACCTTTAGAGAATTAGGTGCTGACGTTTATGTAATTAATGATAATCCAGATGGTACTAATATAAATGAAAGCTGTGGATCAACACATCCAGAAGAGTTAATGGAGTATGTTGTAAAAAAGGGGTGTGACATCGGGTTTGCTTTTGATGGAGATGCTGATAGGTGTTTAGCAGTAGATGAAAAAGGTAAATTAATAGATGGAGATTTTATATTAGCCCTTTGTGGAAAACACTTAAAAGATATTAAAAGATTAAAAGACGATATGCTAGTTGTCACTGTTATGAGTAATTTAGGATTAGAGATAGCCTGCAAAGAGATGGGGATAAATACTATTAAAACTAAGGTTGGAGATAGATATGTTCTTGAATCAATGGTTAAAGGAAAATATGTACTTGGTGGAGAACAATCAGGACACATCATATTCCTAGACTATAATACAACAGGAGATGGACTAGTTACAGCACTTCAAGTAGCATCAATAGTTAAGAAGGAAAAGAAAACTTTAAGTGAATTGTGTTCTATAATGAAGGAACTTCCACAGGTATTAGCTAATGCAACTGTTCCAAATGATAAGAAGAATATATACTTAGAAGATGAAGAAATAAAGGCTGAAATTGTGAGAATAGAAGAAAGTTTACAGGGTAAGGGACGAGTACTAATAAGACCATCTGGTACTGAACCTTTAGTAAGAGTTATGCTAGAAGGTGAAAATCAAGAGGAAATTGATAAGATGGCACATAACCTTGCTGATATGATAGTAGAAAAATGTAAATAATGTGATTTTAGAAACGCTAAGTATTTTTAGCGTTTCTTTTTTATATAAAATATTATTTTAGTTAAATGATAAAAAAATGGCATAATTGATATTATAGTAGTAATAAAAATAAGAAAAAGACTAAATGATAATAATAAAATTTAAGTATTATTAATATATTGATAAATATAATGGGTGGTTATTTTGTAAAAACAAATAACAATAGTCTTATAATATTAAATTTATAAAAATATGTATATTTTATTGACAATAGGGAACTATAAGAGTAAAATCTTAACAAAAGAACAACTAAATAGTTCCTTTTAGTTTAATAAATGCTAAGAAGGAGACAGTTATTTAACAGGATAAAGTTACAGAGAGTCGATGGTAGGTGTGAATCGATACTTTAAGTTAGATAGTTATCACTCCAGAGCAGAATCCTGAAAGCTAGAATATTTAAGTGAGTAGGCGATATCCGGTGTGCACCCGTTATAGGCAAGGGTTTGTTAGAACCTAGTGATATTATTTTAGGCGGAGTATTTTCCCACCTCTTATGATCTATATCATTAAGGGTGGGACTTTTTATACCTTTATACTAAATTTACGCAATAAGCAATATTTTGATATTTAAGGAGGGGAAGGGAATGGAACAAAAGCATGTTTTATCAGTTTTAGTTAAGAATTCTTCGGGGGTGCTTAGTAGAGTCGCTGGACTATTCTCAAGAAGAGGCTATAATATCGATAGCTTAACAGTAGGCAGAACAGAAGATGAAAAAATTTCAAGAATGACTATTACATTAATGGGGAATGCAGATGTATTAGAGCAGGTTATGAAACAATTGAACAAGCTTGAAGATGTGATAAAAGTAATAGATCTTAAGTCTGATAATTCAGTGTATAGAGAATTAGTTCTAATTAAGGTAAGTGCAAAGGCAGAAAATAGGGCAGCAATCAACGAAGTTGTAAAGATTTTTAGAAGTAAGATAATAGACATATCTGTAGATACTCTAACAATTGAGTTAACAGGTGATGAGAGCAAGATTTCAGCATTGATAAAGCTTATGGAGGAATACGGAATTCAAGAGCTAGTAAGAACAGGGGTAACGGCACTTGAAAGAGGAGACAGAAGCATAAGAAGTTATGATGATTATTCTGAATAGTAATAAGGAGTAAATAATAGAATAGGGGGTGTTTTTAGTGGATGAAAAGAAAATTAGTATTTTCGATTCTACTTTGAGAGACGGGGCTCAAGGGCAAGGAATATCTTTTTCTTTAGAAGATAAGATTAAGATAGTGAAGGTACTAGATGACATTGGGGTCACTTATATTGAGGCTGGCAATCCTGGATCTAATCCTAAGGATATGGAATTTTTTAAAAGGATTAAAGGTGTTCAATTAAAGAATTCGAAAATTGCAGCTTTTGGATCAACTAGAAGACCTAATATTAAAGTTGAAGAAGATAAGAATCTGAAAAGCTTACTATCAGCAGAGACAGAGGTAACTGTAGTATTTGGTAAGTCATGGGAGTTTCAGGTTAAAGAGATACTAAAAACTTCATTAGAAGAGAATTTAAATATGATTAGTGATACAGTTAAGTATTTATCTGATAAAAATAAAGAAGTAATTTATGATGCAGAGCATTTTTTTGATGGATATAAGGAAAATAAAGAATATGCATTATCCACAATAAAATGCGCAAGGGAAGCTGGGGCAAGCGTTGTAGTCCTCTGTGATACAAATGGAGGAACACTACCGGATGAAATCAAAGAAATTACTTCAGAAGCAATAAGCAAAATAGGGGGCAACGTAGGAATACATTGTCACGATGATATTGGCATGGCTATAGCCAATTCTGTAGTGGCAGCGCAAGTTGGGGTAAACCACATTCAAGGAACATTTATAGGAATAGGTGAAAGATGTGGTAATGCAAATTTAAGTACAATTATTCCAACATTAAAGTTGAAATTGGGGCAAGACATCATAGATGATAACAACCTATCTAAACTAACTACAGTTGCTAGATTCATAGCAGAAATTTCAAATATAACATTAAGAGATGAGACGCCATATGTAGGTAACTCAGCATTCGCACATAAAGGTGGAATGCATATAGATGCAGTTTGTAAGACACCAAAAGCTTACGAACATATAATTCCTGACAAAGTAGGTAATAGAAGAAGATTTTTAGTTTCAGAAGTAAGTGGTAAAAGCACTATACTTTCAGAAATTCAAAAGATATTTCCAAATATATCTAAAGATGGAGAAGAAGTACAAAAAATTACTGATAAACTAAAGGAATTAGAGTATGAAGGATATCAGTTTGAAGGAGCAGAAGGAACAATTGAATTAGTAATGAGAAAGATAATAGGAAAATATAAGCCTTTCTTTAAACTAAATCATTTTAAGGTATTTGCTGAACAGCCTTCAGAAGAATCTGATATGACATCCTCAGTAATGATAAATATTACTGTAGATGAAAGAGAAGAAATGAGTGCAGCTAGAGGAGAAGGTCCTGTAAATGCATTGGATAAAGCTTTAAGGAAAGCCCTTGAAGTATTTTATCCTCAATTAAAGGATGTAAGACTTGTGGATTATAAGGTTAGGGTCTTAGATTCGGAGAATGCTACAGAAGCAAAGGTAAGAGTTTTAATAGAATCAACAGATGGTGTGGAAAATTGGAGTACTGTTGGGGTATCAAGAGATGTAATTCAAGCAAGTTGGATAGCACTAGTGGATTCTATAGAATATAAGCTAATAAAAGATATTGAAAGAAAAGCAAAGACATATTTTTAAGGGGGATGATTAACAAATGGGAATGACCATGACGCAAAAAATATTAGCAGCTCACGCTGGTTTAGAAAAAGTAAAGGCTGGACAATTAATTGAGGCAAAGCTTGATTTAGTATTAGGAAATGATATTACAACACCTGTTGCTGTAACTGAATTTAAAAAATTTGGTGTGGAGAAGGTATTTAGCAAAAGTCAAATAGCTATAGTTCCAGATCACTTCACTCCAAATAAGGATATAAAGGCTGCAGAGCAAGTTAAATATATAAGAGAATTCGCAGAAGATAATGGAATAGAAAATTACTTTGAAGTTGGAGAAATGGGAATAGAACATTGCTTGATTCCAGAGAAAGGATTAGCAGTAGCAGGAGATGTTGTTATAGGCGCAGATTCACATACTTGTACTTATGGTGCATTAGGGGCATTCTCAACTGGTATTGGATCAACTGATATGGCAGCAGGAATGGCGACAGGAGAATGTTGGTTTAAGGTTCCTTCAGCAATTAAATTTGTTCTTAAAGGAAAACCTGCTAAATGGGTTAGTGGTAAAGATATTATACTTCATATTATAGGGATGATAGGAGTAGATGGAGCTTTATACAGATCAATGGAGTTTGTAGGAGATGGTATAAATTATCTTTCAATGGATGATAGATTTACTATGGCAAACATGGCAATAGAAGCTGGTGGAAAGAATGGAATTTTCCCAGTTGATGATAAGACAGAAGAGTACTTAAAAGAGCATACTAAAAGAGAATGGAAAAAGTATGAGGCTGATGAGGATGCTGAGTATGATGAGGTTTATGAAATAGATTTAAGTTCATTAAGACCAACAGTAGCATTCCCACACTTACCAGATAACACAAGAACAATAGACAATGTTGGTGATATTTCTATAGACCAAGTTGTTATAGGTTCATGTACAAATGGTAGAATATCAGATTTAAGAGTAGCTAGAGACATTATAAAAGGTAAGAAAGTTAAGAAGGGACTAAGATGTATTGTATTCCCTGGAACTCAAAAGATTTATCTTCAAGCTTTAGAAGAAGGAATTATAAAGGATTTTGTAGAGGCAGGAGCTATATTCTCAACTCCAACTTGTGGGCCATGTCTAGGAGGGCATATGGGAATATTAGCAGCTGGTGAAAGAGCTGTATCAACAACTAACAGAAACTTCGTAGGAAGAATGGGACATGTTGAATCAGAAGTATATTTAGCAAGTCCAGCAGTTGCAGCAGCATCAGCATTAACAGGAAAAATTACAGATCCAGAGTTAGTTTAAGGAGGAGTTAGAAGATGAAAGTAACAGGTAAGGTTTTTAAATATGGAGATAATGTTGATACAGATGTAATAATTCCAGCAAGATATTTAAATACATCAGTTCACAAAGAGCTTGCAGCTCACTGTATGGAAGATATAGATTTAGATTTTGTAAAAAATGTTGAACAAGGAGACTTCATAGTAGCTAATAAAAATTTTGGATGTGGTTCATCAAGAGAACATGCGCCAATAGCTATTAAAGCAGCAGGGATAAGTTGTGTTATAGCATCAACATTTGCAAGAATATTTTACAGAAATGCTATAAATATAGGTCTACCAATATTCGAATGTGATGAAGCTGTTAAGGCCATAGAGGCAGGAGATAAATTAGAAGTAGATTTTTCAACTGGTGTAATAAAGAACTTAACTAAAAATGAAGATTATCAAGGGGAACCATTCCCAGAATTCATGCAAAAAATTATTGATAATGATGGCTTGATAGGATACATCAAAAATAATAAATAAGCACAAAAGTGTAGGCTTTTAATAAATTGGGGGTTAGAAAGATGAAATATAATATAGCAGTTATACCAGGGGATGGAATAGGACCTGAGGTTATAGAATCAACAATTAAGGTTTTAAATGCAATTGGGGAAAAGTTTAATCACAAGTTTGATTATGAATATTTAGTTGCTGGTGGATGTGCAATAGATGAAACTGGAACACCACTACCAGAAGAAACTTTAGAAGCTTGTAAGAAGAGTGATGCAGTTTTACTTGGAGCAGTAGGTGGACCTAAATGGGATGAACCAACAGCAAAGGTAAGACCAGAACAAGCTCTTCTTGGGTTAAGAGGTGGATTAGGACTTTATTGTAATCTTAGACCTGCATTATTATATGCACCATTAAAAGATGCATCACCACTAAAGGAAAGTATTATAGGTGATGGAATTGATGTTCTTGTAGTAAGGGAATTAACTGGTGGTATTTACTTTGGAGAAAGAGGACTAACAACTGTAAATGGAATTCCAGCAGCTTATGATACTGAAAGATATGATGAGGAAGAAGTAAGGAGAATAGCCAAGATAGCATTTGAATCAGCAATGAAGAGAAGTAAAAAAGTTACTTCTGTAGATAAGGCAAATATACTTGAAAGTTCAAGATTATGGAGAAGAATTGTTGAGGAAGTGGCTAAGGATTATCCTGAGGTTGAATTAAATCATTTATATATAGATAATACAGCGATGCAAATGGTTAGAGATCCAAGACAATTTGATGTAATTGTAACTTCAAATATGTTTGGAGATATATTATCTGATGAAGCTAGCATGGTAACAGGTTCAATAGGAATGCTACCATCAGCATCTTTAGGAGAAAATAGTTTTGGTATGTATGAACCGATTCATGGAAGTGCTCCTGATATAGCAGGCACTGGAATAGCAAACCCTCTTGCAACAATTTTATCAGCAGGAATGATGCTTAAGCATACATTTGGATTAGATGAAGAGGCATTAGTTATAGATAAAGCAGTTCTTAGTGTTTTAGAGGATGGATATAGAACTGGAGACATTATGAGTGAAGGAATGAAACTAGTAGGAACAGAAGAGATGACAAAACTAATTTTGGAAAAGATTTAAAAGGAGATGTAAATATATGAGAAGTGACGTTGTAAAAAGAGGACCTGAAAGGGCTCCTCATAGGTCACTATTCAAAGCAGCTGGTCTTACAGATGAAGAAATAGATAGACCTCTAATTGGAGTAGTAACCTCACAAAATGATATTATCCCAGGACACATAAACTTAGATAAAATAGTTGAAGGTGTTAAAAAAGGTGTTCTTATGGCAGGAGGTACTCCATTAGTATTCCCAACTATAGGAGTATGTGATGGAATTGCTATGGGGCATGAAGGAATGAGATATTCCTTAGTAACTAGAGAACTTATAGCAGATACAATTGAATGTATGGTAAAAGCTCATGGATTTGATGCATTAGTTTTAATTCCAAACTGCGATAAGATAGTGCCAGGAATGATGATGGCGGCATTAAGATTAAATATACCAGCAATAATTGCTAGTGGTGGGCCTATGCTACCAGGTAAATTTAAAGGTGGAGATGTATCTTTAACAACGGTTTTTGAAGGTGTAGGTGCTTTTGAAAATGGAACAATGCTAGAGGCAGATCTTAAAGAATTAGAAGAAAAAGCGTGTCCAACTTGTGGTGCATGTTCAGGAATGTTTACAGCAAACTCAATGAACTGTCTAACAGAAGTTTTAGGATTAGCATTACCGGGAAATGGAACTATTCCGGCGGTTTATTCGGAGAGGATAAGACTTGCAAAACAAGCTGGTATGAAAATAATGGAGTTATTAGAAAAGGATATAAAGCCTAGGGATATAGTTACAGTTGATGCTATAGAAAATGCTTTATCAGTAGAAATGGCACTTGGATGTTCTACAAATTCAGTTTTACATCTAACAGCTATAGCAAACGAAGCAAAATTACCAATAAACCTTGATATCATAAATGAAGTATCAGCTAAAGTGCCAAATCTTTGTCACTTAGCACCTGCATCTCAAGTTCATATTATAGATTTATATTATGCAGGTGGTATCTCGGCAGTTATAAATGAACTTTCCAAGAAGGATATAATTCATCTTGATTGTATGACTGCAACAGGAAAGACTCAAGGAGAAAATACTAAGAACTCTTATGTTCAAGACTATAGTGTAATAAAATCTGTTGATGAACCGTTTAGTCATACAGGTGGTATAGCTATACTTAGGGGAAATCTTGCAGTTGATGGAGCAGTAGTTAAGAGAGCAGCAGTTGCACCAGAAATGCTTAAGCATGAAGGACCAGCAAGAGTATTTAATTCAGAAGAGGATGCAATAGCAGCAATTAAGAGTAAGAAAATTGTATCAGGAGATGTTGTTGTAATTAGATATGAAGGACCTAAGGGTGGCCCAGGGATGAGAGAAATGCTAGCACCTACATCTACAATAGCAGGTATGGGGTTAGACAAGGAAGTAGCTCTTATTACAGATGGAAGGTTTAGTGGAGCAACAAAGGGGGCTTCAATAGGACACGTATCACCAGAAGCTGCCGAAGGTGGATTAATCGCTTTTGTTGAAGAAGGGGATACAATATCAATAGACATTAATGCAGGTAAGCTTGAGCTAAAAGTTTCAGATGAAGTATTAGCTGAAAGAAGAAAGAATTTTATAGAACCTGAGCCAAGAGCTACAGAAGGATATTTAGCTAGATATGCTAAACTTGTAACTTCAGCAAGTACAGGAGCTGTATTTAAATAGTTAAAAGATAAGTTAAATTAAAATATGTGATAAGGAGGGGGCAAAATGTTATTAACAGGGGCTGAGATATTAATTAATTCGTTAGTTGATGAAGGCGTAGATACTATCTTTGGGTATCCAGGTGGAGCAGTACTAAACATTTATGATGCATTATATAAGCATAGTGAGGATATAAATCACGTCTTAACATGCCATGAACAGGGTGCTGCACATGCAGCAGATGGATATGCAAGAGCAACTGGTAAAGTTGGAGTTTGTTTAGCAACTTCAGGACCAGGGGCTACGAATTTAGTAACTGGAATTGCTACAGCATATATGGATTCTATACCTATGGTAGCAATTACAGGGAATGTTACCATGCCACTATTGGGAAAGGATAGTTTCCAAGAAGTTGATATAGCAGGTATTACAATGCCAATAACGAAGCACAATTATATAGTTAAGGATGTTAATGATCTTCAAGATGTTATAAGAGAAGCATTCTATATAGCAAAAGAAGGAAGACCAGGACCTGTATTAATAGATATTCCTAAGGATATAACTGCAAACAAGACAACTTATCATAAGTTAGAATCTAAAGAGGTTAAAAGAAAAGAGAAGTATATAACAGAAGAAGCAATAAAGGAAGTTGCGGAATTGATAAATAAGTCAAATAAACCTTATATATATGCTGGTGGGGGATTAATATCAGCAGATGCTTCAGAGGAATTAGTTACTTTTGCTGAAAAGATAGGAGCTCCGGTATGTACTACTCTTATGGCAGAAGGAGTTATAGATAATGATAATCCTCTTTATACGGGAATGATAGGCATGCACGGAACAAAAGCATCTAATATTGCAGCTACAAAGTGTGATTTGCTTATAGCTATAGGGGCTAGGTTTTCTGACAGAGTAATAAGTAGTCCAGAGCATGTACAGAATGCAAAAATAATTCATATAGATGTAGATCCAGCAGAAATCAACAAAAATATTAAGGTAGATGAATTCTTAGTTGGTGATGCTAAGTTAGTTTTAGAAAAACTAATAAAAGCAGTTAATCCTAAGAGAAATGAAGAGTGGCTTGAAAAGATAGATGGGTTAAAGAATGTAGTCAGTGGAAAAAATGATGAAAAATTAGCACCTAAATATCTTTTTGACAAGATAAATGAGCTTAATGATGGAAGCATAATAATAACAACAGAAGTTGGCCAACATCAAATGTGGGCAGCTCAATACTTTAACTTTAAGAAACCAAGAACATTCATATCTTCTGGTGGATTAGGAACTATGGGCTTCGGTCTTGGAGCGTCTATAGGAGCTCAAATGGGGAGAACAGAATGTAAAGTTATAAATATAGCTGGTGATGGTAGCTTTGGAATGAATTGTAATGAACTTGCTACAGCTGTTACAAACAAGCTTCCATTAGTAGTAATAATAATGAATAATAACTCATTAGGAATGGTTAGACAATGGCAGGATTTCTTCTATGAAGCTAGATATTCTCATACTACTTTAGATAGAAAGACTGACTTTGTAAAACTAGCAGAAGCATATGGTGCTAGGGGAATAAGAGTAACTGAAAAAGAAGAATTAGATTCAGCACTTAAAGAAGCAATAGAAAGTAAGGAACCGGTAGTTATTGATTATGTAATTAGTAACGACAAAAAAGTTTTTCCAATGGTTGCACCTGGTGCACCCATTAATCAAATAATAACAGAAGAAGATTTTCAATAAATTTTAGGAGGAATAGAAGATGGTAAAAATGTATTACGAAAAGGACACAAATCTTGATTATTTAAAGGGGAAGAAGGTAGCAGTAATTGGTTATGGTAGCCAAGGACATGCTCATGCATTAAACTTACATGATAGCGGTATTGAAGTTATAGTTGGTTTATATAATGGAAGTAAATCTTGGGAGGTTGCAGAAAATGATGGATTAAAGGTTGCTACAGTTCCAGAAGCTGTTAAGGCTGCTGATATTGTTATGTTACTTGTTCCAGATGAAAGACAAGCAGCAATATATAAGGAGCAAATTGCACCTTACCTAGAAGCTGGAAATGCTTTAGTATTTGCACATGGATTTAATATAAACTATGGTCAAATAGAACCACCTGCAGATGTAGATGTATTTATGGTTGCTCCAAAGGGACCAGGACATATGGTAAGAAGAACTTATACAGAAGGATCAGGAGTTCCATGTTTAATAGCTGTACACCAAGATGCTTCAGGAAATGCTAAGGATTTAGCTTTAGCTTATGCTAATGGTGTTGGTGGTGCTAGATCAGGAGTGCTTGAAACTACATTCAAGGACGAAACTGAAACAGATTTATTTGGAGAACAAGCAGTTCTTTGTGGTGGTGTTACCGCATTAATTAAAGCTGGATTTGAAACTTTAGTTGAAGCTGGATATGCTCCAGAAAATGCTTACTTCGAGTGTATGCATGAAATGAAGTTAATCGTAGACTTAATGTACCAAGGTGGTATGGCTACCATGAGATATTCAATCTCTGACACAGCAGAATACGGTGACTACATGATTGGTAATAGAATAATCACTGAAGATACTAAGAAGGAAATGAAGAAGGTTCTTACTGAAATCCAAGATGGTACTTTCGCAAGAAATTGGTTAATGGAAAATATGGTAGGAAGACCAAACTTCAAGGCAACTAGAAGAATGGAATCAGAACATCAAATAGAAAAGGTTGGTGCAGAGCTAAGAGGAATGATGAGCTGGATCAACAAGAAGTTAGACTAGTATTATAGTTATAAATCCCTTACGTAATAGTAAGGGATTTATTTTTTAATAATTAAGTAATAAACGATAATATAATCTAGGGTATAATTTATGTAAAAGATTGCCAGGGAGAAGATTATGATTGGGATAGGATATGAGTTACTATTTTTTATATCAATAGTTGTGTACTTAATTTATGAAATAATTACTTTAAAGAGGAGCAAGACAATAAATAGGCTGAGAGAAATTATACTTTTAAAGAAGAGGAAATAATTGAGGCTTTGGGTAGTAGAAATATTGATGTTTTAGCATCAAAGGATATAAATAAAGTAGGCAAGGTGTATCTAATAGAGGAGAAAATAGAAGGGAAAGGGAGATTAGCAATACAATTTTATGATTCTGTAGGAACAAATAGTTTTTTACGTGGTGTTGATAAGCCGATAGATGCTATTCCTGATAAAAAAGGAAATGTAGTTGAGTATTTATTTTCTAATTATAATGGTCAGTTTTTTGAAACTATAACTGTATTCGGAAAAATTATTGATGGGGAAAAAATTCAAATAATTTGTGGCGAAAAAGAATTAAATGTGGATATCTCCGAACAGAAATACTTTATTGATACTATAGATATTAGTGAATTTAATATTTCGCAATATGATGAAGTTAAAATTAAGATTATTTAGTTTATAAGGTGCACTAGCTAAGGTGCACTTTATTTATGTGAAGAAATATAAAGATAATTAATTATATAGAATAAGATAAGTAAAAGAAGTAAATAAATATATTAGATTATGTAGAAAGGAATGTAGAAAAATAGATAGTGATAACATTTACAAAAGTTAGTCGACTAAGTAAAAAAATATTAAATAAATATTAATATAGACACATTTACTTGATTTTAGCAGTATTATGGATTAATATAATAGTTAGCCGACTAAGTAAGGGGGGATGAAAATGGGTTTAATACCTGAAGAATCATTACACCGTGTTTTTGCTCAAGTAATGAGGCTACAATTTGTTAGAAGCCAGCCACTACTTGATAAAATTGGATTATATCCTGGGCAACCACCATTACTTTTTTCATTATATAAGAAGAATGGACAAAGTCAGAGAGAGTTAGCTGAAAATCTTGGGATAAAGGCAGCAACTATTACTGTAATGATAAAGAGAATGGAAAAAACTAAGATGATAAAGAGAGAACAAGATGTAAATGATCAAAGAGTATCTAGAATTTTTATCACTGATGCAGGTATAGAGGTATGTAAGCAATTAGCTATTATACATGAAGAGATAGAGAAGGAATGCTTTGCTGGATTTACAGTAGAGGAAAAAATCTTATTACGTAGATTAATGATACAGGTAAGAGATAATTTAAAAAAAGTATGTGATAAGGACATAGAAATAGGTTGTTGTGGACATAGTAAAAAAAGCTAAAAGGGAGATGGATATATGTTAAAGTTAATGAAGTATTTAAAGAAATCAGTCGTACCGATTATTGCAATAATAGTTTTATTAGTAATTCAAGCAGTGTGCGATCTTTCTTTACCAGATTATACTTCTAAGATAGTTAATGTCGGTATACAACAAGGAGGAGTAGAAAATGCTGTTCCTAAAGTTATTAGACAAACTGAATTAGATAAATTGACACTGTTTATGAGTGAAGAAGATAAGAATGAGGTATTAAGTAATTATACTTTATTAGATAAGGCTTCACTTTCTAAAGAAGATATTACAGGAGATGAGCCTGTATATGAACTTAGCACAAAAAATAAAGATACAATTGAATCTTTAAATGCAATATTTGGTAAACCTATGATGGTTGTTGGTGGACTAGAAAGTGACAATGACCAAACAAAGGAAATGAAGAAACAAATGATGGCTAATATGCCGCCGCAAATGGTAGCTTCAGGGGATCTAGATATATTTAAAGTATTCTCATCTATGCCAAAAGAACAATTAGAAGGTATAAAGAATAACATTTATGAAAAATTTGGTGATATGCCAGAGAGTATGGTTACACAAAGTGCAGTATCTTATGTAAAGTCAGAATATGTTTCATTAGGTATTGATACAGATAAGCAACAAAATAATTACGTATTATTAGCTGGTGCTAAGATGCTTGGAATAGCACTATTAAGTATGATTGCAACAGTTATAGTTGGATTCTTAGGAGCAAAGGTTGCAGCAGCTCTAGGTAGAGATCTTAGAGGGAAAGTATTTAAAAAGGTTATGTCATTTTCAAGTACAGAGCTAGATACATTCTCAACAGCTTCATTAATAACACGTAGTACAAATGATATACAACAAATTCAAATGGTTATGGTTATGTTACTTAGAATTGTATTCTATGCACCAATCCTAGCATTAGGAGGGGTATTAAAGGTTTTAAAGACAGATACTTCAATGTCTTGGATTATAGCAGTAGCAGTACTAGCAGTATTATCATTAGTAATGGTATTATTTTCAGTTGTAATGCCTAGATTTAAGAAAGTTCAAAAGTTGGTAGATAAAGTAAATTTAGTAACTCGTGAAATACTTACAGGTATTCCAGTTATACGTGCATTTAGTACTCAAAAGTATGAAGAAGAAAGATTTGAGAAGGCAAATATGGATTTAACTAAAAACAATATATTTGTTAACAGAGTTATGTCATGTATGATGCCAGCAATGATGTTTGTAATGAATGCTGTAGCAGTTCTTATTGTTTGGAATGGGTCACATGCAGTTGACTCAGGGGCTATGCAAGTTGGAGATATGATGGCATTTATTCAATATACAATGCAAATAATTATGTCATTCTTAATGATATCGATGGTATCAGTAATGTGGCCAAGAGCATCAGTATCAGCAGAACGTATTGATGAAGTAATTACAACATCTCTTAAAATAGAAGATCCTAAGAATGCTGAGGCATTTAAGGATGAGAAAAAGGGAATATTAGAGTTTAGAAATGTTTCATTTAGATATCCTAATGCAGAAGAAGATGTTTTAAGCAATATTACATTTACTGCAAAGCCAGGAGAAACAACAGCATTTATAGGAAGTACTGGTAGTGGTAAATCTACTTTAGTAAATTTAATTCCACGTTTCTATGATGTAACAGAAGGTGAGATTAGACTGGACGGGGTAGATATTAGAAATGTATCTCAACATGATCTTAGAGCTAAAATAGGATATGTTCCACAAAAGGGAGTACTATTCTCAGGAACAATAGATTCAAATTTAAGATATGGTAGGGAAGAAGCTACGGAAGATGAAATAGTAAGAGCAGCAAGGATAGCACAAGCTACAGACTTTATAACTTCAAAGCCAGAAGGTTTTGAAACAGAAATTTCTCAAGGTGGTACAAATGTATCTGGAGGACAAAAGCAAAGACTTTCTATTGCAAGAGCAATAGCTAAGAATCCAGAATTATATATATTTGATGATAGTTTCTCAGCATTAGATTTTAAGACTGATGCTACTTTACGTAAAGCTCTAAAAGCTGAAACAAGTGATAGTACTGTATTAATAGTTGCACAAAGAATTAGTACTATACTTCATGCAGAACAAATTATAGTCCTTGATGAAGGAAGAGTTGTTGGAATAGGAACTCACAAAGAGCTTCTTAAGAATTGTGAAGTTTATGAGCAAATAGCTTTATCACAACTTTCAAAGGAGGAGTTAGCTAATGAGTAATGAGAAAAGAGGAACAAGAAAAGGCTTTGGTGGCCCAATGGGCGGAATGCATGGCGCAGGCGAAAAGGCAAAAGATTTTAAAGGAACAATGAAAAAATTATTCGGGTATATAAGTGCATTTAAATTTGCAATACTTGGAGTAATAATATTTGCAATTGGTAGTGCATGTTTCTCTATAGTTGGACCAAAGATTTTAGGTAAAGCTACTACTGAAATATTTAATGGATTAGTTTCAAAGGTATCTGGAGCAGAAGGAGCGGGTATAAACTTTGATAAGATAGGAAGAATACTTTTAATATTAATTGGACTTTATGTAATTAGTGCATTATTTGCATTTATCCAAGGTTATATAATGAGTGGTATTTCACAAAAGCTTTGTTATAATTTAAGAAACGATCTTTCTACTAAGATAAATAGAATGCCAATGAAGTATTTTGATACTAAAACTCATGGTGAAGTATTATCAAGATTTACAAATGATATAGATACCTTAGGGCAAAGTTTAAATCAAAGTATGACACAATTAATAACATCAGTTGTTACAATAATTGGTGTACTAGTAATGATGCTTTCTATAAGTTGGCAAATGACTCTTGTGGCATTATTAATATTACCTATATCAATGGGATTAATAATGTTAATAGTTAAGAAATCACAAAAATTCTTTAAGGACCAACAAGAGTACTTAGGTAATGTAAATGGTCAAGTTGAAGAGTTATATGGTGGCCATAATATAGTTAAGGTATTTAATGGTGAAGAAAAAGCTATAGAAGAATTTGATGAGTTAAATGATAAATTATATGGATCTGCTTGGAAGTCTCAATTCTTATCAGGAATGATGCAACCAGTTATGATGTTTATAGGAAACCTAGGTTATGTAGCAGTATCTATAATGGGTGGATGGCTTACAATTAAAAAGACTATTGAAGTTGGAGATATTCAATCATTCATTCAATATGTAAGACAATTTACTCAACCAATAGCACAAGTGGCGCAAGTAGCTAATTTATTACAATCTACAGCAGCAGCAGCAGAAAGGGTATTCGAATTCTTAGAAGAAGAGGAAGAAGTACAATTTGCTGAGAATCCTGTATCAGTAGAAGGTTTAGAAGGTAGAGTTGATTTTGAGAATGTTCATTTTGGATATAATGAAAACAAGACAATTATTAATGACTTTACAGCTCATGTTAAGCCCGGCCAAAAGGTAGCAATCGTTGGACCTACTGGTGCTGGTAAGACAACTATGATTAAGTTATTAATGAGATTCTATGATGTTAATAGTGGAGCAATATTAATTGATGGACACAATATTCAAGATTTCAATCGTACAGAGTTAAGAGATTTATTTGGTATGGTACTTCAAGATACTTGGTTATTTAACGGAAGTATAAGAGAGAATATCAGATATGGTAGATTAGATGCAACAGATGAAGAAGTAATTGATGCGGCTAAAGCAGCTCATGTTCATCATTTTGTTAAAACATTACCTGCTGGATATGATATGGAATTAAACGAAGAAGCAAGCAATGTATCACAAGGACAAAAGCAGTTATTAACAATTGCCCGTGCTATTTTAGCTGATCCTAAGATATTAATACTTGATGAAGCAACAAGTTCAGTTGATACAAGAACTGAAATTTTAATTCAAAAGGCTATGGATAATCTTATGGAAGGTAGAACAAGTTTTGTTATAGCTCACAGATTATCAACAATTCGTGATGCGGATTTAATCTTAGTTATGAATGAAGGAGATATAGTTGAGCAAGGAACACATGAAGAGTTACTAGCTAAGGGTGAATTCTATGCTAAGCTTTATAACTCACAATTTGAGAGATCGGAAGAAGCAGTTTAATATAGAAGGTAGTTATAGAAAGATGACAAGTTAAAAGTGGCTTGTCATCTTTTCATTGTATTTCAATAGGTATATATTTAAAATATACTTAAAAAGATAAGCAAGGTGATGAGATGAATTATGTGTATATAATAAAATGTGGAGATAATTCTCTTTATACAGGGTGGACAAACAATCTGGAAAAAAGATTTAATGATCATTGTAGTGGAAGAGGTGCAAAGTATACAAAAGGAAGGGGTCCTTTAGAACTTGCATACTATGAAACTTATGAAGATAAGTCTATAGCTATGAAAAGAGAATATGCCATAAAAAAGTTAAAAAGGGAAGACAAAGAGAAATTGATAGAAAAGTTTGAGGAAACTATTGACAATAAAGAAGTTAATTGTATAATATAAACAAGTAGAAAATTTAATAAATAAGTTTATCTTATTAAGAGTGGTGGAGGGACCGGCCCTTTGAAGCCCAGCAACCTGTAATTGATATTACGTGGTGCTAAATCCTGCAGGTTTATCCTGACAGATAAGAGGAAAGCTAGTCCCATTAGGACTATATTTAGGCTATTTTTAGTCGCTTCTTATAATTTAAGAAGCGGCTTTTTTTACTATAAAGGCAATTATAATTAAAAAAGGGGGCATATTATATGAAAGATTGTTGTTCATTTGAAACAAAAGCAGTAAGAGGGGCATCAGGTGGAGATGAGAGAACAGGGGCAATTAGTTTTCCCATATACCAAAGTGCTACGTTTAAGCATGCTGGACTTTATGAAAGTACAGGATATGACTACTCAAGGATGCAAAACCCAACAGTAGAAGAATTAGAAAGGACAGTAGCTTCTTTAGAAGGTGGAAAAGAAGGAATTGCTTTCGCATCAGGTCTTGGGGCAATTACTTGTTGCATACATCTTTTTAAAGCTGGGGAACATGTTATTTTATCAGAGGATTTATATGGTGGAACCTTCAGACTATTTGATGATATTTATAAGTCATTTGGAATAGATGCTACATTTGTAGATACAAGAAATTTAGAAGATATTAAAGCTGCAATTAAGGAAAATACTAAGGGGATATTTATAGAAACACCTTCAAATCCTTCATTAAAAGTAACTGATATAAGAGGGATAAGTAAAATTGCTAAGGAGAATAATTTGATTTTTGTGGTTGATAATACATTTTTAACACCATATTATCAAAGGCCATTAGAATTAGGGGCAGATGTTGTTGTTCATAGTGGCACTAAGTATCTTGGAGGACATAATGATGTACTTGCTGGAATTGCAGTGGCAAATGATGAAAATATAATTAAAAGATTGAGATATATATTAATGTCAACTGGAGCAACTCTTGGAGCAAATGATGCATGGCTTTTACTAAGAGGACTTAAAACATTGCATATAAGATTAGATAGAGCCCAAGAAAATGCTATAGAAATTGCTAAGTGGTTAGAAAAACAAGAAGAAGTGAGTACAGTTTACTACGTTGGATTAGAAGATCATGAGGGGTATGAAATTAATAAATCTCAAAGTAGTGGTTTTGGTACAACTTTATCATTTAGAGTTAAAGATAAAGAAATTATTCCAAGAATCTTAAAAAATGTTGAGGTAATAAGCTTTGCAGAAAGTTTAGGTGGAGTAGAAACATTAATTACTTATCCATTTACGCAAACACATTCAGAGTTACCTGATGATTTAAGAAAGAGACTTGGAGTAGATGAGTATCTTTTGAGAATAGCAGTAGGAATAGAAAATATAAATGATTTAATAGGTGATCTGGAAAGAGCAATAAAGGGGGAATAACAATGGGAATAGGAACATCATTAATACATTCAGAAGGAAGTATAGATAAGAATACAGGTGCACTAAGTACACCAATATATCAAGCATCAACCTATCATCAATTTGATATAGATAACTTCGGTAAATATGATTATTCAAGATCAGGGAATCCAACGAGAGAAGTGCTGGAAAATCTAATATCAGAACTTGAAGGAGGAGATAGGGGATTTGCTTTTGCATCAGGAATGGCAGCTATATGTTCAGTTTTAAGTATATTTTCAGCAGGAGACCATTTGGTAATCTGTGGAGATGTATATGGAGGAACATATAGAGCAGTAACAAATTTATTCTCAAGATTTAATATTGAACATACATTTGTTGATGCTAGTAATCTTGAAGAAATAAGGTCAGCTATAAAGGAGAATACTAAGGGAATATATTTAGAAACTCCTTCGAATCCATTGTTAAAAGTTACAGATATAAGAGGTGCAGTGGAAATAGCTAAGGAGAATAATGCAATAGTTATAGTTGATAATACATTTATGTCACCACTATTACAAAAACCATTGGAATTAGGGGCAGATATAGTAATTCATAGTGGGACAAAATTTATAGGCGGACATAGTGATGTTATATCAGGCTTAGTAGTTACTAAAACTAAAGAGTTAAGTAGTAGGGTATATCAAATACAAAATACTTTTGGAGCAGTACTTGGACCACAAGATTGTTGGTTATTAATTAGAGGATTGAAGACATTAAAGGTTAGATTATTAGAATCTCAAAGAAATACTGAAATTCTTGCAAAGTGGCTAAATGAAAGAGAAGAAGTTGAAAAAGTATATTATCCAGGATTAGAAGGGCATGAAGGAAGGGATATTCACTTATCACAAGCAAGTGGTGGTGGAGCAGTATTATCTTTCAAGTTTAATAACTATGAACAAACAAAGTATTTCTTAAATAATATAACTAATGCTGCTTTTGCAGTAAGTCTTGGAGGGGTGGAGACTATAGTGTCATATCCAGCTAAAATGAGTCATGCTGCTATTCCTAGAGAAGAAAGAGAAAAACTTGGTGTAACTGATACTTTGATCAGAGTATCTGTTGGACTTGAGGATGTTGAAGATTTAATAAAGAGTTTTGATAAGTCTATTTTAAAATAGGAAATAGCAAGGATATTAATGCAACTTAGTTATAAATTACAAAGTTTTTTAAATTTGAAATTACTTGTTATAATTTAAGTAGCTACAAAAGCAAAAGAGGAGAATTATGATGGGTAATTATGATAATAGTATAATAAAAGATTCACATGAAAGAAGTAGGGCATATGGAGTTAGAACGGAAGGTTATACCTTAAGAAAGGCATTGGAAATAGGGGAAGTAAATAATCTTTTAAAAAAGAATTCAGATTTAGTTAAAGTTGCAAAAATATATATGGATATGTTTAATGATGTTCTACAAGATGAACATTTTGTAATTGTATTAACAGATAAAGATGGTTGCGTCCTATATATTAATGGTCAGAAAAATGTAGTAAAAGAATATGAAAAATCAAATATAGTTGTTGGTATGTATATGGATGAAAAGAGTGTTGGTACTAATGCTATGGGTACTGCAATAAAGGAAAATAGACCTGTACAAGTTACAGCGGACGAGCACTATATAGATATATTTAAAAAATTAACCTGTTCAGCAGCACCAATACATGGGAAGAATGGTGAGATAATAGGAACGTTGAATCTTACATCACAATGGACTGAAAAACATCTTCATTCATTAGGATTAGTTTTGTTTGGAGTAAAGGCAATCGAGAATGAATTGGAAAAAATACATTCTAAAGAGATACTTGAAGAAACCTACAATTATATGGGAAGTCTTATGGAGAATTATGATAAGGGAATAATTTTAGTTAATGAATTAGGAAGGATAAAAAAAGTAAATGATCTTGTTACAGAAATAATACAAATCCCAGAAGATATACTATTAAATAAAAATATACAAAATATAATTCCCACGTGGAAAAATATAATGGATGGATTTAAGGTTAACAAATACAAAGTATATACAAAGGATGTTAAGTTGAATGATGATATAAAGAAAAGAACACTTATATCAATAAAACCAATTAGATTAAATGATAGAGTGATAGGAAATATTATTACCTTTAGTAAAACAGAAGATAATAATAAGGTAAATATTACTGGAGCTTATAAATCTTTTGATGATATTATTGGTGAAAGTGATGTAATTTTGAATGTAATCACTAATTGCAAGGTAGTAGCAAACAGTCCATCAACTATATTAATAGAAGGGGAAAGTGGAACAGGGAAAGAAGTATTTGCACAAGCAATACATAATTATAGCTATAGAAGAAATGAAAAGTTTATTGCTATAAACTGTGGAGCTATTCCTAAAAATTTAATTGAGAGCGAACTTTTTGGATATGATGATGGTGCATTTACAGGTGCAAAAAAGGGAGGAAAACCAGGGAAGTTTGAACAGGCAAACGGGGGGACATTATTTTTAGATGAGATAGGTGAAATGCCGTTAGAGATGCAGGTTCATTTATTAAGAGTACTACAAGAAGGAAGGGTCACTAGAATTGGTGGAGAGAAAGAAATTCCTATAGATGTTAGGATAATTGCTGCAACAAACAAAAATCTTAAAAAAGAAATAAAAGAAAAAAGATTTAGAGAAGATTTATATTATAGATTAAGTGTTATACCAATTAAAATACCACCATTAAGGGAAAGGAAAGGTGATGTGGAAAAACTTATAGAGTACTTTTTAATGATGAAAACTTATAAATTAAGCAAATGCCATATTGAGTTAAAAGGTATATTAAAAAATAATCTTATTAATTATACATGGCCAGGAAATATTAGAGAGCTAGAAAACTGTATAGAGAATATAGTTAATTTAGATGGTGAAATGTCATATGATATTCTCGATAAAATGAATATAAATGAAGATAGAAATATTCAGAGTAGCCAAATAGAAAATGAATCTAATAAGATAATAAAAATAAATCTAGAAGAGTATAGTTCAATAAAAGAAATAGAGAGAGAAATAATAAATAGGGCTATAGAAATAAATAATTATAATATAAGTAAGACTGCAAAAGAACTAGGGGTAAGCAGAAATACATTATATTATAAGAATAAAAGATAATGTACTAATTTAAGACAGTGTATTAAATTAGTACATTAATAAATAAGCATATGTACTAAATTAGTACATATGCTTATTTTATATTTTTAGACTTTGTTAAAAATATGACTATGTCTGGGGTGAACTTTGTTAAAATTTTGGCATAGAACTTGCTAGTATTATATGTGATAAGAAAAATAATATATTTGGAGGGGTTTGTTATGGCACGTTTTACATTACCAAGAGATATTTATCATGGAAAAGGTACTATTGATATATTAAAGGAAATCAGTGGGAAGAAAGCAATGATCGTAATGGGTGGAGGCTCTATGAAGAGATTTGGTTTTTTACAAAAAATAGAAGATAATTTAAAAGAAGCAGGATTAGAGGTTGAAATTTTTGATGGAGTTGAATCAGATCCTTCAGTTGAAACAGTTATGAAGGGCGCAGAAGCAATGAGGAAGTTTGAGCCAGACTGGATCATCGGATTAGGTGGAGGATCGCCAATTGATGCAGCTAAAGCAATGTGGATATTCTATGAAAATCCAGATTTCACTTTTGAAGAGGCAGTTGTACCATTTGGTTTACCTAAGTTAAGAAAGAAGGCTAAGTTTATAGCTATAGCTTCAACAAGTGGAACAGCTACAGAGGTTACAGCATTCTCAGTTATTACAAATTATGATGAGAAAATTAAGTATCCGTTAGCTGATTTTGAAATCACACCTGATATTGCAATAGTTGATCCTGACCTAGCAGAAACTATGCCTCCTAAATTAGTGGCATTTACAGGTATGGATGCTATGACTCATGCTATTGAAGCATATGTATCAACAATAGCAGATAATTTCTCTGATCCTTTAGCTTTAAAGGCAATTGAAATGGTAAGAGACAATATAAAAGCATCTTATGCTGGAGACTTAAAAGCCAGAAGTGAAATGCATGATGCACAATGTTTAGCTGGAATGGCATTTAGTAATGTTTCATTAGGAATAGTACATTCTATGGCGCATAAGATTGGAGGAGTGTTCCATGTACCTCATGGATGCGCAAATGCAATTTTATTACCATCAGTTATAGAATTTAATAGCAGAGAATGTGAACATAGATATGCAGATATAGCAAAGATGTTAAAGTTAGAAGGAAATAATAATGCAGAGTTAACAAAATCATTAGTGGAATTAATTAGGGAATTAAATAAGGAATTAAATGTACCAGCAACATTTAAAGAATATGGAGTAGATGAAGAAGAATTCAAAGCAAATATAGAGTATATGTCTAAAAATTCAGTAATAGATGCATGTACAGCAACTAATCCAAGAAAGGTTGATGCTGAGTTAATTAGAAAGATATATGAAGCTGCTTACAATGGTGAAGAAGTAGCATTTTAATAAATAATTTCTTTTAGCCTCCTATATTAAAAAGGAGGCTTTTTAAATAAATTTAAATTTTACATAAAGGGAGAATTTGGTATTATGTATAGAATAGTTTCGAAAAGAGAATTGACAGAAAATATATTTTTAATGGACATTGAAGCTAGAAGAGTAGCTAAATCAGCAAAGCCAGGGCAGTTCATAATTATTAAGAATGATGAGAAAGGTGAAAGAATTCCTCTTACAATAGCAGATTTTGATTCAGAAAGAGGCACTGTAGCTATAGTATTCCAAGTTGTTGGAAAAGGAACTAAGGAACTAGCAGATTTAAAGGTAGGGGATTATGTAAGTGATTTTGTTGGGCCTTTAGGGAGAGCAAGTGAATTTGTAGATGAAGACTTAGAAAAGCTAAGAAATAAGAAGATCTTATTTGTAGCAGGGGGAGTTGGTGCAGCTCCAGTATATCCACAAGTTAAGTGGCTAAAAGAACAAGGTATTAATGTAGATGTAATTGTTGGAAGTAGAAATAAAGAATTACTTATATTAGAAGAAGAAATGAGAAAGGTTGCAGGAAATTTATATGTTGCAACAGATGATGGATCATATGGATTTAATGGAAGAGTAACTGATTGCCTAACAGATTTAGTTAAAAATCAAGATAAGAAATATGATGAGGCAATAGTAATTGGACCTATGATAATGATGAAATTCATGTGTATGCTGACAAAGGAGCTAAATATACCTACAGTTGTAAGCTTAAACCCAATTATGGTTGATGGTACTGGCATGTGCGGAGCTTGTAGAGTTTCAGTAGGCGGTGAGGTTAAGTTTGCATGTGTAGATGGACCAGAGTTTGATGGACATTTAGTAAACTTCGATGAGGCAATGAGAAGACAAACTATGTATAAGACAGAAGAGGGTAGGGTTAAATTAAAGGCTGAAGAGGGAGATACTCATCATGGTGGGTGTGGACATTGTGGAGGTGACAAATAATGAATATGCAAGATAAAATGAAGAAGGTTCCTGTAAGAGAGCAAGATGCAAAAGTTAGAGCAAGAAATTTTGAAGAAGTATGCATTGGATATAATGATGAAGAAGCTGTTAAAGAGGCAAGTAGATGTTTAAATTGTAAAAATCCTAGATGTGTTTCAGGATGCCCAGTATCAATAGATATTCCAGGGTTTATATTGAAAGTTAAGGAGAGAAAGTTCGAGGAAGCAGCAAAAGTTATAGCTAAGTATAGTGCACTACCAGCTGTTTGTGGAAGAGTTTGTCCACAAGAAAGTCAGTGTGAAGGTAAATGTGTATTAGGTATAAAGGGAGAGTCAGCTTCTATTGGTAAGCTAGAAAGATTTGTAGCTGATTGGAGTAGAGAGAATAACATTGATATGTCTGAAAAAGAAGAAAGTAAAGGTAAAAAGGTTGCAGTAATTGGAAGTGGGCCCTCAGGATTAACTTGTGCAGGTGACCTAGCAAAGAAAGGGTATGATGTAACTATTTTTGAAGCATTGCATGAAGCAGGTGGAGTATTAGTTTATGGAATACCAGAATTTAGATTACCTAAGGATACTGTAGTTAAAACTGAAATTGAGAACATAAAGAAGCTTGGAGTTAAGATAGAAACTAATGTTATAGTGGGAAGAACAATAACTATAGATGAATTAATAGATAACGAAAAGTTTGAAGCTGTATTTATAGGATCAGGGGCTGGTTTGCCAAGATTTATGGGAATCGAAGGAGAAAATGCAAATGGTGTATTTTCAGCTAATGAGTTCTTAACAAGAGTAAATCTTATGAAGGCATATAAAGATGAGTATTCAACACCAGTTAGAGCCGGTAAGAAGGTTGCAGTAGTTGGTGGAGGAAATGTTGCAATGGATGCAGCAAGAACAGCATTAAGACTTGGAGCTGAATCTCATATAGTATATAGAAGAAGTGAGTCTGAGCTACCAGCTAGACTGGAAGAAGTACACCATGCAAAAGAAGAGGGTGTAATATTTGATATATTAACTAATCCAACAGAGATTATTACTGATGAAAATGGTTGGGTAAAGGGAATGAAGTGTGTAAAAATGGAACTGGGGGCACCTGATGAATCTGGAAGAAGAAAGCCCGAAGTAGTAGAAGGATCAGAATTTATTATGGATGTAGATACTGTAATAATGTCTCTTGGAACATCACCAAATCCATTAATATCATCTACCACTAAAGGTCTAGAAATTAATAAGAGAGCGTGTATTATAACAGAAGGAGAAACAGGAAAGACTTCAAGAGATAAAGTATATGCAGGTGGAGATGCAGTAACTGGAGCAGCGACTGTAATTTTAGCTATGGGAGCAGGAAAAGATGCAGCTGTAGCAATTGATGAGTATTTAAGTAAATAATATATAATTTAAAAATAAACTGACTTAGTAGAATTATTAAGTCAGTTTATTTCATGTGGATATGAATATAAATGCAAAGTTAATGAATAAATATTCAGGGAATACTCTTTTAATTAGCAATGAAATTATAGTGGGTAAACAAAAAGAGTTCATTTATAGAGAATATTAATTATATTAAAAAGTAGCTGAATAACAAAGATATAGAGGTCTATACATCTACAGGTTATGATGTCTAAATATATAGTTTTTAAATTATAATTAAAATATTTTTGTAACAAAAATAATGCAAAAAAATACATTAATAGTATAGACAAACATTAAAAAAGTGGTAAAATAACAAATAGGTATAAGAAATAAATTTTGGAAGGAAGTGCTTATTATAAGGAAAAAAGTAGATAAAATTTTAAAAGCGCCAGAACTATATTAAAAGAGATTAGAGTAATGAATAAATCTTAAGATTTAGGATTTCATCTTTAATGCGGAATATAGTTGACGAGGTTGGGGAGTATCGAATACTTCGGCGGGTGCCCCACGGTATCGCACTACCGTAAACGGCTGGTAAAACTACAAAGTGATTTGTAGCACAAATTCAGTCTGGTGTTAAAGCCTTCAAGTTAGGGTTTTTGATTCCTAGGACTTTTATACCTTTTTTACCAATTTGCTAGGACAAAGCTCTAAAGAAGATGAAAACTAAATATAGGATACAAAAGGAAGGAAGAAAAAATATGTGCGGAATAGTTGGATATGTAGGAAATAAAGGAGCAACATCTTTCTTAACAGATGGATTATCAAAGCTTGAGTATCGAGGTTATGATTCAGCAGGAATTGCTGTTATTAATAAAGGCCAGGTTACTATAGTAAAGCATAAAGGTCGTCTTTCTAATCTAAATGAAGCTTTATATAAAAAAGCAGTAGAAGGAACCATTGGAATTGGACATACTAGATGGGCAACTCATGGAGAACCTTCAGATGTTAACTCACATCCACATCAAAGTTCTAAAGGAGATATTACTGTAGTTCATAATGGAATTATAGAAAATTATTTAGAGCTAAGACAATGGCTTAAAGGAGAAGGATATGAATTCTTATCTGAAACAGATACAGAAGTAATTCCTAATTTAATTCACTACTACTATGAAGGAGACCTTTTTAATGCAGTAGTAAAAGCTACAGAAAAACTAGAAGGTAGTTATGCATTAGGTGTAATATGTGGGAATGAACAAGATAAGCTTATTGCAGTAAGGAAAGATAGTCCGCTAATTGTGGGGTTAAAGGATGGAGAAACATTTATTGCTTCAGATATTCCAGCAGTTATAAATTATACAAGAGATGTTTATCTTTTAGAGGATAAAGAATTCGTTTACGTCACTAGAGAAGGGGTTAAGATCCTAGATAGTGAAGGAGTAGAGATAGATAAAGAAATTTTCAAGGTAACTTGGAGTGAGGATGCTGCAGAAAAGAGCGGATATGACTCATTCATGTTAAAGGAGATTCATGAACAGCCAAAAGCTATTAGAGACACTATGTCTTCCAAAGTATCGATGGAACATGGTGTCTTTTTTGATGATTTTAAGTTATCAAAAAAGGAGCTTGAAGATATAGATAGGATATTTATAGTTGCATGTGGAACAGCATATCATGCAGGTATTATGGGGAAAGTAGCAATAGAAAAGTTATCTAAAATAGCTGTAGAGGTGGATATAGCATCAGAATTTAGATATAGAGATCCATTGGTTACAGATAAATCTCTTGTAATTATAGTTAGTCAATCGGGAGAGACAGCAGATACTTTAGCAGTATTAAGAGATTGCAATAGAATAGGAGCAAAGACTTTAGCTATAACAAATGTAGTAGGAAGTACTATTTCAAGAGAAGCAAATCATGTTATATATACAATGGCAGGCCCTGAAATAGCAGTAGCTTCTACTAAAGCATATACAACTCAAGTTGTAGTAATGTATTTGATAGGAATGTATTTCGGTGAATTAAAAGGCACATTAAATAAAAAGGCAGAAGATGAGTTAAAGAAGGGACTATTATCATTACCTGAGAAAATTAAAGAGGTACTAGCTAATAAAGGTGAGATAGAAGAAGTTGCAAAAATATTAGCTAATGAAGATTATTTATTCTATTTAGGAAGAGGAGCTGATTATGCATTAGCTCTAGAGGGATCATTAAAGCTTAAGGAAATATCATATATTCATTCAGAAGCTTATGCAGGTGGAGAATTAAAGCATGGAACCATTGCATTGATAGAACCAGGTACTAAAGTTATAGCCTTATTAACCCAGAAATCATTAAAAGAAAAGATGATAAGTAACATTGTAGAGGTAAAATCAAGAGGTGCAAAAGCAATAGGACTAGCTTATGAAGGTGATGAATTAGATTCATCAGTATTTGATAGTGTTATTAGAATCCCAAAGATATTAAATATAATAGCCCCAGTAGTAGCAGCAGTTTCACTTCAACTTTTAGCTTATTATACAGCTAAGGAAAAAGGCTGTGATATAGATAAGCCAAGGAATCTTGCAAAGTCAGTTACAGTAGAATAAGGAGTGTGTTAATTATGAGAGAAGATTTAAATAAATTATTAAATGAGTATAAAGAGACAGAAAGATGTTTAACTTTAGGACTTGAATGGTTGCCTAATAATGATTACGCTAAGGCGAAGTTAGATATTATAAAAGTTATAATTGGTGATTTAGAGAAGTTATCAGAGACTACAGTAAATTAATAAATAAAACACATCCCTGAATTAATTTAGGGATGTGTTTTATTTATGTCTATAAAAGTATAGAAAGTTCCACTTGTTAAAAAATATAGTATAAAGAAAAGTAACAAGTTTGTTATATTTATTGGTTATTTATGAGATTAGTTTGTTATCTTTATAGTGTATTATATAAAGTAGAAAAAGATATTATATAAAAGTTATATAAGGAATAATGTAAACCTTTTATATAATTGGACGTATTACTAGAGGGGGATTTAAATGGGAATCATTAATTTTGCTAAAAAGATGAGTAAGGTAGATTTAAAAAAAAGTAAATCTTATATAGCTTTCATAGGAGTGACTGCAGCATTTATGTTAAATGCTATAAATATATCCTACAATGAGTATATATATGGAAGTAGAGACATAGTTGAAAAATCAGTTAATAATGTAGGGAATGTAGTTCAAGGGGGAACAGAATTCTTTGATTTGAGACCAGTTCTTTTCCAGAAGCAAAACATTTTTATGTTACTATTAGTAGTTATTATATTTTCAACTTTTTGTAATCTATATTATATACAAAAAAAGAAAAAAGAGATGGCATTTTGTTTAATTAATGGAGCTTCATTAATAGATTTAACAAAATACCTATTGTGGGTGAACGGAGTAAATTATATTGCAGGAACTTTATTAGGTTTAGTATTAGGAATTATATTAATACCCGCATTCAATTTTTTTATGTATTCTTTGAGTGGAGTTCAGGGAAATCTATTCAGCTTCTCTATTGATACTATAGGAATTACATTTGCTTTTATTTTCATACAATTTGTATGTTTAGTTGCATTAGGTTTTGGATCAACTTATAGACATCAATTAATAGATTTAATTAAAGGGCAGAAAACAGTAACAATTAAAGATAACAGGACTGTAAAAGTTCCTGGGTTACTATTTTTTATACTTTATTTACTACCAATATTTTATGGGATTAAGGCAAAGGGATCTCAAGGTGATGATATTGCACTTTATTATTTAGGCTTTGTAGGTTTAGTTGGGATATTAGGAACTATAAGTTATTTTATTCCCAAGTTAATTAATAAGATTAAAGATAAGACATTTATGTATAAGGGAGCTAGAAGAATATATGTAAGTAACTTTATGTATTCATTACATAATGCTAAAATGTATTTCTTTGGACTTGGGTTTTCACTACTATATTTTGCATATACAATTGAGAGATACTCATATAGACCTGGAGTGCTCCAAAATGGGATATTCTGTTTTGTAGGTTCTAGCCTTATTATTGGATTAACACTAGCTTATAAATTATCAGTAGAGATAGAAGAAAAGAAAGTACTATATAAGCAACTTAAAATTCTAGGATACACTAGGGAAGAGATATCAGATGCTATAAATAAAGAATATATTCTATTTTTTGGAATAGGTCTTTTGATGCCATTTTTAATTATATTAGTAACGATATTAACTTATATAAAGTTAGGTACTTTTACAATAAGCTTTGCAGTTGCTATTTTTGCAAGTTATACAATACCTTTAGCATTAGGCGGAATAATTGCAACTGTATCTAATAAGAGAAAAATTTTAAATTGGATTTATGGGGGAATGTAAAATGAAAAGTATTTTAGTGGCTAAAAATATAATAAAAGAATATGGAGATAATACAGCAAAATTTAGAGCATTAGATGATGTTAGCCTAGAAATAAAAGAGGGAGACTTTATTAGTATTATGGGACCTTCAGGATCAGGTAAAAGTACATTATTAAATATACTTGCAACTATTGATATTTGCACTAAAGGAAAGGTTATTATAAATAATAAAGATGTTAGAGCACTTAAAGAAAGAGAACTTTGTGAGTTTAGAAGAAATAATATAGGTTTCATTTTTCAAGATTGCAATCTTTTAGATACACTAACAATTAGAGATAATATATTAGCTCCATTAATTCTATTATCTGTGCCTAAAGATGAGTGCGATAAAAAAGTTTCAGATGTAGCTAAAAGACTTGAGATAGAAGAGATATTAGATAAATATCCAGCAGAGTGTTCAGGAGGGCAAAGACAGAGGGCAGCAGCTTGTAGAGCTCTTGTTACAAACCCTAAGATGATTGTTGCTGATGAACCAACAGGGGCATTAGATACAAAAAATTCTAATGAACTTTTAAGTATTCTACAGACTTTAAATAGAGAATCAAATATTACTGTAGTAATGGTAACTCATGATTCGTTAATAGGAAGTTATGCTAATACATTACTTTTCATAAAGGATGGTAAGATAGAAAATACACTGGATAGAGATGGACTATCACAAATGGAATTCTATAATCAGATAGTAAGAGAAACCTCTAGAGAGAGTAATAGTATATTTAATGAGGAAAATAATACTTCAGAAAATGAATCTAATAAAATAGAAAAAATAATGCAAGAGAATATAAGACTTAAAAAAATGATTAAAGAATTAGAAAAGAAAATATCATAAGTAATGTAAAAACTAACTTACTATTAATTTATAGTAAGTTAGTTTTTTTATATGGTTAATAATATCAAAAATATAGTGAGTAAAATAGTATAAAGTATTAATAATAATAAAGGACCTAAGAATGTATACAAAAGGTGATTTTCATATGCACTCCACGGAGTCAGATGGAGAATTAAAGCCAGGAGAATTAGTATTATTAGCTAAAGAAAGGCGTATAGATATAATAGCATTAACAGATCATAATACTGTTTCAGGAAATAGGCAAGCAGTTAATGTTGGTAAGATTCATGGAGTAAAAGTAATTCCAGGAATAGAGTTATCTACTAGATTTAAAGGTAATAGGGTCCATATACTTGGTTATTTTACTGATGATAGATACAAAAGTGATGAGCTTAAAGATATGTTAAGTAATGTGTATAAAGGAAAATTTAAAGCATGTCAAATTTACTATAAGGGTAAGTTAAGCTTTAGGGCAGAAGGAGGCAAGATAACTACAGCCGCAGGGATTGATTTTTTACATTATTATGGTGCAAAAGTAGTTATGGCACATCCAACATTACTTAGGAAGGATATATTTAATAAGTTAATTGAATTAAATTTTGATGGGATTGAAGCTAAATATTATAGAAATAGATATGAAGAAACAGAGTACTTTATAAAAATAGCTAAAGAAAAGGGAATTATATATACAGCTGGATCAGATTTTCATTCATTAAAAAAGGTAGATTTAAAACATGGTACACTAGGTCAAATTTATTTAGAGCAAGATGAGATAGAAGAGTTTTTAAAAATTTTAGAATAGGTTACATTAAGGGTAGGAATTAATATTCTATCCTTAATTTAATTATGAAAATAACGATAATTTATAATATGATACATATAATTCTACCGAGGAAAAGGAGAATGGGAAATGCAAAGGATACTAATAGTAGAAGACACAGAAAAAATAAGAGAAGAGCTTACAGAATTTCTATCTAAATATGGATATGAGGTAAAAGCGCCAACAGATTTTAATAATATTTTAGAAATTATAGAAGAAGAAAAACCTGATTTAATTTTGCTAGATATTAATCTTCCAGTATTTGATGGATACTATATATGCAGAGAAGTTAGAGCTAAATCAGAGATTCCTATAATAATTGTTACAAGTCGTGATAGTGAGATGGATGAGCTAATGAGTATGAATTTAGGTGCAGATGATTTTGTGACAAAGCCATATAATACTCAAATACTTTTAGCCAGAATAGCATCTGTTTTAAAGAGGAGCGCTAAAGTGACATCACAGGTATTAAGTCATAAAGGACTACAGCTTAATTTATCAAATGGATGTATTACTCATGAGGGGAACACATTAGAGCTAACTAAAAATGAGTTAAAAATACTAAATTATTTAATGATGAATAAAGGCAATATTGTACCAAGGGATGATTTAATGGAGTATCTGTGGTCTTCAGAATTCTATGCAGATGATAATACCCTATCTGTGAATATGACTAGGCTTAGGAAAAAGCTAGAGGAAGTAGGTATGGATAATCCTATAGAAACTAGGAGAGGGCTAGGGTACATAATGCAATGAGTCTAAAGGATTATTTAAAGGATAAAATGATTTTTTTATTGGTTAACTTTGTATTATCCTTAGGATTGGCTGTATTTTTTTTGTTTTTAAGAATTAAGGTTGAGTATATAGTACTAGTTGTAGTTGTATGGTTTACACCATTAATAGTACTATTATTATTACAGTATTTACAGAGGAAGAGTTATTATGATAATTTATATGAAACCATTGAATCTTTAGACAAAAAATATTTACTATCGGAAATTATTGAAGAAGCTAATTTTATAGATGGAAAAATAATTTATGATATTTTAAAAATTTCAGATAAAGAAATGCATGAACATGTAAAATATTATAAAAAACAACAGTCAGAATATAGAGAGTATATTGAAGCTTGGGTTCATGAAGTTAAAACTCCAATTGCATCAAGTAAATTAATAGTAGATAATAACAGAAATTCAGTTACAAAAAGTATAAAAGAAGAATTATTAAAAATTGAGGATTATGTTGAGGAAGTTTTATATTATTCTAGGAGTAATGATGCAAATAAAGACTATATAATAAAGGAATTTAATTTAGGAACTGTGGTTAAAAATATAGTTACTAAGAATTCCAAGGACTTTATCCACAGAAGAATTAAATTAAATCTACAGTCTGTGGACAATACTGTATATAGCGATAGTAAATGGGTAGAATTTATTATAAATCAAATATTAAGTAATGCAATAAAGTATTCTGACAAAGATGAAGCTGAAATAAAGATATTTTCTGAAAAAAGAGAAAATAATATTATTCTTTCAATAGAGGATAATGGCGTTGGTATAAATGAAAGAGATATAAAGAGAGTTTTTGATAAAGGTTTTACAGGTGAAAATGGAAGAAAATATGGTAGATCAACAGGTATGGGTCTTTATATATGTAGTAATCTTGGAAAAAAATTAGGTATAGGAATTGAAATAACCTCTAAAATAGGAGAGGGAACAAAGGTAGATATAATTTTTCCAATGAGCAAAGTAACTTTACTTGAAAATTAATACTTAAATTATAAAATGAAGCTACATATTAGCTTCATTTTTATTTCTTCATCTATAAAGAAATTATGGTATAAGGAAATAAAGATATCAAGAAACTCAAAAATTCAGCCTTTGAAGCTAATCTTTCAAAATTGTAACTTTCAAGTAATGTATATCTATACTAGAAATTTTAGGGAAAGGTTAAAATAAACTCATAATAAATAAACAGGAGGATTCTTAATTATGAAAGAAATACTTAAAGTAAGTGATATTGAAAAATATTATGGTAATAAGGGAAATGTAACTAAGGCTATAAATAACATTGGATTTATAGTTGAAGAGGGAGAATTTGTTGGAATAATGGGGCCATCAGGAAGTGGTAAAACAACTCTTTTAAATTGTATTTCTACAGTAGATAATGTGACAACAGGAAGTATACATATAAATGGCAAAGATATCACAAAGTTAAAATCTAAGGAAATTGAGAGGTTTAGGCGTGAGGAGCTAGGATTTATATTCCAAGATTTTAATCTACTTGATACGCTAACTGCTTATGAGAATATTGCGTTAGCTTTAACCATTCAAGAGGGTAAGAAAGTGAAAAATATAGAAGAGCGAGTAAAAGAAATTGCTAAGAAGTTAGAAATAGATACTGTGCTAAATAAATTTCCATATGAAATGTCAGGAGGACAAAAGCAGAGAGTGGCAGCAGCTAGAGCTATAGTTACAAAACCATCACTTATATTAGCAGATGAACCAACTGGTGCATTAGATTCTAAGTCATCAAGGTTATTACTAGACTCTTTTGAGAAGCTTAATGAAGATTTAAAAGCAACTATATTAATGGTTACTCATGATGCATTTACAGCAAGTTATGCTCATAGAATTCTATTTATAAAAGACGGAAAGATATTTAACGAATTAATAAGAGGAAAAGATTCAAGAAAGGACTTTTTCAATAAGATAATTGAGGTTGTAACCCTTCTTGGAGGTGACACTAATAATGTATTCTAAAATATCAGCAAGGAATGTAAAAAGAAGCTTTAAGGATTACACAATATATTTTTTAACATTGACCTTTGCAGTTTGTATTTTCTATGCATTTAACTCGATTTCATCACAAAATGCAATGGTTGAAGTATCTAAAAGCAAGATGGATATTATGAAGATGCTATCAGGAGTAATCTCAATGACTTCAGTATTAGTTTCCATAATATTAGGATTCTTAATTGTATATGCTAATAATTTTCTGATTAAGAGAAGAAAAAAAGAAATTGGATTATATATGACTTTAGGAATGAGCAGAAGAAAAATTTCATCTTTATTAATTAAAGAAACCTTCTTAATAGGATTAATTTCATTAGCTGTTGGATTAATAGCCGGGGTTGTAGTATCCCAAGGATTGTCCTTATTTACATCCAGATTATTTGAAGTAAATGTTAGTAAATATAATTTTATATTTTCCCCAGAAGCAGCAATGAAAACAGCTATTTATTTTGGACTAATATTTGTATTAGTAATGTTATTTAATACCTTTACTATATCAAAGTACAAATTAATAGATCTTTTAAGGGCAGGAAGAAAAAATGAAAGTATAAAAATTAAGAATATTAAGGTATCCTTTGGATTATTTTTAGTATCTTTAGTAACAATTGGAGGAGCATATTATATTATTTTAAATAATGGACTAGAGGGTGGATATGGGCCAATTAAAGTATCAGTTATATTGGGGGTAATTGGAACAGTATTATTCTTCTTATCTTTATCAGGATTTTTAATAAGCATACTTAGAAAAAATAATAGGTTCTATTTAAATAAATTAAACATGTTTGTGTTAAGACAAATCAATAGCAAGGTTAATACTACATATATTTCTATGGCTATAATATCTTTAATGTTATTTTTAACAATAACACTTTTAGCTACAGGTGTAAGTTTTAAGAATTCTCTTGAATCTGATTTAGAGAATTCAACTAAATTTGATGTAACCTTTTATTCTTTCACAGATAGTGGGGATGAAGGAATAAATCCTGAAAAAACCTTAACTAATATTGGTTTTGATTATAAAAATAAATTTAAAGATTAT
Organism: Clostridium zhoujianii; assembly: GCF_051590805.1. Lineage (NCBI taxonomy): Bacteria > Bacillati > Bacillota > Clostridia > Eubacteriales > Clostridiaceae > Clostridium > Clostridium zhoujianii. The sequence continues at coordinate 138,615 of NZ_JBPUTF010000003.1, forward strand.
CTTAGTTTTAACTTATATAAAGGTGAAGATGGAATAAAACAATATTTATATAATTATGTAGATAATAAGATAAAGAAGAATTTAGACTCTTATGATCCGAAAATAGACTTTATATCAATATCAGATTTTAATAAACTAAGAGAAATGACAGGAGAAGAGAAGATTAATACGAAAAATAATGAAGTCATTTTAATTTCTAACTTCAACGGATATTATAAAGCTGTTGATAAATTTATAAAAGATAACAAAACAATGATGATTAGAGGTAAGAATTATAATATTAACAATAAAGATGTTATTCAGGATAACTTAGAAACTAGTGGTTTAAAGAATAAATTCTTAGTTGTTGTATTACCAGATGAAGATATTAAAGGACTAAGTGTGGGAACCTATTATCTAAATGCTAACTATAAAGATAATGATATTAATTTGGAGAATGAAATATATGATATATTTATAGGATTTACTAATGGAAAATATTCATATGATGATTATGGATTTATGCTTGGACAAACAAAAGCACAGGCTTATGACACAAGTGTAGGTATGTCTACAACAGTACTTTATATAGGAATATATTTAGGGATAATATTCCTGATATCAAGTGCGGCAATATTAGCATTGCAACAATTATCTGAAGCCAGTGATAATATTGAAAGATATGGTGTATTAAAGAAGATTGGTGTTTCATCCAAGATGATGAATGGAGCAATATTCTCTCAAATATTTATATATTTCATGATGCCACTAGGTTTATCAATAATACATTCTATTGTTGGTATAACTGTAGCTAGTAAAACAATATCTATGTTTGGAAATAATAATATATTAATTTCAGCTATGATTACAGCAGGGGTAATTGCAGCGGTTTATGGTGGATACTTTATTGCTACTTACTTTGGATACAAAAATATTATCAAAAATAGATAATATGTAGCAAGTGTACATAAAACTATTGATGGGTTTTATACTAGAACAAGGACACTCATATATCTTTTCAGGTCTACTAGCGCTTCGAGAGGTAGCCTTCAAAGAAATATGAGAGTCCTTGTTCTTATTTTATGAAAGATAGAAATACTTGCCGAAATCAAACTAGCTCAGGCGGAATCAATTCATTCAAGATATTTTTAGTTACATTACATTTATAGTTTAGCACGTCCTTTTAAGATATTATAAAAAGAGTATATTACTGGTATAATTAAGAAAAATGAGGTGATTTGATGAATATAGGATTAATAGGTTATGGTGGAGTAGGTAAGGAATTTATAAAGCTATTAAAAGAAAAGAATATAAATTGTAGGGTTAAATTTATAATTAAAAGTGATGGGGGCTTAAGAGATGATAATGGAATAGAGCTAGATGAAGTTATCATAAAAGAAAATAGTATAAAGAGTCATAAGATGTGGATTAAGGGATTGAATTTTATGGATGTAATTGATGAAGAATTAGACTTTTTAGTGGATTTGACTCCTACAAATAAAAGGACTGGAGAGCCGGCATTAACATATATAAAAGAAGGATTAAAAAGAGGTATCAATGTTGTTACAGGGAATAAGGGTCCTATCTTAATAGATTATCATGGACTAAAAAAACTTGCTGATGATAATGGGGTAGACCTTGGTATTGGCTGCACTACAGGAGGGGCGCTTCCAAGTATAAATGGAGGATTAATAGATTGTGCAGGAGCTGAAATTATCTCTATAGAAGGAATTTTAAATGGAACTACAAATTACATACTAAAAGAAATGGAGAAAAATAAAATATCCTATAAGGAGGCATTAAAAAAAGCACAAGATATAGGTATTGCGGAGACAGATCCAACCTTAGACGTTGAAGGATATGATACAGCTATAAAGATGATAATTTTAGCAAATGTATTAATGGGAAGTAATATTACTTTAGATGATGTAGAGCTAGAGGGAATTACTAAGGTATCATTAAATGATATCGGTAATGCAAGTAAAGAAGGAAAAAAAGTCAAATTATTAGGGCAGGTATATAGAGATAATGGAGAAGTTAAGATAAAGGTTGGTCCATCAAATATAGATGCAGAGCATTCATTATATTCTGTAGATAATAAGAATAAAGGAGTAACTTTTGAAAGCGATACACTAGGAAGAATAACTATAATTGGAGGAGCTTCTGGTACTAAAAATGCTGCAGCATCAATATTGAGAGACATAATAAATATAAATAAAAAAATTAAATAAAGATGAGTTTAAAATTAAAAGGACAATATATTTCTAAGTAATGTAAATTGAAATAAAAATTAACAAATACTCATTGTAAATATTACCATAATGGTATAAAATATAAAATATAGGTTATATGTGTAAAAGTAATCGCTTTGAGGTGGTAAAATGGTAGAAATGTTAAATAAGCTTGAGTTCATGCTTATGGGCTTGAGACAAATGAATGTAAACGCTGTATGTGCGTGGTTTCCTAAGATTGCTAAGGAAGATATAATTAAAGCTATAGAAGAATCTCCTAAGTTTAAGGTAGAAGGAAATGTAGTATCTTTAAAGAGTGAAACTGAATTATATGAAGAAGAACTTCAAAAAGATATATTAAAAGATCTAATGGGTGAAATGAATGAATCTTCAGATGATGACGATGATTTATCAGGATATGATGATGATTTAGAATTAGTAGAAGCTGTGGAGGAAAGTCCAATTAATTTAGATGATGAAGTTATATTGGTGGATATTCAAGAAGATCCTATAGTTGAGGAAATAGATAATGAGATAGTAGAAAGTCAATGGGTTGAGGCCAAAGAGGCAGCTGAAGAAGTAGCACCTATAGAAACAATCGAGACAAGCCATGTAGAAGAAGTAGTATCTAAGAGTAATGATGAATATTTTGACTATTATTACAATAATAATAGTAGCCAAACTAAGCAAGAGGTAAGTCAAAAATTAGAGGAAAAGGTTGTTGAGAAAGTGGTAGAGAAAGTTATTGAAATAACAGATGTTTCGAAGGTAAAAGGCTCAGATATACCATATGAAGATTTAATAAGGTTAATAGATGAATACAATGAAGAAGTAGAGAGTAAATTAAATTATGCCCTAGAAAACAAATTTGAAGTTAGAGTTAAAGCTATAAAGAGTTTCTATGAAAATAAGTATGTAGTAAAGGTTAAAGAAGAGAACATATTAGATACACAAGCTTGCATATTTGCATTAGTTCATAAGAAAAAGGGAATGGAGGTTGCATACTTAGTTGTTTGTGAATTATTAAATGAGGTAATTCTTAACTATATGCTTGACCACTATGATGATGAGGTTGTTTATTTCTGTCCAGTAGAAGGATCAGAAGTGAACTTTGAGGTTGGATTAAATGAATTCTATCTAAAGGATACATCAGTAATATTTGATAAGTTCTTAGAACATTATGTAGTGATAGAAGAATGTGATGTTAAGGTTAAGAATCTTGAGGTTATAATAGGTAGTAATTAAAGAGTGTATTAGATCTATAGCTTGCTATAGATCTTTTTTATTTTATACTATAATAAATAAAGAATATATAGATGGAGAATTTTTAGAGTGAGGTGCAAGATGGATAAGCAAAGTATTAGGAAGGCTATAATTAGTAAAAGGGATTCCATTGATACTAAAAGTAAGATGGCAATGGATAGTAGGATAAAAGATAAATTGAAAGAATCTATTTTCTATAAGAACAGTAGGAATATTTTTATCTATATAGGTTTTGGTAGTGAAATTGATACGGCTAAATATATAGAAGAATTCTTATTAGAAGGTAAAGAGATATTTGTTCCAAGAACAGATATGAAGAATAAAGTTATGGAAGCTGTTAAGATTAATTCATTGATGGAATTAACTGAGAGTAGCTATGGGATTTTAGAGCCAGATATAGAGGTAGAGGCAATAAATAAGAATGATATAGATTTAGTTATTTTACCTGGGGTAGCCTTTGATAAGTCTGGTGGAAGGATTGGATATGGAGGTGGATATTATGATAAGTATCTTGAAGGAATGAATTCAGATATAGTGAAGTTAGCTATAACATATGATTTTCAGGTCTTAGATGAGGTTCCTTTTGAAGAACATGATATAAAAGCTGATTATATTATAACTGAATGTAGAGATATTAATTTGTTGCATTATAACTAATTTGGTGTATAATTGAATTAATAAGTAATCTTTTATTAAGAATGGTGGAGGGACTGGCCCTATGAAACCTGGCAACAACTAGTATTCATTTGCTAGAACTGTGCTAAATCCTGCAGGATTTATTTCCTGGCAAATGAGAGATTAGGTATGACGTATATTGTTTCGGCGTTATAGCTATTTATCTCTTTATTAAAAGTAGATAAATAGCTTTATTTTTTTACATTAAATAATTAGGAGGGCTATATTATGAAAATTGAAACTAAATGCTTACATGAAGGATATCATCCAGGTAATGGGGAGCCGAGGGTACTACCAATATACCAAAGTACAACATACACATATGACTCAGCAGAGCACATAGGAAAGTTATTTGATTTAACAGCAGATGGTCATATGTATTCACGTATATCTAATCCAACAGTTGGGGCTGTTGAAGAAAAAATTTCTTCATTAGAAGGTGGAGTAGGTGCCCTTTGCACTACATCTGGACAAGCAGCCTTATTAATAGCTATATTAAATATTCTTGGTGCAGGAGACCATATAGTTAGTGCAGCAACAGTTTATGGTGGAACAATAAATTTATTTGCAGTAACTCTTAAGAAGCTTGGAATAGAATGCACATTTGTTGATCCAGAAGGATCAGAGGAAGAAATACAAAAGGCATTCAAGAAAAACACAAAAGCAGTATTTGGAGAAAGTATCGCAAATCCAGCAATATCTATACTTGATATAGAGAAGTTTGCAAAGATAGCACATAAGAATGATGTTCCTTTTATAATAGATAATACATTTGCGACACCAATTCTTTGTAGACCTATAGAGTTTGGTGCAGATATAATAATACATTCTACAACAAAATATATGGATGGACATGCAGTACAACTTGGTGGAGTGATTGTTGATAGTGGTAAATTTAATTGGGCTAATGGTAAATTCCCAGAGTTCACTGAGCCTGATGAATCCTATCATGGAGTAGTGTATACTGAGCAATTTGGAAGTGCTGCATATATTGCGAAGGCAAGGGTACAGCTTATGAGAGATTTAGGATGTTATCCATCAGCTCAAGATGCTTTCTTATTAAATTTAGGTTTAGAAACATTACCAGTAAGAATAGAAAAACATTGTAGAAATGCAGAAAAAGTAGCTGAATTCTTAAATGAATCAGATAAGATAGAATTTGTTAATTACCCAACACTTAAAAATAGTAATTATCACGATTTAGCTAATAAATATTTACCATTAGGTTGTAGTGGAGTAGTATCATTCTCCATTAAGGGTGGCCGTGAAGATGCAATAAGATTTATGGATGGACTAAAGTTAGCTTCAAATGCTGTCCATGTTGCAGATATTAGAACTTGCGTACTTCATCCAGCAAGCTCAACACATAGACAACTTACTGATAAGCAATTAGTTTCAGCTGGAATAACAGCTGGACTTGTAAGAATATCAGTGGGATTAGAGAACATTGAAGATATTATTGAAGATATTAAACAAGCATTAGATCAAGTTTAAAATAGTGGTTAAAATAAAGGGATAATATTCTGCATTGCAAAATATTATCCCTTTTATAGTTTTAATATTATCTTTCTTTATTTGCTATTTCAGTTAATAGTCTAGTTTCGAATTCTGCAAGTGATATGCTTCCTTCATCACCACTCTTTCTACTTCTTACTGAAACAGAATTTGTTTCTGCTTCCTTTTCACCTACTACTATGATATAAGGAGTTCTTTCTAATCTAGCTTCTCTTATCTTATATCCAATCTTTTCAGCTCTGTAGTCAGCTTCAACTCTTACACCCTTGTTTCTTAAAGACTTAACAACTAAATCAGCATAGTCATTGTACTTATCTGAAATTGGAAGAATCTTAGTTTGAACTGGTGCCATCCAAGTAGGGAATGCTCCAGCATACTTTTCAATTAAAGTAGCTATAGTTCTTTCATAACATCCAATTGATGATCTATGAATGATATAAGGAGTTTTCTTATTACCGTCTTTATCGATATAAGTCATGTTAAATCTATCTGCCAATGCAAAGTCAATTTGAACAGTGATTATTGTATCTTCCTTACCATGAACGTTTTTACATTGAATATCAAGCTTTGGACCATAGAAGGCAGCTTCACCAGCAGCTTCAACATATGGAATACCAATGTGATCTAAGATATTCTTCATTATTACTTGAGTTTCTTCCCAAGCTTTAGCATTGTTTATATACTTAACTTTATCAGTAGGATCCCACTTAGAGAATCTGTAAGATATATCTTCTGAGATTCCTAGAGTATCCATTACATAGTTAATTAAATCTACAACGCCCTTGAATTCTTCTTCAATTTGTTCAGGAGTAACTATAATATGACCTTCTGAAAGAGTGAATTGTCTAACTCTTGTAAGACCATGCATTTCTCCTGATGATTCATTTCTAAACAAAGTAGAAGTTTCAGCATATCTTATTGGAAGATCTCTGTAACTATGTTGTTCAGCATTATATATAGTGAATTGGAATGGACAAGTCATTGGTCTTAATGCAAGAACCTCATCATCCTTTTCTTCATCACCTAAAATAAACATACCATCTTTGTAGTGAGACCAGTGTCCTGAAACTTTATATAAGTCACTTTTAGCCATATATGGAGTCTTAGTTAATACATAGCCCCTTTTTTCTTCTTCATCTTCTATCCATCTTTGAAGAGTTTGGAATAACTTTGCACCCTTCGGCATGAATAGTGGAAGACCTTGACCTATATTTTCATTAGTTGTGAATATGCCTAATTCTCTACCTAACTTGTTATGGTCTCTCTTTTTAGCTTCCTCAAGAGCTTCTAAGTGAGCTTCTAAATCTGCTTTCTTTAAGAAAGCTGTACCGTAGATTCTTGAAAGCATCTTATTCTTTTCATCGCCTCTCCAGTATGCACCAGCAGTTCTAAGAAGTTTAATAGCTTTAACATTTTTAATTGACATTAGGTGGGGACCAGCACATAAATCAGTGAAATCACCCATCTTGTAGAATGATATAATTTCATCTTCTGGAAGATCATTAATTAATTCTACCTTATAAGGTTCATCTGCCATTAATTTTATAGCCTCATCTCTTGGAAGCTCAAATCTTTCTATAGCAGGGTTTTCCTTTATTATCTTTCTCATTTCATCTTCTAATTTTTCTAAATCTTCAGCTGTAAAAGCCACGTCTCTATCAAAATCATAGTAGAATCCAGTTTCTATTGATGGCCCTATAGCAAGCTTTGCTTCAGGGAATACTCTCTTAACAGCATATGCTAATACGTGAGAAATACTATGTCTTACAGCATCTTTTCCTTCTTGAGAATCGAAGGTACATATTGCAAGCTCCACATCTTCATTTACTATGTGACGAAGGTCAACAACTTCGCCGTTAACAATACCACAGCAAGCATTTCTAGCTAAACCTTCGCTAATTCCCTTAGCTATGTCAAGTACTGAAACGCCAGCTTCAAATTCTTTTACTGAACCATCTTTTAAAGTTACTTTAATCATTAAAAAATCTCCTTTCATTTATCTTATGGATATTAAAGAAAATAATTAGTAATCATAAAATTATTTTCTTATATATGCCTTAAATATAATTTTACAAAATAAAAAAACTTCAATCTCATATATAGAGACGAAGTTATATCCGTGGTTCCACTCTAATTACCTAAAAAATAGGTCACTTAAGGATATCGTAACGTGATATAGACGGACTTTATTAAGGTCACTCAGAGGTGGTCTTCGGTTAATTTTATCTAAGGATACTTTCAGCTGGGGTACCCTCTCTCTGGAAATAAAGATTTAACTTACTCTTCTCTTCAACGTTTTAATTATTATATGTATTAGCTTTAATTATAGTTATTTAATTTTTGAATGTCAATATTCTATTATAATTAACCATACTTTAACAGGAATATAATATTTTTGTTGTAATCTGCCATTAAAATAAAAGATAAATGGGAGGAGTAATATGAAATATAAATTTAAGAGCATAAAAAGTAAATTGTTAATTATACTATTACCTATTTTTATTGGAGGATTTTTATTAATTTCTTTGTTTGCATATCACTATTCAAAAGAAATATTGATAGAAAGTAATTTAAATATAATGGGCGAAATGACAAAGGTGGCTGCTGATAAAACTAATGTATATATCAATGAAGAATTAAACAGACTAGATCTTTTAGCTAAAAATTCTAAAGTGAAAGATGAGAATATAAATTTAAATGATAGATTAGGGGAGTTAAGATCGTTATTAGAAACAAACAATGAATTAGATATAGGAATTTCAGATTTATCTGGTAATGCAGTATTTTTTAATAGTGAGAGTAGAAATATAAAAAATACTAGGAATTTTATTTCGTCAATAAGTGGAAACTCAGAGATATCTACACCTTATTTCGATTATGATATTGGAAAAAAGATTATAGCATACTCAGTAGCAATAAAAGATTACAATGATGAGGTAATTGGTACTATAGTTTCTTACAAGGAAAGTAAGGAACTTGGTGAAATGATAAATTCAATTAAGTTTTTAAATACAGGAAATTCACTAATAATCGATAGCTATGGTAACTTTGTTGCAAGTAGCGATAAGAAATTACTATCAGATAATGAGAATATAATATCAATTCAGAGGGAAGGAGAAGATTTAGAAGCATTAAACAATATAGGTAAAGATATGGCTAGTGGCTATTCTGGAACTGGTGAATATCAATATAGCGGAACAGGAAGATACATAACGTATACACCAATAGGTAACACCGGATTATCCTTAGGAATATCAGTAGAAAAAGGTGATATATTAGAGAAACTTACATATTTAAAAGTAGCAAGTTTTACTGTAACTGTGGTAGTAACTTTATTAATAACGATAGTGATTATTTTATTTAGTTTTAATATTGGGGATACTTTAAAAAGAACTAAAGAATATGTACATATTATGTCAGATGGAGACTTTTCAGAAGAGGTTGATAAGAAATATTTAGAAGGTAGAGATGAAGTAGCAGATATATATAATAGTGTTAATAGAGCTAAGGTATCTATAGGGGGCATGATTTGTGCAGTTAAGGATACATCTGAAGGAGTACGAGCTAATGCAGATGTTCTTAATGAGATTTCTATGGAATTATCATCTTTAACAGAAAATATATATGTCGCGATAGGAGAGGTAGCTACAAGAGCTGGAGATCAATCAGCAGAACTTAATAGCATAGTAAATAAGCTTGAATATTTTAGCAAGAAGGTAGATGTAGTAAAAGAACATGTGAAGCAAATTAATCTGAAAGCCTTAGAGGCAAATAATGAAGCAATAAAAGGTAATGAAGATATGATGATTTTAGATCAGGGAATAATTAAATTTAGTAGTGATTTAGATAGCTTCATAAAGGATATAGATCATATAAATGTACATATTAAAAGAGTTAATGAAATTACAGATTTAATTAATAATATATCTGAACAGACTAATTTATTGGCTTTAAATGCAGCGATTGAAGCAGCTAGAGCAGGAGAAGCTGGTAATGGCTTTGCTGTAGTAGCAGATGATATAAGAGTTTTGGCTGAGAAGAGTAAAGAGTCATCTAAAAATATATATAATATTTTGAATGAGTTAATGAATAGAATTAAAGGAGTAGTTATTGGAAGCGAGGCTATAAAATCAGAAATTAAATTTCAGAGGAAAAGTGTAGATATAGCCTTAACATCATTTAAAGGAATATCAGATTCAGTTAATGGAATAACACCTAAGATAATAGAGATAAAAGAGGCTTTTGATAATATAATTGGTAGTAGGGATATAATAATAAATACTATTGAAGTAATAGCATCATCATCTGAGGAGATTTCAGCAGCGACTGAAGAGGTAACAGCATCAGCAATAAATCTTAGTCAAACTAGTGATGCAGTGGAAGTAAGTTCAAAACTTTTATTAGGAAAATCAACAGATTTAATGGAGCAAGTTAAAATATTTAAGGTTAAATAGAAGTGGAATTAGCTATATAACTAAGGAATTTATATAAAATAAAAAGTGGTTTTAAAGAACTATTTTTTATTTTATAAATATATTGATTTTTTTGGTAATACCAGTATATAATATGAGTATGGTAAGCAGATGTGGCGGAATTGGCAGACGCACTAGACTTAGGATCTAGCGCCTTTGGCGTGGGGGTTCGACTCCCTTCATCTGCACCAATATGCGGAAGTGGCTCAATGGTAGAGCGCCACCTTGCCAAGGTGGATGTTGCGGGTTCGAGTCCCGTCTTCCGCTCCATAATATGCAGGTATCGTATATCGGTAATACTCCAGCCTTCCAAGCTGGAAAGGTGGGTTCGATTCCCACTACCTGCTCCAATAAAAAAAGTAGCTCATATAGAGCTACTTTTTTGTTATATCCAACTATAATTAAACGAATTAATTATAGTTGGTAGTATAGAAATAATAAATAAATAGAATAATATTAATATATATTTTGAATGAGTTTTTGAATTTGTATATTTTCAAGGATTTCCTCAGTATAAAGAGTACCTCCCATAATAGCTAGTACAATATCATCCTTTTTATATCCCTCTTTAAATATTTTAATATTACGAGTAATCCTTTTTAAGGTGTTCAAAGATACATTTAGTATTACTCCAAGTTCTTTAAAGGAATAATAATCTTTAGGTAAGATTTCATAAAGTTTATTTTGTAGTTGAATTTTATATTTTATATCTACTTCAATAGAGTGATGGGGTCCGTCTTTACCACGGTGATGTTTTTCGCAAAGATATTTATAATTTAGTTCTATATCGAATCCACCTTCACACCTATGAACAATATGATGAATATCAGCTTTTTCATTACAAATTTCACAAAAGAACAATAAGTTACCCCCTTTATTTTTATGTATTTATTATATAGTAAATTATTTGCTAATTCAATTTGATAAATAAGCCAGAAAAATATTCTGAATATTGATTCACTTAACCATTTGGCAATACCTTGTTAAATTGTAGAAAAGTATTGAAAAAAGGTTATAATATACTATATAATATATTATATAGTAGAAAGAAGGGTGATAAGGATGAGGCAAAGTTATAATTCCTTTAAATATTGGGAAAATCTTATAAGCGAGAACAAGACAATAAGAGGACATATGTTTATGCAGAATCCACCAAAGGATAAATCACTTTATATTCATACTCTTATTTTTAGTAAGAACAATGGTATAGATAATATTTATGCGTATTTTCCAGATGTAAAAGCTCTTCTTGGATATATTCAATATTCATTTTTACAAGAGGCCTTTTATAAATGGATTTATGGGAAGAATAGGATAGTAACAAAGATCCCATCGGAACCTGTAGATAAAATAATACATGGTGGATTAGTAAAGGGTAAGATAACAAAAGAAGAGGCTAACTTAATGTTGGGTTATTATAGAAGATTAACGAGGATGTGGGATATACCTAAAGATAGGGTTATTTCTGAGTTAATGAAATTTGCACGAGACTTTAATAAAACTTGGGTGGGTGACAATAAAGAATTCCTATATATTAAGATATTTAAAAACACTGAAGATTTAGGAAGGTTTGTACTAGACTCAACTATGATGACAAGTAATTCAGATGAATTTGAAAGAAAAACAGGTGTGAGCATCGATGAGTGGAAGATAATCTGTAAAGGTGCAGTAAAAAACAAACATTTAGGAGAAAAACTCCAAAAAGTTCTTCAAAAAAATTTAACAGAAGTAATATAAAAAATGTATTATAGCATCTTGACTTATAAAAATCACGGTGCTATAATACAAAATGTATTAGGCGTTATTAGCTCAGTTGGTAGAGCACCTGACTCTTAATCAGGGTGTCCCGGGTTCGAATCCCTGATGACGCACCAAAAAGGAATCTTATAAAGATTCCTTTTTTTATTGCTCTGAAATATTTGGTATAGGTGGATTAATTATATCCGTTGACACAGTATTTTAGGGATGTTACAATATGCTATGTTAAAAAAGAATAGTTCTTATCAAGAGTGGTGGAGGGACTGGCCCTATGAAACCCAGCAACCAAAAATATTCATTAATTTTTATGGTGCTAAATCCTGCAGGTGCGTCCTGATAGATAAGTTAGTTTGTTATATAAGCTTCTGAATCTATCAGAAGCTTTATTTTATATTCTAAACAGAGGAGAAGTTATGTAATGAAAGAAAAGGGGAAGGTATGGGCATTACTGCCTTTATTAGTATTCATATTAGTATACCTAGGAACATCTATTGTAGCTAAGGATTTTTATGCTATATCAGTAATTGTTCCATTTTTAATAGCAGCTATGGTTGCACTAATAATGAATAGAAAAGTTAAATTTGAGGATAAAATACAAACATTCTGTAAGGGGGCAGGTAATGCTGATGTAATATTAATGATATTAATATTCATATTAGCAGGCGCTTTTGCAGAGGTAGCAAAGTCAATGGGAGCTGTGGATTCAACAGTTAATTTTGGATTATCAGTACTACCTACTAGCGTTATAGTGCCAGGAATATTTGTTATTGCATGTTTTATAGCATTATCAGTAGGTACCTCCATGGGGACTATAGTTGCTTTAGTACCAATAGCAATGGGGATATCTGAAAAAACAGGTATAGCAATTGCCATAGTTGTAGGTGCAGTGGTAAGTGGGGCAATGTTTGGGGATAATCTATCTATTATTTCAGACACAACTATCGCAGCAACAAGAACACAAGGTTGTGAGATGAGGGACAAGTTTAAAATGAACTTTAAAATAGTTCTACCAGCAGCAATAGCAACAGCTCTATGTTTTATGTTTATAACAAGAGGCACAATTATCCCAGAAATGGGCAATTATGAATATAGTTTTGTAAAGATACTTCCATATATAGGGGTGCTTATAACAGCTTTAGCAGGAGTAAATGTAATTTTTGTGTTAATGGGAGGAGTAGTTTTAGCAAGTATTATTGGATTATCATATGGATCATTTGATTTAGTTGGTTTATTTAATAGCATATCAACAGGGATATCTGGAATGAGTGAGCTTATAATTATTTCATTAATAATTGCAGGTACTGTGGAATTGATTAAAAATAATGGTGGAATAGACTTTATACTAAGTAAGGGCTTAAGTAGCTTCAAAACAAGAAGAGGAGCAGAATTTGGAATTGCTACTTTAGTTAGTTTAGTAGATATATGTACGGCTAACAACACTATTGCAATAGTTACAGTAGGTCCAATAGCTAAAAATATTTCTGATGAATTTGAGCTAGAACCGAAGAGGATTGCAGGGATAATGGATATGTTTGCCTGCGTATTCCAAGGATTAATACCATATGGAGCACAATTAATTTCAGCTTCTGGATTAGCTATGATTTCACCTTTTGCTATAATGCAATATTTAATATACCCATATTTAATGGCAGTATGTGCAATAGTATCTATATTTATTTACTGGGAAAAAAATAAAGATAGAAATAAAATAGTTAAATAACATTGCTATACTAATGTTTAACTATGTCATAAAATAATAAAAAGGGTCCTTATCTTTCGTAAAAGGCTACATCTCCTAGAGATGGTAGAACTGAAAAGAAAGAGAAGGACCATTTTTATAGAATATATTACAAATAGTTTTCAGCATAACTTACGTAAAATTGTAATAAATTTATTTGTACAATAGACAAATACTTTGAGAGGAAATTCCATGTCCTTCTCCAGTAAAGCCAAGACCTTCTTCTGTAGTTGCTTTAACATTAATTTGATCAATATCTATATTTAGAGCTTTAGATATATTTTCCCTCATTGTAGGGATGTGATTAGCCATTTTGGGTTTTTGTGCAATTATTGTTGAATCGATATTTGAAATTTTATATCCATTTTCATATAATAATTTTCCAACTTCTTTTAGTAGTTCAATACTAGAAATTCCCTTATAACGCTCATCTGTATCAGGAAAATGTTTTCCGATATCCCCTAGGGCTGAAGCTCCTAGTAATGAATCCATTATTGCATGTAATAAAACATCGGCATCAGAATGACCAAGAAGACCAAGTTCATAAGGAATATTCACTCCTCCAATAATAAGGTCCCTATCAGCCACAAGACGATGTACATCATAGCCAAGTCCAATACGCATATTATCACCTCATGTTTTTTCTTAATATTTTATCATAGTTTATAGTGATTATATACTTATTGAACCTTTTTTACTAGGGAGTTTACTTCATTAGTCTTATTATTAGAATTAAATAATCTTCTAAACTGCTTACTAAATGAGCTGAAAAAATATAGGAAATAGTAATTGATATAATTAATTCTTTTACGGGTAAAGATGAAATCTACATAAACAAGATTTTTTTTCATAATAGACCTCTCTTTCAATAATAATACTCTTATTAAAATATATTTGAAGAACATTAGATATATACGAAACATGTAAAGGTTTTTATATGATATAATACAATGTATGTTAAGATTAATTATTTGTTAATATGGCGATGTATGTCATATTAAGATAAAGAAAGGATGATTTAGGTGGGAGAATTTCAAAAGAATAGATATATTTTCTCTAGCACACCGGCCATATTAGATGTTAGTGAAAATGCTAGAAGACTAAGAGAGAAACAAATATCAATTATGGTTAAAGAACTTTTTTTATACAAGATTTTATTAAAGGATTTAGTTGGACATTTTCCAAATTATAAAGATAGAAATTTAATATTGAATATAGCCTATTATATAAAAGATGATGTGGATATATTTGATAGAATACAAAAAAGAAGAGAGCTACCTATAGCTTTTATAGCAAGAAAAACAAAAATCTCCAGGGCCTTTTTGGAAATATGGCAAGATTATATAATTACCTATGTATTAATTTTATCTAATCCAAATTATAAATATATCCAAGATTATTTAAGGGTTGAATTTAAGGATAATACTAATGAAATTACTCAACCTAGGAGTAATACAGGGGATATTTATAGAGGTATAGTATTAAAAGCAAATAGAAGGAGTACTATAATACTTACTAGTGCAGGTGAATTTATAAAGGTTAAGAGTAATGATACAGAAGTTGGAAAAGAGTTGGAGGCTGGGGAGAAGAAAGGTATAAGACACTACAAGTTACAAATTGCTATTGCTGCTGTCTTGATAATTTTTACTGCCTTTGGAGTTTATAAGGAATATACAAAAGTCGTTAGAACTGTAGTTATACAAACATCATCACAAGTTAAATTAGAACTTAATAGATTTAATAAGGTAATATATTCAAATTCTCCATCGGAGAAAGGTAGGGATATGTTAAATTATGCTGAACCTATGGATGAAGATATAGATAAGGTACTAAAGAAGTGCGTAGAATATGCCAAGAAGAATGATATGGTCCCACAGGATGGTATAGTAGTAACTATAAATGGTGAAGCTTTAAAGTATGGTATTCTTAAAGAAACTGGGGATTATATTGTGGAAGAAAATATAAAGGTGTTAATAAATAATGTTGGTCAACAGCATAAGTTATACGAAAGTACAGAAAAGCAAAAGGAAGATAAGAATGAAGAAAAAAGTAAACAATAATATAATAGTACATAGTGATAGAGGGGAAGAAATAAGATTAAATAAATATATTAGTGAAACAGGAATATGCTCAAGGAGAGAAGCGGATAGGCTTGTTGAGGCAGGTAGAGTTACAATAGATGGTGTTAAGGCGACTATGGGCATGAAGGTCTCTGAAGGTCAAGTAGTCAAGGTAGATGGAAAATTAATTTCAAAGGTTGATGAATTAGTTTATATTGCCTTAAATAAGCCAGTAGGAATTACTTGTACAACAGATAAAAAAGTTAAAGGGAATATTGTTGATTTTGTTGGACATAGTAAGAGAATATTTCACATTGGAAGATTAGATAAAGACTCACAAGGATTAATCTTACTAACTAATGATGGTGATATTGTAAATAAAATTCTAAGGGCTGGAAATAATCATGAAAAAGAGTATATTGTAACGGTGAATAGGCCTATAGATGACGAGTTTATAAGAAAGATGTCATCTGGAGTTAGAATATTAGGTACTGTAACTAAAGAGTGTTATGTAAAACAAGAAGGACCTTGTACATTTAGGATTATATTAACTCAAGGGATGAATAGACAAATAAGAAGAATGTGTGAGGAAATAGGTTTTGAAGTTGTCAAGCTTAAGAGAATTAGGATAATGAATATTAAGCTTGGTGATTTAAAAATTGGTCAGTGGAGAGATTTGACGGTTAAAGAATTAAAAGGTCTTGGTGAGTTAATTAAGGATTCTAATAAGGTATATGAAGAAGAGTAAGGTTTTTATAGGGGATGTATAAAAAATATAAAGATATAAGTGGAAGCTAAGGTTATAAATTACCTTAGCTTCCACTTTATTTTTGTATATTAATAAGTCTATTTTTAAATTGATCCATAGTATAGGTAGAACTTACATATATTCTATCAAGAGTTAT
This sequence comes from Clostridium zhoujianii, assembly GCF_051590805.1. NCBI lineage: Bacteria > Bacillati > Bacillota > Clostridia > Eubacteriales > Clostridiaceae > Clostridium > Clostridium zhoujianii. The sequence continues at coordinate 155,211 of NZ_JBPUTF010000003.1, forward strand.
TGGATCATCATCTTTATCAGCATATCCTAGATCAGTTGTAAAGGCTAAGGAGTATCCAGCTTCCTTTACAGCTTTTTTACTGTCTTCATTTAAATCTCCAAAAGGATAAGCTACAGAAATAACAGTTTTACCTGTAATAGCTTCAAGCTTTTCTTTAGAAGTTTTTAATTCTTCAAGTTGCTTTTCATATGTTAATTGATTTAAGTGTAGATGATTGTATGTGTGACTTTCTATATCTAACCCATAGTCGGACATTTCCTTTAGCTGAGCACTTGACATGTAGTAACCATCATCAATACCATTAGTTATTACAAATACTGTAGCCTTCATATCTAACTCCTTTAATATTGGGAAGGCATTGGTGTAATTATCCATATAACCATCGTCAAAAGTAACCACAATACTTTTTTCAGGGATAGCTTTATCATTTAAGATATAGTCATTTAGCTCAGCCATTGTTAATGTAGTATACCCGGAGTTCTTTATAAATAGAAGTTGTTCTCTTAACTTATCAGGTGAGATAATTACCTCATTTGCTTCAGATGGTTCAACTGAATGATAATAAAGAACAGGAACTCCACGATTATCATTAACAAGAGTTAATCCTTCAAATCTATCTTTCTCTTTTTCAATACTTTCTTCATTGGTTATTTCGTTATTATTAGCTATTTCTTCTTGAGGAGCTTTGTTATCAGCTTTATTAGAAGACTGTTCTTTTACAAAAATTACAGCCACAACAGCAATAAGTACAATTATAAGACCTATAATTATGTAATTTGACAATTTGTTTTTAGAATTTTTAGGCATAGTAAATCTCCTTGAAGTCGTTAATTTTATAAATTAATTTTAACATAATAGGGTAAATAAAACAAATTAGAAAGTAAAAATATAGTAAAAAATGGATACAATCCACATAGTCCACAAGGGCCTGTGGATAAGTTGTTATAAAACTGTTGATTTATATGTTGATAAATGTATGGATAAGGGAGAATACTAAATAAAAAGAAAATAAAGGTCTAAAAAGGAGAGGTGTATATATGAGACTTGGGAAGATAGCGCTAATAACACTGTTAATAACTAATTTGTTTAATTTGAGTTATCCACATGGTATGTTAATAAGTAATAAGTCGAAAAATGAGGAAGAAGTAAAAATTGTGGATAAAATAATATCAAAAAAGGATGAAATACTAAAAGTTGATGTAATAATACCAGAGGTAAAAGGGTTAGTAGATAAAAAAAAGGAGAAAGAACTTAATGATAGGATTATGAAATGGACTAATGATTGGATTAAAGATATTAGAAGTATAGCTGATGAGAATTTTCTTCCTGGAAGTAAGCCTAGTTTCCCATATGAGGCTGTATCCAGATATATTGTTTCAAATAATGATAAAGATGTCCTAAGTATGTATATAGACTATTATCAATTCACTGGAGGTGCTCATGGAATTACTACAAGGATACCCTATACTGTAGAAGTTAAGAGTGGAAATATATTGAGTCTTAAGGATTTATTTAATGAGAGTTATAATTATAAAGCAATAATTGATAAAGAAGTAAGAAGGCAGATAGCTCTTGATAAGGATAAATATTTTGACGGTGGAGAGATATTTAAGGGAATTAAGGATAATCAGAGTTTTTATATTGAGGGAGATAATATAGTCATATTTTTTGGACAGTATGAAATAGCACCTTACGTTGCAGGTATAGTAGAGTTTAGAATTCCAGTAACTTTGTTTAAAAATTCTTATCGCTATGGTAAAATTGTAGATAAATAGAAACAGTGAAAGGTATAAAATATTATGGGGATGAAAGAAATTCTACAGAGTCAGAAAACATACTTCAAAGGAAATTCAACATTAAGTATAGATTTTAGAATAAATAATTTAAGAAAGTTAAAAAGAATACTGAAAGAGAATGAAGATGAAATACTAGAGGCCTTAAATAAGGATTTAGGTAAATCACATTTTGAAGGATATGCTACAGAACTTGGTATCGTATATGAAGAGATAAATTTAGCTGTTAAAAATGTCAGGAAATGGGCAAGAAGAGAGAGGGTTAAGTCATCTATTATATATTATCCAAGTAAAAGCTACATATATAAAGAACCTTATGGAGTGGCTCTTATAATTGGACCTTTTAATTATCCATTTCAATTAGTTATATCTCCATTGATAGGAGCAATATCAGCTGGGAACTGTGCCATTATTAAGCCATCTGAACATTCAATAGAGACATCTAGGATATTAGAGAAAATTATAAATAGTAATTTTGAAGAATCCTTCTTGAAAGTAGTTGAGCCTTCTGGTGGTAAAGAATTAGTATCAGAATTATTGGATTTAGATTTTGATTATATATTCTTTACTGGTAGTGTAAAGGTTGGCAAGATCGTAATGGAAATGGCAGCAAAAAGGTTAACCCCAATTACATTAGAGTTAGGTGGGAAAAGCCCATGCATTGTGGATAAGGATGCAGATATTAAAAAAAGTGCTAAAAGAATTGTTTGGGGTAAATTTTTAAATGCAGGTCAAACTTGTGTTGCTCCAGATTATATGTATGTACATAGTGATATAAAAGAAAAATTATTATCAGAAATGGTTAAAGAAATAAAAATACAGTTTGGTGTAAATCATATAGAGTCTAGTGATTTTCCGAGGATAATAAGCGAAAGAGAAATTGACAGGATATCATCCTATATTAAGGATGGGGATGTATACTATGGAGGAGAAATTATAAAGGAAGGGCGCTATATCTCTCCAACCTTACTTATCAATATTAAAGAGGGAAGTAGAATAGAGGAAGAAGAGATATTTGGGCCTATATTACCTATATATGAATTTAGAAATTTAGATGAAGTTTTATGTAAGATAAATAGTGGAGAAAAGCCATTAGCATTATATTATTTCTCAGAAGATGATGAAAAAGTGGAGAAGGTATTAAAAGAAAGTACTTCTGGTGGAGTTACAATAAATGATACCATAATTCATGTGGCATCGTCTCACCTACCCTTTGGTGGAGTGGGTAATAGTGGAATTGGAGAATATCATGGAAAAGCAAGTTTTGATACCTTTAGTCATAGAAAGTCAGTTTTAAAACGGGGAACTTTTATGGAATTTCCATTCAGATTTCCTCCTTATAAAAATAGAATTAAATTATTAAAAAAAATTATGAAGTAATGGGGAGAATTATATGAAGAAATATTTATCTTTTGATATTGGTGGTACAAAAATAAAATGGGGAATACTTAATGAATTAGGAGAAATCTTAGAAAAGAATTCTTTTGATACTATGGTAAACTCTGAGGAAGAATTTTTATCAGGTATAGTTGAAGTTTCATTAAAGTATAAGAATGAAGTTGAAGGAATAGCTATTAGTATGCCTGGCTTTATTGATTCTAAAAAAGGAATTCCAACTGTTTGTTATGCTATTAATTGTATTGAAGGAAAGAGTATAACATCAATTTTAGAAGAGAAAACTGGCTTGAAAGCATCAGTTGAAAATGATGGTAAGTGTGTTGCATTAGCTGAAAAGTTTAATGGAAATGCAACTGAATGCTCAGATTTTATATGTATGTCCATAGGTACAGGAATAGGTGGAGGAATATTTTTAAATAATAAACTAGTTAGAGGTAATGCCTTCCAAGCAGGAGAGTTTGGTTTTATGGTATGCAATGGATTAGGAGCAGACTATAAAAATAAAGAAATACTTAGTAATAATGCATCTACTAGATCATTAGTAGTAAGATATATGGAGTATAAAGGTATAGAATCAGAAGAGTTAGTGGAAGGAACTGTAGTTTTTGAGGAAGCTAAGAAGGATACAAAAGTAAAGGAAATAATAAAATGGTGGTACAGTAACATTGCCCTTGGAATATATAATTTATCAGCTACGTTAAATCCAGAAAAGATACTTATTGGCGGAGGAGTTAGTGTAAGAAGTGAATTTATTGAGGAATTAGAAGAGGCACTAAATTTAATTCCATGGTGGAAAGATGTTTCAGCTAAAATAGAACCATGTAAACATAAAAATGATGCGGGAATGATAGGTGCTGTTTATCATTTTATAAATAGTTAAGTTATAATAATTAAACCCAATGCTATGTTTTTAGCATTGGGTTTAATTTTATGTGATTTTATAATTTATAAGTTTCATTAATATTTTCTTGAGATTCCTCTTTTTCCATATCTTTTGTGAAGACTTTATAAACTTGAATTATTAATGTTGGTAGGAATGCTAGCACGTATATTGCAGCAACTAATGCTCCATTTAATGATGCTACTTGGAATAAGTTTTGTAATGGTGGCACAAATAGTACTGCATTTAAGAATACTAATCCAGCTCCAAAAGCATACCAACTGTATTTGTTAGTAAATACTCCAAGACTAAACATTGACTTTCTACCTCTACAGTTGAATCCGTGGAACAATCTTCCTAGGCATAATGTAGAGAAGGCCATAGTACTTGCAACACCAGGATTTCCGTTAGATAAACCAATGTGGAAAGCTATTATTGTAAATAAACCAATTAATAAACCTTCAATACCAACCTCAATCATGAAGTCTTTTGTTAATATAGATTCTTTACTATCTCTAGGCTTATCCTTTAATAAGTCTTTACTTGATTTTTCCATACCAATTGCTATAGCAGGAAGACTATCTGTTAATAAGTTTATAAATAGTAAATGTACTGGAGCAAATGGTACTGGTAAAGCCATTATAGAAGCATATAATACTGCAAGAATACCTGACATATTACCTGATAATAAGAACTTAATTGAATTCTTAATATTTGCATATACGTTTCTACCATTTGTAATAGATTTAACAATAGTAGCAAAGTTATCATCTGTAAGAATCATAGATGCAGCATCCTTAGATACTTCAGTTCCTGTAATACCCATTGCAATTCCTATATCTGCTTGCTTAAGAGCAGGGGCGTCATTAACACCATCACCAGTCATTGCAACAATCTTTCCTTTATCTTGCCAAGCATTTACTATACGTATTTTATGCTCTGGGGAAACTCTAGCATAAACAGAAATATGAGGAAGCTTTTCTGATAATTCTTCTTCAGACATTTTATCTAACTCTAAACCTTCAACTGCCATATCTCCATCTGATAATATGCCAATTTGTTTAGCTATGGCAGAGGCAGTGATCTTATGATCACCTGTAATCATAATTGGCTTTATACCAGCCATGATACAATCTCTAACAGCATCAGCAGACTCCACTCTTGGTGGATCTATCATTGAAACTAAGCCTATAAATACATAATTATATTCATCTTCTAAATTGATATCTTTTTCTTCATTTAATTCCTTATAAGTAAAAGCAAGTACTCTTAGTCCATTCTCAGAAAGATATCTATTAGTATCAATTATCTTTTCTTTATCTTTTTCAGTAATCTCTTTTAAGCCTTCAGCTGTTTTTATGTGAGTAATACGGTTTAATAAAACATCAAAAGCTCCTTTAGTATACATAATGTATTTATTATCAATAAAGTGTAATGTACTCATTAATTTTCTGTCAGAATCAAAAGGAATTTCCTTAAGTCTCTTATAAGTATTTCTAAGATCACTTTCACATAAAGAATGTTTAAGTCCTAAGTTAACAAGTGCAACTTCTGTTGGGTCACCAATCTCTTTTCCTTCGTGACAAGTAGAGTCATTACATAAGATGGCTGCTCTCATAATAGAAGTATGAATTGGGTTATTTAAGTCAATTTCTTCAGATTCAATTAATTTATTATCAACAAAAATTTGCTTTGTTGTCATTTTATTTTGAGTTAATGTTCCTGTTTTATCAGAACATATTATTGAAACACAACCTAAACCTTCAACAGCTTTGATTTTTTTGATAATTGCATTTTCTTTAGCCATTTTTTGTGTGCCTAAAGCTAGTACAATTGTAACTATAGAGCTTAGTGCTTCTGGAATAGCAGCAACAGCTAGGGCAACAGCAAACATTAATGAGTCTAATATAGGAGTTTGTCTATAAACACTTAATCCAAATACAAGAAGACAAATAACTAATATAATCATTGCAAGCTTCTTACTAAAATCATCTAATGTGATTTGGAGAGGAGTCTTTTTCTCCTTAGTTTGTTCCATTAAAGTAGCTATCTTACCTAGTTCAGTATTCATACCTGTACCAGTTACAATAATTAAGGCACGTCCATAAGTAACAAGTGAACTTGAGAAGACCATGTTCTTTTGGTCTCCAAGAGCAACTTCTTCTTTGGTAATAACATCTTCAAATTTATTAACACTTTCTGATTCACCAGTTAAAGCACTTTCATTAACTTGTAGTGAATAATTTTCAATAACTCTACCATCAGCAACAACTAAATCCCCAGCTTCAAGTAAAACAATATCACCAGGAACAACCTCTCTTGATGGTATTTCTTGTTTAATACCATTTCTAATAACTTTAGCATTAGGTGCTGAAAGAGCCTTTAAACTATTAAGTGATTGTTCAGCTTTTACATGTTGAACAGTACCTAAAATAGCATTCATAATAATTACTGCGAAAATAACTATTGTACTTTCTACCTCACCTGTTGCCATTGAAATAATAGCAGCAACAATTAAAATACCTACTAATAAATCCTTGAATTGTTCAAGAAAAACAACAAAAATGCTCTTTTTCTTCTTTTCCGTTAGCTCATTGTAGCCATAGGTTTCAATGGCACTTTTTAATTGAGCGTCTGATAAACCATTTTTGTCTACATTGAAGTTTTTAAGTACATCTTGGGATGACTTAGCAAAAAACTTGTCCATAATACATTCTCCCTCCAATTTGAAATAAAAAAAGACTTTTAATATAATTTTCGATAAAAGAAAATTATATTAAAAGTCTGGTAACCATACAGGCACATAACACCAGGTTTAAAAAACCGCGATTGTTGATGTTATATTTTAAACTACTCCCTTTTAATAGAAAGAAATTTATTTACTTATAATTAAATCATAAATGCAAAGTAATAAGATGTCAATAGACTAAAAAAATAAGTATATTATAGTAGATAAATAGAAGATTAGTAAAAAGCACAAAGTAATATTAACATCATATAATATAATATAACATTACATGGAGTTGAAATTTCGTGATATACGGGCTGATTCTAGCTGGGGGGAAGGGAAGTAGGTTATATCCTCTATCAAGATCCGATCAACCAAAGCAGTTTTTAAAAATAATAAATAATAAGAGCTTTTTAGTTAATACAGTTGAACGTGTGACACCATTAGTAAATAAGGAAAATATTTATATTGTAACTAATAAAGATTATGAGGATAAAATCAGAGAAGAACTAAAGGATATAGATAAAGAAAATATTTTTACAGAGCCAAGTAATAAAGAAACTGCTACATGTATAGGTTTATCAGCAGTTAAGCTATTGAAGAAAGATGGAGATGCAGTTATGATAGTACTTCCATCTGATCATTATATAGAAGGTGAAAAAAGCTATTTAGAAACTTTACAGCAAGCAGTTGATCTAGCAAATAGAAGACGTGGGATAGTAACCTTAGGTATAGAGCCAACACGACCTGAGACTGGTTATGGATATATACAAATGGGTGAAAGAGTTAGTGGTAATATATCCACTTATAAAGTTGCTAGATTCACAGAAAAGCCAAATACTGAGGTGGCTAAGGACTTTTTATTAAAGGGAACCTATCTATGGAATTCTGGTATTTTTGTCTTTAGAGCAGATGTTATACTTAGGGAAATAGAAAAATATTTACCTAATATGCATAAGGCCTTAATGGAGATATATAAACACTTAGGTGAAGATGATGAAGAGCAAGTAATAAAAGAGCAATATAATCTTATAGATGGAATATCAGTGGATTTTGGAGTAATGCAGAAAACTAGAAAGGCATTTGTTTTAAAATGTGATTTTCCCTGGGATGATATAGGAAGCTTCTCTGCCTTAAGTAGATTTTTAGGGAATTATAGAAATAATAGTGTTTCAAAAAATGTATACCTAGAAGAATGTGAGAATTGTTCTATATTTGGAGGGAAAAACTTAATTATAGGTTTAGGTGTGAAGGACTTAGTAGTTGTGGATGCTGGTGATGTAATTCTTGTGATGGATAGAGGTAGAGATCAGGAAATAAAGCATCTATTAAATAACTTGAGTAAGGAAGAAGAATATAATAAGTATATATAATTCTATAATAATCTTGAACTAGAAATATGGCATTCACTATTTTTACTTAGTGAGTGCTATATTTTTATACTAATATTATCGAAGATACTGCAAAAATTACCATACATATTTAAAACAATTTGATATATACTATTAATTAGATGCGAAAAAAATATTAGAGGATGTGTTGAGTATTGCTTATTAGTACACATAAGATATTGGCAACTAATATTTTGAAACATGCAAATGGTAAAAAACTGTATTTAATTAACAAAAAAAGATTTATATGGGGTAATATAAAGCCGGATTGTGCTTCAAAATATAAATTCAAAAAGCATTATTATGAAGAAAGTATAGACATGATAATAGATAAAATAAATTTTTTATCTAGTTTATCAGTAAGGGATATTTATTTTGATTATGGAAAAGGTAAATTTAGTGAAGAGCTTGGAGTAGTATGTCATTTTTTATGTGACTACTTTTGTATGCCACACAATCAAAGGTGGGAGTTTAAAAACTCTATGAAAAAGCATGTACACTATGAAAATAAATTAGCAAGGATAGCTAAGACATATAAAGTTATTGACTATATTGATACAAAACTGAATATGGATGAAGTTAGGGAATTTATAGAAAAAAACAGAAGTAAGTACGAAATAGAAAAAAGTTATAAAAGTGATTTAAACTATTCTTATTATGTTTGCAATAGTATTATTAATTCACTGATGAATCAAATTCTTATTAATGAATATGTAGAAAACAGAAGAGCAAGTTAGTTCTTCTGTTTTCTTTTGTTAAAAATCAGTTTAAAATGTAAAAAAAAATCATAAATGAGGAAAATTTCTGTTACGAATAAAAAATACAAATAATGAATAAAATGGTATAATTAGTAAAATAGATAACTATGGAGGGTGCTGAGAGGAATAAATGTTTAAAAAGGTAGGTAAATTAATTATAATTTTTTGGGCAATATGCTTTATTTCTATTTTACTGTTTGTTCAAGGAAAAATAAGGATTCGTTTAGAGATTATTGTTACAATAGTTTTATTATTACTGCAATATGTTCATAGTGAATATATAAAAGAAATATAGAAGTTTATCTAGATTTATTTTTAGATAAGCTTTTTTTTATTTTTATTTTTATTTTTTATTGACAAAATTATACTATATACATATAATAAAAGTATCATATGAACAAATGCTCATATGATGATGGGAGGAAGAGAATGAGTTTAGATAATAAGGTTGAAAAGTGTAATTGTAATATAATTCATGATGATGTGGTTATGAGAGTAAAAGATAAATTACCGGAAGATGAAACCCTATATGATTTAGCAGAGTTTTTTAAAGTCTTTGGTGATTCAACTAGAATTAAAATAATCTGTGCATTGTTTGAATCTGAAATGTGTGTATGTGATCTAGCAGCACTACTAAGTGTATCTCAATCAGCTATATCCCACCAATTAAGAACTTTAAAAGCAGCAAGACTTGTAAGGTATAGAAGAGATGGGAAGGTTATATACTATTCATTAGATGATGAGCATATTAAGCATATTTTTGATGAAGGATTAAGACACATCACTGAATAGGAGGGGATTCTATATGAGCAATAATAAAGAAATAAAATTATTTTTAAAAGGTCTGGATTGTGCAAACTGTGCAAATAAGATTGAAAGCAAAGTAAATTCACTAGAGGAAGTAGAAGAAGCAGTAGTAAATTTTTCATTAGGATTACTGATTATAAATACAAAAGATAATGTATTAGTTGCTGATATAAAAGATAAGGCAACAAAAATAGTTAAAGCTTTAGAACCGGAAGTTGAAGTGCAAGAGTATAAGTCAAATATAAAGAAAACTTCTAAAAATGTATGTGCTTCAGGTAAGTGCGATGGTCATGATCATCATGAGCATAATGACCATCATGAACATGATGAAGGGACAGGGCATGATCACGATCATGGAGGATCATTTAAGTTAAAGGATAATATAAGTTTATTTATTGGATTGGCTATATATATAGTTGCTATGATAATGGGTGAAGAAGGTAGTGTAGCCTTAATATTATTTATAGTAAGTTATATACTAGTAGGTGGAAAGGTTGTATTAAGTGCCTGTAGAAATATAGCGAGAGGACAAGTGTTCGATGAAAACTTTCTTATGACTGTGGCAACTTTAGGTGCCTTTGCTATTGGAGAATATCCAGAAGCAGTAGCTGTAATGATATTCTATGAGATCGGTGAGTTATTCCAAAGTTATGCAGTAAATAAATCAAGAAAGTCCATATCATCCTTAATGGATATAAGGGCAGAATACGCTAATTTATTAGTGGATGGTAATGAGAAAAAAGTAATACCAGAGGAAGTAGGTATTGATGATATTATTTTAATAAAGGCAGGGGAAAGAATACCATTAGATGGTATTGTTATTGAAGGTAGAAGTTCATTAGATACTTCAGCTCTAACAGGAGAATCTTTACCAAGGACTGTTAAAGAAAATGAAGAGATATTAGCTGGAGCAATAAATTTAACAGGCGTAATTAAAGTTAAAGTAACTAAGGAATTTGGAGAATCAACTGTTGCTAGAATATTAGAATTAGTTCAGAATGCTAGTAGTAAGAAAGCACCAACTGAAAAGTTTATTACTAAGTTTTCAAGATACTATACTCCAGTAGTTGTATTTTCAGCTTTAGCATTAGCAGTAATTCCACCATTATTTATAGCAGATGCAACCTTCTCAGATTGGGTTTATAGAGCATTAATTTTCTTAGTAGTATCGTGTCCATGTGCATTGGTAGTTTCAATTCCATTAGGATTGTTCGCTGGAATAGGAGGAGCATCTAATAAAGGGATTCTTGTTAAAGGCGGAAATTATTTAGAAAGCTTAAAGGATGTTGAAACAGTTGTATTTGATAAGACAGGTACATTAACTAAAGGCGTATTTAAAGTTGTTAAGATTAATGAAGTAGGAATAGGTAAAGATGAGCTATTAAGGATTGCAGCATTAGGTGAAAGTTTATCAAACCATCCAATTGCTCAATCAATATTAAAAGCTTATGATAAGGAAATAGATAAATCACTAGTATCAAACTACGAAGAGATATCTGGTAATGGTATAAAGGTAGGAATTGAAGGCAAAGAAGTTCTATTAGGAAATTATAAATTAATGGATGCTTACAATATTAAATATATTTCAAGTGATGAAATAGGAACTATAGTTCACGTTGTAGTAGATGGAGATTACAAAGGATATATTGTAATAGCAGATGAAATAAAAGAAGATTCAAAGAGGGCAATACAGGAATTAAAAAGAATAGGTGTAAAAAAGACAGTAATGCTTACTGGTGATAATAAGAAGGTTGCAGATAAGGTAGCTAAAGAGTTAGGTTTAGATGAAGTATATTCTGAATTATTACCAACAGATAAAGTTGATAAAGTTGAAGAATTATTAAAAGAAAAGTCTATAAAAGGAAAACTTGCATTTGTTGGAGATGGAATAAATGATGCACCAGTTTTAGCTAGAGCAGATATAGGTGTTGCTATGGGTGGAATTGGATCAGATGCAGCTATTGAGGCAGCAGACGTTGTACTGATGAGGGATACTCCATCAGCTTTAGCCGAAGCAGTTACCATTGGTAGAAAAACAAATAAAATTTTATGGCAAAATATAATTTTCTCATTAGGAGTAAAATGTTTTGTACTTATATTAAGTGCAATAGGACTTGCTAATATGTGGGAAGGTGTATTTGCAGATGTAGGTGTTACTTTACTTGCTGTACTAAATTCAATGAGAGCACTTAAATCTAAATAAGTTAGATAGGACTTTATAGGGTCTAGAACAGTTATTTTAATATATATTAGAATAACTGTTCTTTTTTATAGAGATTAAATGATATTTATCTATTTAGTTTTAGCCTTATAAAAATAAGAGGAGCTAAAACTATAGCATATAAAGTTATAGCAAAATATTTTACAAATGAAATTAGTAATGAGCTATTAAATATAGAGAAGATAAAATAGATAATTAAGGCACCAGTTAAACCGATAAAGATCTTTTTAATATTGTTAGATTTAGATCCATTAGGATTATAACCTATAAATTCATCTTCTATATAAATTCCTAGTACTAAAGCAGAAAAAGATCCAATAGCCTTATATAAATCATTACTAGGGAATAATAATCCAATAGATAGGAAAGCAACTAGGGATATAATTAGTATAAAAATACCTTTGTTTAAATAGGTATTAAATATTTTATTTGAAATAATCACAGATATAATACCTAATAAAGTTCCTACAAAAACATCAATTGGCCAGTGAACACCAAAATAGAGCCTTGATAGTGGTACCAAAATAATCATTAGTATTCCAAAGGTCCAAAGCCATTTATTTTTAAATTTACTCATAAGTAAAGTAAAAGATGTTGCGTTTCCCTGGGAGTGACCAGAAGGGAAGGAGGACCCAGTTGCAGTACTGACATGTGAACTAATAATTCCTTCCACACCAATAGGGCGAGGTGAATTAAAAAATCCTTTAATAGAATTGTTTAAAGAAAAAGAGAATATAACCCCATATAAAAATCTATATCCAAGTTTTTTATCATAACACCAAAAGAGAATTATAGATACAAATATCCCTAGTGTTTGTGCACCACTGTAGGTTACTATAGTGAAAAATACATCTAAAAATTCATTAGAAAATTGTTGGATAAATTTAATTATTTCCACAAATACCTCCTTATAGATCCTAATAATAGATATTATATATTATTAGGGATAAAAAATCATTTACTAAATAGCTCAAGCTTATTGACTCCAACTATATAAAAAGGATATAATAATGGAATATATTGTGTTTTCAAACATAAGGGAGTAGCATGCAGGACTATGTGCTGTGATAAAGTCAACATACTGATGAGGTTTCATCTGGCTTTATATTAAATTGTGAGACTTATGTATAACGGGTAGGATTACGTTATACATAGGTCTTACTTTTTTTATTGCATTATTGTTTATTAAGGCAATAAATTGACCAAACTATATATGATATTTGGAGGGATACTATGAACATAATATCAATTTTCCTTATTGGACTTGGACTATCTATGGATGCATTTGCAGTAGCATTGACAATTGGAATGAATACTAAAAAGGCTGATAAATTTAAGATGGCGTTAAAGTCTGCATTTTATTTTGGAGGATTCCAAGGATTAATGCCTTTTATAGGATGGGCCCTTGGGATAAGATTTAGTGATTATATACAAAAGGTGGATCATTGGATAGCTTTCATTTTATTAAGTATTGTAGGCGGTAAGATGCTTATAGAAGCAATTAAATGCGGTGGTGATGATGAAGAGGAGAAGGAGTGTTGTAATAAAAGGTTTGTAATTTTAGCTATCGCAACAAGTATTGATGCACTTGCTGTTGGTGTGAGCTTTGCATTCTTAAATGTTAATATAGTATCAAGTGTGTTAGTTATAGGCATTACAACATTTATTTTAAGCATAATAGCAGTATACATAGGGGATGTTTTAGGAAAGTTATTCAGAACTAAGGCTGAGATTTTAGGGGGAGCTATTCTTATAATTATAGGAATTAAAATATTAATAGAGCATCTTTTTAATGTGTAAGAAATGATAAAGAGTAATTAATGTAGAAATTTATAATTATTTTAGAATAAATATTATTTGAAGAAAATAATAGATTAACAATAAAGATTTATGTTAATATAATAATAGATACATTTTTATGTAATTATTAACAAAACAACTTTGCTAAAAAGACTAGAAGAAAAGAGGAGAAGATACAGTATGGAAAAGAAGAAGAATATTTCTATGGCTGTTATTAAGAGATTGCCTAAATATCATAGATATCTTAAAGAATTAATGAAAAATGATGTAGATAGAATTTCTTCTAAGGAGCTTGGAGAGAAGATTGGATTTACAGCATCTCAAATACGTCAAGATTTAAATTGCTTTGGAGACTTCGGTCAACAGGGATATGGGTATAATATAAGAGATTTATATAGTCAAATTAGTACAATACTTGGATTAGATAAAGAGTACAGTACAATTATAGTTGGAGCCGGAAACATAGGGCAAGCAATTGCTAACTATAATTTTGAAAAGCTTGGATTTGAGCTATCAGGAATTTTTGATGCAAACCCAAAACTTGTAGGGATTAAAATTAGAGATATAGAAATCAAAGAGATAGATACTTTAAGATTATTCCTAAAGGAACATAAAATTGATATAGGAATAATCTGTGTGCCTAAGATAAATGCACAGAAGGTATGTGATGAAATGGTTCAAGGTGGGGTAAAAGGAATATGGAACTTTGCACCGGTTGACTTATCAGTGCCAGAAGATGTTAAGGTTGAAAATGTACACTTAAGCGAAAGTTTAATGACATTAATTTATCAACTACATACAAATGAAGAAGAAAATTAGCATATATACCCTGTATAATGCTTATAAAATTAACATAAAATCACAATTTATATGTTGCCAAAAACTAAATAAGGACTTATAATTATAATTGAAGTGGAAAACTTCAATTATTTTTTTATCTAACTTTGTTATAATATTAACAATTTTGATGAAATAAATATTAAGTTTTCATAAAAAATACAAGTCCTATCTGGATTATATTGAATAATAAAGGATAGTTTGTAAATAAAGCAGTAAGCAAAATAAGGATATAAATAAGGAGGACAAAAGGCATGGAATTAAAGAACGTAATTCTTGAAAAAGAAGATCACTTAGCTATTGTAACTATCAATAGACCAAAGGCATTAAACGCTCTAAATTCAGAAACTTTAAAAGACCTTGACACAGTCATTGCAAATTTAGAAGAGGATAACAACATTTATGCTGTAATTTTAACTGGGGCAGGAGAAAAATCTTTTGTAGCAGGTGCTGATATAGCTGAAATGAAGGATCTAAACGAAGAAGAGGGAAAGGCTTTTGGAATACTTGGAAATAATGTATTTAGAAGACTTGAAAACTTAAGCAAGCCAGTAATAGCTGCAATATCAGGATTCGCTCTTGGTGGTGGTTGTGAATTAGCAATGGCATGTGATATAAGAATTGCTTCAGAAAAAGCTAAATTTGCTCAACCAGAAGCAGGACTTGGAATAACTCCAGGTTTTGGTGGTACTCAAAGATTACCAAGAATAGTAGGCTTAGGTAAGGCTAAAGAAATGATATATACATGTGCTATGGTTAAGGCTGATGAAGCTTTGAGAATAGGTTTAGTAAATAAAGTTGTACCTTTAGAAAACCTTATGGAAGAAGCAAAAGCTATGGCTTCGGCAATAATAGCTAATGCTCCAATAGCAGTTAAGTTATGTAAAGATGCAATTAATAGAGGAATGCAAGTAGATATAGATAAAGCAATTGTAATTGAAGCAGAAGACTTTGGAAAATGCTTTAGTTCAGAAGATCAAACTGAAGGAATGACAGCTTTCTTAGAAAGAAGAGCAGAAAAGAACTTCCAAAACAAATAAATTGTTTTTTTGAAATATAAGGAGGGTTAAATTAAATGAATTTCCAATTAACTAGAGAACAAGAATTAGTACAACAAATGGTTAGAGAATTCGCAGTAAATGAAGTTAAGCCAATAGCTGCAGAAATCGATGAAACAGAAAGATTCCCAATGGAAAATGTAGAAAAAATGGCCAAGCTAGGAATGCTTGGAATACCTTTCGCTAAAGAAAACGGTGGGGCAGGCGGAGATGTTCTTTCATACATAATTGCTGTAGAAGAATTATCAAAGGTTTGTGGAACAACAGGAGTTATCCTTTCAGCACATACATCATTATGTGCATCTGTAATAAACGAACATGGTACTCCAGCTCAAAAAGAAAAGTATTTAGCTGATCTTTGTACAGGTAAAAAGTTAGGTGCTTTTGGTTTAACTGAGCCAGGTGCTGGAACAGATGCTGCTGGACAACAAACAACTGCAGTATTAGATGGAGATAATTATATATTAAATGGTTCAAAGATATTCATAACAAATGGTGGAGTTGCTGAGACTTTCATAATATTTGCTATGACAGATAAGAGCCAAGGAACTAGGGGTATTTCTGCATTCATCGTAGAAAAGTCATTCCCTGGATTCTCAGTAGGTAAGCATGAGGATAAGATGGGAATTAGAGCATCTTCAACTACTGAATTAGTTATGGAAAACTGTATAGTACCAAAGGAAAACCTAATTGGTAAAGAAGGTAAGGGATTTGGTATTGCAATGAAGACTCTTGATGGTGGTAGAATTGGTATCGCTGCTCAAGCATTAGGAATTGCAGAAGGCGCATTTGAAGAAGCTGTTAATTATATGAAAGAAAGAAAGCAATTTGGTAGATCACTTTCAGCATTCCAAGGACTACAATGGTATATTGCTGAAATGGACGTTAAGATTCAAGCGGCTAAGCACTTAGTATACAAAGCTGCATGTTTAAAGCAAGAAGGTAAGCCATACTCACTTGATGCTGCAAGAGCTAAGCTATTTGCTGCAGATGTTGCTATGGAAGTAACTACTAAGGCAGTTCAAATCTTTGGTGGATATGGTTACACTAAGGAATACCCAGTAGAAAGAATGATGAGAGATGCCAAGATAACAGAAATCTATGAAGGAACTTCAGAAGTTCAAAAGATGGTTATTGCGGGAAGCATTTTAAGATAGGAGGCTTTTATAATGAATATAGTAGTTTGTATAAAACAAGTTCCAGATACTACAGCTGTAAAGATAGATCCTAAGACAGGTACATTAATAAGAGATGGTGTTCCATCAATTATAAATCCTGAGGATAAGCATGCTTTAGAAGCAGCATTACAATTAAAAGAAAATAACGGTGCTAAGGTAACTGTTGTAAGCATGGGTCTTCCAATGGCTAAGGCTGCATTAAGAGAAGCATTATGTATGGGAGCTGATGAAGCTATCCTATTAACAGATAGATGCCTTGGAGGAGCTGATACTTTAGCTACTTCAAAAGCATTAGCAGGAGTAATAGCAAAGCTAGATTACGATATAGTATTTGCGGGAAGACAAGCTATAGATGGAGATACTGCACAAGTTGGGCCAGAAATAGCTGAACACTTAGATATCCCTCAAGTAACTTATGTTCAAAAGGTTAAAGTTGAGGCAGATAGATTAATAGTAGATAGAGCTTTAGAAGATGGTCATCAAGTAATAGAAGTTAAAACTCCATGTCTATTAACTGCAATCGAAGAATTAAATGAAGCTAGATATATGCATGTAGCTAATATATTTGCTACTTGCGATGATCAAATAAAGGTTATGACTGCAGATGACATAGATGTAGATAAAGCTGAATTAGGTCTTAAAGGTTCACCTACAAAGGTTAAGAAGTCAATGACTAAGGAAGTTAAGGGAGCTGGAGAACTAATAAAGGAATCACCTAAAAACGCAGCATATTATGTTGTAGGAAAATTACAAGAAAAACACTACATCTAAGATAATAGGAGGGTAATTTATTATGAATATAGCAGATTACAAAGGCGTTTGGGTCTTTGCTGAACAAAGAGAAGGCGAATTACAAAAAGTATCTTTAGAACTACTTGGGGAAGGTAGAAGAGTTGCAGATAAATTAGGAGTAAAGTTAACAGCTTTATTATTAGGTAATAATATAGAGGGACTATCAAAAACATTAGCAGAACATGGTGCTGATGAAGTGTTAGTTGCAGATCATAAAGATTTAGAGTATTATACAACTGATGCTTACACAAAGGTTATTTGTGATTTAGCAAATGAAAGAAAGCCAGGAATACTATTTGTTGGAGCTACTTTCATAGGAAGAGATTTGGGACCAAGAATAGCAGCTAGATTATCTACAGGATTAACTGCTGATTGTACTTCAATTGATGTTGAAGTTGAAAATGGGGATCTATTAGCTACAAGACCAGCTTTTGGTGGTAACTTAATGGCTACAATAGCATGTCCAGATCATAGACCTCAAATGGCTACTGTAAGACCAGGAGTATTTGCTAAGGTTAATACTGATGGAGCTAACTGCAACATAGAAAAGGTTGAGGTTAAATTAGGAGAGAAGGATTTAAGAACTAAGGTTTTAGAAACTGTTAAGGCTAAGAAAGATATAGTTGATATAGCAGAAGCAGATTTCATAGTATCAGGTGGTAGAGGAGTAGGAACTAAAGAAAACTTCAAGCTACTTGAAGAATTAGCTGACGTTTTAGAAGGATCAGTTGCTGGATCAAGAGCAGCAGTTGAAAATGGATGGATTGATGGAGCTTATCAAGTTGGACAAACTGGTAAGACTGTAAGACCACAAATATATATTGCTTGTGGTATTTCAGGGGCTATCCAACACGTTGCTGGTATGCAAGATGCAGATATGATTATTGCAGTTAATAAAGATGAATCAGCACCTATAATGAAAATTGCTGATTATGCAATAGTTGGTGACCTTTGTAAAGTTGTACCAGAATTAATTCAACAGTTTAAAGAGGTAAAAAACGCTGAATAGTTTAGAGGTAAAATAATAGTTTATTTAGGAGGAAATATCATGGAAAAGATTTTCGTACTTGGTGCTGGAACAATGGGTGCTGGAATAGTTCAAGCATTTGCACAAAAGGGATATGAAGTTATCGTTAGAGATATTAAAGAAGAATTCGTTGAAAGAGGAATAGCAGGAATAAATAAAGGACTTTCTAGACAAGTTGCTAAAGGAAAGATGACTGAAGAAGTTAAAGAAGAAATATTATCTAGAATTTCAGGAACAACTGATATGAATTTAGCTGCAGATTGTGATTTAGTAGTAGAGGCTGCTATTGAAAACATGAAGATTAAGAAAGAAATATTTGCTGAATTAGATTCTATTTGTAAGGAATCAACAATATTAGCATCAAATACTTCTTCTTTATCAATAACAGAAGTTGCTTCAGCTACAAAAAGAGCAGATAAGGTTATAGGAATGCATTTCTTTAACCCAGCTCCAGTAATGAAGTTAGTTGAAGTTATTAGAGGAATGGCTACATCTCAAGAAACTTATGATACTGTTAAAGCATTATCAGAAGCTATTGGAAAGAATCCTGTAGAAGTTGCAGAAGCTCCAGGGTTTGTAGTTAATAGAATACTTATCCCAATGATAAACGAAGCTACATTTATCCTTCAAGAAGGAATTGCCTCAGTTGAGGATATAGATGCTTCTATGAAATATGGTGCAAACCACCCAATGGGACCTCTTGCTTTAGGAGATTTAATTGGATTAGACGTTTGTGTTGCTATTATGGATGTTCTTTATAATGAAACAGGAGACAATAAATACAGAGCTTCAAGTCTTCTAAGAAAGTATGTTAGAGCTGGATGGTTAGGTAGAAAAACTGGTAAAGGATTCTACGACTACCAAGCTTAAATTAACCCTTATATATAAGTAAAAACTCCTTGTTTAAAAGCCACCTATTTTAGGTGGCTTTTATTGAAAAGATAGAAAATTAATGGATAGTATAATTTAACATATAAGTTGAAAAAATACATTATTATACTGTATAATAAACTATAAAATATCAAATAAGCATTAACATAGGGGGAATGGAAGTTGTATAAGATATTAAAGAAAAGATTGTTGAGTGAAAACATATACTTAATGGATGTAGAAGCACCGAGAGTTGCAAAATCTTCTAATCCAGGACAATTTGTAATTGTTAAAATGGATGAAAAAGGTGAAAGAATTCCACTAACTATTTGTGATTATGATGTAGATAAGGGTACTGTTACAATAGTATTCCAAACTTTGGGGACATCAACACAGGAAATGGCAAAGTATGAAGAAGGAGATTCATTCCAAGATTTCGTAGGACCATTAGGTATGCCATCAGAATTTGTACATGAAGATTTAGGGGAATTAAAAAATAAGAAGATTTTATTTGTGGCAGGTGGAGTGGGGACTGCACCAGTTTATCCGCAAGTTAAATGGTTAGCTTCAAATGGTATTAAGGTAGATGTTGTTGTTGGGGCAAGAAGTAAAGATATAGCAATATTAAAAGAAGAAATGGCAGAAGTAGCTGATAATCTTTATTTAGCTACAGATGATGGATCTTCAGGATTTAAGGGACTTGTTACAGATAAAATTAAAGACCTTGTTGAAAATGAAGGAAAGAAATATGATTTAGTTGTAGCTATTGGGCCAATGATTATGATGAAATTCGTTTCATTATTAACTAAGGAATTAAATATACCTACTATAGTAAGTATGAATCCTATTATGGTAGATGGGACAGGTATGTGTGGAGCATGTAGAATATCTGTAGGTGGAGAAGTTAAATTTGCATGCGTAGATGGTCCTGAATTTGATGGACACCTAGTAAATTTTGATGAAGCAATGAGAAGACAAGCTATGTATAAAACTGAGGAAGGTAGAGCTACATTAAAGGTTCAAGAGGGAGATACACACCATGGCGGATGTGGACAATGCGGAGGTGATGAATAATGGCTAATATGAATAGGATACCAGTATCAGAACAAGCTCCAGAGGTAAGGGCTAAGAACTTTAAAGAGGTTTGTTTAGGTTATACTGCTGAAGAAGCAATTGAAGAAGCATCAAGATGTTTAGGGTGCAAAAATCCTAGATGTGTTAAGCAATGTCCAGTAAGCATAGAAATACCAAAATTCATTCAAGCTGTGAAGAAAGGTGATTTTGAAGAAGCTGCCAAGGTTATAGCAAGATCATCAGCATTACCAGCAGTATGTGGTAGAGTTTGCCCACAAGAAAGCCAATGTGAAGGTGATTGTATACTTGGAATAAAAGGCGATGCAGTTGCAATAGGTAAGCTTGAGAGATTTGTTGCAGACTGGTCTAGAGAGAATAATGTTGATTTATCAGAAACCCTTCCGAAGAATGGTAAGAAGGTAGCAGTTATAGGTAGTGGCCCTGCAGGATTAACTTGTGCAGGAGATTTAGCAAAGTTAGGATATGAAGTTACTATATTTGAAGCATTACATGAAGCAGGTGGAGTTTTAGTATATGGAATTCCTGAATTCAGATTACCTAAAGATACAGTAGTTAAGAGTGAAATAGATAATGTTAAGAAGTTGGGAGTTAAAATAGAAACTAATGTTATAATCGGTAGAACTATAACAATAGATGAGTTATTTGAAAATGATGGATTTGAAGCCGTATTTATAGGTTCAGGTGCAGGTCTTCCAAGATTTATGGGTATACCAGGAGAAAATTCAAATGGTGTTTGTTCAGCTAATGAATTCTTAACAAGAAATAACTTAATGAAGGCATTTAAAGATGGATACTCTACTCCAATTAGAACAGGAGAAAAGGTTGCAGTTGTAGGTGGGGGAAATGTTGCTATGGATGCAGCAAGAACTGCTTTAAGACTAGGGGCAGAAGTCCACATAGTATATAGAAGAGGTGAGGCAGAGCTTCCAGCAAGAGCAGAAGAGGTTCATCATGCTAAAGAAGAAGGAATTATTTTTGACACCCTTACCAACCCAATAGAAATTATTGCAAATGAAAAGGGATGGGTAACAGGAATGAAGTGTGTCAAGATGGACCTTGGTGAACCAGATGAATCTGGTAGAAGAAGACCTGTAGAAGTTGAAGGGTCTGAATTTATATTAGATGTAGATACTGTAATAATGTCATTGGGAACATCACCTAATCCGTTAATATCATCTACAACAAAGGGATTAGAAATTAATAAGAGAAAATGTATAGTTGCATCAGAGGATACTGGAGTTACTTCGAGAGAAGGAGTATTTGCTGGTGGAGATGCTGTAACTGGAGCTGCTACTGTTATATTAGCAATGGGAGCTGGTAAAAAAGCAGCATTAGGAATACATGAATTCTTATCAGCTGACAAATAGGGTTATGTAAAATAGAAAAGATATGAGTAACATTATAAGTGTTACCCATGTCTTTTTTATATTTTATGTATTATTAGTAGGATAAAAGCACTTTAATAGAAAAAATTAATTAAAAAATTTTTGATAAAAATAGAAAGATTGAATTTATTTTAACAAATATAATTATATAGATATATTTTAAATTATATAATTGAATAAAAATTTAACTTTAAAGAGAATTTTTAATAAAATTGACTTTAAAAAGAATTTTTTGATAAAGATTAGAACTACTGATTTTTTTTGATAGATAGATATATAAAACACTAAAAAATATAGATTAAAATAATTAGCTATTAACAATATAAGTACAGGTAATATTTAGTGGAGTTAATAAGTCTATTTTAAGGTGATTATAAAAACCTTTTAAGGTGTTTCTATGCCGATAAAATGAGTTATATACTTAGATATGGTTGTTAAAAATAAGACAAAACTATTGAAAATTGGGTGTTGTTTTTTGAAAACACCTAGCATATAATTGTCAAAGTGCACGAAACAAAATGAGAAAAGAAGGTTATATTAATGGATTTTGTTCAACCTAAGTCAAAGTTTTATTGTTCAATACAAAAGATATTAAAATCAGAAGTTTTACCAGGAGCATTACTTTTAATCTCAACTATTATTGCATTAGCAATAGCTAATAGTTCCCTAGGAACTGAATATCACCATATATTGGAAGGTAAAATAATAGGTAACATAACAATACATGCCTTTATTAACGACTTTTTAATGGCTATATTTTTCTTAGTAGTTGGTAGTGAAATTAAAAAAGAAGTAATAAGTGGACACCTATCAAATATAAAAAAAGCTTCATTTCCAGTTATAGGAGCAATTGGTGGAGTAACAGTACCAGCTATAATATTTTTCTTAATTAATAGAGGGACAAGTTATTCAAATGGTGTAGGAATACCAATATCAACAGACATAGCTTTTGCATTAGGAGCATTTATGATCTTTAAAAAGAAGCTTAACCCTTCATTAAAGATATTTTTATTAACATTAGCAGTTGTGGATGACCTAATGTCTATTGCTATAATAGGAATTTTCTATTCTTCGAGTATAAGGATAGTTCCATTATTAATTGCTGGAATAATATTAATAGTTTTATTTAATATTCATAAAATTAACAAATCAAATAGCTTAGTACCATATATGATACTTGGTATATTCCTTTGGTATTTTGTATACCAAAGTGGTATACATGCTACTATTAGTGGTGTATTACTAGCTATGACAATTCCAATGGCTAAAAAGGAAGAGGAATGTTGCATACTTTCAAAGGTAGAAGAAGGATTATGTTATTATGCAAATTTAGTTATATTACCTTTGTTTGCATTTGCTAATACAGGTATTCTACTAAGTTTAAATTCATTTTCAGCTGATAGCAGGACATTATCATTAGGAATAATAATTGGGCTTGTTGTAGGTAAGCCAGTTGGGATTTTATTATTTACTATGATAGCATCAAAGCTAAATTTAACAGAGAAAACAAAAGGTGTTAAGTGGACTGAAGTATTATCAGTAGCTACCATTGCAGGGATTGGATTTACTATGTCAATATTTGTATCAGAAATTGCATTTTCTGAGATGTCTCAAGCTTTAGATTTAGCTAAGATATCTATATTAATAGCAGCAGTAATATCATGTTTAATAGCATTTATAACAATAAATATAATACCTAAAAAAGTATCTTAAAGCTGTCTTATGACAGCTTTTTTATTATGTAGAAGCGTATAATATACAATAATATAAGAATGATTTTAATTGATATTGATTATTATAAAATATATAATATAGGTAAAGCATTAGTTATATTCAATAATAATGTATAGTATTAGGGAATAGAGCGGAAGAATATAAAAGAGATTTACATATTATAAGAGGTGGAGAGATGGATTTTAAAAATATTATATATAAAAAGGATGAGGTTATTTTAGAAGGAGTTGAAAACTTTAATATAAAACAAATATTAGAATGCGGACAATGTTTTAGGTGGGAAAAAGTAGGAGAGCTTAACTACATAGGAGTTGCACATAGAAGAGTAATTGAAGTTATTCAGGAAGAAGATAATGTTAGGATTCTTAATACAAATGAAGAAGATTTTAAGAATATATGGCTTGATTACTTTGATTTAGAAAGGGATTATAATGAGATAAAAAAAGGGTTAGCAAATGATGAAATTTTAACTAAGAGCGTTGAATATGGATACGGAATTAGGTTATTAAATCAAGAACCTTTTGAGATATTAATAAGCTTTATAGTTTCAGCTAGAAATAGTATTCCTTCAATTATGAAGACAATTAAAAAGATCTCTGAAAGATGGGGAAATGCAATAGAGTATAAAGGGAATACATATTATACATTCCCAACTCCAGAAGAATTAAAAAATGCTGAATTAGAAGAGATAAAAGAAACAGGGGCATCATTTAGAAGTAAGTATATATTAGATACAATTGCTAGGGTTAATGAAAGTCTAGAAGATGGTAGTGATGAATATGATTTAAAATATATCAGTACTTTAACTGCAGATGAATGTCATATAGCTTTACAAAAGTTTATGGGAGTAGGGGCAAAGGTTGCCGACTGCATAATGTTATTTTCAATGAGAAAATACTCATCTTTCCCAGTTGATGTTTGGGTAAAAAGGGCAATGATGTATTTTTATGACGCAGAAGAAGGGTCTTTAAATAAAATAAGAATATTTGCAAGAAATAAATTTGGAGAGCTTTCTGGATTTGCACAACAATATTTATTCTACTATGCAAGGGAAAATAAAATAAAACTTGAGGACTAATATCTAGATAATATCGTACAGCTTCGAAGCTAGCAGTTTTACTGCTAGCTTATTTTTATATGTAATTAACCTTTTCTTCGGACTGCTTTTGATTTCTTTATAGTGATATTGGCATCGGCAGGTTGTTTCCTTATGAAATTAAGATATCGCTTAATTTTTTCATCATCCTTTAAGCGAGAAATAGAAAATAACCTTGCAGCAAGCTCGCGATTTGTATAGAGTGCATGTATTTGTTTATGACATACTTTGCATAGTTTAGCTGTGTGAAAATCTTTACCGCCACGTTCTTTAGGAACTAGATGGTGTTCAGTTATTTCTGGAACGTCTCTATCACATAACTCACATTTAAAACTTTTAGTCATAATAATCACCTATAAGTATAAATTTAATTGAAGTAAATTATATCATCATAGAAAATGAAAATCAAAATGAAATAGTCGGAAATTTTTAATGAAAATTTTATATTTTAGCAAGTATTTCATGTGATACAGCTAAAACAAATACTAAATAGTGATAAGGAGAGAGAGGTATGTTCCAATTTGAAACACAATTAAGCAAGTTAAAGCACGAAGTCTTAACAGAAGTAGCAAGATTGGCGAAAGAAGATAAATTAACTAAGGAAGCAATTGAAAAGGTTCCTTATGAGATCATTAAAGGGGATACAGCTATGTATAGGTGTTGTGTCTATAAAGAGAGGGCGATTGTATTAGAAAGAGCAAAGCTTGCATCGGGATTTCTAGCCAATGGAGATACCGAGGATGTGGAATTAATAGATATAAAACCAGATGAGCAGATTATATATGTAATAGAAGCTGCTTGTGATAAATGTCCACTTGATAGATATACAGTTACAGATTCTTGTAGGAGCTGCTTAGCTCATAGATGTCAGCAAGCATGCAACTTTAAAGCAATAAACTATATAGCAGGTAGGGCATATATAAATCAGGAGGCATGTAAAGAGTGCGGTATGTGCAAAAAAGCATGTCCATACAATGCAATATCAGAAGTAATGAGACCTTGTAAGAAGGTTTGCCCAACAGGAGCATTAGATGTTAATACTGAAAGTAGAAGATCAATAATAAAAGAAGAAAAGTGTGTTAATTGTGGAGCCTGCATGTTAGCATGCCCATTTGGAGCAATATCTGATAAAAGTCTAATTGTTCCAGTAGTTAAAAGATTAGTAGCAAAAGGAAAAATGTATGCGGTAGTGGGTCCAGCAATAACAGGACAGTTTGGAAGGGACATAGAATATGGTCAAATTAAAAATGCTATAAAAAAATTAGGTTTCATAGATATGGTTGAAGCCGCTTGTGGAGCAGATGCAGTAACAGTACATGAAAGTACTGAATTTATTGAAAGAATAGAAGCAGGGGATAGTTATATGATTAATTCATGTTGTCCTGGATTTCTTGATTATATAGAGAAGATATATCCAGGTCAAAAAGAAAGAGCATCAAGAACAGTGTCACCAATGATTGCTACTGGTAGATATATAAAGAAAAGAGATCCAGGTGCTAAGGTTGTATTTATAGGACCATGTACAGCTAAGAAGAGTGAAGCTGTTAGAGATGGAATAAAAGGATCAGTGGATTATGTATTAACTTTCGAAGAACTATTAGCACTATTTGATGCTTTTGAAATTGATCCAACAAAGTGCGAATCTGAGATAGTTGATGATGCATCAATTTTTGGAAGAGGATTTGGAGCTGCTGGTGGGTTAAGTGATGCTATAAATAACTATATAAATGAAAAAGGGGTAGATGCTGAGTTTAAGCCTATTAAGGTATCTGGAGGCTGTGAAATAAAGAAAACTATGACTATGGCGAAGGTTGGTAAGTTAGGGGGTAACTTTATTGAAGGAATGATGTGTGAAGGTGGATGTATAAATGGGGCAGGGACTATTGTACCCCTATTAAGGGCAAAGGGTATATTTACTAAGATGAATATCTTAGCTACAAGAAGAAGTGTATTATCTAATGAAAAAATTGAGGAATTTAATAAGGTTAATCTAGAGAGGCAATGAATATAAATAAGGAGAATGGATAATTTAAGGGATATGATAATTGATTTATTTGAAAAACTAAGAAAAAGTGAGTAAAGCTAGTTTATTTTAATATAATCGGTTATAATTAGAATATTTAGGGAAATAATATAGAAGGTAATATTTGAATAAAATTGGTAGAGAGGATATTATAATAGTAGTGTTAGCACTCTAAGATGGTGAGTGCTAATAATGACAAGTTCAATATTATTTAATTTTTAAATGCCTACAAAACATAAAATTCTAACTAGTGGAGTTAGAAAGAAAAACATAAATAAATTATATAAATTTTAAGGAGGGGTTCTTATGAACATTAAACCACTTGGTGAAAGAGTTGTAATTAAAAAATTAGAAGCAGAAGAAACTACAAAAAGCGGTATTGTATTAACAGGTACTGCAAAAGAAAGACCACAAGAAGCAGAGGTTGTTGCTGTTGGACCAGGAGCAATGGTTGATGGTAAGAGAATTGAAATGGAAGTTAAAGTAGGAGATAAGGTATTATACTCTAAATATGCTGGAGCAGAAGTTAAAGTTAGCGGAGAAGAATACACTATATTGAAACAAGAAGATATATTAGCAATAGTAGAATAGGAGGAGATTTATAATGGCAAAGATGTTAAAATTTGGTGAAGATGCAAGAAGAGCAATGCAAGTAGGTGTAGATAAATTAGCAGATACAGTAAAAGTTACTTTAGGACCTAAGGGAAGAAATGTTGTATTAGATAAGAAATTTGGTTCACCATTAATAACTAATGATGGTGTTTCAATAGCTAGAGAAATTGAATTAGAAGATCCATACGAAAATATGGGAGCTCAATTAGTTAAAGAAGTAGCAACAAAGACAAATGATGTTGCTGGTGATGGTACTACTACAGCTACCCTTTTAGCTCAAGCTATTATAAGAGAAGGATTAAAGAATGTAACTGCTGGTGCTAACCCAATGTTAATAAGAACTGGTATTAACATGGCAGTTGGTAAGGCTGTTGAAGAAATAAAGAAAATTTCTAAGCCAGTAGCAGGAAAAGAAGATATAGCAAGAGTTGCTGCAATTTCAGCTTCTGATGAGGAAACTGGACAATTAATTGCAGATGCTATGGAGAAGGTAGGTAACGAAGGTGTTATTACTATAGAAGAATCAAAGTCTATGGGAACAGAATTAGATGTTGTTGAAGGTAT
Source organism: Clostridium zhoujianii (assembly GCF_051590805.1). Classification (NCBI taxonomy): domain Bacteria; kingdom Bacillati; phylum Bacillota; class Clostridia; order Eubacteriales; family Clostridiaceae; genus Clostridium; species Clostridium zhoujianii. The sequence goes on from NZ_JBPUTF010000003.1 coordinate 183,258, forward strand.
GCAATTTGATAGAGGATACGTATCAGCATACATGTCAACAGATACTGAAAAGATGGAAGCAAATTTAGATAATCCATATATATTAATCACAGATAAGAAGATTTCAAACATACAAGAAATACTTCCAGTTCTTGAGCAAATAGTTCAAGCAGGTAAGAAGCTACTAATAATAGCAGAAGATGTTGAAGGAGAAGCTATGGCTACATTGGTAGTTAATAAGCTAAGAGGAACATTCACTTGTGTTGGAGTTAAAGCACCAGGCTTTGGAGATAGAAGAAAAGAAATGTTACAAGATATAGCAATTCTTACTGGTGGTAGAGTAATCTCTGAAGAATTAGGTATGGATTTAAAAGAAACAACATTAGATATGTTAGGTCAAGCTGAAAGCGTAAAGGTTACTAAGGAAAACACAATAATAGTTAATGGTAAGGGCGATTCAACTGACATAAAAGATAGAATAAGCCAAATTAAGATTCAAATAGAAGAAACAACTTCCGAATTTGATAAAGAAAAGCTACAAGAAAGATTAGCTAAGCTTTCTGGTGGAGTTGCAGTAATCAAGGTAGGAGCAGCTACAGAAACAGAGCTTAAAGAAAGAAAGCTAAGAATTGAAGATGCTTTAAATGCAACTAAGGCAGCTGTTGAAGAAGGTATAGTTGCTGGTGGTGGTACTGCTTATGTTAATGTAATTAACGAAGTGGCTAAGTTATCTTCAGATGTAGCAGATATACAAGTTGGTATAAATATAATTGTTAGATCATTAGAAGAGCCAATGAGACAAATTGCAGCAAATGCAGGTGTTGAAGGTTCAGTTATAATAGAAAAAGTTAGAAATAGTGAAGCTGGTGTAGGATACGATGCTTTAAATGGCGAATATAAGAATATGCTTAAGGGCGGTATTGTAGATCCAACTAAGGTTACAAGATCAGCACTACAAAATGCAGCTTCAGTTGCATCAACATTCTTAACTACAGAAGCAGCAGTAGCAGATATTCCTCAAAAGGAAGCACCAATGCCAGGTGCTCCAGGAATGGAAGGAATGTACTAGAATAAATTAAGAGGTAAGTTTTCTTACCTCTTTTTATTTTACAGAAAATTAGTAATTATATTAGAATTAATAGAATAAATATTAATGTATACATTTTCAAAGGAATTTAAATGTAAAATAGCTATGCAACAAAAAAATATAATATAGGACTTAATTCAACTTAAAAGACTTTAGAAATTATTAACTTTACGCTGATTTTGTAGGAATTTGTAGGAAAATACTCCTAAAAAATACAAGTTAATTATTTCAATAAAAAGAAAAAAGATGTATAATTAAAAAGAACTAAAAATTGGTTGGTGAATAAATTGATTAGAACAAAAAAAAGATTAGGAGATATTTTAGTACAAGCAGGTAAGATTTCTCAAGCAGATTTAATGACTGCATTAAAGAAGCAAGCATTAACAGGAATGAGATTAGGTGAAATTCTTGTTGCTGATGGAATTGCTAGTGAGGAAGATATATTAGCAGTTTTAGAACTACAGCTTGGCATAAAAAGAGTTAATCTAGAATTTTTAAATATAGAAGATAGTGCAATAAGAAAAGTTCCGGAGGCTGTATCTAAAAGATATACATTAATGCCAATTAAGGTGGATGGAAATACAATTCAGGTTGCAATGTCAGATCCATTTAATTTAATGGCAATAGAAGATATAAGATTAGCAACAGGACTCAATGTTGAAAAGGTTTTAGATTCTAAAACTTCAATAATAGCAGCTATTAAAAAATATTATACAAAACAATATGCAGAACAAGTTGCTAAAGATTTAGGGGAAAAGGACAAAGCGGAAAAAAAAGTACAGGTTAAATCAGCAACGTCTTTAGCAGAAGAGGAAGCAACAAAGGATGCACCAGTTGTAAAGTTAGTTGATACAATTATTCAAAATGCAGTAAGAATGAAAGCAAGTGATATTCATATAGAACCTTTTGAGAATGAAGTAAGAGTAAGGGTTAGAGTGGATGGGGAATTGCAAAAGATATTAAAAATTCCAAAGGAGTCTCAAAATACTCTTAGTACAAGAATAAAAATATTAGCAGATTTAAATATTGCAGAAAAGCGAATTCCTCAAGATGGAAGAATACTTACTAATGTTGATGGGGTATCAACGGATTTAAGAGTATCTGTTCTACCAACTGTAAATGGTGAAAAGATAGTTATAAGAATACTATCAAAGAATTCATCACTTATGAATAAAGAATCATTAGGTATGCACAAAGATGATATGGACAAGCTTACTTCAATTATGCAAAATCCATATGGAATAATTCTAGTAACAGGTCCAACGGGGAGTGGTAAGTCAACAACACTTTATACGGTATTAAGTGAATTGAATACGATTAACAAAAATATAATTACGGTAGAAGATCCAGTAGAATTTATGATTGAAGGAATTAATCAAGTTGCAGTAAACAATAAAGCAGGATTAACCTTTGCATCAGGCCTAAGATCAATCCTTAGACAAGATCCGGATATAGTAATGGTTGGAGAAATCAGAGATGGTGAGACAGCAGAAATAGCAATAAGAGCAGCTATTACAGGACACGTAGTTTTAAGTACACTTCATACTAATGATGCACCTTCAACAATAGCAAGGCTTATTGATATGGGAATAGAACCATACTTGATTTCAACATCAGTAAATGGAATTATAGCACAAAGACTAGTTAGGAAAATATGTAGGAAGTGTGCTAAACCATATATGGCAAGTAATTATGAAAAGAAACTTTTGGGCCTTCCATTAGAGGCCAATATAAAATTACTAAAAGGTGAAGGATGCCCAGTATGTAATGAAACTGGATATAAGGGAAGAATAGGTATATATGAAATATTAGACATAAAAAGTGGATTAAGGACAGCAATTACAGAAGGAAAAACTTCCGATGCATTAAGAGATATAGCAATACAAGATGGTATGAAAACTTTAAAGAGAGCGTGCACTGAACATGTGTTAGAAGGTACGACTACCATAGATGAATTTATGAAAGTAGCATTTTTAAAAGAATAGTTTTGAAAAGAGGTGATACATATGGGAGTTTTTAAATATGAAGCTAGGAATCTAGAGGGTGCAGTTATAAATGGAACTCTGGAGGCAAATACCAGAGCAGAGGTAGTAGATAATTTAAGAGAAAGACATTATTATCCATTAGCAATAATAGAGGAATCTACTGGAGTTCTAACTAAAGACTTATCCTTTATGACTAAGATTACTATAAAGGATTTATCTTTATTCTGTAGGCAGTTTGGATTTATATTACAATCAGGAACACCTATACTAAAAGGTATTGAACTTAGTATGCAGCAATCGGAAAATCAAAGGTTAAAAGAATTACTAACAAGAGTTCATGGGCAGGTAAGAAGAGGACGTACTTTATCAGATGCATTAAAGTATGAGGAAGAAATACCTGAATTAATGATAAATATGATAGCAGCAGGAGAGTCTTCTGGAAAGCTTGATTATGTAATGGAAGAGTTATCAGAATACTATAAAAAGCAATACAAGCAAAAACAAAAGGTAAGTCAAGCAACAATGTATCCTAAGTTAGTTTTATTTTTTGCAATAGCAGTAGTTGGATTCCTTCTTGCATTTGTAGTACCAGGGTTTGTTCAAACTCTTCAGCAAGCAGGAGGAGAGTTACCAGCACCAACAAGGTTTCTTATTTTTATAAGTGCTGTATTTAAGAAGATATGGTTTGTATTAATAATGATAGGGCTTCTAGGTTATGGATTTAAAGTCTACTTTTTAGATAAGGATGAGGAGCATCAGATAAAGGTGGGAAAAAATAGACTTAGAGGTAGGCTATTTGGAAAAATTAATACTCAGTTAGTTGCAGGAAGATTTGCTAATACATTTGCTATATTAAGTTCATCGGGTCTAGGTATTATTCAATGTATGGAGATAGTTAGTAAGGTATTAGAAAATAAATATGTAGAAAAGAGATTACAGCAAGCAAAAGAAGACATTAAAAAGGGAAATGCTATTGGAAAAACTATAGAAGATTTGGGGATTTTTCCACCTATGTTAACTCAGATGATAACAATAGGTGAGGAAACGGGAACTATGGAGGAAGTTTTGAAGAGAACATCAGAATTCTACGATGGAGAGACAGAAGCAGCACTTGAAAAGATGGTTTCTACAATAGAGCCAATATTAATAATAGCCTTAGCAGGAATAGTACTATTTATTGTACTGTCATTAATATTACCATTAATGAGTATGATGGATGCAGTTAATGGAATGAAGTAGTGTATTAAAAGATATAAATTAAAATTTATATATATTTATAAAATAGGAGGTATTTATAATGATCAAAAATTTAAAAAACAAAAAGAAAAAGGGTTTCACATTAATTGAAATCATTGCAGTAGTAGCAATTATTGCTATACTTGCAGCAGTATTAGTACCTAAGGTAACAGGATACATTAAGGAGTCTAGAAAGACTGGGGTAACTGATCAAGCTAGAAAGGTTATTACAGCAGCAGAATCTTATAGGATAAAAGCTAATAAGCCATTAGATGGTGTCGGTGGAGTAAATTCAATGAATATTACTGCTTTAATTGGTGTTGCAGGAGATTTAGTAGATGCTCCTTCAACAAACAAGTTGAAAGGTACAATGTCAGTTGAACAATGTCGACAAGTATTGGATACAGAAAATTATACATTTGAAATTAATGATAATGGAACAATTAAGAGTGTAAATGGTGTTGCAATCAATTAAAATTAAGCCCCTTTAATTAAGGTTAAAGGGGCTTTTCTCAAATAAGTTAAAGGAGCAATAATTATGGAATGGATTGTAGCAATATTCATATTTTATTTTGGTTCCATAATAGGAAGTTTTCTAAATGTCTGTATAGATAGGATACCAAAAGAAGAATCTATAGCACTTCCGCCATCTCATTGTGGAAATTGTAATAATAGATTAAAACCTTTAGATCTAGTACCTATCTTTAGCTATATATTTTTAAAAGGGAAGTGTAGATATTGTAAAAGTAAGGTATCAGTTCAATATTTATTTATGGAATTATTTGTAGGATTTACCTATGTGTTATTGTACTTTAAGCTTGGATTAACATATGACTTGATAAAGTACATAGGATTGACTTCAGTATTAGTAGTAATTGCAATTATAGATTATAAGACTCAAGATGTATACACATCTACAATTATTGTAGGAATAGGATTAGGAGTTATATTCATTGTTATAGATTATTTTTTAGGGATAAATAATATTTTAAATAGTATATTAGCAGCATTTATACCAGGAGGTATATTATTTTTATTTGCTAGGCTAACTGGAGCTATGGGAGAAGGAGATGCAGAAATAATTTTTGTATCAGGTTTATTTTTAGGGTTAAAATTAAATCTATTTAATTTATTCCTATCTATAGTTATTGGTGGAGCAGTAGCAATAGTTTTAATGGGGTTGAAAAAAAAGGGTGGTAAGGAAGCGATAGCATTTGGCCCTTATATAGCTCTTTCATCATATTTAGTTATATTTATAGGACAACCAATTTTAAATTGGTATTTTAGTGTATTCTTTTAATAATAAAAGATAAATAAAAGCACTTTTATGAGGTGAGGTGAGGGGATGTTTGAAAAGGATTTGGTAGGTATTGATATAAATAGTAACAAAATAACAATGCTTATCGGAAACAAGTATAAGGTACAATTTGGGAGAATAATAGATACTCCAAAGGGTACTTTTGAAAATGATAAAATTACGGATGTTAAGGGAATAGCAGAAGTGTTACATCCAATACTAAAGAAAGAAAAATGTAGAGCAAAGGATGCAGCATTTGTAGTGAGGGGACAGGATCTAATTGTAAGACATATGGCACTCCCTATGGCAAAGGATGAGGTAGTAATGAGAGATTCAGTTAACTTTGAACTTAGACAATTTATAGGGGATAGAATTGAAGATTACTATTTTGACTATGAGGTGATTCATTACGATAAAAATGATGCAAGTGGTAATGCACAAATACTAATAGTAGCATGTGAAAAGAAAAAAGTAGAAGATTATATTGAATTAGGAAAGTTACTTGGGCTAAATGTAAAAACTATTGATATCTATGCAAATACAATAGCAAGAGTAATAAGAAATTTAAAACAATCAGTAACTAAGGGTATACGTTATATTGGTGTAATGGAAATTGAAAAAAATTCAACATCTATGTCAATAGTGGATTGGGGAAAATTATCAATGGAAAAGTATCAAGGATACGGAGTTGCCAATGCATCAGAAACAGTTCTAGATAATAGTATACAGTATGGTAGTTTCTTAGAGAGTATAAATTTAGTTGATGTAGGTGCAGCAGATGAAAAGGTAGAAAGACTGTTTAAAGATGTAACTAGTCAATATAATTCCCTTATTCAGTACTTTACAGCAGGGAAGATTAGAAAGAATCTAGATAGGGTTTATCTAGTAGGTAGTGGTACAAAAATTCGAGGAATAGATCAATATTTGTCAGTTAATATGAATAATAGGATAGGTAGTACGTTAGCATTTACAGATTTGAAGAATAGTGTAAAGTGTCCTAAAAAAGTTTGTCTAAAAGATTATATATTCCCTTATGGACTACTTTTGAGAAGGGAGTAATGGTATATGAATAAAGAACTTAATTTAATACCACAGGTATATAATAGGGTAAAAGAGGATAAAAAGAGGAAGAATAATGCTATTTTGGGTATTGTATTAGTATTACTAATAGTAATATTAAGTTTTGGATATACTTTTGGGAACAGTGTATATCTTGTTATGAAAGAAAAGAAACTTCAAGATGAAGTAGCTTTGAATAGAGATTTAATTTCTAAAGAGCAAGAATTACAAGAAAGTATTATTAGAACAAAAGCACATATTGAAAAAGCAAGCGCTTTAGTTAGTGTAAAATCTAAAAAAACTGATGAAGTATTTATAAAACTTCAAAGTAATTTTCCAGCATCTATAAAATTAACTAATTTAAATTATACCAAGGTAGGAGCTGTCTTGACAGGAACAAGTTCATCTAAAGAGGATATTGAAGTTCTTTGGGCAAATTTGAGAGAAAGTAAAGAATTTAAAAACTCTCATATATCATCAATAAGCCAAAATGAATCTTTATATGAGTTTACTCTTGAAATAGCTTTAGTATCAGGAGGTGTTGATAATGAAGCTAAATAAAACAGGAAGAGCCTTTAATAAAAATGAAAAAATATTAATAGGAGTTTTATCTTTTCTTGCAATTGCAGCACTTGTATATATATTGATTATTGCGCCAAGCAATAAGAAGCTAGAACCGAATATGGCTAGAATAAAATCTTTAGAGGAGCAAGTTAATAATATTGATTCACTACAGATAAGCATAAAAGATAAGGAAAAAGAATTAGATGGATTAAAAGGGCAGTATGATGAAGCAACTAAAAGTATTCCAAAAACAGACAGATATCCTCAAGTAGTAAGGGATATAGAAGGAATGGCTAGTTCTGCTGGGATAAAAATTAATAGTGGCAATTTTTCAAAGCCACAGGTTATTGCAGCAAACAATAATGCAGTAGATGATGGAATGCAGAAGAATCAGACAGAAGGATTAACTGCATTTACTGTAGCACTAGATATTACAGGTAATTACAATCAATGTCTAGAGTTTATAAAGTCATTAGAAAAGGATGAGAGGATACTAGAGGTAACAACCTTTACTCTTAATGAGAAACAAGATGGGGCAATTGGCATAGTATATTATGTAGCTGGCGGAGTAGAAGAAGAAAGTTATGATTTCAATTCAGGTGAATATGGAAAGTCAAATTTATTTGAATAAACCTCAAAAATGGAGGTGTTTTAATTTGAAGAAAACAAAGAAAAAAGGTTTTACTATACTTGAATTAATTGCAGCAGTATTTATTTTTACAATTATATCTATATCAGCAATATCAATGATTACATTAGGTATAAAATACAATAGTATAAACAGAGAAACCTATAATTCTGATCTGATTTCAAAGGCATTTATTGAGAATTTGCAACCCAATTTAAGTAGACCTAATTCACAAGTTAAATCAGGAGCTGTAGTAACAGCAGGATTGGCAGATGGAAATTACTATATGTATTTAGATGACTTATCTGAAGTATATAATTATGTAAATGACAACTTTTCTAAAAGTTATAATTTAAAAACTACAGCTTTAGATCCTAAAACTAAGTTGTCAGATATTATGACACAAGTAAAGAATGATCCAGATAAAAAGAAGTATACATTGGTAACACAGGTAAAGGCAAAAGATGGTGGTAAGATTTATGATGTTGATATATGGTGTTGGGAGACAGGACGTGGAGAAATAAGCGTTATTAATAGAAAAAAAGTAATTAATGCAAAAGTGTAAGTTGAGGTGAGTATATGAAGAAGAAAGGTTTTACTATGATAGAGTTAATTGCTGTAATGGCTATATCAGCAATTATAGGATTAGCAATTATGTCACTTATACTTTCACAAAATAAATTATTCTTTCATGTAAATAATGAAACAGTTTCTCAAGATGAGACTAGGCTAGCTTTCTCTGTTATGGAAGATGATATTAGAAGTGGTAGAAATAAAGTCGGAACCACCTTAAAGGTAGAGGAAATAACTATAAATACTTCAACATATAAACTTGCCCAGATAGATGGTGAAAATAAAGGGGTAGTATTATGTGGGTTTACAAGAAGAGAACAAGCACTGGAACCAGATGGGTCTGGTAAAGTAGATGCTACAGGGAACCCAGTTATGGTAGATGTTGCATGTGCATATATCTATTACAAACATGATTCGTCAGAAACTGGAAGCCTTGTTTTTGTAAGACAAAATTCAGCAGGAACTCATTTGAGTAATGTGACTACTATATCTAAGGACGTTAAGAAAGCAGAGGTTATGATAAAAGCAAACGGAGAGTATGTTATAGATTTAGCAATTAAAAAGGGTACTGCAGAAGAAAACTTCAAATGTGTTGTCACTCCAAGGAACTAAAGAATAAAATATTTATATGGTATTTGTTGGGGATGATTTTATGAAAGTTATGAGAAAGAGGAAAAAAGGATCAAGCCTATTGATGGTTTTAGCAGTAGCAATGATGATTATTGTTCTTGGTAGCACACTAGCTGGAGCAGTAATTTATGCGATGAAAGGGAATGCACTTGAAAAGAGAGATAAGGATTTAGTGTATGCTGCAGAATCAGGGGTTGAAAAGGCTTTACTAAATGTAAGAAAAAATGATGGACATCAAGAAGACGACTTTAATATGGATACTGACTTTGCTGATAAAAAAATTACAGTGGATGTAGTAGTTACAAAGGAAAGTGCTAGTGGGGAGGTAAGATATAGGGTAGTAAGCACAGCAAGAGATGTAAATGATGGCAAATCTCGTATCGTAAAATCAATAATTAAGCAGGGGTATGAGGTCACATCTTCTACGGGAAATTTATTACAATATTCAATATGCTCTAATAAGGTGAATATTTATTATTCTGGATCGCTTGATACCCCAGATACATTGATAAATTCTACTGGAGTAATCAATACTCAGAATATAGGACCAACCGGTACAGGAGCTATTACCAATCCAAATGTTTCCAATGATAATTTTTTGATTCCTAAAATAGATGGATATAAGTCATTAACTCCTGTTACAATCAACTCTATTGGGGACTTGGATACTTTGAGTTCAAATGCTACTAGCGGTGTTAAGGTGAAAACTTATGATATTAAATATGGGTTTTCTGCTACTCATACAGTTAAGTTATACTTTATAAATGCACCGGAATTAAATATAGAGAATAATACAGGGTTAGTTATTGATAAAACAGTAATTATATGTAGTGGTAATATTAATATCTATAATCCAGATCCTCAATTGCTTAGTCAGATGAATCCGGATAAAACATTTAATGGGATAAATACATCTACATTATTGCCAACAACTACATTGACTAGTTCTACGTTGGTAGGAGATGCTGTTAATGTATATTCTTCTACATTTAAATTAGAAAGACCAATTTATGATGAAGGAAGTAGCCTGAATCTAATTTATGATACGACAAATCCAAGTAAAAATGATTTGAGTGATATTAATAAAGTAATTGGTAAAGAGTGTGATGAGTATGATCCTAACTTAGGTGGAACAATTGTTTGGAAGCAAATAGAAATAGATTATGAATAGAATTAGAGTCTTGAGATTGGTGGTATCTCAAGGCTTTATTTTTTTGAGTTTAAGCAAATTAATGGAATAAGTTGTAATAAAGTATATTAATTTGGAAAAATATGATATAATTTGCTTAAAGGGATAGAGGAGTGAAGGTATGGGTAAAAAGAGAGGTAATTCAATATTGCTAGTGTTAGTAGTGGCGATGATGATAATAGTTTTAGGGGCAACAATGGTTACGGCAGTCACATATACAACAAAGATGAATAAAATAACTCAGGATGAAACTGACTTGTTGATATCAGCAGAGAATGGGTTAGAGTATGGTGCATCAAAATTATATAATGGAGTATTAATAGATGAAGAAAGTACAGATTTAAATGCATCAGATAAAATACTTAAGGTTAAGATTAAAGCAACAGCTAATCCTGTTGATATAAATAAAGTAACTATAGGAAGCACTTCATATGGGAAGAATGGAAAAGAACTGACGGTAAGCACCATATATAATAAGACTAATAATCCTTTAGGTGTAGGAAACGATATTTTTAAATTTGGGATTGCAGCTGGAGATAAAAATATAGAGATAACAGGAAATGGAGCTATAAACAATGGAAGTACTTCTATCAATTCTGCTCTTCCTGTAGAGGAATCTTTAGGTGGTAGTTATGGAATACCTGCACATGAAGAGAGTAATACATATGAAGCATTACAATTCATAAGTAATTTTAAACATAAAGATAAAGTAAGTGTGGGTAAAATAGGACAATTAATCGACGGACAGTTTACGGATGAAAATAATGTTAAAATTAATAGTAGAAAATTAACAGTACCAATTATTAATGGACAGTCTTTAGGTGATATAAATGGAGTTTGTTCTTTTGTAAGTGACGGATATACTATAATACTTGTTAATGCATCTAAATTAGTTATAAACCTTGATGGAGCCGAACCAATTAATAAGACAATTCTTATGTGTTCTGGAGAAATAGTAATACAACCTGATTTATCCGCACCAGGTAATGGAGGAGGAACTATAGATGGAACGAATTCTACAATATATGGAGGCAAAGTTTTGGTAGATGAAAGAGGAACATTAGATATAAAATTCTCACCTAAAAAGGGATTGCATAGTGCTAATGGACATGAATTGGATGACAGTAAGCTTTTAAAGGTAGAAGGTTACATATCTAAATTAATACCAAACTTTGGGGCTAGTCCATCACTACCACCAGGAGGTGGTGGAGGAGCATCTGGAACATGGGTTAAAGAACCAGATTCCTATATAAAGCATTAGCATATAGTTTATAAAGATTTATGATTTTGCTAATTAAAATAAAATGCAATTAAAATTTCATATTTTATTGACTTTATTAGTATATTCTATTATAATAAGTTTAATTTAAGACAGAGCACATTTAAAAACTCGTATATCCCCTGAATATGGCAGGGAGTATCTACCGGAAGCCGTAAAGTTCCGACTATGAGTGAATTAATATACTAAAGTTATAGGATTACTATAGGCATATTAACTTCACTTAAGTAAGTTAATGTGCTTTTTTTATACTCAAAAATAAGTAGTAAAATGAATTAAAACTTGCAAAATAAATAAATCATGAAGTTTTATCATTCAAATAAGGGGGATTTTAATTATGGCAAAAATATTAAAACCAGCATATACATTTGATGATGTATTATTGGTACCAAACAAATCAGAGATACTACCAAGAGAGGTGTCTTTAAAGACAAACTTAACAAAAACAATAAAGTTAAATATACCATTAATAAGTGCTGGTATGGATACAGTAACTGAATCTAAAATGGCTATAGCAATGGCAAGAGAAGGTGGAATCGGAATAATACATAAGAATATGTCAATAGAAGCTCAAGCTAAAGAAGTGGACAAGGTTAAAAGACAAGAAAATGGAGTTATTACTGATCCAATATTCCTTTCACCAGAGCATACTTTAGCAGATGCTGAAGAATTAATGGGACAATACAGAATTTCAGGAGTACCAATAACAGTTGAGGGAAAACTAGTTGGTATCTTGACAAATAGAGACACAACTTTTGAAACTGACTATACTAAGAAAATTGGAGATGTAATGACTAAGGAAAATTTAGTTACAGCTCCAGAAGATACAACTATAGATGAAGCAAAAGAATTATTAAAGACTCATAAGATTGAAAAGTTACCTTTAGTAGATAAAGATGGAATGTTAAAAGGACTTATTACTATTAAAGATATAGAAAAAGCAAGAATATTCCCTAATGCTGCAAAAGATTCTCAAGGTAGACTACTTTGTGGAGCAGCAGTTGGTGTAACAGGAGATATGGTTGAAAGAGTTGAAGCTTTAGTAAAGGCTAAGGTTGATGTTATAACATTAGATACAGCTCATGGACATTCAAAGGGAGTTTTAGATGCAGTTAGTAAGATAAAGTCACTTTATCCAGAACTTCAAATTATAGCTGGAAATGTTGCTACAGCAGAAGCTACAGAAGATTTAATAAAGGCAGGAGCAGATTGTATAAAGGTAGGTATAGGACCTGGATCAATTTGTACAACAAGAGTTGTTGCAGGAGTAGGTGTACCTCAGTTAACAGCAGTTATGGATTGTGTAGAGGCAGCAAATAAGTACGGAGTGCCAGTTATAGCTGATGGTGGTATTAAGTATTCAGGAGATATAGTTAAGGCATTAGCAGCAGGTGCTAAGGTTGCAATGATGGGATCATTACTTGCAGGTTGTGATGAAGCTCCAGGAGAAGTAGAAATTTTCCAAGGTAGAAGCTATAAAGTATACAGAGGAATGGGTTCATTAGCTGCAATGGCTTGTGGTTCAAAGGATAGATACTTCCAAGATGGTAACAAGAAGCTTGTTCCAGAAGGTGTTGAAGGAAGAATAGCATATAAGGGATATGTAGCTGATACTATATTCCAACTTATTGGTGGAATAAGATCGGGTATGGGATATTTAGGATCAAAAGATTTTGATACATTATATGATACAGCAACATTCGTAGTACAAACATCAGCAGGATTAAGAGAAAGTCATCCTCATGATATCAATATAACTAAGGAAGCACCAAATTACAGTGTAAGCCAGTAGATATTGTAAAATATTGCGAAATATACGATAATAAAGAAGAAAAAAACAATTTTATTGGAGGCAAGCATGAAAAAAGAGTTAGTTCTAGTTGTTGACTTTGGTGGACAATACAACCAATTAATTGCGAGAAGAGTAAGAGAGTGTAACGTATATTGTGAGGTTCATCCACATAATATAAGCATTGATAAAATTAAAGAAATGAATCCTAAGGGAATAATTTTTACTGGTGGACCAAATAGTGTATATGGAGAAAATACACCACAAGTTGATAAAGCTATATTTGAATTAGGAGTGCCTATACTTGGTATATGCTATGGTTCTCAACTTATGGCTCACATTCTTGGAGGTAGTGTTGCAACAGCACCAGTAAGTGAATATGGAAAAACAGAAGTTGTTGTAGATACAAAATCAAAGTTATTTAATGAAGTTTCCGATAAAACAATTTGTTGGATGAGTCATACAGATTATATAGAAAAAGCTCCAGAAGACTTTAAAATAGTAGCACATACACCGGTCTGTCCAGTAGCTGCTATGGAATCTGAAGCTAAGAATTTATATGCAGTACAATTCCATCCAGAAGTTATGCATACCCAAGAAGGAATGAAGATGCTTTCAAACTTTGTTTATAATATTTGTAAATGTGTTGGAGATTGGAAGATGGATTCATTTGTCGAAAAGACAATTGAAGAAGTTAGAGAAAAAGTTGGAGATGGTAAGGTATTATGTGCTTTATCTGGTGGAGTTGATTCATCCGTAGCAGCAGTATTACTTTCAAAGGCTGTTGGAAAGCAATTAACATGTGTTTTTGTAGATCATGGTTTACTTCGTAAAAATGAAGGAGATGAAGTAGAGGAAGTATTTGGACCGAATGGTTCTTATGACTTAAACTTTATTCGTGTTAATGCAAAAGACAGATTTTATGAGAAATTAGCTGGTGTAGAAGATCCAGAAACAAAGAGAAAAATCATAGGTGAAGAATTTATTAGAGTATTTGAAGAAGAAGCTCAGAAGATAGGTTCTGTAGATTACCTTGTTCAAGGAACTATATACCCAGATGTTATTGAAAGTGGCTTAGGTAAGTCAGCTGTAATTAAGTCACATCATAATGTAGGAGGACTTCCTGATTGTGTAGACTTTAAGGAAATAATTGAACCACTTAGATTATTATTTAAGGATGAAGTTCGTAAAGCTGGACTTGAACTTGGAATACCAGAAAAACTAGTATTCAGACAACCATTCCCAGGACCAGGACTTGGTATTAGAATAATTGGAGAGGTTACTGCTGAAAAAGTTAGAATAGTTCAAGATGCAGATGCTATCTATAGAGAAGAAATAGCAAAAGCTGGAGTAGATAAAAACTTAGGTCAATACTTTGCAGCATTAACTAATATGAGATCCGTTGGAGTTATGGGAGATGAAAGAACATATGATTATGCTGTTGCTCTTCGTGCTGTAACAACAAGTGATTTTATGACTGCAGAATCTGCAGATCTTCCATGGGAAGTTCTTGGAAAAGTGACAACTAGAATAATTAATGAAGTAAATGGAGTTAATCGTGTAATGTATGATTGCACAGGTAAGCCACCAGCTACTATAGAGTTTGAATAAGATATATTAAATATATGGATAATTAAATAGAATATATTAAAATTAAAGTTGCTATATGGTGCTAAGCATCATATAGCAACTTTTTTGTGGATACATAATATGGTATAATTTTAATAAATAGGGTGGGGAGGGTTATGGCTTGGATTTATTAAAGAGGGATTTTACTTTATCAGAAATAATGAATTTTATATTATTATCAGTTATAGCAATAATGCCATTTATAGTGATAAAAGGCGATAAGATGCCATTTATGACAGGAAAGGTTATATTCTTGTATATAGTTGGGATTATTTGTTTAATACCTTTATTAAAAGATATAAAGAATTTCAAGTTTATTAAAGAAGAAATACTACTAGGTATATTTTTTATATCCCTTATCATATCAACGATATTTGGAATAGATCCTGTTACGTCTCTTTTTGGAGCAGAAGGATGGAATCAGGGATTACTTATGTATGGTGGATATATAATATTATTTTTTACAGCTAAAAAGTATTTTTCCTTAGATGAGGGGAAAATAAATATAATATGTGCAGTTGCATCTGTTATGGGAGCCTATACAATTTTACAATACTACGGAATAGATTTGATTTTTAAATATTATTTAAAGCTGAATGTAAAAGTAGATACTATTGCAACTATAGGTAATAGAAATTTTGTTGCAACATACATTGTTATTTTCTTATTGATTTCAGTATCTATGTATATTTTTAATGAAAAAAAAGCATATTTAATATATTCATGTATATTATTTGGGGCATTATTGGCTACATTAACAAGAGGAGGATGGGTAGGATTAGCAGTTGCATTATTATTTGGTGCATTTCTTGTTATTAAAGAAAAAAAATACTATAAAAAGATAATAACAATAGTTTTATTATTTTGTGGAATATTTTTTGTTATGAACATAACTAGGGATAATATGTTGATTTCTAGGAGTAAAAGTATAATAGAGGATGCATCTGATATTAAAGATGGTGGCGGAAGTGGAAGAATAAGAATATGGAAAGGGACAATTAACTGCATAAAGAAGAATCCTTTTTATGGAAGCGGGATAGATTCTCTTAAATTAAACGCTGTATTAAATGGGATAGACAATGATATGAGATATCCAAAGGCTCATAATGAATTTTTGGAATATTGGCTATGGGGAGGTATAGTAACACTAATAACTTATGTGTTACTTATAGGAATGATATTGTGGAAATTATATAAGATTAGGAGTAATAACATTGCAAAAATTTTTATGGTTGTTATTATAGGATATCAGGTTCAAAGCTTCTTTAATATTAGTGTACTAGAAGTAGCACCGATTTATTGGATATTATTAGGTTCGGCTGTTAAATTCTATAGGGATAATAAGAACTTATAAGTTATATAGGGTATTAAATACGAAAAGAGCATTATAAAATCATAATGCTCTTTATATTTATGAATATTTTACAGTTATCTATATATAATTAATATGTAGCATAAAAATAGTCCATAATAATGAAGTAGATGAAAAAATAAATGTAATTATGATATAATAGAAACGGCAAGTTTCCATAATTAATATTTGGAGGTAAGAATTATGAGAAAAGGATTAACATTAGACTTATCAAAAACAGCTCCCTTTTTAAATGAACATGAAGTAGGCTACATGGAAGAGATGATTAAAGCTTCTCATGACAAGCTTCATAACAAAACTGGTGCTGGAAGTGAGTTTTTAGGATGGGTTGACCTTCCTGTAAATTATGACAGAGATGAATTTGAAAAGATAAAAAAGGCTGCAGATAAAATAAAAAATGATTCTGAAGTTTTAATAGTAATAGGAATTGGTGGGTCATATTTAGGAGCAAGAGCTGCTATAGAAATGCTTTCACATAGCTTCTCAAATGTATTAGATTCATCAAAGAGAAAGACACCTCAAATTTTCTTCGTAGGAAATAATATTAGTTCAACATATATGGCAGATTTATTAGAAGCTGTTGAAGGCAAAGAAATTTCAGTTAATGTAATCTCTAAGTCAGGGACTACTACAGAGCCAGCAATAGCATTTAGAATATTTAAATCCTATTTAGAAAAGAAATATGGTAAAGAAGAGGCTAAGAAGAGAATATTTGCAACAACAGATAAAGCTAAGGGTGCATTAAAATCATTAGCTGATGCAGAAGGCTATGAAACTTTCGTAGTTCCTGATGATGTTGGTGGAAGATTCTCAGTCCTAACAGCAGTTGGATTATTACCAATAGCTGTAGCTGGTATTGATATAGATGATATGATGAGAGGAGCAGCTGATGCAAGAGAAGAATTCTCTAATCCTTCATTAAAGGAAAATACATGTTATCAATATGCAGCAGCTAGAAATGCTTTATATAATAAAGGAAGAACTATTGAAATAATGGTTAATTACGAACCATCATTACACTACTTTAATGAATGGTGGAAGCAATTATATGGAGAATCAGAAGGAAAAGATGGTAAGGGATTATTCCCAGCAGCAGTAGATTTCTCTACAGACCTTCATTCAATGGGTCAATATATTCAAGAAGGCAGAAGAGATTTAATTGAAACTGTTCTTAACGTAGAAGAAGTTAAAAAGAGGATATTTATTGAAGAAACTCCAGAAGACGGAGATGGATTAAACTTCTTAGCAGGAAAAGATATGGACTTTGTTAATAAGAAAGCTTTCCAAGGTACATTACTAGCTCATAATGATGGTGGAGTTCCAAACATGATTGTTAATATTCCAGAATTATCAGCATACTACTTTGGACAATTAGTTTATTTCTTTGAAAAGGCTTGTGGGATTAGTGGACACTTATTAGGGGTAAATCCATTTGATCAACCAGGAGTTGAAGCCTATAAGAAGAATATGTTTGCTTTATTAGGTAAGCCAGGATATGAAGATATAAAGGCTGAGCTTGAGAAGAGATTATAGAATGAAAATTATAATAGATGGGGATGCTTGTCCGAGCATCCCTATTATTGAAAAGATTGCTAGAGATAATAATGTAGAAGTTTTGATTTTTTGTGATATACATCATTATATACATAGTAATTATTCAGAAGTTAAGGTTGTGGATAGTGGATTTCAAAGTGTGGATATGTATGTTGTTAATAACACTGCAAATGGGGATATAGTTATAACCCAAGATTATGGAGTTGCAGCTATGTGTTTACCTAAAAAGGCAGAGGTAATAAGTCCTAAAGGATATGTTTATTCTGATAAAAATATAGATAGGCTATTAGAAGAAAGACATATGTCACAAAAAATAAGAAGGGGTGGAGGTAGAACTCCTAATCCTAGAAAGAGAAGTAAAGAAGATGAAGAAAGACTGATAACAAGTTTAAAAAGAATAATTGAGAGAAAGATTTAATGCTAAGATAATATTTATTATTTTGGCATTTTTTTATACTGTCTATTAACTAATATGAGAAAAAAATGTATAATTAAATTAGAGAATTACACACACTAACTTACAATTTATGGTAAAATATAAAGGGTACTAAGAAAAAAGGGGTGAGTTACTTGGAAGATTTGGGAATATTATTTGATAAGGATAGTCCACGTAGTGTTGATGAGGAAATATTAATAGAAGCGGCTTTTAGTGATAAAGCTTTAGATTATAAATTTATAATAGGTAATGATGGAGTATGGAATACAGTTCAAGATTTTTCGAAAAGTGATACATGTATATGGAAACCAAAGGGAAAGGGAAAGTATATAATTATGGTTCAAGGTAAGGAGGAGGATTCGAGAAAACCTTTTGATTTCCTTGCCAAGGAAGAATTTATAATAGGTGAAGAAGATGTTAAGGAAAGTATAATTAAGGATGTTAGGTTAGATAAAACTAATTTTACAGTAGGAGAAAAGATAAAATTAGATGTTGTAACAAGTGATGAACCAATTTTGTGTAGATTTTGGATCAAGGGAAAACAGGATTGGGAGCTCATAAGAGATTATACAACAGAAAATACATTAATTTATACTGTAAACAAAGAAGGAAAGCAGGAAATATTAATTGAATGTAAGAGACCTGATTCAAGTGAGAATTTTGATGAATTTACAACTATTAGGTTTGCAGTGACCTCTCATACAAAAATTGAAATAACAAATTTTAAATGCTTAACAGAAGAATTATTAATTAATGAAGAGTTAATCTTTAAGGTTGATGCGACCTTTGGAGATAATAGAACATTACTTTATAAGTTTATAAAAATTAATAAAGAAGGAAAAGCAACTTGTATTCAAGATTATTCTTCTAGAAAAATGGTATCCTAT
The DNA here is from genome assembly GCF_051590805.1 of Clostridium zhoujianii. Classification (NCBI taxonomy): domain Bacteria; kingdom Bacillati; phylum Bacillota; class Clostridia; order Eubacteriales; family Clostridiaceae; genus Clostridium; species Clostridium zhoujianii. Next base: position 202,431 of record NZ_JBPUTF010000003.1, read on the forward strand.
CAAGAAAAGGAACCAGGAGAATATAGGCTATTATGTTTGGTTAGGGATATATTATCTAACAAAGAATATGATGATAGAGCTATAATGGTATATGCTGTGAAACCATACAACGATATAAAAATAAAGAACTTTATACCGAATGTTAACTCACCACAGGTAAATGGAAGTATAATAAATATTAAAGCTGATGTTGAGGGTGGACGAGAATTAATATATAGATATTTAATTGATGGACCTATTGCTGAGGATTCTGGATACTTAAGAGGTAATGAATATATTTGGGAGACCAAGCAAGAAGGAGAATATAAGATTACCTTATTAGTTAAAGATATTTCATTTGAAGGGGACTTTGAAGATAAAAAAACTTTTTCCTATAGTATTGATAAAAAGGGAGATAAGCCTCCTAGGATAGTTGATGTAATTTTGGATAAAGAAAAGACTACATTAATTGGACAACCAGTGAATTTAAGGGTTATTGCTGATGGTGGAGTAAGTCTTCAATATTCATTTTTGGTTTATAAGGATAATAAGGAAAGAGAAAGAGTTGGTTTTGGGAAATCTAACTGGGTAAATTTCACTCCAGAAGAAAAGGGTGAATATGAAATTGAGGTAAGAGTAAAGGATAAATATTCTAGTAAGGAATATGATAGTAATACTTTTATATATCTTAAAGTTAAAGAATATTTACCAGGGAAGATAGATTATATATTACTTCCCCATAAAAATAATTACCTAGTTGGGGATTTAATAGAGTTAGAGGCAATAGCAGAAAATACTAGAAGTATTCTTATGAGGTATGTAACAAAAATAAATGGGCATCTTGTTGAAGATACTGGATTTATTAAAAATAAAAAGATTAAAATTAAACCTAAGTGTTCTGGTAAATATACCTTTGAGGTATATGCAAAGAATATCAAGTGTGAAGATGAGTTCGATAGTAAAAAGGAAATTAGCTTATATGTTTCAGAAGCTACGCCAGTTACAAATGTTAAGATTTCTCTTGATAAAGATATTGTAAAGGTAAATGAAGAAGTTACTTTTAAAGCTACAAGTGATGGTGGTAAAGAGGTTTGTTATGAATTTTATATAATGGAAAAAGGCAATTGGATAAAGGCTCAAAGTTACAGTAGAAAGGATTATTATACTTTTATTCCTTTTTTAAAAGGTGAATATAGAGTAATGGTATTAAGTAAAAGTTTTTATAGAAAAGTAAACTATGAGGATTATGATGAAGTCACATTTGAGGTTTCATAAGGAGGATTAGGATGAGTATAAATGGAATACAAAAGCCAGAGGAAATGCTTGCATTAAATATGATGCAAAACATAATGAAAAAAAGTTTTGGGGATGGAATGGAATTTGAAATGGTTTATCAAAGCCTTTTAAATTCTATAAATGAATCACCAACAGGAGAAAGTTTAAGTAATGCCATTCAAGTAAGTGAAGGTCAAAGCTTAGAAGATATTCCACTAAGATTAATGAATGAACTTAGTTACTACAATTCTAATATAAATAAGATTAGTAATGTAACTACAACAAGTACTGACACAAAGATGCAACAGATTTATGAATCTGTTAACAAGTATTCAGAAGAATTTGGAGTTGATCCAAAGTTAGTACTTGCAGTTATTAAGGCAGAGTCAAATTTTGATCCAAATGTTACTTCATCTGCAGGAGCTATGGGTTTAATGCAACTTATGCCCGTTAATTGTAAGGAAGATGGAGTTTCAGATCCTTTTGATATTGATCAAAATATTAGAGGTGGAGTGAAGCAACTTAAAGGACATATAGATAGATATAATGGAGATATAGAAATGGCATTAATGGCTTATAATGCTGGCCCTGGAACTGTAAAAACTAGAGGGGTTAATTCTGCAGCAGACTTATATAAGATGCCAAAGGAAACACAAAATTATGTACCTAAGGTAATGAAGTACTTTAGGGAAGGAATTTAAGCTGAAAAGTAATATTATGATTGAAAAGCTAGTGAATGTCACTAGCTTTTTGTTAATTACCAAATTAACTGGAAGTCCTAGAGTCAGTGGCCTATTTGATATGAAGGTTTTTGTTGGGTATAATAGTAAAGAATTAATAAATAGGAGTTGTTTTTGTGGAGAGATTAGATAAGATTATTTCAAATTTAGGATATGGAAGTAGAAAAGAAATAAAAACTTTAGCAAAGAAAGGTTTTATAGAAGTAGATGGAGTTGTTGTTAAGGATAGTGGAATGCTTGTTGATCCCGAAATAGCAGTAATTAAGGTAAATGGCGAGGAGTTATTTTATAGAGAATACATATATTTAATGATGAATAAACCTGATGGGGTAATATCAGCCACTTATGATAACAGAGATGAAACAGTTATTGATTTACTTGAAGTTGATCATCAAGCTTTTGAACCATTTCCTGTAGGAAGACTTGATAAGGATACAGTAGGATTATTATTACTAACAAACGACGGTAAGTTAAATCATAGATTAATAGCGCCAAAATGGCATGTAGATAAAGTTTATTATGCAAAAATAGATAAGAAGGTTACAGAAGAAGATGTAGAAGCATTTAAGAATGGTATTACTTTAGATGATGGTTACCTATGTAAGGAAGCTAAGTTAGAGATACTTTCATCTAATGATGAAGGATCAGAAGTTAAGGTTACCATTCAAGAAGGAAAGTTCCATCAGGTAAAAAGAATGTTTGAAGCTGTAGAAAAGAAGGTAGTTTATCTAAAAAGAATAGAATTTGGAGGGCTTCCTTTAGACCCAGACTTAGAAGAAGGCGAATATCGTGAATTAACAGAAGAGGAATTAGCACTTTTAAAGAGCTATTAACGAATATTAGAAAAAAATGAATGGAAATAATTCATAATAACTAATAAGTTAAATATTTTTACTAAAATCTCTTGCATTTTAATAATCAATAACATATAATATCAATGCAAGGATAAATAAAAGGAATAAATAGCCCCCTTTTTATTTATTGCTTATTGCTAAAGCGCAACCTAGCCCCAAGGGTTGCGTTTTTTTGTTTTCACAAAAATATTAAGATGTAATTGTTAACAATTACGTTTTTTATATTTTATAGCTATAATTTAATTGAAATCATATTTCAAACTTTGCAATATTACTAGGGAAAAGCATTAGGAATATAAAATAACTGTTAAAATAATAGGCGAAAAATGTAGAATTTTGAAATGACGCATTTTATTCATAAATAAATAAAAATGAATATTTTTATTCACTATAAATGAAAGGCAAGTTGTTTACAATATTATTTGCAGAGGTTATAATTATATAGAATTGTATATAATAAGTTAGAGGCATTGAAGAAGAAGAGTACATAAGATTAAACTTCAAAGAGAGTTAAGTATGGTGAGAGCTTAGCAAGTTTTATTATGGAAAGAAACTTTGGAGCTGTTATGGGATTCTCCCCTTATAGAGAGTAGAGTGGAATGAATATATAATTCATTCAATTTAGGTGGTACCACGGAGGCAAGTCTTTCGTCCTATATATAGGATGGAGGATTTTTTTATATTTAAGAATAAATTATAAGGAATGGTGATAAAATGAGCTTTGAAAAATTAGCTGATATTCTGTTTCCTAATATAGAGAAAACACCAGAATATTATTTAGAAAAGTATCCAAAAAGAAATTTAAAAGAAGGTGCAGTAGTAACTAGGTATGCACCAAGTCCAACAGGATTCCAACATATTGGAGGAGTTTTTGCTGCTTTAATTAATGAAAGGTTAGCAAGTCAAACTGATGGAGTATTTTTCTTAAGAATTGAAGATACAGATCAAAAAAGAGAAGTTGAAGGTGCTATTGTAGATACAATACATACAATGAACAACTTTGGTATGAACTTTAATGAAGGAATGACAGGAGAAGAAACTGAAAAGGGGGCTTATGGTCCTTATAGACAAAGTTTAAGAAAAGACATATATATGACTTTTGCTAAAGACTTGATAAAAAGAGGATTAGCTTATCCATGTTTCTGTACTCCAGAAGAGTTAAACTCAGTAAGAGAAAAGCAAATGGCAGAAAAGATTACTCCAGGATACCATGGAGAATATGCAACATGTAGAAACTTATCAACAGAAGAGGCTATTAAGAAAATAGAAAATGGGGATAAGTATATTATAAGATTAAAATCACCTGGAAATAGCGAAAATAGGGTAGAATTCCATGATTTAATTAAGGGTGACATATCTTTCCCTGAAAGTAATCAAGATATAGTTATCATAAAATCAGATGGATTACCAACATATCATTTTGCACATGCAATTGATGATGCTTTAATGAGAACAACTCATGTAATAAGAGGAGAAGAATGGTTATCATCACTTCCAATACATGTTCAATTATTTGAAGTATTGGGATTTGAAGCACCAAATTATGCTCATATACCAACAATAATGAAAAATGATAATGGATCAAAGAGAAAACTTTCAAAGAGAAAGGATGCAGAAGCAGCTGTTTCTTACTATAAGGAAGTTGGGTATCCAATGGTAGCAGTTATTGAGTACTTACTAAATATTATTAATTCAAGCTATGAAGACTGGAGAGCAGAAAATCCAACAGCTGACTATCATGACTTTACTGTAGCTTTAGATAAGATGAGTAAGAGTGGAGCCTTATTTGACATGGTTAAGCTAAATGATGTAAGTAAGGAAGTTATCTGCAAAATGAAAGCAGATGTTGTATATGATAATTACACAACATGGGCAAAAGAGTTTGATAAAGAAATGTTTGATTTAGTAACTTCTAATGAAACTATGGTAAAAGAAATCTTTAATATAGATAAAGATGGTCCAAAGCCAAGAAAAGACTTTGCTAAATGGGATGAGGTTAAAGAAAAGATATTTTACTTCTTTGATGAATTGTTTAATAGAGAAACAGAAGAACAAATAGAATTACCAAAGACTTTATCATTAGAAAATGCTAAAGAAATTATTAAGGTTTACTCTAATGAATTTAATTTTGATGCAGGAAGTCAAGAACAATGGTTTGAAGACTTAAAGGTAATAGGGTTAAATTTAGGATACTGTGCAAACAGAAAAGAATACAAAGCTAATCCAGAAAGCTATAAAGGTATGATTTCAGATGTTGCTGGAGCAGTAAGGGCAGCATTATCACATAGAACTAACACACCAGACCTTTACACTATAATGCAAATTATGGGAGAAGAAAAGGTTAGAGAAAGATTTAATTTATTCGTAAAGTAATTTTAGATGGAATTTAAATTTTATTTATATATTAATAAAGAGAGCATAGTAAATTTACTATGCTCTCTTATTTATTACTTTAATTTAAATGAACTCTTTAATGAAACAATTCTGTTAAATACTAAGTGATCATTAGTAGAATTTTTAGGATCTACATTAAAGTATCCATGTCTGAATAATTGATATTTATCTTGGGCTTTAGCATCTTTTACAGATGGTTCAATATAACCATTTAATACAGCTAATGAATTTGGGTTAATTTGTTCTAAGAAGTGTTTACCTTCATTTTCCTCTGTATCATCAAGTATTAATGGTTCGTATAATCTGAATTCAGCTGGAATAGAGTTATTTGCATCAACCCAGTGAATTGTACCTTTAACTTTTCTACCAGTAAATCCGCTACCGCTCTTAGTTTCAGGATCATAAGTACAGTGAATTTCTGTTACGTTACCATTTTCATCTTTTATAACTTCGTTACATTTAACAAAGTATGCACCCTTTAATCGTACTTCATTTCCAGGGAATAATCTGAAGTACTTCTTTACTGGAACTTCCATAAAGTCTTCTCTTTCAACATAAAGCTCTCTTGAGAAGGAAACTTGTCTAGTACCAGCACTTTCGTCATTAGGGTTATTTTCTATTTCCAGCATTTCTGATTGCCCTTCTGGATAGTTAGTTATAACAAGTTTTAATGGTTCTAATACAGCCATAGCTCTTGCAGCAGTAGGGTTCAAGTCTTCTCTTATAAAGTATTCAAGCATTTGTTCATCTACTGTTGAAGCAGCTTTAGCTACACCGATTGCAGAACAGAAATTTCTAATGGCAGCAGGAGTATATCCTTTTCTTCTAAGACCTGCTATAGTAGGCATTCTTGGATCATCCCAACCATCAACGATACCTTCATCAACAAGCATCTTTAACTTTCTTTTACTCATAACAGTATTAGTTATGTTTAATCTTGCAAACTCAATTTGTCTTGGAACTGACTCCATTTCACATTCTTGGATAACCCAATCATAAAGAGGTCTATGATCTTCGAACTCTAATGTACATATTGAATGAGTAATTCCCTCAATTGCATCTTCAATTGGATGTGCAAAATCATACATAGGATATATACACCATTTATCTCCTGTATTGTGATGAACTGAGTGAGATATTCTATATATTATAGGATCTCTCATATTTATATTAGGAGATGACATATCGATTTTAGCTCTTAAAACCTTTTCCCCATCAGCAAATTCACCATTTTTCATTCTTTCTAAAAGATCAAGATTTTCCTCTACACTTCTACTTCTATATGGGCTTTCTTTTCCAGGTGAAGTTAGGGATCCTCTATATTCCTTCATTTCTTCTGGCGTTAAATCACAAACATAAGCTTTACCTTTTCTTATAAGTAGTTGAGCTTTTTCATACATTGTTTCAAAGTAATTTGAAGCAAAGAAAAGATCATCCCATTTAAAGCCAAGCCATTCAACGTCTTCTTTTATAGATTCAACATATTCAGTATCTTCTTTTATTGGGTTTGTATCGTCAAATCTTAGATTTGTTTTCCCTTTAAACTCTTGTGATAATTGGAAGTTAAGGCATATTGATTTTGCATGACCTATATGCAGATATCCATTTGGTTCTGGTGGAAAACGAGTAATTATCTCTTTGTGCTTTCCAGTTTCTAAATCTTCGATTACTATGTTTCTAATAAAATTAGATGAGTTAGTTTCATTTGCCATAATATTTACCCTCTCCTAAAATATTTATCTTAATATATTTATTTGCTTTTACCTCTAATTTTAATCTAAGATATGAAAAAAATAAAGTAAGTATTGAGTTTTATAGTAAAAAATAGTACTGATACTAGTAATATGTCGATGATTATGACATTAATTACCTAATCAGTACTATTTATATAAAAGAAATTTACAATGCAACTGGAGTCAAGTCTGAATTAGCATAGTTAATATTATGAACTAAACCTTCATATAGGACTTCTTTATCGGATATAAGAATTAAATCCGTAGGTCTTGTTAATTCCGGAGATTTTGGACTTTCCCAAATTGAACTCTTTTCTAGCAGCAATGCTATAAATTGAGAGCAGAAGAAATGACGTTTTCTTTTAATTGGCTTGTCCATTAAAACTGCAAATAAACCTAGGAAATTATATTTATATTTAGCTTCATTATTTAATGTTATATAATAATCTAATTCTTTTTTCAATAAAACTAATTGCTTTTCAGTTATAGGAACTTTATATATTAAACATTGGCAAGTAGGAGATTTCTTAAAAACTCCTTCTTGTAAATTCTCTGTAGTCAATCCTCCTGAAAATGGATTGTTAGGATTTAGTCTTCCGAATGAATACATGTTATCGAAGTTTGAATCAAAACTTAAAGATACATGTGTATAATTACTTCTAGTAACTACTCCAATTGAACGGGATAACCATGTACCAGTTTTTGAAAATACTAAATAAATACATGCTTCTTTCATATTAGGCCTCCTTTTAAAGGGTAATCTACAGACTATATTATATAACAAATTTAGAGTTTTGTATTTATATTAAGATAAATTTAAGTTTTACTACTTGCCTCGGATAGTTTTGGTGAGCTTAGATATAGTTGATAAACTTTGTGTTCAGGATCCTCTTCCTTGAAGGTGATAGATATTTTGACACCATCAGGTTCATCTGTAAAGGTTGCATAATATATAAGTGATACATAGCCTTTATTTTTCTTTCCTTCAATAAAAGATAGGGACTCAAAGAATCCGGCATTATCTATGAGTGTACGACTTTCTTTTTCAAATACTTCATTATCAAAAGTTTCCTTCATATCATCATTTAGGTAAGATGCAAATTCATTGTAATTTGATTGAGTTAAGGCTAATAGTATTGAACTTAGGATTTGATCAGAATAAGAACTAACTTCATTATGTTCAATTTTTTTTGAGCAGCCAGTAATTGTTAGTAAAAGCACAATAATTATGCTAGCTAAAGTTAAAAATTTTCCCCTCATCCTATCATCTCCAATTTATAAAAAATCACTATAATTACATTCTAATATAAAATCTTATATTTATGATACTTTATTTGTAAAAAAATATATTTATACAGAATTATGGTAAAATAGTTAGTATATTAATTTGAACAAATTGGGGGATAAAAATGATAGGAACGATTGTTAATTGTATTGCAATAATTGTAGGCTGTAGTGTTGGGTTAATTGTAAAAGGAAAGATACCAGAGAGAGTAAGTAAAACAATAATGAATGGATTAGCTTTATGTATTATTTATATCGGAATTTCTGGAGCACTAACGGGAGAAGATACACTGCAGATGATAATATGTATTGCAGTAGGGGCGTTGGTTGGAGAATTAATTGATGTAGATAAAAGATTAACTGATTTAGGCAATTATATTGAAAGTAAAGTGGGTAAAAAGAATGAAAAGGTATCAATTGCTGAAGGTTTTGTTTCGGCTAGTTTACTTTTTTGTGTAGGGGCTATGGCTTTGGTTGGGTCTTTGGAAAGCGGGTTACAAGGAAATTATAGTACTTTATTTGCAAAATCAGTACTTGATGGTATTTCATCAATAATTTTTGCTTCAACATTAGGGATAGGAGTTATGCTATCAGCTGCAGCTGTATTTATATATCAAGGAGTAATAACGTTAGGGGCAGGATTACTATCTGGAGTGTTAAGTACAGTAGTTATCACAAATATGTCAGCTGTAGGAAGTTTACTTATTTTAGGCTTGGGATTTAATATGCTTGGAATTACAAAGATAAAGGTTGCAAATCTATTACCAGCCTTATTTATTCCTATTATATTTGGAATCTTTTAATGAATTAGGGAAAGATATAAATAGAACATATGTTGTGGTATAATATTTTGGTATTAAGGCATCTTTAACAATAGAGTTAAAGTTATGTTTGTTTTAAAAGGAGGAAGTAGGTTGGATTTAAAATCATTACTTAATAAAGAACAATATGAGGGTGCTATAACTGTTGATGGGCAAGTACTAATATTAGCTGGTGCAGGTTCAGGTAAGACTAGGGTACTTACATACAGAATGGCACATATGATAGAGGATTTAGATATACCTCCTTATAAGATTTTAGCAATAACCTTTACTAATAAAGCAGCTAAAGAAATGAGAGATAGGGTTAAGGCCATTGTAGGAGATAGAGCAGATGATATGTGGATATCAACATTCCACTCAACTTGTGTAAGAATTTTAAGAAGAGAAATAGAACATTTAGGATATAAGAGTAGCTTTACTATTTATGATTCATCAGATCAAAAAACTCTAGTGAATGAATGTATGAAAGCTTTAAATATAAATGATAAAGATATTACTCAAAGAGAGATTACAGGTAAAATTGGTAGAGCTAAGGACAAAATGCAAGGGCCTGAAAGTTTTAAAAGAGAATTTGAAGGTAACTTTAGAGAAAATAAAATAGCTGATGTTTACTTAATGTATCAAAAGAAATTAAAAGAAAACAATGCAATGGATTTTGATGATTTAATATTTAAGACTGTTGAATTATTTAAGAAAAATCCAGATGTATTAGAATTTTATCAAAGAAAGTTCCAATATATTATGATTGATGAGTATCAAGATACTAATGGAGCTCAATATGAATTAGTTAAGCTTTTAGCAGCTAAATATAAAAATCTTTGTGTAGTTGGGGATGATGACCAATCTATATATGGTTGGAGAGGTGCAGATATAAGTAATATCTTAAACTTTGAGAAGGATTATCCAGGAACAAAGGTCATAAAGCTTGAACAAAATTATAGATCAAAAGGAAATATATTAGATGCTGCTAATGTGGTTATAGCAAACAATTCATATAGAAAGGATAAATCCTTAAGAACTGAGCAGGAGGCGGGAGCTAAGATAAAAATATATAGAGCTTTTGATGATAGATCAGAAGGAGATTTTGTATCTAAATGTATTGCAGATATTAAATCTAAAGAGAATAGAAAGAATGAGGACTTTGCTATTTTATATAGAACTAATGCTCAATCACGTATATTTGAAGAAACCTTGAGAAGGAGAGGAATTGGATATAAGATTGTAGGTGGAACTAGATTCTATGATAGAAAGGAAATTAAAGATTTAATTTCGTATCTTAAGGTATTAGTGAATCTGCAGGATGATATTAGTTTAAGACGAATAGTAAATGTTCCTAAAAGAAGTATAGGGGATGCTACTATTAATAAAGTTCAAGACTTTGCGGAAAGCTTTGGATTAAATTTATGGGATGCATTAACAGAAGCTAGAAGTATTCCAGCACTAACTCCAAGAAATGCCACATGTATAGAAAAGTTTACTTCTCTTATGGAAAATTTCCTTATTTTAAAGGAAACAGTACCAGTATCAGTTTTAATTGAAAGTATATTAAAGGATACTGGATATCTTGATGAATTAGGAAAGTCAGATGAAATAGAGGATAAAAGTAGAATAGAAAACTTAAAAGAATTAGTTTCTGATGCTGTTGATTTTGAAAGAAGTAGTGAAGACAAAAGTTTAGAAGCTTATTTAGAAAAAGTATCTCTTGTTCAAGATACTGATAAGTTAGATGAAGATGAAGATGGAGAAGGATCTGTTGTACTAATGACAATTCATAGTGCAAAGGGACTTGAGTTCCCAGTTGTATTTATGGTTGGAATGGAAAATGGATTATTTCCAAGTCTTACTGATATGGAAAAAGAGGATCAAATGGAGGAGTCAAGGAGACTTTGTTATGTTGCAATAACAAGAGCAAAGGAAACCTTATATATGACATCTGCAGAGGTGAGAAAACAGTTTGGTAGAACGGTAAGTTATAGCCAATCTGACTTTATTGGAGAAATAAAATCAGAACTAAAAGAATATATAAATGAAAGAGGGCTTTCTAGTAGTTCATCCAGTAGTAGAGTTAATAATAACAGTTCATACTCAAATCCTCATAGTTTAAGAGGAGGCGTGTATAACTCAAGAATAACTTCAAGATCAGGGATAACAGGAATTTCAGGGTCTACTCCGGTAAGTAGTGGATCTGGTCAGCCATTAACATCAGATGAAGCTACTCTTGGAAGAAAAGTTAAGCATGATAAGTTTGGTAATGGAACAATAGTTTCTGTAACGCCATCAGGAAATGATAAGAAGTTAACTATTGCTTTTGATAAACAAGGAGTTAAAATATTAGCATTATCTTTAGCAAAGCTAGAATTATTATAAAAGATAAATTAGGAGGGTTCATTTGTGGATAATAGGAAAAGGATAGAGGAGCTTGTAGAAGAGTTAAATAGATATGCTTATGAATATTATGCTTTAGACAATCCTACTGTTACGGATAAAGAATATGATCTAAAATATGATGAATTAAAAAAATTAGAAAAGGAAGAAGGATATGTACTTCCATATTCACCAACATTAAGAGTTGGTGATATAGTTTTAGAAGGGTTCACAAAGTATACACATAAAGCACCTCTTTGGAGCATGGATAAGGCCCAAACTGTGGATGAATTAAGAGATTGGCATAATAGAAATAAAAAGTTCCTTGAGGAAATGAGAGCACAAGGAGAAGATTTACCAGAATTAAAGTATATTCTTACAAAAAAGTTTGATGGATTAACAATTAACTTAACATATGACCAAGATGGTGTTCTTGTAACAGCAGCTACAAGAGGAACTGGTACTATTGGTGAGAATGTTACATCTCAGGTCCAAACTATTAAATCAATTCCATTGAAAATTAATTCAAAGGATATATTTGAAGTCCATGGTGAAGCCATAATGACTGTGGAAGCCTTCGAAGAATATAATAAAACTGCAATAGTTCCATTAAAGAATTTAAGGAATGGAGCAGCAGGTGCTTTAAGAAATTTAAATGTTAAAGAAACAGCTAGTAGAAATCTATCAGCATTTTTCTATGATGTAGGATATAAAGAAGGTATAGGATTTAAGACATATTTAGAAATGATCGATTTTATTAAAGAAAAGGGTTTGCCAGTGGATGATTATATTGAAGTATGTCATTCAATTGAGGAGATAGAAAAACAAATTCAACATATAAAAAATATAAGATTTGATCTTAATTATGATATTGATGGATTAGTTATAGCCATTGACGATATAAGAACTAGGGAGTTATTGGGATACACAGTAAAGTTTCCTAAGTGGGCAATAGCATATAAGTTTGAAGCACAAGAGGCTACTACAAAGCTATTAGGTGTAGAGTGGAATGTGGGAAGAAGTGGGAGAGTAGGTCCAACTGCGATACTTGAACCGGTAGAACTTGCAGGAGTAACTGTAAAGAGGGCTACATTAAATAATATGGATGATATAGCTAGAAAGGGTGTAAGAATAGGAGCAGATGTATTTGTTAGAAGATCTAATGATGTTATTCCTGAAATAATGGGAATAGTACCTGAAACTCTTGAAGGATCAGAGGAAATATCTGTGCCAGAACTTTGTCCTGCTTGTGGAAGCCATTTAATATTAGATGGAGCACATTATTTCTGTGAAAATACATTATCATGTAAGCCACAAATGGTTAAGAGTATTGTACATTATGCATCTAGATCTGCTATGAATATAGAAGGATTTTCAGAGAAAACTGCAGAACAATTATTTGAAAAACTTGATATTAGATCTATTTCGGATTTATATAAGCTTAAAAAGGAAGAGCTTCTAACATTAGATAAGTTTGGTGAAAAGAAGGCACAAAAGTTACTTGATGCAGTAGAAAAGAGTAAGAAGTGTGAATTATATGCGTTTATATATGCACTAGGTATTCCAAATGTAGGTGTAAAGACAGCTAAAGATTTAGTAGGTAAATTTAAGTCTTTAGAAAATTTAAAAAATGCTACTTTTGAAGAACTTGTAGAAGTGCAAGAGGTAGGAGATATAGTAGCTAAGTGTGTATTAGAATTCTTTAAAGAGGAAAAAGTAATAGATACAATAAATGAACTTTTAGAGCTTGGAGTATCACCTCATTATGAAGAGATTGAAATAATCGCAAGTAAGTTTGAGGGTAAGACGGTGGTAGTTACAGGAACTCTTAAAAATTATAGTAGGGGAAGTATAAAAGAAAAGCTCGAGTTACTAGGGGCTAAGGTTTCTGGAAGTGTGAGTAAAAAAACTAATTATGTTCTTGCGGGAGAAGAGGCAGGATCAAAACTTGCTAAGGCTTTGGATTTAGGAGTAAAGGTAATTTCAGAGGAAGAGTTTGAAGAAATGATAGGTGAATAAAATGAAAAAGCTCATAAATATATTAAGTATTTTATCAGCAATCGTAACAAGTATATTAATTATATGTACTTTTGCAACTTTGTATCAGTTTTTTTATGTAGGACAAATATTTAATTCATATATGCCAATACAAGTTGGAGCTGCTGTAACCATGGGATTTTTATCAGTTAGGTTTTGGATAAGTGAAAATGGGAATAGAAAGTTTATATATTCCTTACTAAGTTTATCTATATCTGTAATATTATTTTTTTCTATGACAGTTATAAAATAGAATGGACATTATAAAATGAAGGTTAGAGAAGTTATATCCCAGGAAAAAAAACAAATATAATAGCAAAAGTGGATTCAATTAAGATATTGAATCCACTTTTGCTATTATTTGTTTGAATTTTTAATAATTTAGTAGGGTGATGAACCATCGCCATTTTCAAGATCTAATAGATCTGTGAAATCCTCTGTTACTATATCATTTGTTTCATCTTGAGTTTTATTTCCTAAGTTATCAAGTTTTTGATATATTTTTTCTAGGATATAATTTTTATATCTTAATTGACGGAATGCCTTTAAAGCAACTATAAAAAGCCAGATGCCAATAAACATAAATGTAGCCATAAAAAGTATAGCTAATATACATGTAGCTCCAAATAAAATTGACATAAAGAAACCTCCTATAAAATTAATAATACAATTATATCACAGTAATATAGAAAAACTTAATAATATTTCCTTATAAATTAAGAGTTGAATATGTTTAGTAAGATGTTGTAATGGATATAATTTTAAATAATTAGATCAAAAGGAGATAGCCTATGAAGAAAATTATTATTTCTCTAGTATTCTTATTATTGATAATAGCCTTTTTTATTGGCTTTATTGAAATAGATAATACAAAAGAGGTGGCTAGAGGTGAAGGGATTGTATATTCAGTAGATAAAATACCTAATAATTTAAGCACTATTACTAATCTATCCAAAAGGGATGAGGATATTATATGTGCTACTAGCAAGGGGTTAGTGGAGAAAGATATGGAGGGGAATGTTGCTCCATCTCTAGCAAGGGATATGGTTATTAAAGATGAAGGTATAGAATATGAATTTACATTGAATGATGATATATATTGGAATGATGGCAGTAAGATAGATGTGTCGGATATAAGTAACTTCTTTAAGGAGTTAATAAAAGAAGAGGATGAAAGTAATATAGAAGCTATATTGGATATATATGGAGCTAAAGAGTTTAAAGATGGAAAGACTACATTTGAAAAGGGTGTAGCTATATCTACAGAGGGGAATATTATAAAAATTAGGCTAAATAAGAAAAATGAAAATTTTATGAGTGAATTAACAAAGCCACAATATAGAATAAGAAAGAATATACCTCTTTGGAGTAATTTGAATAAATCATATAAAAATATTGTATACTCAGGAGAGTATTATATTAGTAGTGTAGGAGAGGGAAATATTCAATTAGCTAGAAATAAAAAATATAGTGGTAGTGGACCAGAAAAAATATCAATACTAGAAGATGAAAATGAAGAGCTTGCTATGGCATCATTTGAAATAGGGAATAGAGATGTTGTTTTAAATCCCCCTAAAAGTCAATTATCTAGACTGAGTAATGATAATAAACTAATTACATTTCCATCTAATGAAGGTAAGTACTTAGCTATGAGAGGTGATAATGAGAACTTATCTGCTATAGATAGGCGAGAAATATACAAGATAATATATGAAGCAACAGAAGGGTTTGAAGGTGAGAATCCAGAAAGAATAGAAGTGGCAGAGGGTAGTTATTTTAGAGAAGATAAAGAGGATTTAACTAAACTGCAAACAAGAAAGGTTAGCATAAATAAAGAGGAAGAGTGGAAAAAGCCAGAGGTAATAAATTTATTAGCTAAAGATAATGATGATAATAGGGATTATTGCAAGTATTTAGTGAGTTGGTTCAAAGACAAGGAGGGTATAAATTTAAGATACTCACTTGTTAGTGAAGAAGAGTTAAAAGATGTAGAATTACAGAAGAGATATGGTGTCATACTTTTTAATGCTAATGCCTATGGAAAAGAAAGATTAGAATTTTATAAAAATATAGAGAGTATTTTGAGTGGAGATGAAAAGAAACTTTTTAATGAGGAATTAATTAAGGGGGACTTTAACTTTACTAAAATTGAAGAAGAGTTATTTAGCAATTATAGAATACTTCCTATAATGTTTTTAAATAATAATGTGGCAATATCAGATAGGATATCCTCTATTTCATCAGATGGAAATGGGAATATAGACTTTAATGGAATATGGAAATAGATGAATAGTAAAGAGCTGAGATTAAACCCAGCTCTTTACTATTCATCATCTTTAGATGGTTTATATTCTTCTAATAAGTTTTCTCTATTTTCTTCATCTTCTTTCTCATTAATATCTTCTAGAGGCTCAGATTCATCAAAAGTAGAATCCTCATTGCGATTAATGCTATCTAGCAAGTTTAGTTCATTATTAAAATTCATTTCACCGAGAATTTCATCTTTTAAGTAATAAATAAAGGTGAAGAAAATTAACATATTCTTGTCACTATCAAAGGAATCCTTTGATCTAGTAAATGAGTCCTTTTTGCGAGAGTAAGTAATATTTTTCACAAATATAGGAGCAATACCAGAGCTTTCTGGTGAAGGAAGATTAGGCATTCTAAAAAAGCTCTCATCCAACATATCCTCAGAATTTAGTGATAGACCTCTATATCTTTCAACTTCATCTAAAGTAGGAGCATCCGGCCAACTAGACACTATTCCAGAATTGATAAAGTATTTTTTATATAAAGATGAAATCATATTCTTAGAGTCGATACTACTATCCTTATTTCTTGAGTGTAGGAGAATAGCCAGGAAGTAGAAAGATATTTCTAATGAGGAATATTTAATATCTTTTTTATCGGTAAGCTTTAAGAAAATACCATTTTCCTCATCATAAAGCCCCTCAAGTTTATCAAAGATTTCATTACTTTTTTCTTTGAAGGCAATTATATCAGTATGTTTAAAGGAATCTTCTAAGCTTATGGCTAGCATGCAGCAACTATCTAGAGAATTAACATAATAATCTTTTTCATCAAATTTATTTATAAGAAAGTCACTTAGGTCTATTAACAATGTTTTACAACGTTCTTCTTTTGAAAAATCATAGAAAACATTAAAAGCTAATAGTATCATACACCCTTCATCAAAAGAAATATTATAGAGTGCTTCTTTAAAATCAAAGAACATATCTAAAATTTGAAGAGAGAAACTTTTATAGTCGCTACTAACTGGATCTTCAGGATTATATAGTGAATATAAGTAGTATGCATTCATCATAAAAGCCTGATCAGAAAAATTGAATTTCTTATCTTTTTCTATAAGGTTATAACCTTTGGCATTTCCTTCAGAAATATTTTTCTTTTTAATAAAAACACCTTCTGAGTTTCTAAGATTCTCAGAATAAAAATCAAGTTGTTCCTTACAGAGAAAAATATAAGATTTTTCTAATGAAGTAACATGCTTATGTCTTCTTTGATAATGTCCATAATAATCACTAAGCTCTAATAGACATAAAGTCATCAATGCATTGGTAGATGGATTTATTTCTTTTTTAAAGGATGATTCATCAAAACCATGTGAAGTCTTACTGTGTATAAAAACTGGTGATGCTTTCCTATAGAGGCATATTAGTGGAGAAAAATTATTTAATATGCTAATATCATTTGTAGAAGAAGATTTTTTAGAAGCTCTAAATGAGGAGAGTATTCCGCATTTAGAGTTAAGTACTATAGTTTTTACAGCCTCTTTTGATAAGTAGAAAAGTTGTCCACTTATATCCTTTTGAGAAAGACTATTCATTCTAAAAAATGGGCCTATATATCTCAAAATATTCACCTCATATTTATTATTCTTATTAATTAATATGAGAAGAATTTTGAAATAGTGCATAAAATCAAAATTAAAGGAGATTTTTTTGATGAAGGAAGGTAAACTAAATTTTGATGACTTGAGAGAGATGATTCAAAATAGTAGAAAAATAAAGAGAAGTGAAGTTGTAGTAAGAAATGATGTTGGAGAAGATTGCTCAGTTATAGATTTTGGAGGATGTGAAGGGGTATTTTCAACAGATCCAATAACCGGTGCATGTGAAAATATCGGTAAGTTAGCAGTAAATATAAATTGTAATGACATAGCATCATCAGGTGGAGAGCCAATAGCTTTG
The DNA here is from genome assembly GCF_051590805.1 of Clostridium zhoujianii. Classification (NCBI taxonomy): domain Bacteria; kingdom Bacillati; phylum Bacillota; class Clostridia; order Eubacteriales; family Clostridiaceae; genus Clostridium; species Clostridium zhoujianii. The sequence goes on from NZ_JBPUTF010000003.1 coordinate 220,123, forward strand.
CTTGTAACGATATTGGCACCAACAGGCTCTACACTAGAAGAGATAAATGAAGTGATGAAAGAAATCAGTGAAGAAGCAGAAAAAATAAATGTAGAAATAATAGGAGGTCATACAGAGGTTACATCAGCAGTTAATAGGTTGATAGTATCTATAACTGTAATTGGAAAAACTCTTAAGGGAGCTTCTGTTAGAACCTCAGGAGCTATGATTGGTGATGATATAGTAGTTACTAAGGATATTGCTTTGGAAGGTACATCAATATTGGCAAATGACCAAGAAGATAGATTGAAAAAAGTATTAAATAGTAATGAATTAAAAGAGGCTAAAAATTTAATTAATAATATTAGTGTTTTAAAAGAAGGAGGAATTGCAGGGAGAGTAGGAGTTAATTCCATGCATGATATTACAGAAGGCGGACTTTTAGGAGCTTTATTTGAAGTTGGCATGGCATCGGATACGGGATTTATAGTATATGAAGAGATGATTCCTATATTAGATGTTACTAAAAAAATATCAGCTGAACTTTCGATAGATCCTTTAAGATTAATATCCTCTGGAAGTATGCTTATAACATGTAAATGTGGAGAAGAATTAGTTAAGGCATTGAATGAAGAGGGGATAAAGGGTTCAATTATAGGAAAAGTTACAAAAAGTAAGGGCGTTTTAGTTTCAAATGGGGTAAAATTAGAAGTGGAAGAGCCAAAAAGAGATGAGCTGTTTAACATAAAATAAATTCAGAAGGTGATGATTGCATGAGAATAGATGGAAGAAAAAATGATCAATTGAGACAAGTTAAGGTAACTAGAAATTATACTAAGTATGCAGAAGGTTCTGTATATATTGAAGTTGGAGATACAAAGGTTTTATGTAATGTATCAGTAGAAGAGAAGGTACCTCCATTTTTAAAAGGATTAGGAGAAGGATGGATAACAGCAGAATATAATATGTTACCAAGATCAACTGGTAGTAGAAAGGTTAGAGATATAGCAAGATTAAAAATAGATGGAAGAACTATGGAGATTCAAAGATTAATAGGAAGAGCTTTAAGGTCAGTTGTAGATTTAAAAGCTTTAGGAGAAAGAACTCTTTGGATAGATTGTGATGTGATTCAAGCCGATGGTGGAACTAGAACAACATCTATATCAGGTGCTTTTATAGCTATGGTAGATGCTGTTAACAAGATTCATAAGACTAAACCTTTTAAGGTATATCCAATAAGAAATTTTGTTGCAGCAACAAGCGTAGGTATTGTGAAAGATGAAAAAATGATTGATTTATGCTATGAGGAAGATTCAAGTGCAAAGGTTGATATGAATGTAATAATGACTGATGAAGGTGGATTCGTGGAGTTACAAGGTACAGGGGAAGAAAGTCCATTTAGTAGAACAGAATTAAATGCCCTTTTGGACTTAGGAGAAAAGGGTGTTAAACAAATGATACAAATTCAAAAAGATTCATTAAAAATGGATGGACTATGGATAGGTACAGGAGGAAATGATTAAAAATATGAAAAAGATTATATTAGCTAGTAATAATGCTCATAAAATAGAAGAATTTAAGGAAATATTAAAGGAATTACCTATTGAAGTTAAATCATTAAAAGATGAGAATATTGATATTGAAGTAGAAGAAGATGGTAAAACCTTTGAAGAAAATGCTAAGAAAAAAGCCAGTGAAATAGCTAGCTACCTAAAGGATAGAGGAGATAATAATTATATTGTAATAGCAGATGATTCTGGACTTGAAGTAGATTATTTAAATGGTGCTCCAGGGATATATTCTGCAAGATATGCAGGTGAACATGGAGATGATTCAAAAAACAATATTAAACTATTAGCTAATTTGAAAGGAGTTCCAACTGAAAAAAGGGGTGGAAACTTTGTATGTCAATTAGCATTGATAGATAGTAATAATAATTATATGGCTATTAGAGGGGATGTAAGAGGTATTATTTTGGATGAGTTATCTTGTGAAGGTGGATTTGGATATGATCCATTATTCTTTTACGAACCATTAGGAAAGAGTTTTGGCGAACTAGCAGGAGAAGAAAAAAATAAGATTAGCCACAGGGCAGTAGCCTTAAAAAAGTTAAAAGAGAGAATAGGAGAATTTATATAGAATCTTTTAGATAGATTAAGGAGGGATACTTTTGTTAGTTGCTGTAATTAGTGATACACACAGAATGCCAAAGTATATAGATATAGCTAAGGAATATATAAAAGAGGCAGATGTTTTAATACATTTAGGAGATAATTCTGAAGATATTGAAGAATTAACAAGAGAGTTTAATGGCCAAGTGTATGGAGTAAGAGGTAATTGTGACTTTAGCAATAAATATCCTAAGGAGCAACTAATAAATATTAGTGGAAAAAGGATATTTATAACTCATGGAGATTTATATGGAGTAAAGTATGGTATGACTAATATTTATTATAAAGCTAAAGAGGTAGAAGCTGACATTGTTTTATTTGGTCACACTCATGAACAGATGATAGAAGAAGAAGGCAATATAATCTTTATGAATCCAGGAAGTATTTCTTTACCAAGATTAAAGGGTAGATATATTGGTTATATTAAATTAGAGGAGAACAAAAAGCCGGATATTTATCTTAAAGAAGTAAAATAGTTACATTTATAATAGGAAATAAATTTTAATTTTCTAGATGTGTAGTCTTAAATAAATTATAATATCTGATCATATCTTTAATTTACTAAGTTTTTCGCTATAATATATTTTTATTTAAAAAAAGTATTGACGGATTAATTCTCATAATGTAGAATAGTCATTGTCGCTGAGAGATGCGGCATATGACTCCGGGGTGTGGCGCAGATGGTAGCGCGCATGGTTTGGGACCATGAGGTCGCAGGTTCGAGACCTGTCACCCCGACCAGTTATGCAGGTATCGTATATCGGTAATACTCCAGCCTTCCAAGCTGGAAAGGTGGGTTCGATTCCCACTACCTGCTCCACAAAAAACTAGGTAAAAAAACCTTGACAAATGTGGAAAGATATCATAAAATAAAAATCGTTCTGAAAATGAATATGCGTCTTTAGCTCAGCTGGATAGAGCAACGCCCTTCTAAGGCGTGGGCCAGGAGTTCGAATCTCTTAAGACGCACCATTGTGGTGAATGTAGTTCAGTTGGTAGAGCGCCAGTTTGTGGCACTGGTTGTCGTGGGTTCGAGTCCCATCGTTCACCCCAGATAGGGATATCGCCAAGCGGTAAGGCACCACACTTTGACTGTGGTATTCGTAGGTTCAAATCCTGCTATCCCTGCCAGATGGTTTACTAGCTCAGTCGGTAGAGCACTTGACTTTTAATCAAGGTGTCCGGGGTTCGATTCCCCGGTAAGCCACCAAATTTTAATTATTGCCGTGCAGATGTGGCGGAATTGGCAGACGCACTAGACTTAGGATCTAGCGCCTTTGGCGTGGGGGTTCGACTCCCTTCATCTGCACCATATTGCGGAAGTGGCTCAATGGTAGAGCGCCACCTTGCCAAGGTGGATGTTGCGGGTTCGAGTCCCGTCTTCCGCTCCATAATACGCAGGTATCGTATATCGGTAATACTCCAGCCTTCCAAGCTGGAAAGGTGGGTTCGATTCCCACTACCTGCTCCATAAAAGTTTAAAAACTTTAAGCATGCGTCTTTAGCTCAGCTGGATAGAGCAACGCCCTTCTAAGGCGTGGGCCAGGAGTTCGAATCTCTTAAGACGCACCATTAAACCGGGGTGTGGCGCAGATGGTAGCGCGCATGGTTTGGGACCATGAGGTCGCAGGTTCGAGACCTGTCACCCCGACCAAATAAGTTTAGTATTACAGTTGCGGAAGTGGCTCAATGGTAGAGCGCCACCTTGCCAAGGTGGATGTTGCGGGTTCGAGTCCCGTCTTCCGCTCCATAATATGCAGGTATCGTATATCGGTAATACTCCAGCCTTCCAAGCTGGAAAGGTGGGTTCGATTCCCACTACCTGCTCCATAAAAGTTTAAAAACTTTTAATATGCGTCTTTAGCTCAGCTGGATAGAGCAACGCCCTTCTAAGGCGTGGGCCAGGAGTTCGAATCTCTTAAGACGCACCATTATATGCGCTATTAGCTCAGTTGGTAGAGCACCTGACTCTTAATCAGGGTGTCCCGGGTTCGAATCCCTGATGGCGCACCAATGTTGTGGTGAATGTAGTTCAGTTGGTAGAGCGCCAGTTTGTGGCACTGGTTGTCGTGGGTTCGAGTCCCATCGTTCACCCCATACGCAGGGATATCGCCAAGCGGTAAGGCACCACACTTTGACTGTGGTATTCGTAGGTTCAAATCCTGCTATCCCTGCCAGATGGTTTACTAGCTCAGTCGGTAGAGCACTTGACTTTTAATCAAGGTGTCCGGGGTTCGATTCCCCGGTAAGCCACCAAATTTCAATTATTGCCGTGCAGATGTGGCGGAATTGGCAGACGCACTAGACTTAGGATCTAGCGCCTTTGGCGTGGGGGTTCGACTCCCTTCATCTGCACCATATGCAGGTATCGTATATCGGTAATACTCCAGCCTTCCAAGCTGGAAAGGTGGGTTCGATTCCCACTACCTGCTCCAATAAGCAACTTAAACAAGTTGCTTTTTTTCATTTTATAACTATAAATATGTGTAAGTCTGTGGATTAATTAAAAGTTATGCACAGAGAAAGATTATATAGTTAAAATAAGTGTGGATAAAACAATAACTATTTATACTATAGCTATCAATACTAGTTGATAGTAGAATTAGATATATTATGCTCCTATAACTCAGGTGGATAGAGTGCAGGACTTCGAATCCTGATGCCCCCCGTTCGAACCGGGGTAGGGGTACCAAAAAAAGACTGTATCAGATTAAGTTTAAACTTAATCTGATACAGTCTTTTTTGTGTGCAATATTTTATACAATAAATACTATATAATTACATCTAAGTGATTAAATTTAAGGAATAATAATAAGAAGGTTAATTTATATTTTTCATAAATTAATTGTGCTATTTTAATTTTCGATAAATTTCAATAACTTGTGAATATTACCCCTTTCGGGAATTTGATTTCCAATAGAATAATAGAAGTTCAATAAGAAGGAGGCCATAAAATATAAAAAGGGATTTATTTTTATTGAATATTTTTAAAGGTCTTATGTAAATTTATTATATTGATTTTAATATGTTGGATTAATAATTTAATATAATAAATATTGAAACAAGTAAAATATTTTTTTATATTCTCTCATTATAATGAGGATATAATCCATAAAAAGAATATAATAACATAATATAGAATAATAATAAAAGAAACTTATCCTAGTGTATCAATAATAGAAAAAGTGTGAAAAAGATAGAAAATAAGAGAAATACAAATATAATTATATAAAATGTTATTTAGTAGTAAAGTGATAGATTAAAGCTGTGATAGAATAATTCTTGTCCTCAGCGAGAGAGCGAAAAAACACAGAAAAAAAGTGTTGACAGCAATCGGCTAGAGTGATAAGATAAAAAAGTCGCTGAGAGGCGCAGAGATCTTTGAAAATTGAACAGATATATAAGTTAAAAACCAGCAATTCTTTTTATGAGTAAGTTTTTGAGATTAAGATTAAACTTTTTATTGAGAGTTTGATCCTGGCTCAGGACGAACGCTGGCGGCGTG
>NZ_JBPUTF010000004.1:0-198576 GCF_051590805.1 Clostridium zhoujianii
CATAGCATAAGCTAGTAAGACCCCTTGAAGAACACGAGGTTGATAGGTCAGAGGTGTAAGTGCAGTAATGTATTGAGCTGACTGATACTAATAGGTCGAGGGCTTGACCAAATAAATAACGAGAATATTTGATATATATTATGTGCAATTTTCAGAGAACAATTTCTGAAAAATATATTTTAAAAATATATTGACAAGGTGGATTTAACAAATTATAATAATTTGTGTAGGAAATCTGGTGATGATGGCGTAGAGGAAACACTCCTTTCCATTCCGAACAGGAAAGTTAAGCTCTACAGCGCCGATGGTACTGCATGGGAGACTGTGTGGGAGAGTAGGACGTTGCCAGGTCCAATAGGGATCTTTAGCTCAGTTGGTTAGAGCAACCGGCTCATAACCGGTAGGTCCGGGGTTCGAGTCCCTGAAGGTCCACCAATTTTGGGGGTATAGCTCAGTTGGGAGAGCACCTGCCTTGCACGCAGGGGGTCAAGAGTTCGAATCTCTTTATCTCCACCATATTGAAAAGCTGTGAAGTTAATTCACAGCTTTTTTGTTATATATGAAATTGATAATAAATCTCTATAATGTTATGATTAATAATGGATAAATGAAAAAAGGAGATTGATATGGCAATATATAGAGTTAAGCAATTTATGTGGGCGATAACTGCTAGATTTAAGCCAGTAGATACTACAATAATCAAAAAATACTTAAATAAGGATGAAGAAAAGATATTTAATAAATTAAAGATATCGGATAAACATCATTGCATAAGGGTATGTAATGATGCATTAAATAGATATAAGAAATTTAATAGTGATATAGATGAAAAAAAATTAGCTAAAATAGCCTTGCTTCATGATGTAGGTAAAAGCACTAAGAGTTTAAATGTAATAGATAAATCTGTATTAGTAATTTTGGATAAGGTTACTAATGGAGATTTAAAAAAATATAAAAACAATAAAAAGGTAGATATATATTATAATCATCCTAAAAAGTCAGTTAAATTATTAAAGAAGATAGATAAATATGATAATGAATTTTTAGAAGCCGTGGAGAAGCACCATTATAAGAAGGTCAATTCAAATATATACCTTAAAATAATTAAAGAGGCTGATGATAATAGTTAGAAAATTATAGAGGAGGGGTATAATGAATTCAATTGAGAGAAGAGAAGATATAATAAAGTCATTGATTGATTCTAATAAAGCTTTAAAGGGTACTAAATTGGCTTGTAAATATGGCGTTACTAGACAGATAATAGTAAAAGATATTGCTATATTAAGAGCAAAAGGCAATAATATAATAGCTACTCCAGAAGGATATATAATTGGGAAAGAGGATAATAGGATAAAGTCTGTAGTAGCTGTTACTCATAAAGAAGATAGATTAGCTGAGGAGTTAAAGACTGTTATTAAATATGGTGGAATAATTGAGGATGTAATTGTAGAGCATCCATTGTATGGAGAAATAAAGGGAATGTTAATGATAAAAAACTTAAATGATTTAGAAAAGTTTATGACAAGGTATAGCCAAAATAGTGCAAAGCCATTATCACTATTAACTGATGGCGTACATATACATACAATTTCAGCTGACTCTCAAGAGAATATGGATTCTATATTAATGGAGTTAAGAGAAAAAGGATTCATTATTGAAGAGAATTAATGTTAAGTAAATCCTTGGAGGTAATTATGAATTATGATGTTTTAGTAGTAGGTGGGGGAATAATAGGGTGTTCTGTTGCATATGAATTATCTAAATATAACTTAAATATAGCTTTAATAGAGAAAGATTATGATATTGCAGATGATATATCCTTTGTGAATACATCGGTGGTTTATGATGGCTCAGAAACATCAGATACTGTTATGTCTTCTTTAGAGAAGATTGGCAGTTATCTAATAGAAGAAGCCTGTGAAAAATTTAATGTGCCATATAATAAGATAGGAGCTATTAGAATAGCAGATAGCGATAGGGGAGTATTGGAACTGGAAAATATGTATGATAAGGCTAGATCAAGAGGTATTGACAAGGTACACTTAATTGAAGCAAATGATGTTTATGATATCGAGCCAGCTCTTAATAAAGATATTAGTATAAAGAAGGCTTTGTATTCAGAAAATGTTGCAATAATAGCACCCTATGATCTTGCAATAGCCTATGCAGAGGTTGCAGCTGATAATGGTGTTAATTTTAGATTTGAAGAAGAAGTCATAGAAATAAAAAATATATCAAAGGGATTTAAGGTAACGACTAATAAAAATAAGTTTACTTGTAGAGTAGTTATTAATACAATTCCTAATGATGTATATATGGAATCAAAAAATAATAATAGAATTGAATTAATAAATGACAAAATAATTCATAAAAATATGAATTATTTATTATTAGATGATAATGTGAAAAATAAATTAAATAAGATAGTTATAAATACGTTAAATGAACATACTTTTGTTCTTAATATCCCTAATATATCTGGAGGAGCTATTGTAGGAATAAAAACATCTACTGCCTTAAGTATAGAAGAAGGAATAGACTATGCTAATTTACTATTACCAGAAGTAGATCATAGTAACCTTAGCAATATATTTAATGAAGTATATAAGAAGGATTCTATGTTAATTGATGATACAGATATAGATAAGGGGTATATAAGGGTAACAGGTACTCATTATGGTAAGATTACTTTAGCACCAGCAATAGCGCAAACAATTAGTGATGCAATAGCACAGAATATGAAAACAACTTTAAAAAAGAATTTTGTTGATAAGAGAAGAGATTTCTATAGATTTAGAGATATGAGTAAAAAAGAAAGAAATGAAATAATATCTCTAGATAAAAGATACGGTAATATAATTTGTGTATGTAATGACGTATCTGAAGGTGAAATAGTTGATTGTATAAGAAGACCATTAGGAGCTAGAACTGTAGAGGGAATTAAGAGAAGAACAGGGGCAGGTCTTGGAAGTTGTCATGGTTCTTACTGTGTAAGAAAGATAATTAATATATTGGCTAGAGAAATGGATAAGAAGCCAACAGAGATAGTTGAGGATTCAAAAAATTCTAAGGTATTGATAGGTAGGATTAAAGAATTTAATGAGGTTTAGGTAAGGGAGAATATTTATGAAGGAAATATTTACGAGTTTAGTTAGGATAAAAGGTGATAATAGACATAAGGTAGTATCAGTTAAAAGTAATAAAGAGATAGATAGAGATTTATTTAGAGAGTTTTCTAAAGTTTTGGGCAGAATATATGTTAGTAGCCCTATAGATATAGGAGATATAATATGTAGGAATATACTTAATACAGGAATAGATATAGTTTGTACAAAAAAGATAGAAAGAGAATAAATAAGTTAGTCAAATATTGACAAGAAAGTATTGTTTGTAATATAGTAAATGTATATTGAAAATTGAATAATAAACCTATGATGAGGCTAGTAATAGTAAATTTACTTTAAGAGAGTCAGTGTATGGTGTAAACTGATAGTAAGTTATTATGAATCCACCTTGGAGGGACTGTGATGAGCAGTACGGGAAATCGTTAAATTAATTAAGCGGATAGAATTTATTCTATCAATTAGGGTGGCAACGCGGAGTCTTTCGTCCCTTTTATAGGGAAGATGGGCTCTTTTTATATGTAAAAAATTAAGGGAGGAACAAATAATGTTAGATTTAAAAAGAATTAGAAACAATCCAGAAGAAATTAAAAATGCATTATCAAACAGGGGAGAAGACTTTGATACTTCAGTAATAGATGAAATAATTTCTTTAGATGAAGAAAGAAGAAAAATATTAGTTGAAGTAGAAGCTTTAAAAAGTAAGAGAAATCAAGTTTCATCTGAAATTCCTAAATTAAAAAAAGCAGGAGAAGATGTTACTGCTATAATGACTGAGATGAGAGAATTAGGAGATGAAATAAAGGTTCATGATGTTAGATTAGCAGAGATTGAAGAAAGAATTCAATTTATTATGCTTAGAATCCCTAATATTCCAAATCCACAAGTACCAGATGGTGAAACTGATGAAGACAATATTGAAATAAAGAGATGGGGAGAACCAACTAAGTTTGATTTTGAACCAAAGGCTCACTGGGACCTAGGAACAGATTTAGATATATTAGATTTTGAAAGAGGCGGAAAGGTAGCTGGATCAAGGTTTACTATATACAAAGGATTAGGAGCTAGACTTGAAAGAGGAATAATAAACTACTTCTTAGATAAACACACTTGTGAAAATGGATATACAGAAGTATTACCTCCATATATGGTTAATAGAGAGAGTATGACAGGAACAGGTCAATTACCTAAGTTTGAAGAGGATGCATTTAAAGTTGAAAACAATGGTTACTTCTTAATACCAACAGCAGAAGTACCTGTAACTAATATGTACAGAAATGAAGTATTTACAGGAAATGAGTTACCAATAAAGCATGCTGCATACTCAGCTTGCTTCAGAGCAGAAGCAGGATCAGCAGGAAGAGATACAAGAGGACTTGTAAGACAACACCAATTCAATAAAGTTGAATTAGTTAAGTTCTGTAAGCCAGAAGATAGTTATGCTGAATTAGATAAGTTAGTAGCAGATGCAGAATCAGTTCTACAAGGATTAGGGTTACCTTATAGAATAGTTAGAATATGTAAGGGTGATCTAGGATTTACAGCTGCATTAAAGTATGATATTGAAGTTTGGATGCCAAGCTACAATAGATATGTTGAAATTTCAAGCTGTTCAAACTTTGAAGATTTCCAATCTAGAAGAGCAAATATTAAGTATAAAGAAACTCCAAAGGATAAACCACAATTTGTTCATACATTAAATGGATCAGGAGTTGCTATTGGTAGAACAGTAGCTGCTATACTTGAAAATTACCAACAAGCAGATGGAACAGTTTTAATACCAGAAGCTTTAAAACAATTCTTAAGATGTGATGTTATAACTAAATAATTTTAAACCAGCTTTCAAAGAAGGCTGGTTTTTTTTATATATTCATTGAATTGTTTTACAAATTATGTTAGATTCTTACTATGGGTGGTATTTATAGAAAAGCTACACCAGATGATGATTTTTTATTTTTAAGATTGCTCATATCCATATTGGAATGAGACTAAGTAGTGTCACACTCAAATTAGTGGAGGTGATAACATAAAAATAGGTTTTATAGGTGCAGGAAAAGTCGGATTTTCCTTAGGTAAATATTTTAGTGAAAATAATTTAAATATAGTTGGATATTATAGTAGAAGTTTGGAATCAGCAAAGGAAGCAGCAAAATTTACTAAATCAAATTACTTTAGTAGTATTCAAGAAATTGTAATAAAAAGTGATGCTATTATCATTACAACTCCAGATGGAGTTATAGAAGATATATGGAATAGTATTAAAGAGTTGTCTATTGAAAATAAAATTATTTGCCACTGTAGTGGTTCATTATCATCACGTATCTTTTCTAATATAGAAGACCATAATGCATATGGTTATTCAATCCATCCAATGTTCGCAATCAGCAACAAATATAATTCTCATAAACAATTAAAAGAGGCTTTTATAACTATTGAGGGGCCAAATAAGTATATAAAAGATATTAAAAATATGATAGAAGGCTTGGGTAATAAAACTCAGGTAATATCATGGAAAAATAAATCAGAATATCATGCAGCATCAGTATTTGTAAGCAATCATGTCATAGCTTTAGCTGAAACAGGAGGTAGTTTACTTAAAAAGTGTGGATTTAGTGATGAAGAGGCACTAAGTGCATTAAAACCTTTAATGATTAATAATATTCAAAATATAGTTGAAAAAGGAACAATAAATAGTTTAACTGGGCCTATAGAAAGAGGGGATATTAACACTATTAAGAGGCATTTGGAGTCATTAAGCGAAGATGATAGGGAATTATATAGGTTACTTTCAAAAAAGCTTATTAGTATAGGGAAAGTTAAAAATATTAATAGGGATTATTCTAAATTGGAGAAAATGATGGGAGAGTAGATAATGAAAAATACAGTAGTAACTTTTAAAGAGGCAAAAGACAAGAATGATAAGCTTACTATGCTTACAGCTTACGATTATTCTACTGCAAAGTTGATGGACGAGTCAGGAATTAATGGAATACTTGTAGGTGATTCATTAGGTATGGTTTGTTTAGGATATGAGGATACTTTATCAGTAACTATGGAAGATATGATACATCATACAAGAGCTGTAACAAGAGGTGTAAAAAATTCATTAGTTGTTGCAGACATGCCATTTATGTCTTATCAAACTTCAGTTTATGATGCTGTTGTGAATGCTGGAAGACTAATTAAGGAAGGCAGGGCTAATGCTGTAAAGTTAGAGGGTGGAAAAGAGGTTCAAGAACAAATTAGAGCTATAGTTAATGCATCGATACCGGTAATGGCTCATATAGGATTAACGCCACAGTCAGTAAATGCTTTTGGAGGATTTAAGGTGCAAGGGAAAAGTGAAGAGGTAGCTAAGAAGTTATTGGAGGATGCTAAGGCTGTAGAGGCATCAGGAGCATTTTCAATTGTATTAGAATGTGTACCAACAAGATTAGCTAAACTTATTTCAGATAAAATAAATATACCTACTATAGGAATAGGTGCAGGAGATGGGTGTGATGGTCAGATATTAGTTTATCAAGATATGCTTGGAATGTACTCAGATTTTACTCCTAAGTTTGTTAAGAAGTATAGCAATGTAGGTGAGACTATGAAGGATGCATTCAGTAGATATATAAGAGAAGTAAAGGATTGTGTTTTTCCCGAAGAAAGGCATGGTTTTAATGTAGAAGATGATGTTATAGAAAAATTATATTAAGGGGCATAAGAATGGAAATTTCAAAAAATATAAACGAAGTAAGATCAATTATTAAGGGATGGAAATTACAAGGATTTAAGGTAGGGTTTGTACCTACTATGGGATACTTACATGAAGGACATCAGAGTTTAATCAAGAGGGCAGCTGAGGAGAATGATAGGGTTGTAGTAAGTATATTTGTTAACCCTATGCAATTTGGTCCTACAGAGGATTTATCAAGTTATCCTAGGGATTTAGAGAGAGATTGTATGGTATGCAGTGATGGAGGAGCTAATTTAATATTTAATCCAGAGGCAAAAGAAATGTATTTTGAGGATTTTTATTCATTTGTAGATATGGATATATTAACTGAAGAACTATGTGGGAAGAGTAGACCAATACACTTTAGAGGTGTTTGTACTGTTGTAACTAAGCTATTTAATATTATAACTCCAGATAGAGCTTATTTTGGTCAGAAAGATGCTCAGCAATTAGCAGTCATAAAAAGAATGGTAAGGGATTTAAATATGGATATAGATATAGTTGGATGTCCAATCGTGAGAGAAGAGGATGGACTAGCTAAGAGCTCAAGAAATACTTATTTAAGCCCTAAAGAGAGGAAGGCTGCGACTATATTGAATAGATCTTTAAACCTAGCGAGAAAGGCTATAGAAAATGGGGAAAGTAATTCTAATAGAGTTATCAATATCATTATAGAAAATATTGATAAGGAGCCATTAGCAAAAATAGATTACGTTGATGTTGTTGATTTATTATCAATGAAAAAGGTAGATAGGTTAGAGGAGTCTGTGTTGGTTGCTATTGCAGTTTATATAGGTAAAACTAGATTAATTGATAATTTTATATATGAGATTTAGTGGAGGAATAGATAAATGAGAGTAACAATGCTAAAAGGTAAGATCCATAGAGTGAAAGTAGTGCAAGCTGAATTAGATTATGTAGGAAGTATTACAGTAGATATGGACTTATTAGATGCAGCAGGGATATTAGAATACGAGAAGGTACAAATAGTAGACATAGATAATGGAAATAGATTTGAGACATATACAATAGCAGGTGAAAGGGGATCAGGATTAATATGTTTAAATGGAGCAGCAGCAAGGTGTGTGCAGGTTGGAGATAAGATAATCATTATGGCATATTGTGAGATAGATAATGAAGAGGCTAAGGAGCATAAACCTTATGTTGTATTTGTAGATGAAGAAAACAAAATAAGTCAGGTTTCCAGATATGAAAAACATGGAAGATTATTTTAGTTATTTAAATTAAAAAACATTAATTAATTCCGCTTGAATAGATTTAGAAAATAATTCAGGCGGTTTTAAATTAATATAAAAAAATTTCAATATTATGTTGACAAAGTATATAGAACCTTGCTATAATACAATTCGTGATGTGGAGAGATGGTCGAGTTGGTTTAAGGCACCGGTCTTGAAAACCGGCGTACCTTCGCGGGTACCCAGGGTTCGAATCCCTGTCTCTCCGCCACAAAGAAACCTCAACAAAATTGTTGAGGTTTTTGTTTTGTTCAAAATACTTTGAAAGCCATTTAACGCTATAAAAATGCATTAAATAGCTCCTGTTAATTTCTTATAAATTTTGCTACAGAATCCTCAGTATTTAGTCCAATAACACCAGTTGCAATCTCTTTAAGCTCATCTACTGCATTTTTTACAGCATAGCACTCATCGGATATCTCAAACATTGGTATATCATTTAAATTATCACCAAAAGTAACTAATTTATTAAAATCATAATGTTGCTTTAAATATTTTATTGCATTTGCTTTAGAAGATTTTACACTGTATATTTCTAGATAATAGATATCATTATCATAGTTATCCTTATATTTAACTATATATAAATCTTTCATAGCTTTAATTTTATTATAAAGTGAGTTAATTTTATCTTTATATTCCATAATAGTAAAATAAAGAACTTCAGCATCAGAAGGAAAATCTTCTTGAATAAAAGTTTTAAATGAACTATTTTTTCTTTGATTATAAAATTTTATTTGATAAGGATGTTTTAATCTTCGATGATATACAAATAAATGATTATTTTTAATTGTGTAAATAAATGCATTTAGATTTTCTTTTTTTATTAAAGCATCAATAGTCTTTACAAATTTAAGGTCTATAGTTGTATAGCGTAAGTAATTATCTTTTTTTATATCGTATATAGCTGAACCGTTCATAGTTACAACGGGCATATTTATATTAACATCCTTTAGAATATTTACTACAGTTGCAGGCGTTCTAGCAGTGGCTATTGTGAATTGTACATTATTATTTAACGCTTTATTTAAGAGTTCTTTACTCGTAGCTGAGATCTCAGCATTGTTATTTAATAAAGTACCATCTAAGTCTGAAACATATAAAGTCATAGTTACCTCCATTATTTTAATTATCTCATTATATAGTATAAGTTTATTTATTGAAAAGAATATAAAAAAATAAATTAATTTAAATAATGATGTTGACAATAGCATTAATGGTTGATATAATAACTCCTGTAAGTTGTGGAGAGATGGTCGAGTTGGTTTAAGGCACCGGTCTTGAAAACCGGCGTACCTTTACGGGTACCCAGGGTTCGAATCCCTGTCTCTCCGCCATATATATTTTTTATATAGAAGGCACATGGAGAATTACTCAAGTGGCTGAAGAGGCGCCCCTGCTAAGGGCGTAGGTCGGGTAACTGGCGCCCGGGTTCAAATCCCGGATTCTCCGCCAAAAAACATCTAACATTTGTTAGATGTTTTTTTATTTTGTATAAAAAAAGAGTATGAACATTATAATCTTGGTAAATAATTCTTAATAGGTAATTGTACTTTTGAATAAGTTTCAATAGAGGAATATAATAAGACTATATATTGAGTAAGAAGGTGTACTTATGCTAAAGGGTGAAAAAATTTATTTGAGGTTAATTGAGCAAAGAGATATTAGTATGTTGTATGAGATTTGTAATGAAGAAGAGGTAAAGAAATATGATGGTGATTATGGAGATATACCTGACAAGAGGTATGTTCTTAGTAATTTCTCAAGAATAAGAAAGGTGTACAGAAGAGGGCTTAGCATTATTAATGATAGAGATGTACTTGTTGGATGTGTACGCTATGAAGTTACAGATAAAGAAAAGAGAATATATTCTATAGGAATAACAATAGGTAGTATGTTCTGGAATAAGGGGTATGGAAAAGATACATTAAGGGTACTATCAGAGTATCTTTTTGATGATTTAAATGCAGAAGTTATTCAATTAGAGGTTATAAAGGATAATAAGAGGGCAATTAATTGTTATAAGAGTGCTGGATTTAGGGAAGAATATGTAAAAAATAAGTCATATAATCTTAGAGGAACCTATGTGGATACCATAGTTATGACTTTAGAAAAATTAAATTTAAATAGAGAAATAATATAAGGCTTGAGCTATCAAGCCTTTTAATTTATATATAGAAGGTTTTTATAGTACTTTATAGAATTAAGTACTATATATAAATTTGTTTTTAGGAGTTAAATTATATGGGAATAAGATTTATTTATGGGAGAGCAGGAAGTGGTAAAAGTACTTTTTGCCTAGATCAAATAAAAAAGAAGCTAGAAAATAGTCATGATAATAAATTAATATACATTGTTCCAGAACAGTACACATTCCAAAGAGAAACATCACTTCTAAGGAATGTTGGAGAGAAGGGATTATTAAGATCTCAAGTTTTAAGTTTTAAGAGAATGGCTCATAGAGTTTTTGAGGAATGCGGTGGAAGAGTTCATGATAGAATGACTGATTCAGGTAGAAATATGCTTATTCATAAGATTCTTCAAGAGGGAGATGATAAGCTAAAATATTTTAATAGAATATCTAAAGAGCAGGGATTTACAGATATAATTTCAGATACAATAACAGAATTTAAGAAGTATAATGTTACGCCAGAGGTTCTTAAAGAAAATTTAGAGGGTATTGAAGATAAGGAATTAAAGGATAAGTTAAGGGATTTATCTTTAATATTTGATAAATTTAACAGTAGTGTTGCAGAGAATCTAATCGATGCAGATGATGAGATTACCTTATTAGCAAAAAAATTAGAGAATTGTCATTTATACGATGGAGCAGAGGTATGGATAGATGAATTTACTACTTTTACACCTCAACAAATGGAGGTTATAAGAGTTTTAGCTAAAAGATGCAAGAGTATTAACATAACCTTATGTATGGATGAGTTAGGTAATGGTCAGGAAAATGAAGTTACTGATATATTTAACTCAATAAAGAGTACGGAGTTAAGAATATTAAAGATGATGCAGGATGAACATATAGGGTATCTAGAGCCTGTTAATTTAAATAAAAATAAGAATAATAGATTTATTGAAAGCAAGGAATTACAGCATTTAGAGAAGTACTTCTTTACATATCCATTTGAAGGCTATAAGGCTGATGTAAGGGATATAAGATTATATAAAGCAAATAACTCCTATGATGAAGTTGAAACAGTAGCAAAGGAGATTGTGAGGCTTGTAAGAGATAGAAAATATAGATATAGAGATATATCTGTGGTTTGTAGGAATATAGATGATTATGAAAAGATAACTACAGTAATATTTAAAGAATATAATATCCCATTCTTTTTAGATAAGAAGATTGATATATTAAGTAATCCATTAGTTGTATTAATTCTTTCAGCATTTGAGGTTCACCTTAGAAATTGGTCCTATGAAAGTGTTTTTAAATATTTGAAGAGTGGACTTACAGGTATAGATAGAAAGGAAATAGATATACTTGAGAATTATATTTTAGCTAATGGTATTAAAGGTTTTAGATGGACAGGGGAGCTAGTTAAAGAGGCGAAGGAGATAGTTGAAGGCCAGGATATATCTAATGAAGAAGACATATTAGACCCAATAGATATAATGATTAAGGTTAGAGAGCCATTAATGAAGTTCCATAAGGATATTTCAAATAAAAAAAGTGTAAGGCAGATATGTACTGCAATATATGAATTATTAGTTGAACTTAATGCTCTTAAGAGAATTGATAGCTGGATTGATAATTTTGAAGCAAATAGCATACAAAGTAAAGTTATGGAGTATGAGCAGGTACCAGCTATAGTTTTAGATATATTAGATCAAGCAGTAGAGGTAATTGGAGAAGATAAAATAGATGTGATGGACTTCTATAAGATACTAAACTCAGGTTTTGAAGGTAAGGAAATTGGTGTTATTCCAGTAGCTTTAGATCAGGTAAATATAGGAGATATCGCTAGAATAAAGGGTAGAAACTCTAAGGCAATATTTATAGTTGGAGTTAATGATGGTATCTTACCTTCAGCTAATAAAGAAGAGGGGATACTAACAGATAGAGATAGAGATCTATTAAGAGATATGGGAGTAGAATTATCATCTACTACTAAGGCTAAGGTCTTTGAAGAACAATTTATGGTATATACAGCAATAACTTTAGCAAGCAATTTCATTATGATAAGCTATCCAATGGCTGATTTTGAAGGAAAGTCCTTAAGAGCATCAATTGTTATTCCAAGGCTTAAAAGAATATTCCCAAATCTTGTTAAGGAAAGTGATATTTACAATTTAAGAGAGAGAGCAGACAGATTTTCTAAGGTTACAGCACCTATTCCAACCTTTAATGAATTAATTTTATCTTTAAGAAAGAATTATGAAAATGTAGATATAGAAGATTACTGGGAGCAAGTATATGCATGGTATAGAGAAAAAGGTGACTTTGGGAATAAGACAGGTCATATATTCCAGGGGCTTAAGTACAGCAATACTGGAGAAATTATGCCTAGAGAAAAAATAAAAGAGCTGTATAGCACAGATAGCGGTAGGTTACTATTTAGTGTATCTAGGTTAGAAAAATATGCAGAGTGTCCTTTCTCTTACTTTGTTCAATATGGATTAAAGGCAAGGGATAGAAAGATATATGAATTCTCGGCACCGGATCTAGGTTCATTTATGCATGATATTTTAGATGAGTTTACTACAAAGGTAAAAAGAGAGAAGATATCCTGGTCAGATTTGAATACGGATAGATGTAGGAATATTGTTGGAGAGCTTATAGAGACAAAATTAAAGGAAGATACTAATTCAATACTTAATAGTAGCAAGAGATATAAGTACTTTACTGATAGATTTAAGAGAGTTATTACTAAATCAGTTTCTATAATTTCAGAACAGATGAGGAAGGGACAATTCGAGATATTTAGTAATGAATTTGTCTTTGGAAGCTTTAGTGATGGAGCACCTATAAAGCTTCAATTACCATCTGGAGAAGAGGTATTTTTAACTGGTAGGATTGACAGAATAGATACCTTAGATATGGCCGGAAATACATATGTAAGAGTAATAGATTATAAATCAGGAGCGAAGAAGTTTGATTTAAATGAACTTTATTATGGATTACAAATTCAGCTATTAGTTTATTTAGATGCTATATTAAAGAATTCAGCTAATATACTTAATAAGCAAGCAATGCCAGGAGCTATATTATACTTTAGAATTGATGATCCAATAATTAAGAGTAAAACAGAACTAGAGGATGAAGAAATAAGAAAGCAGGTATTAGAAAAATTAAAGATGAATGGTCTTTTACTTAAGGATGCAGAGCTAGTACGTGCTATGGATAATGATATGGAGACTTATTCACTAGTTATTCCTGCTACATTTAAGAAAGATGGAGACTTCTCATCTAATAGTGCAGTTATTACTGAGGAGCAATTTAACATATTAAGAGATTATGTTAATAGCAAGATGATAGAGTTATGCGAGGATATGCTTAGTGGAAAGATTAAGATAGAACCATGTAAGAACCAGAAGATGGCTTATTGTGAATACTGTGATTACTCTTCTATATGTCAGTTTGACACTAGTATTAAGGACAATAAGTATAAGCTTGTACTTAAGAAGGATGACAATGAAATTTGGAGCAAGATGAAAGAGGCAGTAAAAGGAGGGACAGAAGATGGGGGAAACTAAGTGGACTAAAGAGCAGTTAGCAGCTATAGAAACTAGAAGGTGTAATTTACTTATTGCAGCTGCTGCAGGATCAGGCAAGACAGCAGTATTAGTAGAAAGAATTATAAGAATAATAACTAATGAAGAGAATCCAGTTGATATAGATAGGCTATTAGTAGTTACATTTACAAGTGCAGCTGCATCTGAAATGCGAGAAAGAATAGCAGCAGCTATTACTAAGGCTTTAGAAAAATCTCCTAATTCTAAGGTGCTACAGAAGCAATTAACATTGTTAAGTAGGGCGAATATAACTACAATGCATTCATTTTGCCTAGATGTTATAAAGAATAATTTTCACATTATAGAGCTTGATCCATCTTTTAGAATATTAGATGAAACAGAGGGAGTGCTTTTAAAGGCGGAAATACTTGAAGAGCTTTTTGAGGATAAGTATGAAGAAGAGGATAGAGAGTTTCTTAATTTAGTTGAAGCATATAGTGGGGCAAGGGATGATGAAAAGTTAAAAGAAATAATATTAGATCTATATAGATTTTCTATGAGTGGTCCTTGGCCAGAAAAATGGTTAAGAGATAAGAGTGAGGAATTTAATATTGATAAGATTGAAGAATTAGATGATAGTCCATGGGTTAAAATTCTTAAAGAAAATATAGAGATTGAATTAAGAGGTTTAATTAGTATGGAACATAAGGCAATAGACCTATGTAGAGAAACAGAGGGATTAGAGCCTTATATTGATACATTTGCTGAGGATATATCATCATTACAATCTATATATGAGTGTATCAATGATAATGTAGAAGCAATTTATAATAGGTTAGAAAATATTAATTTTACAAAGCTTAAAACAGTTAGAAAAAATACAGTATCCGATGTGGCAGTTCAGGATAGAGTTAAGGGAATTAGGGATGATGTTAAGAAGAAGATAGGTAAGTTGAAAGAGGATATATTCTCTATGAATCCAGAAGAAATGTTACACTCTATAAAAGCATCATATCCATATATGAAAGAACTTTCAAATATTGTTATAGAATTTGAGGGAAGGTTTGCTAAGGCTAAGAAGGATAAGGGCTCTTTAGATTTTAATGACTTAGAGCACTTATGTTTAAAGATATTAACTAGTGAAAATTCTAATGTGGCAGAGAATTTTAAGGAGTATTTTGATGAAGTATTGGTAGATGAATACCAAGATTCAAATAATGTTCAAGAAGCCATAATAGATCTAGTTTCTAGAAAACATGGAGATGATCCTAATGTATTTATGGTTGGAGATGTTAAGCAGAGTATTTATAGATTTAGACAGGCAAAACCAGAGTTATTTTTAGATAAGTATAATTCATATCATAAGGATGAAGGAAAAAATAGAAAAATTCAACTTTATAAGAATTTCAGAAGTAGGGATGAAGTGATTAAAGGTGTTAACTACATATTTAAAGAGCTTATGTCTAAGGTTGTTGGAGAATTGGAATATACTGATGAGGAAGCCTTAAATTTAGGAGCAGACTATAAAGAAATAGAAGAAGAAAATGTAGTAGTTGGTGGAGATATTGAATTACACATTTTAGATAAATCCTCAGAAATAGAAGATAGTGAAGATATAATTATTGATGAAGAGGAAGAGGAAACAGGAGCTGTGAATCTTGAGGCTAGAATAGTAGCAAATAGAATAAAGGAAATTATAGCTGGTAAGGATGGAGAAGTATTTAAGGTTCTAGATAAGGGAACTGGAAAGTATAGACATGTAACTTATAAGGACATAGTTATACTTTTAAGAGCTACTAAAAATTGGTCAGAAATATTTTTAGATGAGCTTGGATCAGAAGGTATACCAGTTTATGCTGATACTGGTTCTGGGTATTTTGAATCTATCGAAATGAGAACAGTAATGTCATTATTAAAGGTAATAGATAATCCAATGCAAGATGTACCGTTGATAGCTTTATTAAGATCTCCGATAATGGGCTTCACAGTTGAAGAGTTAGCTAATATTAGATTAGTAGATAAGAGTAAATATTTTTATGAGAATATTCAAGATATAGCTTCTGAAAAGACAGAATCTGATGAGATATTAAAGAAGAAATGTACTGATTTAATTGAAAGATTAGAGGCATGGAGAGATAAATCAATATATACTCCAATAGATGAATTTATTTGGTACTTATATATGGATACAGCGTACTACGGATATGTAGGGGCTATGCCTAATGGGGTTCTAAGACAGGCAAATTTAAGGATATTATTCCAAAGGGCTAAACAATATGAACAAACCAGCTTTAAAGGTTTATTTAACTTTATAAACTTTATTAATAAGCTTAGAAAATCATCTGGAGATATGGGAAGTGCCAAAATATTAGGTGAAAATGAAGATGTAGTAAGAATAATGAGTATACATAAGAGTAAGGGGCTAGAGTTCCCAGTAGTATTCTTGTGTGGAGCAGGAAAACAATTTAATCTTATGGATCTTAATAAGAATATTCTATATCATGAGGAATTAGGATTTGGTCCTGAGCTAATAGATCTAGAAAAGAGAGTTAGTTATACAACTTTACCTAAGGAAGCAATTAAGCAAAGAATAAGATTAGAAACTTTATCAGAGGAAATGAGAATATTATATGTTGCCTTTACAAGAGCTAAGGAAAAGTTAATTGTAACAGGTGCAACTTCTAATTTAGAAAGATGGGTAGCTAAGTGTTGTAATGCAGCAGCTTTAGATGATGAAATAATATTACCATCAGAAGTACTTAAAGGTAAGTCATATTTGGATTGGATTGGTATGGCTATCTGTAAGCATAAAGATGGTGAAACATTAAGAGAATTAGTAGAAGCTGTGGATATCCATATAAAAAGTGACTTATCCACATGGAAAACTAACATTTGGACAAAAATGCAGCTAGTTGGGGAGAAAAAAATAGAGGCTGTGGATGAAATTTCAGAAGAAGATTTGTTGATAAATTCTGAAAGTACATTTGTGGATAAAGAAATTGATAGAAGATTAGGATTTGAGTATAAATTTAAAGAGGCAACTAATCTTAAGAGTAATTTTTCAGTATCAGATTTGAAAAAGAAAAATTATGAAGAAGTTGATCCTGTAACGATTAATGAATTATTTGCAGAGAAGATTGATATAAAACCTAAATTCCTTCAAGAGGAAAGGGGACTTACTTCAGCTGAAAAGGGAACAGCCATGCATTTTGTTATGCAAAAGTTAGATTTAAATAGAGTTTCTACTATAGTAGAAATAAAAGATCAGCTTAAGGAATTAGTTCATAGAGAGCTATTAAGTGATGAAGAATTTAAAGCTGTAAGAGCAACTAAGATATTTAACTTCTTTAAAAGTAAACTAGGTAAGAGAATGATAGAGTCATATAAAAATGGAGATAAAGTTTATAGAGAATTACCATTCTATACAGAGATTAGTCCCTTAGATACTGATGATACCTTACCAGAAAGCATTAGGGATGAGAAAGTAAGACTTCAAGGGGTTATAGATTGTTTCTTCTATGAAGGAGAGGATTTAATATTACTTGATTATAAAACTGATTACGTTGAAGAAGGTAATGAAGAGGAAGTACTAAATAAGTATAGGCTACAGCTTAACTATTATAGTGATGCATTAAGAAAGATTACTGGTAAGAAGGTAAGTGAATGCTATTTATATTTATTCTATTTAGATAAGGAAATTCAAGTGATTTTATAGATAAAATTAACTAAAAAAGTGGATTCAAATTATTGAATCCACTTTTTACTTTATATCTTATTTATACGGAGCTTCCTTTTATAGCATTATATTTTTTAGCCGCTATTAGAAGACTAGATGTATCATTATTAATCTTATCATCTATAACTAAATTTAAGAGATGATTTAAGAGATCTCCAATTATTTTTCCGGATATTAGATTGAGCTCCGTCTTTAAGGTATTACCATCAATATTTAAATCTTTAATATAGATGGGATCTTGATTATCAAGAATAGAATTAACATAATTTCTAAGGGTGCTAAGATTAATCATTTCAATAGTCTCATGTAAAGATATTAAGTCAAAAATATTTTCTGGACCAACTTTAGAAATTAATCTCTTACAATCTGATTTGGAATTACAATTATCTATATCTTTATAATGCTTGGTTAAAATTAAGGTTCTATTTATAGTAGAATTGTCAAAGGTTAATCTTTTTAATACTTTTGATATTATTTCAATATCAAGATTTTTAAATAGTGCTACAAGCTTACAAGAAATATTATTTGGAACCAGATCAATATTAGGATTAATTTTAGTAGTTAGTTCAGGTAAGATACGGGATAAAATACCAGTATCTTTAAGCATACAAAGTCCTTTAAAAGGATTATTAGATAAAAGGATTTTAGAAATTTCTACTCTAATTCGTTCATGACTAATATTTTTTATGAGAGAAGAATTAATTGATATTGCGTTATAAGTTTTAGCTTCAATACTAAAATCAAGCTGGGAACTAAACCGTATAGCACGTAGCATTCTTAATGCATCTTCATTAAAACGATCATTGGCAATTCCAACAGAACGAATATTTTTTTTATTAAGATCACTCATACCAGAAAAATAATCTATAAGACCTTCTTTGTTATTATAAGCAAAGGCATTTATAGTAAAATCTCTTCTAGATAAATCTTCTTTTATACTGGTTACAAAATCAACCCTGTCAGGTCTCCTGTTATCTATATATTTACCTTCAGTTCTATAAGTAGTTACTTCATAAGGAACATTATTTATTAGTACAGTAATGGTTCCATGCTGAATACCAGTAGGAATTGTTTTTGAGAAAAGTTTTTCTGTCACTTCAGGTGGAGCTGATGTTGTTATATCATAATCCATAGGGTCTTTATTTAAAAGAGAATCTCTAACACAGCCACCTACCATAAAGGCCTCATATCCATTATTGTAAAAGCAATCAATAATAAATTGTACATCACTAGGAATTTTTATATTCATTAATAATTTCCTCCATAAAAAATATCAAGACGAGCATGGGGCTATTGGGTTCTTTACACATCTACATTTCAGAAGCTTGCTTAAAGAAAATCTTGCAGGTGCATGTATTAAATTTTTAATCTAGTAGATTAAAAAGCTTAACTTACCTTAAGAATATTATAAAGTATCCATTAAGGGAAGTTAAGCTTTTACTATCGTCTAAATTTAAATAAATCTAAATCAGGTATTTCATCACCATTATACAATTTACCAATAATTTGGGCTCCTAGAACAGAATAAAGTATTCCATTAGAACCGTAACTTAGGCAGAAATAGTGATCCTTGAAATCAGGATGCTCACCAACATAAGGTAAGCTATCACTTGTATCAGCAAATATCCCATTGAATTTATAATCAATAGTATATTCACCTAAGCTAGGGAGTAATTTTTTTAATTTACTTTCTAATTTATTATATGCATTCTTATTTTTATGTTCATCATAACCTAGGTCAGATATATCTTCACCGCCAATTATTATTCTACTATCATCTGTAGTTCTTATATACGTATGATAATCTGTATTATCTTTCATAATCATATTCTTGTACCATAATTCAGTACCAGAGTCTATTGGTGAGGTCACTATATTAAAGGTTCTAGTAAAATTAGCAAGATGTTCTTTAAATAGACTAGCAGCATTATAGCCAGTACATATTAATAATTTTTTGCATGTTATATTTAAGTCATTAGTGGTAGTGCATACAATTCCATTATCTAGATTGATAGTATATTTAACTTTAGTTTTTTCAAATATCTTTACCCCTTTAGTATGGCATAACTTTAAAAGATTTACTGTGAATAAATAGGGATCTAAGACAGCTGACCCTGAATGAGAGAGGATTCCAGAAGATATAGGAAAAGGACAATAGTTGTCACATGCATCCTTATCAAGGAAATCAACATTAAACCTACAGTCACTTCTTAAATTAAATTCTCTTTTCATAGACATATAGTCCTTATCATTATGAGAATAATAAAGGGATGGTACTTCTAGATAAGAGCAATCAATATTATGAATTTTAATTATTTCAGCAATTGTATATAAGGCTTCTTTGCATAAGACAAAAGCCCTTCTAGCATTATTTTCACCTATTTTTTTTGATAAATCGATTATGTCTAAATCTATTTCATACTGTAGGATAGAAGTACAGATTGAAGTACTAGACATACCCACAGTATTCTCTTCAAGGAGTATACATTTAATTCCTAGTTGCGATAGGAAATAGGCACATATGGCTCCAGTTATACCGCCGCCAATAATTAGAATATCACAGCTAGTGTTATCTTTTAGTGGGTTATATTTTTGTTTTATAGCATTTATATTATGCCAAAGTGGGTTGCCACCAATTAATTTCATACTACTCCTCCTAAAAGCAATTTATTAAGTAGTATTTCCTTGAATTATTTAATTATTACTTTACTTCCAGCAGGAATAGTATCATATATCCATTTAGAATCTTCATCTGGAAGTCTAATACAACCATGAGATGAAGGTTTTCCTAAGGTATAATCAACAACATTACTTTGGGTTTTATCATAAGGGAGGGAGTGGAACAAATAGTCTCCATAAAATTGAACCCAATACTTGCCCCCTTGTTGATATTTATCAGAGAAGAACCATTTCCCTTTTTCTTTTATAGTATAAATTCCTTGAGGAGTCTCCTCACCTTCAATACCTGTAGAACAAGTAAATGTCTTAGTTAT
Organism: Clostridium zhoujianii; assembly: GCF_051590805.1. Classification (NCBI taxonomy): domain Bacteria; kingdom Bacillati; phylum Bacillota; class Clostridia; order Eubacteriales; family Clostridiaceae; genus Clostridium; species Clostridium zhoujianii. The sequence goes on from NZ_JBPUTF010000004.1 coordinate 20,517, forward strand.
TTGCCATTTATCCTTGCTACCTTTGTATATATAGGTTTTTTGATTTGGTATATCTACATGAATTAAGTATGAGGTTATACTTTCTAGTCCAAGGGTATTTATATTTGTATTTGATAAACTACTAAGAATAGAGGCAGATGCGGCCTGAGTTTTATCATTTTCTTTTGCTAAATAGTCCGCTCTTTGATTTTTAACTTCTTCTACCTTAGCAAGAATATCATTATCACTACCGATAATTTTACTGACTCCATCAATTAATTCTAAAGATTTTGTATAGTAATTGTCCAGGCATAAAGCATCAACTTTCTTAAATGTATCTGATTTAAGAGCAGACTTACATTTATCTAAATATGATATTGCGTTATTATAATTTTCATCTGAGGGTTTTATAGTTAAAAATGAACTATAAGCATCAGAATATTTACCAGAGTTATAGAAAGATAGGGCTTTGCCATAAGGAGTATTGCTATAATTACTCAATGCGCCAACAGGTGTATCTGAATTACTTTGAATTAAGTTATAGCGATTAATCTCTGTAATTATAGTTAAAGCATCTCTCTCACTTATTTCACCTTGTTCAACTTTAGATGAAAGAGTCTCTATTTTATCAGAAAAGTATGTAGATAAATCTTTCTCCATAAAAATCGACTTTAGAGGATTTAAATTTTCATTAGTCAATAACAAATTATTTGCAGTGGAGAATTTATTTTGATCAAAGTAGGACATAAAATCTTTAATCAAAATTTTATAACTAAAAATCTCATAGAATATAATAGTTCCAAGTATAGTTAGAATTAAAAAGAATGATAAATAAAGCTTGATATTACTTTTTTTGATTTTATGAGTAGTAAAAGTTAGTGAATTTTTCTTTTTCATTTAAATACCTCCGTATATTGCAAACATATTTAATAATATTGACAGTAAAGAGAGAAGTTAAACATTAGATAAAATCTATAAGGGGTTGAATTATGAGATTAAAAAGGGTTAAAATAGTGTTATATGAAAATATTAGAATAGTGTGACAAACCTCTGGGATATAACCTAGGGGTTTTTTAGAAAGAAGGATTATTTAGAAATCAGGAGGATAATATGAATAAAAAGACAAATATATTTGTGAAGTTTGTAAATTCTTTATATAACATTAAGGAGTTTCCAAGGTATATGAAAGAGGGGGTAGGTAGGGCATTACTGTACGCATTAGTACTATCTCTAGTATGTGGAATTGGAACTGGTATTGTAGCATCAGTTAATATGAATAAATCTATAAAGAGTACATTAGAAAGCTTAAAAGAAGATAAGTATAGGTTTAAGCTTCAGGATGGAATATTAGACATAGAAACATCACCATTAAAAATAGAAGAAGGCAATACATTAGTATATATAGATGATAATATTACTATAGATAAATTAGATGAGTTAAGAAGTATGACAGCACATGTAGACTCATATATTTTATTACTAAAGGATGGATTATCAATTAGTTCAGATATGTTTCCTAGTAAGGTAGCTAAATACAAGGATATGTTGGCTAATAACTCTATTGATAATCAGTCAATAATGGATAGTATAGAGTTTGCTAGTAAATTTATAGGAATTGCATTTTTAATAATGATTGTTGTGGAGACATTCTTATCATATTTGATTGATGTGGCTATGATAGCTTTATTAGCAATGCTAACAAATTTTACCCTTGGTATAAACTTGAAATATTCAAATATGTTCTCTTTAGTAATATATGCGGCAACTTTACCTACAGTCTTAGTAACAATACTAACAGTGCTGTTCCCTGGAGTATACTTCAATTCTGCTAGTATGGTAGGTACTTTAGTACTAACACTACTAGTATTAAGAAATATGAGAAAAGATATAAATGAAAATAGAAATATTCAATAAAAAGTGGCTATGCCACTTTTTTAATTTTATAATTAAATCAATGTATAGGAGTGTAAGGAGGAATAAATATGAAGATTATTCATACTGGAGATTGGCATATAGGAAAGCTAGTTAATGAGTTTTCAATGATAAGTGATCAGAGATATATACTTAATAAATTGATAGATTTAATAAAAGTTGAAAAACCAGATGCTTTAGTAATTGCTGGAGATATATATGATAGGTCTATTCCACCAGTTGAGGCTGTGGAATTATTAAATGAGACTTTTAGTAAGATACTTATAAATAATAAAGTGAAGATAATAGCTATATCAGGTAATCATGATAGTGGAGAGAGAGTTGCCTTTGGTAGTGAAATTTTAGAGAAAGAAGGACTATATATTTCAGGAACAATTAATAGTTCTATAAAAAAGATTACTCTTGAGGATAAGGATGGAAGTGTTAATTTTTATTTAGTTCCATATGCAGATCCAGCAGTAATTAGGAAGAAGTATGAAAATCCTAAGATTAGAACTCACAATGATGCAATGAAAGCCATTATAGAAAAGATAGAAGATGATATAGATTGTAACAGTAGAAATATTATGGTAGCTCACGGGTATGTTACATTAAAGAGGGAAGAAGCTATTGAATGTGAGGATGATAACAAGTATGAAGCAGCAGAATTAGAGATTTCAGATTCAGAGAGACCTCTATCAATAGGTGGAACTGATTTAATAGATGGAGAAGTATTTAAAAAATTTGATTATGTTGCATTAGGACATCTACATGGAAGACAAAAGGTTGGTAGAGAGGGAATTAGGTATTCAGGATCATTAATGAAATATTCCTTTTCTGAAATTAATCATAAAAAGGGTGTAGTTATAGTTGAGATTGATGGAGATAAGAACCTAAATATTAGACATGAGGAATTATCACCATTACATGATATGAGAATAATAAAAGGGCCAATAGAGGAGTTAATAAAGGCAGCAAGTGAAGATGAGAATAATAATGAAGATTATATTCAAGCTATTTTAACTGATGAAGGTGAAATAATGGATCCAATAGGGAAGTTAAGAGCTGTATATCCTAATATAATGCTACTTAAAAGAGAAGAGAAAAAGAGTATTGAGGGTAGTATTACATCAGCTTCAGCAGGATATAAAAACAAATCTGAGCTTGATTTATTTAAGGAATATTATGAAAGATTAGGAAGCGGAGAATTTAATGAAGTAAAAGAGAATGTTATAAAGAACGTTATTAATGAAGTTTTAAGAGGGGAGGGAGAATAAATGAGACCTTTAAAGTTAGTTATGTCAGCTTTTGGACCTTATGCTAAGGAAGAAATAATAGACTTTGAATTATTAGATGGAAAGAATATATTTCTTATAACAGGACCTACAGGAGCAGGAAAGACTACTATTTTTGATGCAATAAGCTATGCATTATTTGGAGAAGCAAGTGGTAGCACTAGGGAAAATGATTCATTAAGAAGTGACTTTGCTGCTAAAGATAGATTAACATATGTAGAGCTAGATTTTGAAATTAGAGGAGAAAAATATCATTTAAGAAGAGTTCCTCAGCAATTAAAGCCAAAGGTTAAAGGTGAAGGATTTACAACTCAAGGAGCGGAGGCTGAGCTAATATTACCTGATGATAGTGTTAGAACAGGTGCTAGTAATGTAAGTAATAAGATAAATGAGTTATTAGGAATAAATAAGGAGCAGTTTAAGCAAATTGTTATGCTACCACAAGGGGAATTCAAGAAGCTATTACTTGCAGATTCCAAGGAGAGAGAAGGAATTTTTAGAAAAATATTTGGAACGTACACTTATGAAAAAATTCAAGCTTTATTATTTGATAAAGCAAGGGTTTTATATAAGGATTTGGAGAAGGCAAAGGAAAGAGTGCTGACTAATGCTAAAAATATAAAAAGTGATGATCCAATAACAATTGGTGAATATATAGATTTCAATAATATTATTAATTTACTTGAAAATCTTATTAAAAAGAGCAGTGATAAGGGGAAGAGTATTGAGGTAGATTTAAAGAAGGTAAGAGAAGATATAGAAAAACTTCAAATGGATAGAGTGAAGGGTGAGAATAACAATAATCTAATCGAAGAAGAAAAGAAGGTAATTGAAAAGTTAAAGGTTTTATTAGATAAGAAAGATGAGGTAGATTCTAAAGAAGAATTATTAAGTAAGGCAAATAAAGCAAAAGAAATTATATATATAGAAGATACTGTAGCTTTACAAAAGAAAAATAACAAGGTAAAAGTTAAGGATAGAGATGATGTAAATAGTAACATCATAAAAATAAAGAATGACTTAAAGGAAGCAGAGTTTGCTTTAAAGATAGAAGAAGGAAAAGAAGGGGAAAAGGAAAAGCTTCTTGAGAGCGCCAGCCTATTAAAAGAAAAAGAGCCAAAGTTAAAGGAATTGGAAAATAAGATACAGAGTATTAAAAATTTAAAAGAAAAGTTAGAAAAAAATATCAAGTTATCTAAAATAGAAGAAAATGATATAAAGAGCTTAAAAGAAGAAAAATTAGAAAAAGAGAAGAGAAGTAAGGAGATTTCTGAGCTAGAAAAGAAGAAGATTGTATTAGAAAAGGATATAGAAGAAAAGAGCAAATTAATAAATATAGCTAGAGATTTATATACGTCTATTAAAAGGTATGAAGATGATGAAAAAAGTTATATGGATTTAAAGGATGGATTTGAGATTATAGAAAATAAATATAAGTCTTCCAAAGTTGAATATGAAACTAAGGAAGAAATATATATGAAAGAGCAAGCTGGTATTTTAGCTACAGAGCTACAGATAGGTACCCCTTGTCCTGTATGTGGATCATTAGAGCATCCTAATCCAGCTAAAAGGGTAAAAGGTGTACCAACTGAATTAGAGCTTAAAGAAAGTAAAAAGAGATTTGAGAAAGCTCAAGAAGAATACAATAAAGGTATATTATCTTTAACTAAAGTAAAGCAGGCAAATGAAGCTTTATTATCAGATGTAATTAATATAAAGCTTAGAGAGATTGATGAGTATATTAAATGTGGTACAGAATATAGAAAAGATTCTTTAGGTCTTGTAAAAGAGGCTGGAATTAAATTAAAGATTCAGTTAGATGAGCTTGCATTAATATTTAAGAAGCTAGAAAAAGAAGTACTAGAAAAATCATCGATAGATAAAAGAATAGAGGAAATAGATAATTTACTAAAAGAGAAGGAGGTATATTTCACCCAACTAAATAGTGAGTATACTAATATTTTTGGAGCTTTGAAGGGAGAAGAAGAGACACTTAAAGCCCTTGAAAGAGAAGTACCGGAAGATATGCGCTCCTTAGTGGATCTTAAGAATAGAGTTAGGATAATTGAGGATAAGATAAACCAATATAATAGAGCACTAAAAGAGTCACAGGAGAAGGTTAATAATTATAGACATAGGTTAGCATCAGAAGAAGCGAAGATAAAAGAAATAACAAAAATAATTATTGAAATAGAAGAAGATATAGATAATAAAGAGAGACAAATAGAAAATAAAATTAAAGAAGCTGGCTTTAGTGGGTATGAAGAATATGAAGGAGCTAAAAAAGCTGTAGAAAGTATAGAAAATTTCACAAAAGAAATAAATTCATATAAAGAAGAGTTAAAATCATTAAGTGATAGGAAAGTTGAATTAAAAGATAAAACAAAGGATATTAAGTTTGTCGAATTAGAGAAGATAGATGAGGAGATTTTATTAAATAAATCAAAGGAAGAGGAAGTTTCAAAGTTAGCAAAAGAAATCTATTCTGTAGTAAGTAATAATTCTAATATATTAAAAGAAATAAAGAATATACAGAGGGAATTTGAGGTAAAGGAGCAAGAATATAGGGTTATAGGCGAACTTTCAACTTTAGCAAATGGTAGAAAGAGCCCATATATAAGTTTTGAAAGATTTGTATTAGCCTCATACTTCCAAGAGATTATTGACTCAGCTAACTTAAGGTTGTCTAAAATGACTGGTGAAAGATTTATACTAAAGAGGAAAGAAGATAAGGGTAAAGGAACAGCACAGCAAGGGCTAGAACTTGAAGTATATGATAATTACACAGGTAAATCTAGGCATGTTAAAACCTTATCTGGAGGTGAAAGCTTTAAGGCATCATTAGCTTTAGCATTAGGGTTATCTGATGTAGTTCAAGCAAATGCAGGAGGAATATCCTTAGATACTATGTTTATTGATGAAGGTTTTGGAACACTCGATCCTGAGTCATTGGAGAATGCTATAAATGCATTACTAGACTTACAAAAGGGAGGAAGATTAGTTGGAATAATATCTCATGTTCCAGAACTAAAAGAAAGAGTTGATATGCAATTAGAGATAAAAGCATCCTCAGAAGGAAGTAGTACAAAATTTAATATTGTCTAAAGGGAAAGAGGAAATTAACATTCCTCTTTTTTAATTTAAATTATACTAAAAATAACATAACAAAATAAAAACTTCCAAAAATTTGAAAAAGATTATTGTTTTAAAAAAGGCAATATGATAATATAAAGTTATGGTTTCAATAATATGGAAATTTTTAAGTTATAGAGTTATTATAGTCATAGAAGGAGATAAAAATGGTTTTAAGGGCGGAAAGAAAGGTTGAAGTTGATAACTTAACAAAGGAAGAGTTGATTAGTATAGTTAGAAGTTTAGAGGAAAAGGTAAGTTTACAGGAAAACTTTCTGTTGAATATATCCCATGATTTAAGGAATCCTATTAATGTTATATTAAGCATAGTTCAGTGTATTCAAAGCAATAGTAAGGAAAATAATGATTTTAAGTTGTCTCCTAAAGGTAAAGAGTATAGAGACTTAATTAAAAGAAATAGCCTTAAAATGATAAAATTAATTGATAATCTAATTGATACTACTAAATTAGAAGGTAATTTTTATAGATTAAATAAAAGTAATATTGATATTATAAGTATGGTAGAAGCCACTGTTACCTCTATAGATGAATATGCAGAGCAGAAAGAGATTCAATTAGTTTTTGATACAAATGTTGAGGAGTGTATATCTGCTGTGGATCCACAAGCGTTAGATAGGATTGTAATGAACTTACTATCAAATGCAATTAAATTTTCACCTAAAGGAAGTCATATTTTTATAGATGTTCTTGTTGATGATAAAAATATAAAGATTTCAGTTAAAGATGAAGGTCCAGGAATACCTTTAGAGGAGCAAGAACTTATATTTAATAGATTTGTTCAGTCTACCCAAAATAAAAGAGGTGAATATACTGGAAGTGGGATTGGATTAGATTTAGTTAACTATCTAACTAAGGCTCATGATGGATTGGTTAAGTTAGTTAGTAAAGAGGGGAAAGGATCAGAATTTAAGGTTATTATTCCTAAGAAGATCATAGAAAATCAAAAAAGAGATTGTGAATTTGTTAAAAAGAATAAAGTTGAACAATTAGAGATAGAGTTCTCAGATATTTATTTATAAAAGAATAACTAACTTAATTTACTTGCGATAATCTTACCTTTATGTTAATATAATTTTGTTATTTAGTATTTGGGGTGTTAGTTAAACGGATATAACTTACCGCTACGGACGGTACATTATGGGTTCGATTCCTGTACGCCCTGCCATATGTGATTAAAGAATGACTATATCATTTGTATATAGTCATTCTTTTTTTTGATAGAGTTAAAAGTTTATATTTAGCGATAGGAAGAATAATTAAAGTAAAGCTATTAAAGAGATAATAGATACATTGAATTTGAGGCTAAGAAATTAATAAAATTATATAAAAAACAAAAAAAATGGTATTTTTTAATTTAGCTATTGCAAAATAGCAAAATATGTGTTATTATGAATAAGTAGCAGAGATGCTAACAACCAAAAAAAGTTTCGTTTATATAAATAGTTTTTCTTAATTGGAGATTATTATTAAATTAGAATCTTTTAAATTAGGAGGAATTATTATGACAGATAAAACAATAGTATGCAGAGATTGCGGTAGTGAATTCATATTTTCAGTAGGAGAACAAGAATTCTACAAGGAAAAGGGATTCGATAATGAGCCAACAAGATGTGCATCTTGTAGAAGAGCTAAGAAAGAACAAAATAGAAGATAATTTTGATTATTACAGGCTGTAGTTAAAACTACAGCCTTTTTTGCATTTTAAAATATATAAATCTTGAAATTGATAATTTAAAGAGTCTTTGGTTACATTAAAAGGTAAGAATTAATATAAAGGATGTTATAGTTTTATGGGATTTAGTTTAATAATTAGCCAATTTGATGAGCATAATGAAGTAACAATAATGTTAGCTAAAAAGTTTAATGTAATAAATATAGTAATGCTTGTGCAAAAGGAGGATTTGCCAAAGATAAGAGAGTTAAAAAAGATAGAAGATACCTTATATATAGAGGAAGTGATACTAGAGCCAGGGGATTCTGATTGCATAAAAGATACAATTGATAGCAAGAAGGATAGAGATATTCTTATAAATTTGACTGGTGGAGAAAGAATAAATTCACTAATCCTATTAAAGATTGCAATTGAATTAAAACTACAGAGTATATATGTAGATTTATTAAATAAAAAGAGGTACATATTAGGTGAGAACTTTAGAGTTATTAAAGAACAACTTGAAGATATGACTATAGAAGATATAACAAAGCTAGCTGGAGCTAACATAGTAGATGATTCATCATATTTATGCTCAAAGAAAGAGATAGTTGATTTAACAAAAGAAATACTTAGACATTTAGAACTATGGCATAAATATAAGCAGAGATTATATGATAACAATACCTTTAAGCATGATTATAAGGATACTTCTAAAGTAATAATCAATAAGTATTTATTAATCAAAGAAGAATTAACTATAGTATCTAATACTCTTAAATATTTAAAAGAAACAGGTGGACTGGAGTATTATAATAAAGGTAGTGAGATATTTGTTACCTTTAAAAATAATTACCTTAAAGGCTTTTTGTTTAAGAGCGGAACCTGGCTAGAGGTTTTGACTAATGTAGTAATTAATGAAATTAAAGAAGTTGATGAAGTAAAGAGCAGTGTAATATTTCTTTGGAGTGAAGGCGCAAAGAGAGTACGAAATGAATTAGATGTAATAGCAGTTAAAGATTCTGTATTACTATGTATATCATGTAAAGATAGTGATAAGTATGATGAAAATGCATTAAATGAATTAGAGGTATACAGTAATAGATTGGGAGGTCCTAAGGCAATAAAGATATTAGTGGCTACAAAGCAACCAATAAAGGTATCAGTAATAGATAGGGCTAAGGAAATGGGAATAAACTTAGTTATAGTAGATAAGAATATTGATGCATTCAAGAAAAAACTAACAAGTATAATAAAAAAATAAAGAAGGATAACCTTCTTTATTTTTTACATCCGATAGTTTCTCCTAGTAGAACTTTACATTCAAAACCTAAAGAGGTTTGGGTTAGTATATCTTCATGGATTTCTACTGTATTCTTCTTAAAGAAAAGAATTGTAGTAGAACCACCAAACTTAAAGTAGCCTTTTTCACTACCCTTAGTTACCTTAGTGCCAGGGATATAGGATTGTATTATAGTACCAACACATGTAGCACCAACTTCAACATGAATTATGTCTCCAAAGTTCTCGGATTTAAAAACAGACCATTCTCTTTTATTTTGACAATAAAGCTTTGGTATTCGTTCTAAAGCAACTGGGTTAACTGAATAGTAAGAACCGTCAATAAATTTACTAGCACTAGGTATACCTGAGTCTACAAAGTGAAATCTATGATAGTCTGTTGGACATAGTCTAAGAACTAAGCAGATTCCACCATCATATTCCTTTACAATTTCATCATCTCCAAGTAATTCTGAAAGGCTATAGGTAATACCCTTAACTTGAATAAGCTTATCCATAGAGATATTATCGTAGGCAAACAATCTACCATCACCAGGGGAGATTAAAGCTGATGGGTCCATATCTATAGGTCTAGCATTTTCATTGAGTTCTCTTATAAAGAAGTCATTAAAGGAAGTAAAATCATCTATTTTCTTTACAGCCATATTCATATCAATATCAAATTCTTTTATAAAGGCATTAATTTTTTTAGTGCTCATTTTAGTATCGCAATAGCGCCCATAGACTTTTGAAAGTAATTTACGTTTAACTATAAGTTCAGTTAAGCCTTTGCCAACAGGGGATTCATAGCACCAATTAACGTATTTAGCACCAGCAACCTTTTCTTCTTCATAAGTGTTAGTTTTTCTGTTAAAAACATTTATCATAATTACCTCACAAGTTCTCTATATAATACTAATATTTTATGGTATATCCGAAAGAAAGTCTATAGTACATAATATTTACCCTAATATTTGGGGCAGAAGTAAATACACACATATAAAAATGTTATAGGTCATTACATAGTTTTAATTTATGCAAAATGATATAATACTATTTATATTAAAAATAAGTAATTATGGGGGCAAGGAGAAATGAATAAAACAAAGAAGGCTATATCTAATGGTGCTATTAAGATATTTTCATATGATGGATATAAAGGGGCTACCATGGATGATATCGCATTAGAGGCTGGAGTTGCAAAAGGGACACTATATTATAATTTCAATAGTAAGGAAGAGATATTTAACTATATAGTCCAAGATGGAATTAATAAGTTAAAAGAAGACATCTATGAGACAAAGGTTTCAAATCTAAGTCCTATAAATAAATTAAAAAGGATTTGTAGAATTCAATTGAATTATCTATATAAAAATAAGGATTTTTCAAAGATAATCCTTAGTCAATTGTGGGGGTCTGAGAAAAGACAAGAAAATTTAAGAAATATTATTAATGAATATATTAAAGATATTAAGACAATAATAGATGATGCAATAGATCAAAAATTAATTAGTGAAAGTAATTCATCCATATTAGCGAATGCTTTTTTTGGTTGTTTTACATCAGCAGCTATTTACGATATGCTGAACTCTGAAATAGAAAATATAGAAAGTGTAATAGAAACAACTCTAGAATTTACGTTAAGAGGAATTGGGTTACAGACTTCATAAATTATATGAATATTTACCTTTTATTTTAGCTTGAATCAATTAAAAATAGGAGTTAGAATAAGATAAGAAGAAGAATTGATAAATTATTAACAAATTTTCTGAAAATGGTAAATTATCCGAATTTATATGTTAAACTAATTAAAGTACGTTAAATCTCAATAGAGAGTTGTATAGATATTACTTTGAAAGTTGTGGAGGTAAATGATAGATGAAAAATGTTATCATTAATGGACAAGCATTACAGGTGGAAGATGGAATAACTATAATAGATGCAGCGAGACAAAATGGAATAGATATACCTAGTCTTTGTTACTTAAAGGAATGTAGCAATGTTGGTAAGTGTGGAGTATGTGCTGTAGAAATTGAAGGGAAAGCTAATTTAGCTCTTGCATGTTTGACAAAAGTTGAAGAAGGTATGGAAGTACGAACTGATACTGAAAAGGTACAAGAAAGAGTAAAATCAAGAGTATCTACTATACTAAATAAGCATGAGTTTAAATGTGGACCATGTAATAGAAGAGAAAACTGCGAGTTATTAAAGTTAGTTATAAAGACAAAAGGAAAAGCAGCTGTACCATTTGTAGTAGAAGATAAATCTGAATATGTGGATGAAAGAAGTAAGTCTATTGTTATAGATAGAACTAAGTGTGTCCTTTGTGGCAGATGCCAAGCAGCTTGTAAAGAGAAGACAGGAACATGTTCAATTAAATTAGCTAATGTAGATGGAAAAAGAATAGTAACTACTGAGGATCAAAAATGTTTTGATGATACAAACTGTTTACTTTGTGGTCAATGTGTTGCAGCATGTCCAGTAGCAGCATTATCAGAAAAAACTCATATGGATAGAGTTAAGGAAGCTTTAGCAGATCCAGAAAAGCATGTTATTGTAGCTATGGCACCATCTGTTAGAACAGCCATGGGTGAATTATTCAAGATGGGTTACGGTGTAGATGTAACTGGAAAGTTATATACATCATTAAGAGAATTAGGCTTTGACAAGGTATTCGATATTAACTTTGGTGCTGATATGACTATTATGGAAGAAGCAACTGAATTAATAGATAGAATTGAGAAGAATGGACCATTCCCAATGTTTACTTCATGCTGTCCAGGGTGGGTAAGACAAGTTGAAAATTATTATCCAAATCTTTTAGAAAATTTATCATCAGCTAAGTCTCCACAACAAATATTTGGGGTAGCAAGTAAGACATATTATCCTGAAGTTGCAGGTATAGATCCTAAAAATGTATTTACAGTAACAATAATGCCTTGTACTGCAAAGAAGTTTGAAGCAGATAGACCAGATATGGAACAAAATGGCCTAAGAGATATAGATGCAGTTATAACAACAAGAGAATTAGCTAAAATGATAAAAGATGCTAAGATTAACTTTGCTAAGTTAGAAGATGGAGTAGTAGACCCAGCCATGGGAGAATATACTGGTGCAGGAGCTATATTTGGAGCAACTGGTGGAGTAATGGAAGCAGCAATAAGAACAGCAAAGGAATTTGTTGAAAAGGAAGAACTAGATAAAATAGATTATACAGAAGTTAGAGGACTAAAGGGAATTAAAGAGGCTACAGTTAATATAGGCGGAAATGATTACAATGTAGCAGTAATAAATGGTTCTGCAAACTTATTTGAATTCATTGAAAGTGGAAGAATGGAGAATAAGGAATATCACTTTATTGAAGTAATGGCTTGTCCAGGTGGATGTGTTAATGGTGGTGGTCAACCTCATGTTAATAATCTTGATGTAGAAAAGATTGATATAAGAACGGTAAGAGCATCAGTACTTTATAATCAAGATAAGAATCTAGCTAAGAGAAAGTCACATGAAAATGTAGCGTTAAATAAGATGTATGATACTTATATGGGTCAACCAGGTCGTGGCAAAGCTCATGAATTACTTCATTACAAATATAAGAAAAAATCAGAATCTGAAGAAGTTATTTAAGTGAATTAATGATAAGGATACAAGAAAACATGAATTAAGTGCAATAGTACCAAGTTCATGGGGGCTTGTATCCTTATTTTATTATGATATTATATAATATGTAATAAACAAAAGAGGTGGAGAGATGAGATTTTTAGCTAGTGATTTAGATGGTACTTTAGTTCATGAAAATAGGATTCATGAGGATGATATCAAGGCTATTAGTAAACTTAAAGAGAAAGGTCATAAATTTATTATTTCAACTGGAAGATCTTATAAAGGTGTTGAAGAATTAATTAATAATTATGATATAGATTATGACTATTTGTTATTATGCAATGGTGGATTAATAATAGACGGGAATAATGAAATAGTCTTAGATGAATGGGTTCCAAGTAAGATTGCTCAGAAAATAGTTAATGAGTTTTATGATTACGGAAATATATTAATATATCTAGATAACTCCACTAATACTATATTAGTGGACAACCACAATGTAGATAAATCTGAAATTTTAGATATGTTTGATTATTTTTCAGATAAAGTAGATGTAGCTACTGTAATGAATATGAAAGATAATTATAAAATAGTAAGTGTTTTTGCAACAGATAAGAATGTTGAGAAGGCAGAAAAGATTAAGAATAAAATAAAAGATAAATACGGAGATTATGTAGAAGTATATAGAAATCAATATTTCGTTGATATAGCTCCTAAAGGATGCTCTAAAGGAGCAGGATTACTTAAAATTTTAGAGATAGAGAACAAGAAGGAAGATTCACTATTTACTGTTGGAGATTCTTTTAACGATATATCAATGTTTAATATTACAGAGAACAGCTATACCTTTAATCATGCAGAAGATAAGGTAAAGAAGCATGCTAAAAATAAAATAGATTACGTTTATGAAGTGGTAAATAAAATATTAGAATAGAAAAAGAATGTGTAAATTTATAGTTTACACATTCTTTTTATTTTACTTATTTGAATTAGAGAACTCTAAATATTCATCATAAGTCATAGATCTATCAACAATAGATCCATCATCTTTAATATCAATAATTCTATTAGCTATAGTTTGAATGAATTGGTGGTCATGTGAAGCGAATAATATGTTGCTATTGAAGTCCTTTAATCCATTATTTACAGCTGTAATTGATTCAAGATCTAAGTGGTTAGTAGGTTGATCTAGCATTAATACATTTGCATTTGAAAGCATCATTCTAGATAACATACATCTAACCTTTTCTCCTCCAGAAAGAACATTAGCTTCTTTTAAAGCTTCTTCTCCTGAGAATAACATTCTACCTAAGAAACCTCTAATATAACTTTCAGCTTTTTCTTCAGAGTATTGTCTTAACCAATCAACTAGTGATAAGTTACAGTTATTAAAGAATTCTGAGTTATCATTAGGGAAGTAAGAAGTTGTAATAGTTATTCCCCACTTGAATTCTCCTGAATCTGGTTCCATTTCCCCAGCAAGAATTTTAAATAATGTAGTAACAGCGATTTCATTACCTATTAAAGCAACTTTATCATTCTTATTTAGTAAGAAGCTTACATTATCTAAAACTTTAACTCCGTCAATTGTCTTTGAAAGGTTCTTAACTGATAATATATCATTACCAACCTCTCTTTCAGGCTTAAATCCTACGAAAGGATATCGTCTACTTGATGGTTGGATATCATCTAGTGTAATTTTATCTAATAACTTTTTACGAGAAGTAGCTTGCTTAGACTTAGAAGCATTAGCACTAAATCTTGCGATAAAGTCTTGAAGCTCTTTAATCTTTTCTTCTTTCTTCTTGTTTTGGTCCTTAGACATTTGTAATGCTAATTGGCTTGATTCGTACCAGAAGTCGTAGTTACCTACATAAATCTTGATCTTACCAAAGTCAACATCTGCCATTTGAGTACAAACTGTATTTAAGAAGTGTCTATCATGGGATACAACTATAACAGTTCCTTCAAAGTTTCCTAAGAAGTCTTCTAACCAATTAACAGCTTTAAGGTCTAAGTGGTTAGTAGGTTCGTCTAGAACTAGTACGCCAGGATTACCAAATAAAGCTTGAGCTAAAAGAACTTTAATTTTTTCAGAACCAGTAAGTTCTGATACATTCTTAAAGTGAGATTCAGTACCTATGCCTAGACCTTGTAATAATGAAGAAGCTTCAGATTCAGCTTCCCAACCATTAAGGTCAGCAAATTCACCTTCTAATTCAGATGCTCTTATACCATCTTCATCAGAAAAATCTGGCTTAGCATATAATTCATCTTTTTCCTTCATTATTTGGTATAGTCTTTCATTACCCATAATTACAGTTTCAAGAACTTGGAAATTATCATATTGGTAATGATCTTGCTTTAAAACAGACATTCTAGTATTTGGAGCTAATATAACTTCTCCGGTATTTGGTTCAACTTCTCCTGAAAGAATTTTTAGGAATGTACTCTTACCAGCACCATTTGCACCAATAACACCATAGCAGTTACCAGGAGTAAACTTTAAGTTTACATCTTCAAATAATTTACGGCCGCCATATCTTAAGCTAACGTTTGAAACAGTTATCAATAATTTCTACCTCATTTCATATAGTATTCATTCAAATATTATACCATAGAATATAGTTATAATCGACAGGGATAGTTTTTTATTGTGGTGCTTTATTGACAATTTTGGCAATTAAGTGTTAGAATTAATAAAATTGATTATTGGAGAGTAGTAATTATGATATGCATGAGCTTAAAAATAGCACAATTTAATAAAGCATATTACTTTAACTATTATAGATAGAGCTTGTATTTATAGTTTATAGATGCAGGCCGATAAGAAACTTTGGTTTGTATCTATGATGGTTAAGGCTTTTTGGTATTCTCAAAAAGGAACCCCGTAGATATCACTATGTGGGTGTAGTATTGTTAGTAAAGATAAGTTACCACATAGTTATATATACTATGTGGTTTTATTATTTTCATAAAACATAGGAGGACAGTAGAATGGAGAAAAGAGAAAGTTTTAAGAGCAGGACAGGTTTTATTCTGTCATGCATCGGAGCAGCAGTGGGATTGGGTAACATATGGATGTTTCCATATAGATTAGGTCAAAATGGAGGAGCTGCATTTTTAATCCCATATTTCATTTTTGTATTATTATTAGGATCAATAGGTTTAGTAACTGAATTTGCCTTTGGAAGAAAGTTTAAAGGTGGATCAATGACTGGGATTAGAACTATATTTAAGGAGAAGAAGAAAAAAGGTGGCTTAGCAGTTGCATTAATTCCTGTTATAGGACTAGCTGGAGTATTTATGTTCTATAACATTGTAGTAGGATGGATATTAAAATACTTCAAAATGAGTGTGACAGGTGAGATATCATCTATAAATATCAATAGCTTCTTTGATGGTTTTGCAGGAAGTAGTAGTTCAATAGTCTGGAATTTTACGGCAATAGCTTTAACTCTAGTTATTGTATATGTTGGAGTAACTAAAGGTATAGAAAAGATTAATAGTATAATAATGCCAGCTTTATTTGTGATATTTATATTATTAGCAATAAGGTCACTAACATTACCTGGAGCAATGGAGGGGGTTAAGTATTTATTAACACCGAAGTGGGAATTTTTACTTAAGCCAAATACTTGGGTTATGGCGTTGGGACAAGCGTTCTTTACAGTTTCATTAAATGGTTGTGGGATGGTTGTTTACGGTAGCTACATTAAGAAGGATGTTGATATACCAAGGTCTGCACTAAGTACAGCTATATTAGATACATTGGCAGCATTACTTGCATCATTTGTTATAATGCCGGCAGTTTTTGCCTTTGGATTAGATCCAATGGCAGGGCCACCACTATTATTTATAACAATGCCAACTATTTTTGAGTCAATGCCAGGTGGAAATATATTAGAGGTTGTATTTTTCTTAAGTCTATTATTTGCAGCAATATCATCTTCAATTAATATGCTTGAAGGTCCTGTTGAAGCACTTATGTCCCAAACAAAATTTAGTAGAAAGAAATCAGCAATAATAATTTCACTAATTGGATTTTTATTATCAATTCCATTAAATTTAAGTATGACTAGATTTGATAATTTTACAAACTTCATTACTATCATCGTATCTCCACTAGCTGCTTTAATAGTATTTGTAGCATTTTACTACATGCATGGAACTGATAAAGCTCTTGTAGAAATAAATACTGGAGCAAGTAAACCTATCAGTAAAAGCTTTATATTATTTGCTAAATATGCGTTTGTAGTAATAACTATAGCAGTAATAATTCTTGGGGTTATATATGGTGGAATTGGTTAAGAAAAGATAAATTATGGTATTATATAAAATATGAAAGAATGATTTTAAGAGGTGAGTTATTTTATGCAGAAAACTAATGCAATGAGAACTTTAGATAAGGCTAAGATAGCATATGATGTACATACTTATGAATGTAAAGATGGTCAGATTGATGGAGTAGCTGTAGCAAATAAACTTGGTCAGGATATTAATAAGGTTTTTAAGACTTTAGTAGCACAAGGACATTCTAGGGAATTCTATGTATTTGTAATACCAGTAGCAGAAGAACTTGATTTAAAAAAAGCTGCAAAAGTAGCTGGAGAAAAGAAAGTAGAAATGATACATGTTAAAGATATAAATAAATTTACAGGGTATATTAGAGGTGGATGTTCACCATTAGCTATGAAAAAACTTTATAAGACATTTATTCATGAAACAGCTAAGGATATAGACAAGATTATATTTAGTGGAGGCAAGATTGGATTGCAGATTGAGGCTGATCCAGAGGAAATTTCTAAGATAATAAATGCAAAGTTTGAAAATATAACAGCATAAAAATAAGAAAGCAAAAGGCAATGGAGGTAGCACTTTTGCTTTCTTTTTTATTTCATTAAAAGGAATTAATGAGATTCCTTATTTAATGAAGAGTAGGCAAATTATAATACATAACTAAAAACACAGAAGAAATGGCATAGTGTTCCTAGCATTATGAATATGTGAAAAATCTCATGGCCACCAAAGGCTCCTATTCTGATTTTCTTGGATTTAAGAGCATATATTACTCCACCAATTGTATACATAACTCCTCCTAGAACAAGCAAAATTAAACCAGGAGTAGCAAGTACTTTAGATAGTGGATAGATAGCAAAAATTGCAAACCATCCTACTCCAATATATATAACGCTACTTACCCATTTAGGGCATGTAACCCAACAAATCTTAAATACAATTCCAATTAAACTTGCTATGGCAACAGCTGAGAATAAAATATATCCAGCAGTGTTATGCAAAGCAACTAAGCAAAGTGGTGCATAAGAGCCAGTAATAAGAATAAAGATCATAGAATGGTCTACCTTTTTTAAGGTTTTAATTACTGATTCACTTGATATGACTGAGTGATATGTTGCCGATGCACTATATAATAGGATCATACCAATACCAAACATAATAATTGAAGCATAATCAATTAAAGATCCTCCAATGAAAGAGACTTTTACTAGCATTGCAATAAAACCAATTAGTGATAAAATAGCACCTGTTAAATGAGTTAAACCATTTATAGGCTCTCTTAGATATTTTTCCATAAATACACCTCCGAACTAAGCATCTAGTTTTTAAAACTAGATGTTGTTATAATGAAATTATCTTATATAGTTCAAGTCAAGTCAAACCTTATAAAAAACTATTTTAGGCTTTTATAGATTATTTTATTCCTTTTTCTTGAAATATCTCACGAATACTATTAATATTAAATGTATACAATACAATATATAGTTTTTAAAACTAGATTGGGAGTTGACCTATGAATAAAGAAGATATATTAACATTAATGGAAAAATTAAATATAGAGGAAAAAATTATATTAGATGATATACCAGAAATTGATTTATATATGGATCAAGTAGTGCAGCTATTTGAGAGTAAGTTATCGGGACGAAAGCGTAAAGATGAAGATAAGGTATTGACGAAAACCATGGTAAATAATTATGCAAAAGCAAAATTATTAATGAGTATAAAAAATAAGAAATATTCAAAAGAGCATTTAATACTGATTAGTTTAATTTGTGATTTAAAGGGCGCTTTATCAATAAGTGATATTAAACTTTTACTAGATAATATAGTAAAAAAATATGAGAAGGAAGAGGAATACGATTTAAGGTCTTTATACAATACATATCAAAAGATTAATGAAGAAGATGTGGATGTATTTAAGAAATCTGTTGATAGTAAGATTGATAAGATAAATAATCTTAATAATAAAGAATTCGAAGAAAAATTTTTACTTATAGGATCCATGATATCCATGAGTAACATGTATAGAAGAATGGGCGAAAAATTAATTGATGAATTATTTGCAGAGGGTGATGAATAGAATGAAAAATTTAAATGATTTAAGAAAAGATTTATATAGTATAGATGGAAGAGGGTATAAATCCTATAAGAATCTTGAGGGACAATATGATTTTAATAACTATGTATTATCAATAGATCATGTACAAGGTGACCCATTTGCAGCACCTTCAAGAGTTAGAATAATAATAGATCAAAAGGTAGCTAAAATACCTAGAGAGTTATTTGATAAAGATTATAAGAGAATAGCAGTTCAAGATTTTTTAACTAGATTATTTTACAAGAATATTAATACTTTCAGTGAAAAGGTATTTGGTTCTGGAAAGAGTGGTTTAATATCTATAAGTAGATGCCCTCAAGAAATCTTAGATAGAACATCAATAATAGTAGATGATAAATCAGTTAGTGTAAGAATTGAAGTTGGATTCCCAGCTAGAGGTAGAAGTGTTCTTGCAAAGGAGTTAGAAAAAATATTATATGAATTCTTACCTAAGATTATTGAGAATTCAGTAATGTATAACAATATAAATAAAAATAAGCTAATAAATAGAGTTAGGCTAGTAGAAGATCAGGAGTTTATTAGAGGGGAACTTAATAAAAGAGGACTAGTTGCCTTTGTAGCGAATGAATCTATATTACCTAGAGAAAGTGGTGTTTCAACTAGGCCACTTAGAGATGGAAAGAAATTTTATTCTCCTAAGAGTTTAGAGGTAACATTTAATAGACCAAATGGTGGAGAAATTATAGGAATGGGAGTTCCAAAGGGAGTCTCTCTTATTGTAGGTGGAGGATACCATGGTAAATCTACATTACTTAAGGCATTAGAGCTTGGAGTATACAACCATATAGAAGGTGATGGAAGGGAATTTGTTATAACGGATGAAACTGCATTAAAGGTTAGGGCTGAGGATGGTAGAGTCATTCATAAAAATGATATATCTTTATTTATAAACAATCTTCCAAATGGAAAAGAAACAAAGAGTTTTTCAAGCGAAAATGCAAGTGGAAGCACATCACAAGCATCAAATATAGTTGAAGGAATAGAATCTGGAACTAAAATATTTTTAATTGATGAAGATACATCAGCCACAAATTTCATGATACGAGATGATGTAATGCAAAGTTTAGTTTCTAGAGAAAAAGAACCAATAACTCCATTTATTGAAATAGTTAAGGGATTATATGAACAGAGGGGAATCTCAACAATTATAGTTGTAGGTAGTTCTGGTGATTATTTTGATATTGCGAATACAGTTATTCAAATGGATTCATATGAGCCAAAAGATGTAACAGAAGAAGCTAAGAAGTTAAGTAAAGGGTTTATACTTAAAAGAATTGAAGATAGAAATATTGATATTAATATAGGCTTCAATAGGAAAGTAAGGAAAGGAAGTATTGAAAAGGGACCTAAGGGAATTAAAATCAAAACCTTAGGGATAGATGGATTAAGTATCAATAGAGAAGATATAGATTTAAGATCAGTAGAACAAATTGTAGATAGCGGACAAGTAACTGCAATAGGTGATATTATGAGATGGGCAGAAGAGAATGCTGTAGATGGTAAATCTAATTTAATAGAGGTTACAGACAGGATAATGAAAGAGATAAATAGCAAGGGGCTTATATCAGTATGTGGTACTAGAAATGGTACAGGTAATATGGCTATGCCAAGAAGACAAGAGATAATGGCTACTTTTAATAGATATAGAAAACTTAAGTTGGGATAGAATGTATAGAGGGATATTAGGATTAAATAAAACTCGTATTATTAATTAGATTTATTTAAAAAAGTTATAATATATAGTAAGATATTGGTAGGAAATTGAAAGTGAGGGATGTACATGTTTAGACCAATTTAACAACTAATAAATTTTATAATTTTAATAGGCCTTTAAGTAGGTTTATTTGTCATATAATTTAGGAGTTGATTAAATTGGAAAAGAATAAAAATGTACATTTAATGTACCTTATAGTCTTTCTACAAGGTTTTGTTTTTTATGGGTCTATTGCAACTATTTATAGAGAGACAAGAGGAATATCCATATCAGAGGTTTTCATAATTGAATCTATATTTTTTGTATTAATGATTATGTTAGAAGTCCCTTGGGGATGGTTCGCAGATAGATTTGGTTATAAAAATACCTTAGTTATATCAAACTTTATATTTTTTATATCAAAGATAATTTTTTGGAGGGCAGCAGGTTTCCAACTATTTTTACTAGAAAGATTTTTACTAGCAATAGCTTTGTCTGGATTGTCAGGCTGCGATTCAGCTTTACTTTACCTCTCTATAGATAAAGAAGATAATAGTGAGGAAGTTTTTGGAAAATATAATTTTTATAGTAACAGTGGCTTTTTACTATCATCACTAGCATCAGGCTTTATTATAAATATTTCTATGGATTTAGCAGCTTTTTTCACAATAATACCTTATTTAGCGGCTTTATTGGTAAGCTTATTTTTAGTAGATGTAAAGAGCGAAAAGGAAAATAGGGGAAGTATAAAGGAAAGTTTTAAAGAGGTTTTAAAAAATAAAAAATTCATTATCTTGATAATTACGTTTGCATTAATGGAGGAGATTGTCCAGGGTATAACTGTATTTTTAAATCAAGAGCAATATATAAAAAGTGGAATAGATATAAAATATTTTGGGGTAATATTAGCTTTTTTGGCTATAGTAAAGTTAATTTCAGCTAAGTCATATAAGATAAGTGAAAAGTTTGGACAAAAAAAGGCAATATTATTGCTTAGTTTAATAATATCAATTACTTCAGGAGCCTTAGCATTTATATCTTCTCCAGGATTAAGTATATTATTTATAGCAATTATTTCAGGGGCCAGTGCATTAATGATGCCTATGATAAGTGATATAAAAAATAAATCTATTGATCAAGAGGATAGAGCAACTATATTGTCTATTTATTCTATGATAGGTAGCCTTATCTCGGTTTTTATTAATCCTGTAATAGGTGCTACGTCAGAAGTATCTTTAGAGATGGGGATAGTAAGTTGCTTTATTATTGGGCTTATTGGAAGTCTATCAATGTGGAAAATATTAAAAAGCAATAGAAATTAAAATATAATATAGTTATTGATATTTAGAGCTGTACCGTAAGGGGGACAGCTCTTTTTTTTCTATAAAAAATAAAATTAGAAAAATATGTTGACAAATTACTAATTAATAATTATTATTAGTTATAAGATGAGTGATAAAAAATATCATTTGAAAATAAATATCAGGAGGGATTAATATGTCATTAATAAATAAAAAGGTTTCAGACTTTAAAGTTCAAGCATATCACAAGGGAGAATTCGTAGAGGTAGATTTAGAAGCAGTAAAAGGACATTGGTCAGTATTCGTATTCTATCCAGCAGACTTTACATTTGTATGTCCAACAGAATTAGGGGAGTTAGCTGATAATTATGATAAGTTCAAAGAAATTGGATGCGAGGTTTATTCAATATCAGAAGATACTCACTTTGTTCATAAGGCATGGGCTGATGCTACTGAAACAATAGGAAAAATTCAATATCCAATGTTAGCAGATCCAACAGGAAAGTTAGCTAGGGACTTCGAAGTTCTAATTGAAGAAGAAGGTTTAGCTTTAAGAGGATCATTCGTAATAAATCCAGAGGGAGAAATTAAAGCATACGAAATTCATGATAATGGAATAGGAAGAAATGCAGAAGAGTTACTTAGAAAGGTTCAAGCAGCACAATTTGTTGCAGAACATGGAGATCAAGTGTGCCCAGCGAAGTGGCAACCTGGTGAGGAAACACTAACACCAAGCTTAGATTTAATAGGTAAACTTTAATAAAAAATAAAAGAGTGGAGTATCCACTCTTTTATTAAATCAAAACATTCTTAAGCTATCTTAAGCTGATAATTTAAGAATGTTTTGATTTAAATATAAAAATTTTAAAGCGCAGGAGGAGTAATAATGGAGAAGATATATGATTTATTAATAATAGGCGGTGGACCAGCAGGCCTTTCAACAGGAATATATGCAGGTAGATCAAAATTAAATACGCTAATTATAGAAAAAGGAGAATTAGGAGGTCAGGTAAATAAGACCTTTGAAATTTCAAATTATCCAGGGGCAAGGGATAGTAATGGTCCAAAGCTTATGAAGGAAATGAGAGATCAAGCTGAAGACTTTGGGGTAAACTTTATGGTTGCAGATGTTACAGATGCAGATTTAAAGGGGGAAACTAAAATTCTTAAAACAAATAAAGGAGAAATAAAAGGTAGGGCTGTAGTAATAGCAACTGGAGCTTCACCAAGAACTTTAGGTTTTAAGGGTGAAGGAGAATTTACAGGAAGAGGTGTAGCTTATTGCTCAACTTGTGATGGACAGTTCTTCGAAGGGCTAGAAGTATTTGTAATTGGTGCAGGTTTCGCAGCAGCAGAGGAGGCAATATTCCTTACTAAGTATGCAACGAAGGTAACTGTCATAGCAAGAGAGCCGGAGTTTACTTGTGCAAAGTCAATTGCGGATAAGGTATTAAATCATCCAAAGATAGAAGTTAAGTTTAATACAGAAGTAGTTGAAGTTAACGGAGGAGATATGATAAATCATGCCATATTCATTAATAATGAAACTGGCAAAACTTTTGAATATCATGCTAAAAAAGAAGATGGTGCTTTTGGAGTTTTTGTATTCGTAGGATATGCACCTCAAAGTGATTTATTTAGAGGAATACTAGAACTGGATAGATCAGGATATATTATTACTAATGAAAATATGGAGACTAATTTGCCTGGGGTTTATGTTGCAGGGGACTTAAGACCAAAAGAATTAAGACAAATAGTTACTGCTGTTTCAGATGGAGCTATAGCAGCAACTGTAGCTGAAAAATATATTATTGAATTAAAAGATAGACTTGGTATAAAAGAAGAAGAGTATATTGTTAAAAAGCAAGATAAAAAAGAAGATATAGTTAGTAATAAAGATAATAGTTTAGGAGAAGTTTCAAGAAAAAGTAAGCTGTTAAATGATGCTTTGAGAGCTCAGCTTAAGGGTGTATTAGGTAAGTTAGAAAGGGAAGTCACTCTTGTATCTATAGTAGATGAAAGTAATGCAAAGTCTATAGAACTACGAGATTTGGTATTAGATATTTCGGATTTAGGAGAAAAGATAACTGCAGAAATTTATGTTAAGGGTAGTAATTTAGAAATGGAAAATAAAATAAATGCAGATAAATACCCAATAGTTTCTCTTCTGGATGAAAACAAAGAATATAGTGGCGTTAAGTTCCATGGTGTACCAGGGGGCCATGAGTTAAACTCATTTATTCTTGCCATATATAATCTTGGCGGTCCAGGACAGCAAATTTCTAATGAAATATTAGAAGATATTAAAAAAATAGATAAAAATACAAATATTAAGGTTTGTGTATCATTATCATGTCACCTATGTCCAGATGTTGTAGTAGGGTCACAAAGAATAGCTATAGAGAATAAGAATGTAG
Organism: Clostridium zhoujianii; assembly: GCF_051590805.1. NCBI lineage: Bacteria > Bacillati > Bacillota > Clostridia > Eubacteriales > Clostridiaceae > Clostridium > Clostridium zhoujianii. The sequence goes on from NZ_JBPUTF010000004.1 coordinate 45,222, forward strand.
AAGTTGAAATGATTGATATTTCTAACTTTAAAGAAATAAAAGATAAATTTAAAGTTATGAGTGTGCCAGCCGTAATTGTAAATGATGAAAAAATTTATTTTGGTGCGAAGAAAATAGAGGAAATTGTGGAACTTATAAAATAAAATGATTTCGTAGTAGGAGATAGTAGTATCTAATTATATTAGGCACTACTATTTTTTATTTACAAATGATAATGAGACAGAATATAACAGAATTGTAATAATCATGAAAGGGGTAGGTGAAATCGTTTATAATTAGTTGAGTATAATATATAAAGGAGTGCTTAAAATGAGAAAAAGATTTTCAAAAGTAATTTTCCTGATTTTACCCATTATAGCTATTTCATTTTTGCAAGGTTGTTCAGAGAAGAAGGAGCCAACAAATGATGCCACCCAAAGTGAAGCAAATTCAAGTGAGGGGAAGGTAGCAGATATATTATGGGAATTTAAGACTGGCGCAGCCATTGCATCATCTCCTGTAAAATATGATGATGATATTATATTTGGTAGCGGTGACAAGAATTTATATTCTGTTGATTTACAGACACATGAAAAAAACTGGAGTTTCGACGCTGGAGTAGGAATTAACAATACACCAATTATTGATGGCGATAATGTGATATTTTCTACTAATTCAACATGTTATGAATTAGATGCAAAAACCGGAAAAGAAATATGGAGATATACAAGTAGCAAAGTTGGTAAAGAAACTTTGAATGGATATGATTATCATTTACCATCTCCAGTTCTCTATAAAGATTTAGTTATATTTCCAAATAGAAGCGGAGATATTTATGGACTTAATAAGTCTACTGGAAAGTTAGAGTGGGAATACAAAGCTGAAGGAAGTTCAGATATTCTGACAACTCCATCAATTCAAGGGGATATAATGTGTATTGGAGATGTTAAAGGAAATGCTATTGCAGTGGATTTAAATACACAAAAGACTATATGGAGTAATAATACTGGTTCGAATATTATTCATGCTGCTTTTGTATATAAGGATTATGCTTATTTTGCTGGAAGAGGAACTACTTTAGACGTATTTAATATAAAGGATGGAAGTAAGGCATGGTTATATACAGATCCATCAAGATCTTGGCTAACTGGTGATATGGTAGCTAAGGATGATATAGTATATGTTCCAGGGTCTGATAATCGTAATGTTATAGGTTTTAAATATGATACTGGTGAGAAAGTTAAGAGCTTATTGGGGGAAGGAAATATTTTTTCAAAACCTTATATAGATAATAATATAATGTATTTTTCTGCTGGAGATGTTTATTATAGCAAATCAGGGGGTATTTCAGGATATGACTTAAGTACTAATAAAAAAGTAGTTAAAATTATGATTGAGTCGCCAATGTATTCGTCACCTATAGTTATTGATAATGTTCTTTATGTTGGTAGTTCAAACGGAAAACTTTATGCAATAGATGTTAAAACAGAATAAATTATATTTGGACCTAAGATGTAAGTATTTATGTACATTATGGAAGGATTCAATAGATTTAGAACTAATTATGTTTTAGCCATTGGTAATATCAAATAATAATATAACAGAATTGTAACAATGAAGAACAAAGATAAAAAGCATGATTATAATTAATTGTATAGAATATATAGGGGCGTGTAGTGTGAAAAAAATATTTTTTAAAGTAAGTTTTTTAATTGTACCTGTTATAGCATTTTCCTTATTACAAGGATGTTCTAAAAAAGTAAAAACAGATCAAACAACAACAGATAAAGTAAAGACAGCTGATGTATTATGGAGCTTTAAGGCGGAGGGACCTATTGTATCATCACCAGTAAAGTTTGAGAATAATATTATTTTTGGTAGTAACGATAAGAAACTATACTCTATTGACTTAAATACACATGAAAAAGTTTGGAGTTTTGAAAGTGACGGAAGGATTAGCAATACACCTATTATTGAAGAAAATACTGTGATATTTTCTAGTAATTCAACTTGTTATGCATTAGATGCAAAGACTGGAAAAGAAGTATGGAAATATAAAAGTGATAAGGTTGGTAAGGATCTTTCTGGGGGATACGATTATCACTCACCATCTCCTACTCTTTATAAAAGTTTAGTTATATTTCAAAATAGAAGTGGAGATATATATGGTATTAATAAGGTTGATGGAAAGCTACAATGGCAATATAAAGCAGAGGGATGTGATGATGTCATAACAACTCCAGCAATTCAAGATAATATTTTATGTATTGGAGATGTTAGTGGAAATATTTTTGGGATTGACTTAGATACACAAAAAACTATATGGAAGAAAAGTATTGGTACGAAGATTGTTCAGGCTGCATTTATCTATAAAGACTATGTTTATTTTTCTGGTAGAGATAATATAGTGGCAGCATATAGCTTAAATGATGGTGGTGAAAAATGGTCTTATGCAGAGCCGATAGGGTCCTGGTTAACAGGAGATATGATAGCTAAAGATGATATAGTGTATGTTCCAGGGTCTGATAATCATAAAATAATAGCTTTTAATTACAATGATGGTAAGGTAGTTGGCAATCTACTTGGAGAAGCGAATATATTTTCAAAACCTACGATAAAGGAGGATATATTGTATTTCACTTCGGGAGATGTTTACAAGAATAAAACAGGTGCTGTATCTGGATATGATTTAAGTACAAAGAAAAAAGTTTTATTAAAGATGTTTGAATCAACAATTTATTCTTCTCCTATGGTGGATGAGGATGTTATTTATGTTGGAAGCTCAGATGGAAATCTTTATGCATTAGATGGAAAGGTTGAATAGATATTAAATAAATAAAAAAGTAGCAATCTAATTAAATAGATTGCTACTTTTTTACTTAGAATATAAAGTTAGCGATTAATACTATTATTGGTAAAGTCACTAAAGTTCTTTGAATGAAAATAATTATAAGATCCTTTAAATTTACAGGAATCTTTGAACCTAGAAGTAGTCCACCTACTTCTGACATATATATTAATTGAGTTACTGATGTACAAGCTATTACGAATCTTGTCATTTCACTTTCAATAGATGTAGCTAATACTGATGGAATAAACATATCCGCAAATCCTACAACTAATGATTGAGATGCTTGAGCTGCCTCAGGAACCCTTAAAAGTTCTAATAATGGAATAAATGGTGTACCAAGTATTTGGAAGAAACTTGTGTACTCTGCTATCATAAGAGCAATTCCACCCATAGCCATAACAACAGGTAAAACTCCTAACCACATGTCTATAACATTATTTAATCCATCTAATAAAAAGCCTTTAATACTAGAACTACTATCAGCTTTCTTTAATGCATTTGATAGTCCCCAAGTAAATGAAGTATATCCATCAGGGATTAAATCTATATTTTCCTTTACTGGACTTCCATCAACATAAGTATTTGGTTTACTTGATAGTGGTGGAACCCTTGAAAGTATAATTGCTGCAACTACACCAGCAAAACTAACAGTCAAATAGAAAGGTACAAACATATGAGCAAGACCTACTTGGGTTATAACCATTAAACTGAATGTAATTGATACAGCAGAGAATGAAGTACCTATAATTGCGGCTTCCCTCTTTGTATAAAAACCTTCTTCGTATTGCTTACTAGTTAGTAATATACCAATTGTTCCATCCCCTAGCCAAGAAGTAATACAGTCAATTGAGGATCTACCAGGTAATCCAAATATTGGTCTCATAACTTTAGTTAGTAAAGCACCTACAAATTCTAGTAATCCGTGATTAAGTAATAGTGGCAAAAACAATCCTGCAAATAGGAAAACTGAAACTAATAAAGGTAATAGGCTATATAAAACCATGCCGCCAGTAGAATCAGACCATATAAACTCAGGTCCTATTTTGAAGTAAACCATTATTGTAAGTATCATTCCAATTATTCTAGCTAAAAGCCAAATAGGAGTAACATTAAATAATGAGTTTAAAGTTCTATTTTTTGGCTTAATTATTTTAATTAATATACTTCCTATAGCTGATAAAGAAACTAATATCATAGCGGCAAGTGGTAAGAAATCACCAAATGTTTCTACTATGTAATTAGATAGAAAAGCTACTGGAATTGTAAAATCTCCTTGAATTTTCATTGGTATCATAAATAATAATATACCTAACAATGAAGGTATAATAAATTTCAATAATGAAGAAATTTGAAATTTTGAATTTTTATTCATTTTCTATCCCCTTTTTATTATAAATATACAACAGTAACTATTTTAATATATTAAAAATGAAAATGATAGTGTTATTTTACAAAAAAATTTAATATTTATTCATAAATATTAAATAATATAATATTAAGACTTAGATAAATTAAAATATAAAGAGATTATATGGTAAAATAATGGAATGAATATGATGTTCGTATTAGTTATAGATATGCTAATATTCAAGTTATAGGTTATAATGATATAAAGTGTATAGGTACAAAGTTGAAAAAAAGCGGTGTACCATATAAAAGTAATAAATTAAAATAATATATGATGAGGTGATAGAATGATAAAAGTTATAGCATCAGATATGGATGGTACATTACTTAATAGTGAACATAGAATATCTAAGGAAAATATAGAAGCTATAAAAAAGGCTCAGGAGAAAGGAGTACATTTTGTAATAGCAACAGGTAGAGATTATGATGGAGTTGAATTTCTACTTAAAGAAAGCGGCATAGAATGCGAATGTGTGCTAATGAATGGTGCAGAGTATCGTGATAAAGAGGGTAAAATAATAGAAAAAATTAATATAGATAAAACGAAGGCTACTGCAATTGTGGATATGATACAAGATGGTGGAATGTCAGCAGAGATATTCACAAATGATGGAATATATAGCACACAAAATGAAGATGATGCAATGAAGGGATTTGCTTACAGAATGCAATCTTTTGAAAAAGGGATGACATTTGAAGAAGCATTAGAAGCAGTAAAAACTCATAGGCATTTTTCAGGTTTAAAATACATAAAAGATATGGACGAATTTTTAAAGAGTTCTATTGAAATTAGAAAAATAATTGCATTTTACAATGATATAGATGCTATTGCTAAAATGAAGGTAAAGCTTGAAACAATAGATGGGTTAGCAGTTTCATCATCATTTAGGGATAATATAGAAGTTACGGATATATCAGCTCAAAAGGGAATTATTTTAGGGCGAGTAGTAGATAAATATGGAATAAGCAGAGATGATGTTATTGTGTTAGGGGATAGCTTTAATGATTATTCTATGTTTAAAGAGTTTAAAAACTCTTATGCCATGGAGAATGCTGTACCAGAAATTAAGGAAATTGCTACAAATATAACAGATACAAATGATAACGCAGGAGTTGCGAAGGCAATATATAGGGTTTTAGAAGATTAATATATAGCTGATAAAATATGAATCCCAGTAAGTAGAAATAATATTCTACTTGCTGGGGTTTTGTTTTATTACAAAAATAGAATAATTTAATTTTTATAAATGAAGATTAAACTTATAAGAAAGTTATCCTAAAAATATTTTTGATGTGGTAATATATATTGTAGATAATTAAATAAAAGGGGGGTAACATGAAGAAGTTAAAAGAATATGGAATAATTACATTTGGAGTATTACTAGTAGTAATATCCTTTGAACTTTTTTTCTTTCCTAACAATATAGCTTCTGGAGGAGTATCAGGATTAGCACTTGTAATCCACGATATGTTAGGAATTGAATCGGGAATAATAATGTTTATATGTAATGCTATATTATTTATAATAGCCTTCATATTCATTGGTGGAAGCTTTGGTATTAAGAGTATATATGCATCATTTGGTTTATCAGGTGTTTTAGCTTTTATAGAAAAGAATTGGACACCAGTAGCAGTTACAGATAACTTGATTTTAGCTACAGTATTTGGGAGCGCAATATTAGCTCTAGGAACTGCAATTATGTTAACACAAGATGCTTCAACAGGTGGGACGAGCATAATTGCTAAGATGTTAAATAAGTATTGTCATATTGATTTTGGCAAGGGGCTTTTAATAGCAGACTCAATAGTTATCTTAATGGCAATGTATACATTTGGAATGGAATTAGGGCTAGTTGGTTTACTAAGCGTATACTTAACTGGAACATTAATAGATAAGTTTATAGATGGATTTAATTCATGTAAGCAAGTTACTATATTTACGGAGAAAGAAGAACTTGTAGTGAATTACATAATGAAAGACGTAGATAGGGGATGTACTATATTTAAGGGTAAGGGTGGCTATACTGGTAAAGAAAATAGTGTTATATTAACAATATTAAGTAGAAGACAATTCATTCAATTAAAGCAGTTTATGATAATAAATGATCCAGAGGCGTTTATAACAGTAAGTGCTACTACAGAAGTTCTTGGAAAGGGCTTTGGTAGTTTAGTTGAAGAGTAGAGGATGTATCTAATGGTACAAGAATGGAATTGAGATAAATGAATAAGAATTTTAATCTGTACAGGTACAAAGTAATATTTTTTGGGTTTAAATTATTATTTAAATAGATTAAGATATTTTATAGAAAAGGGCTTAAATTTTATACTAAGTATGATATCAAAAAATAATGAGAAACTTGCCGGAATTGATATTATTAGTTAGATATACATTTTAGTATAGGATTAAAAAATAAGGAAATATAAGATATGTAGTACCCCCACAATACTATATTTTAATTGTTTCCGAAGTAAATAAACTATTTAAAATGGATAGAAGATAAATCTTCTATCCATTTTTTATAATAAATTTTACAATTCAAAGGTTAATAGAATTAATGTTTATAAGTTGGATAAACTAACCTAAGGAAAAGGAGAGTTTATTATGAATAAAAGAAAAGTTATTTCTAATTTAATTATAGCTAACTTAGCTTTAATTCTATTAATTATGATAGGGAGATTTCAAATAGTACATGACTTTATTAATGTGATTATTTGGGTGATGTTTACACCTATTATTTTTGGTGTGTTTTTATTTTATATATTAAAGCCTTTAAATGAAGTATTTATAAGAAAAGGGTTAAAAAGAGGAAAGGCAGCAAGTCTTACATTAATAATATCAGCTTTCATACTTGCAGCTATAGTACGGTACCTTGGAGGGTATTTTATACAACAGGTTATACAATTAAAGACAATAATATCAGAAACAATACAGGGTGAAAATATAATTGGAATAGCTCAAGAATATATTGAAAATGAGGGGTTAAAGTCTGTTACAGGGAACTTATCTACCCAATTAATGGGGTATATAAATATACTAATATCAAATGCAAAAGAGATATTTGATAAGGGGATGATGTTATTTTCAAATATATTATTAGTAATATTAATAACTTTCTTTTTGTTAAAAGATGGAAATGAGGTTAAACCATATATATTAAAGTATTGCCCGGGAAAATATAGGGATGTTGTCGATGAAACTCTTGGAGAAGGAGATAATGTATTATCAACATATATTATAGGGCAGGCAGTTGTAGCCTTTTCATTGGCGACTATGGTTTTTATAGGATATACAGTTATAGGAATGCCTAGTGGATTATTATTAGCCTTTGTAACATTTATACTAGCATTCATTCCTTTTGTAGGATTTTTTATATCTATGATAATTCCATATGTAATAGCTATTGCATTAGGTTTTGATATGATAGTAAAACTATCAATATTATTTGTAATAGCTCAGACATTAAAGGGGAGAGTAGTTGTACCTTTTATAATGGGAAAGGCAATGAAGATACATCCAATAACAGATATATTTTTAGTTGTAGGTGCAGCTGCAATTGGTGGACCTATAGCAGCTTTTTGTGTAGTACCTATTTATTCCTTGGTTAAGGTAGGGTATGGAAATTTAAAAAAGGGGAAGATTTAAATATGCTAAAAATGAAGTTATCATTTATAAATATTTAACTCGAAGGGCTAACTTCAGATACCTATATCAGAAAGTAGCCTTTTACCTTGCTATGGCTTAAATAGTTGATAAGATAAATTAGGTATAGTAATATAAATATTATAAATAAATATAACTTAAGGGGATGTAGAAATGGGCTTTCGTCACAGATTAAAGGATGTAAATAGGATAGTAGTTAAGGTAGGTACATCAACGTTAACTTATGACAACGGAAATATCAATCTAACAAGAATAGAAAAGTTAACAAGAGTGTTATCTGACATACTTAATTCAGGTAAAGAAGTAGTACTTGTAAGTTCAGGTGCAATAGGTGTAGGAGTCAGTAAGTTAAAGTTAAAAGAGAAGCCCCAAAGTATACGTGAGAAACAAGCGGTAGCAGCAGTAGGACAGTGTGAATTAATGCATATATATAGTAAGTTTTTTAGCGGATATAGCCATGTTGTGGGACAAGTATTACTTACTAGAGATGTAGTAGAGGACGAGCATATAAGAGAAAATGTATGTAATACCTTTGAGACTTTACTAGAAAAACGCATAGTTCCGATAGTAAATGAAAATGATACTGTATCAATAGATGAAATTGAAAATATAGTAAGATTTGGAGATAATGATAACTTATCTGCTATAGTAGCAGGGTTATGTAATGCAGATTTATTGATAATTTTATCTGATATAGATGGTTTTTACGATTCAGATCCAAGAAGCAATGAAAATGCTAGATTATTGAAAATTGTTGAAGCTGTAACTCCAGAATTAGAAGAATGTGCAGGTGGTGCAGGTTCTAATCTAGGTACTGGAGGAATGATTACAAAGCTTGCAGCAGCTAAAACTGCAGCTGAATCGGGTGTGGATATGGTTTTAGCTAATGGCAGTGAACCATCTGTATTATTAGATATTTTAGAGGGGCAAGAAATAGGTACATTATTTATAGGAAAAAAATAAATTGGGGGTATTAAAATGAGTGAGTTAAATTTAAAGGGTAAAAGAGCAAAAGAAGCGTCATATGAACTTATGAATGCATCCACAACAGAAAAAAATAGTGCTTTATTAAAGATGGCTGAAAAATTAATAGAGTATAAGGATGATATAATAGGTGAAAATAAAAAAGATTTGGACAAGGCTATAGAAAAAGGCACACCAAAGGCTATGTTAGATAGACTTGCTTTAGATGTAAAGAGAATTGAAGATATGGCCGATGGATTAAAGCAAGTGGTTGCACTAGCTGATCCAGTTGGAGAAGTAACCTCTATGTGGAAGAGGCCTAACGGTCTTCAAATAGGTAAGCAAAGGGTACCTTTGGGAGTTATAGGAATTATATATGAGGCTAGACCAAATGTAACTTGTGATGCAGCAGGGCTTTGTTTGAAGGCTGGAAACACAGTGATTTTAAGAGGTGGTAGTGAAGCTATTAATTCTAATAGGGCTATAGTTAAAGCTTTAGTTAAAGGAATTAAAGAGGCTGGCCTTCCAGAATACGCTATTCAATTAGTTGAAGATACAAGTAGAGAAGTTGCTACTGAAATGATGAAATTAAAGGAATTTATAGATGTTCTTATTCCAAGAGGTGGGGCTGGGCTTATTCAAGCAGTAGTCAATAATGCTACTGTCCCTGTTATTGAAACAGGGACTGGTAATTGTCATGTTTATGTTGATAGCGAAGCTGATTTAGAAATGGCAAAGGATATTGTTGTAAATGCTAAGACTACTAGACCATCTGTATGTAATTCAGAGGAAAAATTATTAGTTAATGAAAAGGTAGCGGCAGAGTTCCTACCAATAGTAATTTCAGCTTTAAGAGAAAATGGAGTTAAAATCATAGGTGATCCAAAGGTAAGAGAAATAATTAAGGATGCAGAAGAAGCAACTGAGGAAGATTGGGGCAGGGAATATCTTGATTTTATAATTGGAGTTAAGATAGTTAAAGATGTTGATGAAGCAATTAACCATATAAATAAATATGGTAGTGGTCACTCTGAATCAATAGTTACAAAGAGTTATGATAATTCTCAAAGATTCCTTCAAAGAATAGATGCAGCAGCAGTTTATGTTAATGCATCAACAAGATTTACTGATGGATGTGAATTTGGATTTGGAGCTGAAATCGGGATAAGCACTCAAAAGCTTCATGCAAGAGGTCCAATGGGGCTTACTGAATTGACTACTAATAAATATATTATTTATGGAAATGGACAAATAAGATAATTAGTAGATTAAAAACAAAGGATAAGTTAAAAGTGGCTTTGCCACTTTTTTTTAATAGATACATAAGAAAATAAGAAATTTAGAGGGAGATGATTATGATTAAATTAAAAAAAATAATAATTATTATATCTGTAGCCGTTGTAATATTACTTTTTGCCGGGCTAGCCTTTGCGGGAAATTACTTCTATAATTTAGCCTTAAATCCTAACACTTCTAAAGATAAAGTTTTTGGAACACCTAATGAAGAGGTGGTAGAAGTTAGTGGAGTAGAAGAAAGTGCGGAAATTCAATGGAAGAAGAACAAAGAGTGGCTTTTAGGTGAGTCTGGTTATAAGGATGTTTATTTAAACTCAGAAGATGGATTAAAGCTTCATGGATATGAGGTAGAGAATAAAGAGCCTTCAGATAAATGGGTTATTTCTGTTCATGGTTATATGGGACAAGGTAAGGATATGAGTGCCTACGGAAAGAATTTTTATGATATGGGATACAATGTCTTAATACCTGATTTAAGAAGTCATGGTACAAGCGAAGGTGATTATATTGGAATGGGATGGGATGATCGTAAAGATATTATAGGATGGATTAATAAGATAATTGAGAAGAATAGTAATGCTCAAATAGTCCTACATGGTGTTTCAATGGGTGGTGGAACTGTTATGATGACATCAGGTGAGAATTTACCGAACAATGTTAAAGCTATTATAGAAGATTGTGGATATACATCTGCTAAGGATGAATTTGCATATCAACTTAAGGAGTTATTTGGTCTTCCAAAGTTCCCAGTTATAAATGCAGCAAGTATAGTAAGTAAAATAAGAGCAGGTTATTGGTTAGGTGAAGCATCAGCAATTGAGCAAGTTGCTAAGTCTAAAACTCCAATGTTATTTATTCATGGTGATAAAGACGATTTTGTTCCTTATTCTATGTTAGGTGAAGTATATAATGCTGCTAATTGTGAGAAGGAAAAGGTTGTAATAGAAGGAGCAGAACATGCTAATTCAAACAAAGTAAACCCAGAATTATATTGGACAAGTATATATAATTTTATCAATAAGTACGTAGATTAGATATTGGAGGCAGTTTTATGGAGTGGAAGGTAAAAGGGTTTTATGATTTAACCTTAGATGAATTATATGGAATATGTAAAGCCAGATATGAGGTATTTGCATGTGGCCAAAAGATTTTTCAAGAGAATGATTTTGATGATATAGATAAAAAGGTATTTCATTTATTCTTAGAAGATAAAAATAAGGTGATAGCATATGCAAGAGTAATTCCAAGTGGTATTACTTATGATAAGGCATCTATTGGTAGAGTATTAGTTTTAGATGAGTATAGAAGAAAGGGATTAGCTACTGAACTTATGAAAAGAGGAGTAGAGTTTCTTCAAAAGGAGCTTAAAGAAAAAACAATAGTTATTTCGGCTCAACTTTATGCAAGGGGACTTTATGAAGGTGTAGGGTTCAAAGTAATATCAGATGTTTACGAAGAAGTAGATATACCCCACGTTAAAATGAAATTAGAATAAAGCTAGTTATATAAGTGAAAGGTGTGAGTACTAATCTTTAATTAGATTAGTACTTTTTTTATATCAAATACACACAAAATGTAGAAATTAGTCATAGTTTATTAATAAGTATAAGAAGTGAAAAAAGAATATACATAAGAGAGTAATTAAATTGTACACATAAGAGATTAATTAAATAAACAAAGAAGGGGAGAAAATAATATGAATTTAAGAGAGGCTAACTTATTATCAACTGTTAAGGTTGTTAATATAAATGCACAGGGAGAGCTAAGAAGGAGATTTTTAGACCTAGGAATAATAGAAGGAACCAATATAGAGGTTTTGTATAAGAGTCCTTTTGGAGATCCTACAGCATATTTAATTAGAGGTGCTGTTATAGCTATTAGGGGAGAAGATGGTGAAAAGATTCAAGTAGCAAGCTTTAATTAGGAGGAAGAGATGGGCTTAACTAAAAGTTCAACTGGTATGAAGGTATTATCTAGGGATAAAGTGAAGGAAAGTAAGAATACTAATTATGAGATTGGCTTGGCAGGTAATCCCAATGTAGGCAAGAGTACAGTCTTTAATGCTTTTACTGGATTAAATCAGCACACAGGAAATTGGCCAGGTAAAACTGTTGCAAATGCAGAAGGAACTTATGAATTTGAAGGAAAGAGAGTTAATATAGTAGACTTACCAGGAACTTATTCATTACTATCAAATTCAGAGGAAGAGGAAATTGCCAGGGATTATGTATGTTTTGGTAATCCTGACTTGGTTGTAGTAGTAGCAGATGCTACTTCTTTGGAGAGAAATTTGAATCTGTTTTTTCAAATTTCTGAAATGACAGAGAAGGTAGTACTTTGTGTGAATTTAATTGATGAAGCTAAGAAAAAAGGAATAGTTATAGATGAAAAAAGGTTGAGCAATGAAATAGGGGCTTCTGTAGTAATGGCTGCAGCACGACAAAATGAAGGGATAGAGGATTTAAAGAAAAGTGTTATTAAAGAAGTTGAGAATAGGGTAAGTAGAACTAAAGAAATTAGATATGATGATAACATAGAAGAAGGCATAATCAGAATTAAAGAGCTTATACAAAATAATGCCAATATACTTATTGATGAAAAAAAACTTAGATGGGCTTCCCTTAGGTTATTAGAAGGCAATGAAGGAATAATAAAATCAATAATAGATAAATTTGAAATAAATGATGAAATAATTAGTAAGATTAATGAAATAAAGAAAGATATAGATAATAGAAATATAGAGAAAAATATTGAGGATGCAATAGTTAAGACTCTAGTAAAAAAAGCAGAGGAAGTATCAGAAAAGGTTGTAAAGGTTGAGGGAAAGTATGATTCCTTTCATAGAAAAGTAGATAAGCTATTAGTTTCAAAGGGAACAGGAATTCCTATAATGATAATCCTTTTATTAGTTATACTTTGGATAACTATAACCTTAGCTAATTATCCATCTCAATTACTAGCAAGTGGCTTTGGAATATTAGAGGATTGGATTAGGGGATTATTTACGTCTACTTCATTGCCTACATGGGTTGGAGGGATATTAATAGATGGAATATATGTGACTTTAGCCTGGGTAATATCTGTTATGCTTCCACCTATGGCAATATTTTTTCCTATGTTTACTTTGTTAGAGGATTTGGGATATTTACCAAGGATAGCATTTAACCTTGATAAATGTTTTAAAAGGTGCTGTTCTTGTGGAAAGCAAGCATTAACAATGTGTATGGGTCTTGGCTGTAATGCAGCGGGAGTAATAGGTTGTAGAATAATAAATTCTCCAAGAGAAAGGTTGATAGCTATATTAACTAATGTATTTATGCCCTGTAATGGAAGATTTCCAACATTAATAACTATAGCAACTATATTTATAGGTGGTAGCCTAGTTGGTGGGATTGGAGGAAGCTTTAAAGCAGCTTTAGCAGTTACAGTAATAATTATACTTGGTGTATTCATGACCTTAATAGTATCTAGAATTTTATCTAAGACTGTACTAAAAGGAATACCTTCGAATTTTATACTTGAATTACCACCCTATAGAAAACCTCAGATAGGAAAGGTATTAATTAGATCTATTTTAGATAGAACATTATATGTATTGGGGAGAGCAATTGCAGTTGCAGCACCAGCAGGAGTAGTTATATGGATATTTGCAAATGTGCCAGTTGGTGAGATAAGTTTACTAACTTATTGTGCTGATTTTTTAAATCCCTTTGCAAATGAAATTGGGTTAGATGGATATATTTTAATGGCATTTATATTAGGGCTTCCAGCAAACGAGATAGTTATGCCTATTATTATAATGAGTTATGTAAGAGCTAGTACACTTCTAGAGATGGATAGTATGCTAGAATTAAAAGAATTATTAGTTGCTAATGGATGGACTTTATTAACAGCTATTAATATGATGATTATATGTTTAATGCATTATCCTTGTGGAACTACGCTATGGACCATTAAGAAAGAAACGAAGAGTTGGAAATGGACTATATTATCATTTTTGATTCCAACTGTAGCTGGAATAGCATTATGCTTTATAACAACACAAGTTTGGAGATTATTTGGATAAGAATAAATGAGCTATAAGATTTATCTGATAGCTCATTTATTTTATATTGATAAAAATTTTAGATAGAGAACCCTATGATATAATTATAGTTATTAATTATAAAGGGAATGATTTTATGTATAATTCAAATAAATTCACATTAATAACAGGTGGAAGCGAAGGAATTGGTTTAGAGTTAGCAAAGATTTTTGCTAAGAATAAAAATGATTTACTTATAGTTGCTAGGAATGGAGATAAACTAGAAAAGGTTAAAAGATTTTTAGAAGAGGGTTACAAAATCAAAGTATTAACAGTTGCAATAGATTTGTCGGTGGATAACTCTTGTGAAAAAGTATTTAACTTTGTGGAAGAAAATAATTTAATTGTGGATAACTTAATTAATAATGCAGGAGTAGGATCCTTTGGATTATTTAATGAGTCTGAAGATGGTTTTGAGGAGAGAATAATAGATTTAAATATTGTAACTCTAACTAAGTTAACTAAATATTTTCTAAAGGGAATGATAGAGAGAAAGACTGGTGGAATATTAAATGTAGCATCAACAGCTGCTTTTGTTGGAGGTCCTAAAATGGCTATGTATTATTCAACAAAGGCTTATGTATTATCATTAACAGAAGCATTGCATGATGAGGTCAAAGATTTTGGGGTAAGAGTAAGTTGTTTATGTCCTGGCCCTGTAAAGACTAGATTCCAGGAGAAGGCAGGGATAAAAAAATCAGAAGGTGCTAAAAAATATTTAATGGAGGCATCAAAGGTAGCAGAAGAAGGATATACTGGGTTTATAGAAGGTAAGGCTATAATAGTTCCAGGATTTAAAAATAAAATTTTAGTTATAGGAAATAAATTTATACCAAGGGCAATAAGTAGAAAGATAGTATTAATGAGCAACAAAGGATAGGGGGAATAAGAATGGATAAAATATTTGATGGATATCTTATGGTATCTGATATGGATGGTACTTTATTAAATAGTGAGAAGAAGATTTCAAAAGGAAACTTAGAGGCTATAAAATACTTTGTTGATAATGGGGGCAAATTTACTGTAGCCACCGGAAGGATGGTTCAATCAGTAGGAAATTTTGTTGATGAGATTAGGATTAAATTGCCTACAATTTTACATAATGGTGCAAAGATTTATGATTTCATGGAAGATAAGATAATAGCAGAACATTCAATTGAAGAGCATAGGAAGGAAGTAATAAAGAAAGTTAAGAGGGATTATCCTAATATAGGAATAGAAGTTTTTGCAGATGAGATTGTTTATATTTATCAAAGATGTGAGTTAACTAAGAGATATAATAAATATAATTACAATATTGTTTATGATCTACCTAATGAAGTTTGGGACAAGCCGTGGGTAAAGGTATTATTAATAGGTGATGAAAAGGACTTAGATAAGTTAGAAATAGAGTATAAAGAGCATTATGATAATGGGAATGCTTTCAGAAGTGGAGCAAACTATTTTGATATAGTGGCAAATGGCATCTCTAAAGGAATAGCACTTGAAGAGTTAATAGAGAGGTATAATTTTGATAAAACTAAGGTCATAGCTGTTGGAGACAACATGAATGACATAGAAATGTTAGAGGTAGCAGAGTATGGTTTTTATATAGAGGGAGGGGCAAAAAGGGGATTAGAGAGAGCAAAGCTAATAGCACCATCTAATGATAATAATCCTATAAAATATATTATAGGATGGTTAGAAAATAAAATTATAAAAGTTAAGAGAAGTTAGGTTTATTATAGACCTAGCTTTTCTTATATAAAAAATAAAGATATAGGTTAAAAAGAGAATTATTTATCTAAATTCAACTAATACTAATTTCAAAAGTATAAGGGAGTTTTAGTATGGATTTAGTTTTATATTTGGCCTATGTATTTGTTTTATATTCTTTTTTGGGATGGGTATTAGAAGAAGTATATTGCTTAGTTATAACAAAACATTTTAAGGAGGATGGTTTTTTATTTGGACCATTTAAACCTATGTATGGATTTGTTATTGCAATTTTAGTTTATGCAGTTAATGTACTGAGGACAAGTGGTTTTGCATTATTAGCCTTATTTATAGTGGTTCCTACCTTAATAGAATATATAAGTGGCTATGGATTAAGGAAGATATTTAACAAGGATTATTGGAATTATAGCCATATTAAGTTTAACTATAAAGGATTAGTATGTATGCGATTTTCAGTGTACTGGGGTATATTAACTGCTTTTGTTATTTTTATAGTGCAACCTGTTGTAGATTACATATTCTTTAGATATATGGGGGTATTTGATTTAATAACACCAATATTTATTTTATATATTATTGCGGATTGTTTAATAACTATAAAGCTATTAAGGGGATTCAAAGGTAAGATTAAAAAACAAGCTAGTGATATATAGTAAATTTATAAATATACGATAAATAATTATAAAGCTTTAGTCAGAGTGAATATAGGTATTTTAATTAAGGATAAAATAGCATGTAGTATCAAAGGAATATTACATGTTTTTTATATATTAATTAATAAAGGGGGAAACAATTATGTATAAGTTAAGGAGGAGAGGTAGGTTAATTATTTTAGGTCTATGTTTTGTTTTGTTTGGAGGTCCATTAGTTACATATGCTAATGTTAATCCTGTATTAGTAGATATGGGAGGTTCAATTATTATAGAAGGGCGTAATTTTACTTATGAGAATGCACCGGAAGCAGCTAGGTTAGAACATGAGGAGAATTGTAGGTTCGTTGGTATAGAACCATCACCATCTGATCCTATATTTATACCAAAGGAGGCATTTGGTAAGTATGGAGTAAGTACAGCATCTAGATACTATAGTGATAGCTTTAGAGTATATACTACTAATAGTGGTAGTAGTCTTGTGGCTTATGACCTTGGTAGTGGTAGGGAGTCTGTATTAGGTAGAGGACAATTTGTAGGTTATAATCATATTAATAGAGGGGAAAGTGTAGTTGTTGTACAACTTATGTTAAATAGGTATAAAGGATATTCACATATAATAGTAGATGGAATATTTGGACAAGGTACACAGTCCCTACTATGTACTTATCAAGAAAGTAAAGGACTGTCTGTTGATGGTATTTCTGGATCAAGAACATATGATACATATTTAGCATATTTAGGAATGTAATATAAATAAAAACCTTTCTAGTAACTTACTAGAAAGGTTTTTATAGTTAATTATAAATCTGATAGCCTTCCCTTACTTTTAAGGTGAGGGATTAATTTATCAGGATCATTCATTATTAATTCTTCAGGGAAATCAATAGATTTAAGCATCTCAATAGATTGATCAAATTTTCCTATAGTAAAAGATATATGAGAATCTGATGAAAGAATTATTTTAGTACTATGTTCTTTACATAGTTCTGCTATTCTCTTACAGTTATCTTTACTACCATTTCTTGAACTTCCAATTATAGAGCAGTTATTTATTTCAACCATTACATTTTTTTCTTTAGCCTTCTTAACAATAGCTTCGTAATCTAATTCATAATTTGGATTTCCAAGGTGTCCTACTACTTCAACCTTATCATTATTTTCAATAGCATTTATCATAGCCGTAGTATTCTCAGCTAATGACATTGGCTTAAAAATAGGTTCATGGAAAGAAGCAATCATATAGTCTAAAGCCTTACTTTCACTAGGTTCTAAATCTATAGAGCCACTTATATCCATTATATTTGCTTCTATACCTTTTAAAATAATAACACCATTAATAGTTCTAGGTACAACCTTAAGGTTACCAAAGTACCATGGGTGCGGAGCGTTAGGCATGGTTGGACCATGATCTGATGTACCTAATACTTTTATGCCATTTTCAGCACAGAAAGCTACATTTTCAAGTAATGTTGTATAAGCATGACCACTTACAATTGTGTGAGTATGTAAGTCTGATGAATAGTTCATAGGGAGTCCTCCTTAAATTTTAACTTTAGTTTATATTAATAGTATAGAGCAAATGCAAGAATTAATCCATTTAGCATAAGTAAAATTTCTTTAAAATAGGCTTAAATATCCTTGACAGGAAAAAGACTATAAACTAGAATAGTATAAAAGATTAAATCGTATAAAAAGTATAGATACACTTTAAATTGGTCCTGTGAGACCAGAAAGGAGTCTGCAACTATGTTATTTCAGAATCTTAAAAAGGATAACTGTATAGCTTTGTCTTTAGGGGCATCAAAAATAGCTAATTATAGATATATTAGGATAATGAGGAGACCTGTCTTTCTGTAGTCTCTTTATTATCCTTTTGTTTATATTTATACATAATTATTCCTTGGAGTGTATTATTTACAACATAAAATTAAGGGAGGGCTAAGCATGAAAGCAAAGCTAATTTTAGAAAATGGAATGGTTTTTGAAGGTAAGGCCTTTGGACACCTAAAAGATAGCGTTGGAGAAGTAGTTTTCACAACAGGTATGACAGGATATCAAGAAGTTTTAACTGACCCATCATACTATGGACAAATAGTAACAATGACATATCCCCTAATAGGAAATTACGGGATAAATTTAGAAGATATGGAATCAGATAGTCCAAAGGTAAAAGGGTTTATCGTAAGAGAAAAATGTAATTTACCAAACAATTTCAGATGTGAGTTAGAATTAGAAGATTTCTTAAAGCAAAATAAGATAGTTGGATTAGAAGGTATAGATACAAGAGCATTAACTAAGGTTCTAAGAAATAATGGTACTATGAGAGGAATCATAGTAGTTGATGAATTAGAGCAAAGTGATATAGATGAAAAAATTAATGCATTTTCAAATACAAACGCAGTTAAGACTGTAACTACTAAAAAGTCTTATACAGTAGAAGGCACAGGGAAGCATGTAGCTATAATGGATTTTGGTATAAAGCAAAACATTATAAGATGTTTCCAAAAGAGAGGATGCAAGTTAACTGTATTCCCAGCAGATACGAAGGCAGAAGAAGTACTAGCTGTTAATCCCGACCTAGTATTCTTATCAAATGGTCCTGGGGATCCAGAAGATTTACCAGAAGTAATTGAAAATATCAAGATGTTAGTTGGCAAGAAACCAATAGTAGGAATCTGTTTAGGACATCAACTTTTAGGATTAACACTTGGTGGTAAGACAAGCAAGTTAAAGTTCGGACATAGAGGATGTAACCATCCGGTTAAAGATTTAGAAACAAACAGGGTTGCAATAACTTCACAAAACCATGGATATGTGGTTCAAACTTTACCAGAAGATGTGGAAGCAACACATATAAATATTAATGATGGAACAATTGAAGGAATGAAACATAAAAGTTTACCAATATTCTCAGTTCAATTCCATCCAGAAGCATCAGCTGGGCCACAAGATAGCGAATATATATTTGATAAATTCATGGAATACGCACTATAGGAGGTTGAAGATATGCCATTAAATAAAGATATAAAAAAGGTTTTAGTTATAGGGTCAGGTCCAATAATAATAGGTCAAGCAGCAGAGTTCGATTATTCAGGAACTCAAGCATGTCAAGCGCTTAAAGAAGAAGGCGTAGAAGTTGTATTAGTAAACTCTAACCCTGCAACAATAATGACCGATAAAGAAGTTGCAGATAAAGTTTATATAGAACCACTAACATTAGAATTTGTAGAAAAGGTAATTGCTAAGGAAAGACCAGATAGTGTAATTGCTGGAATGGGTGGACAAACAGGTCTTAATATAGCAGTTGATCTTCATGATTCAGGAATACTTGAAAAATACGGAGTTAGAGTAATAGGTACTTCAATAGCTTCTATTAAAGAAGGTGAAGATAGGGAATTATTCAGAAATATGATGAACAGAATAAATGAACCTGTTATTCAATCTGAAATAATAACTGACCTAGAAGCTGGAATAGATTATGCAAATAAAATAGGATATCCAGTTATAGTTAGACCAGCTTACACATTAGGTGGAACTGGTGGAGGAATAGCTGATAATGAAGAAGAGTTAAGAGAAACTCTTGAATCAGGATTACAATTAAGTACAATAGGACAAGTACTTCTTGAAAAATCAGTTAAGGGTTGGAAAGAAGTAGAGTACGAAGTAATGAGAGACTCTTACGGAAACTGTATAACTGTATGTAATATGGAGAATATAGACCCAGTTGGAATACATACAGGAGATAGTATAGTTGTAGCGCCTTCACAAACATTATCAGATAAGGAATATCAAATGCTAAGAACTGCATCAATAAACATTATAAATGCAGTAGGAATAGAAGGTGGATGTAACGTACAATTCGCATTAAATCCTAACTCATTTGAATATGCAGTAATAGAAATTAATCCAAGAGTTTCAAGATCATCAGCTCTAGCATCTAAGGCTACAGGATATCCAATAGCGAAGCTTGCAGCAAAGATTGCTTTAGGATATGGATTAGATGAAATAAAGAATGCAGTTACTCAAAAGACTTACGCATGTTTCGAACCAACATTAGATTATGTAGTATGTAAGATTCCAAAATGGCCATTTGATAAGTTCTATGGTGCTGATAGGGAGCTAGGAACTAAGATGATGGCAACTGGTGAAATCATGGCTATAGGTGCTAACCTTGAGGCAGCTTTACTTAAGGGGATAAGAAGCTTAGAAATAGGGAAATATTCTTTAGAACATAAGAAGTTTAGAGAATTAAGTATGCAAGAGTTAAAAGAAAGAGTAATGGCTCCAGACGATGAAAGACTATTCGCCTTAGCAGAAATGTTAAGAAGAGATTACAGAATTGATAGAGTAGCTAAGATTACTGGAATAGATATATTCTTCATAGAAAAATTCAAGTGGATTGTTGAAGAAGAACAAAGGTTAAAGTTAAGTAATATAGAAGATTTAGATAAAGAGTGGTTACACAACTTAAAGAGAAAAGGATTCTCAGATAAGGCAATAGCAGATATGTTAAAAGTATCTCCAGAGGATATAAATAGATTAAGAGATATATGGAACATAAAACCTTCTTATAAGATGGTTGATACCTGTGGAGGAGAATTCGAAGCATTATCACCATACTATTATTCAACTTATGAGCAATACGATGAAGTAGAAGTATCAGATAAGAAAAAGGTTATAGTTATAGGATCAGGTCCAATTAGAATTGGTCAAGGTATCGAATTTGATTATGCTTCAGTTCACTGTGTAATTGCATTAAAGAAGCTTGGAATTGAAACTATAATAGTAAATAATAACCCAGAAACAGTAAGTACAGACTTTAATATATCAGATAAGCTATACTTTGAACCATTAACTGAAGAGGATGTATTAAATATCATTGAAAAGGAAAATCCAGATGGAGTAATACTTCAATTTGGTGGTCAAACAGCTATTAAGCTTGCAAACTTCTTAAAGGAAAAGAATATAGCGACTTTAGGAACAACTGCAGATCAAATAGATATGGCCGAAGATAGAGAAAAGTTTGATGCACTATTAGAAAAGTTAGGAATATCAAGACCAAAGGGTAAAGGAATATGGTCTGTTAAAGAAGGATTAGAGGAAGCAGAAAGATTAGGGTTCCCAGTACTTGTTAGACCTTCATATGTAATTGGTGGTCAAGGTATGGAAATAACTCATGATGAACAGGAGTTAACATTCTACTTAGAGCATGCTTTCGAAAAAGATACAAAGAATCCAATATTAATAGATAAATACCTAATGGGTAGAGAAATAGAAGTAGATGCAATTTCAGATGGAGAAAATGTATTAATACCAGGTATAATGGAACATTTAGAAAGAGCAGGAGTTCATTCAGGGGATAGCGTAACTATGTACCCAAGCCAAAACATATGTGATGAAATAAAGGCAAAGGTTTTAGATTACACTAAGAAGTTGGCTTTAGCAATAGGAATAAAAGGAATGATAAATATTCAATTCATAGAGTTTGAAGGGCAACTATATGTAATTGAGGTTAATCCAAGAGCTTCAAGAACTGTACCTTATATAAGTAAAGTAAGTGGAGTTCCAATAGTAGATATAGCTACAAGAGTAATGTTAGGTGGTAAGCTTACAGAGTTAGGTTATGGTGTGGATGTTTACCCAGAACCAAAATTAATATCAGTAAAGGTTCCAGTATTCTCAACTCAAAAGTTACCAAATGTAGAAGTATCATTAGGACCTGAAATGAGATCTACAGGAGAAGTTTTAGGTGTAGGAACAACTCTTAATGAAGCACTATATAAAGGCTTTGTTGCAGCAGGAATGTTCCCAGGTAAGGGTGATATACTTGCAACAATAAATAAGCATAATAAAGAAGAATTCTTACCAATGGCAATTAAGCTTTCAGAGTTAGGATACAAGTTTGTAGCTACAGAAGGTACTTGTAAGATGTTAAGAGAAGCTGGAGTAGAGGCTAAGGAAGTAAGAAGACTAGATGAAGCAAGACCTAATATATTAGATGTTATAAAGAATCAAGAAGTTGATTTAGTTATAAATACTCCAACTAAGGCAAATGATTCTAAGAGAGATGGTTTCTTAATGAGAAGAGCAGCTGTTGAAAGAAACATAGGTGTAATAACAGCACTAGATACATTTAGAGCTATAGTTGATGTTAAGGCTGATGGGTTAGAATCTAATAAGGATTTAGAAGTTTATAACTTAGCTAAATAAAAAATAAAAAATCAGGCTATGATATTTTAAGTCATAGCCTGATTTTTTTATTGTGAGCTATGTTAAATTATCTTTTAATACTTGCAAGAATACTGTTTATATTAGCATATAAATTATTTAGTTATAGTTAGTAAAAGAAAATATTGACATACGAACATTTGTTCAGTATAATTAATTTATCAAACAAATGTTCGCATGGAGGGTTATATGAATAATAATGATGTTTTTGTGAAATTAAATCTTAAAAATATAGGGGAAGTTAGAAGTCTTATAGTAGATAAGGATGGTTTAGTTGATTATCATAAGGAAAAATATTTAATGTGCGCTGGAAAGTATGATAAGAACGGCTGGACTATTGTATTTAAGGCAAAGGATTATAAAGAAGCAGAATACATCATAGAAAATACCCCTATGAGAATGAGGGCAAATTTAATGATAAATAATAAAGCTATTGTATGTTAAAAAAAGAGTGAACTAATCACTCTTAATTATACGTTATATTCTACAGATGAAATTACCAGAGATAACTCATCAATTAAGTTGATTAATTTACCTTCTGAGGATTTATCTGAACTTTTTAGTATTTTAACTGTTGGTCTTAATGGATAATTAGGTAGAGTTTCTTTGACAATGGCTATATTACCATTGCTTAGTTTTACAATTGTTCCTGATGGGAAAGGTACAATAACTCTAGAAAAGACCGCAGCCATTTCAAAATCAAATATACTACCAGCATTAGCCATAATATACTCTAAGGCATCACTTGCACATAGAGCACGTCTATAGCACCTATCTGAGGTTAATGCATCATATACATCTGCTATTGCAACTATTTTTGCTAGCTTATTTATTTTACTTCCCTCTAGACCGTCAGGGTATCCTAAGCCGTCTACTCGTTCATGATGTTGAAGAATAGCAACCTTACTAGAAGACTTAATAGAATACTGATTAGATAAGTATTCATATCCATTTTGGGGATGCTTTTTAATTAACTCATATTCATCAGGCGTAAGAGGTCCTTCTTTTGTTATAATACCTCCAGGAACAAATACTTTACCTATATCATGCAATAATGCACCCATGCATAAATCAAGTAAATCCTGTTTAGGAAGTTTCAAACTTATTCCAAGAACTATAGAGATAACAGCAACATTAACGGAATGTTGATATGTATAATTATCCATACTTTTTATATCCACTAAGCTAACTAAGAGATTTTTATTTGCAAGTATATTATCAAGCAATTCTTCTGATACCTCAGTTATTGATTCAAGATATTCATGATTCATTTTAATTACTGTAGATCCTGATGTGTTGATACAATCTGTCAATTGATTTAAGCGTTCAATATTATTGAAGGTTTCTTTAATTAAGAGAATAGATTTTTGCCGTAGTTCAGGCTTGATTATATCCTCTATTTCACCTTCACTGTACTCATCAACAATATATATTGAAAAAATACCTGAAGCTTTTATTCTTTTAATTAAACTCTCTGTCAAGCGTACTCCTGATTTTAATAAAACTCTACCAGTATTATCATAAATAGTCTTACCAAGATATGAACCATTGCGTACGCACTCTATGGGAACATGCCTCATAATTACCCCCCACTAATTGTAATGTATAATCATAAGTATATAACATTTTGACTTATATTTACATAGTAAGTTTTAAAATCCGACAAAATTCATCACAAAAAAAGTAGCCACCGAAGTAGCTACTTATAATAATTAGATATCTAACAAGTTTTTCTTATATGAAGAGTAAAGGTTTCTTAAGGTATCCATTTTATCTTCTAATTCTAAATAAAGCTTTGAAGCTTCAGAGTAATCTTCGGCAGCGAAAGCTTCCTTGATGCGTGTAAATAAACTTTTATTAGTATAAGTATCTTTCATTATATAATGTCTTAAATCATTTATTTTCATCCAGTTAGAAATATCAAGGTCTAAAGCTCTTTCTAATGAATGAAGTGGTTTAAAGGATCTAATTTCATACATGAATTTATTAATAACTCTATTACCAATTTCAGTTGACCATCTTTGAATAGTAGCCATTTTGAAACTGTTAATTAGTGCATCGTCAAGGACATTATTTTTCTTTAGAACATTTACTTTTTCAGGATATTTATCAAGAGCTACTAGGTTTTCATAAACTGTAGCAGGAGCCTTTCCATAGTATCTGTTTCTCTCATCTTCAGTATAATGTTCGAATACATCTTCTTCACTTCTGTAAGCTCTATCCTTCTCTAAATACTCTGCATCATCCCCTGCTTTTTTGGATAGTTCTGCAAGCAATTCTTCTTCTTTCTTGTTATTATCAACAGCATATAATATACCGTCAAGCATAGATAAGTAAGAAACAGCCATGGTAATATAAGCATTTGAATGAGGATTTGGTGATCTTAATTCAAATCTTGTAGCCACAGGGGTTGATAAATCTCTAATTAAACCAACAAGTATAGTTCTGTTTCTTGATGGATTAGTAGGACTTAACCCAAGAGAAGTAACTGTACATATTGGGGCTTCGAATCCAGGCTTTAATCTCTTAAGAGAGTTGTTAGTTGATGAAATAAATGGATTCATAACTTCATAGTTTTTAAGAATACCCATTAAAGCACCATATCCAATAATACTTAAGAAATCTTCTTTAGTAGCGTGGAATAAGTTTACTCTTTTTCCGTTCTTAAGCTTTAAACTTACCCCTAAATGGACATGCATACCTGAGCCTGCTACACCATCAAGAGGTTTAGCCATAAATGTAACTTCAAGTCCATTTCTTCTAAAGGTTTCTTGAATAAGAATTTTCATAAATAGTTCATTATCAGCAGCTTGCACAGCGTCAGCGAACTTCCAATCCACTTCCAATTGTTCCATTATGTGATTGAAGTTACCTGAGTTATCAAGCTTGGCCTTAACTCCACCAACTTCTTTATGACCCATTTCAGGTTCGAAATCATACTCTTCCATAAGAAGAAGAGTTTCTTCAAGGGCAGTTCTAACAGATCCCTTAGTTCTGGTCCAGTAGTGTTCATGAAGAACTTCAGAAGTATAAAGTTCTTCCACTTCTGCTTTATCATTAGGTGTCTTAACCCAGAACTCTAATTCTGTTGCAGAAGTAATTACAATTTCTTCTATATCTTCTTTAGTAATTCCATAAGCCTTTAAAATTTCAGGTTTATTAGTGAAGATATCCCAAAGACTATCCTTAAATGTTTTAACGGCAGAACTTAGGATGTGTCTTGAATCGACAGCTTTGTTATCATGATATAGGAAACATGGAATTCTTAATGTTCCTATAGGTTTTTGAGTAGCATTGTCTATGTAATCATAGTTATAATCAACAAACCATTTACAGTTTAAATCAGTAACCATATCAACTTTAGCGTTGTTAAGTGTTGCTATACCAGGTAAAACAACTGATGAACCATCTGTCTGAACGGCAACACCGTATAGGAATGAATCTAAATCATCTAGAAATAGTTTAACAGGAATTTTTTCATCGGTATCATTACCAGATAAGTCGATACCAACAAAAGATACGAATTTAATTTCAGGATGGTTTAATAGAATAGCTGTTATGTTTTCCTTGCTATGTTTTTCCTTTGGGATAGTATAAATTAAGTTATCAATCATAAGCTTTAATTCTGCAATAATTCAGTTAAAAACTGAAAGATATGCAAGAATTTCTTCACATCCTTTCATGTATAGGTCGAATAAAAAATAATAAATTTACAACAACATTCGTGAATCTTTACTATAAAGAAATTCTATTATAACAAAGAGTTACTGTCAATATATTTAGAGGCAAAAATGGGAATTTTAATCATATATAATCAACTTATTATTATATATAGATTTATTTGTAGGAAAGTAATAAAATAGTTATAGATAAAGTAGAAATTGGAGTGATATATCTTGGATAAGAGAAATATGCCCATCGGTTTTTTTGATTCGGGAGTAGGTGGACTAAGCGTTTTAAAGGAAGCTATTAAACTTATGCCAAATGAAAACTATATATATTTTGGGGATTCTAAAAATGCACCTTATGGAGTAAGAGATGTAGCAGAGGTTAAGGAACTTACATATAAAGCTGTAGAGTTTTTAATAGATAAGGGAGCTAAGGCTGTAGTAATAGCATGTAATACAGCTACTAGTGCCGCAGTAGCGGCTTTGAGAATAACTTATCCTGATATGCCTATAGTTGGAATAGAGCCTGCTGTAAAGCCAGCAGTAAAATTGAATAGGGATGGGCCAATTATAATAATGGCTACCCCAATGACATTACAGGAGAGAAAGTTTAAAAACTTAATGGCTAACTATAAAGAGGAAGCAGAAATAGATCCTATGCCTTGTGCAGGACTTATGGAATTCATTGAAGCAGGTAAGTTAGATACAGCAGAATTACAAGAATATTTAGAAGAAAAGTTTAAGCCTTATAAAGGAAAGAAAATTGGAGCAGTAGTACTTGGGTGTACTCATTATCCATTTATAAAGGATAAAGTTAGGAAGATTGTTGGAGATGATGTTCCAATAATAGATGGAGGCTTTGGTACTTCAAAAGAAATTATGAGAAGGATAGATTTGAAAGGACTTCTTACTTCATCAGAAGTAAAAGGAAGGGTTAAAATCTATAATTCATCAAATGAAGAAAAGATTATTAAACTTAGTGAAGAGTTATTGTTTAGTGAAAGAGAATAAAGTGAATTAATTTCTATTCTTCTTATATATTTTAAGAAATATAAGATGAATAGAAAATTTTTCAAAAGAACTTTGTTAAATAGTTGACAATTTAATAATGAGCTGGTATTATAATAGTACAAAGTAAATATTCTGAAAATTTAAATAATAGAAAGGGTTGATTTTGTGAATATTAATGTTAAGGAGTATCTAGGAGAACAAATTAGCGCAGAAGATGCAATAGTACTAAGGGAAACTATAAAGGAATATGTAAATGAAGGTATTACATTAGATTTTGCAGGATTAGGAAACGTTCCTTCCACTTTTCTTAATTGCTTATTTGGAGAACTTATAAACGAATCAGGGAGAGATACTATTTTTAACAAAGTTGGTGTGAAAAATTTGACAAACTATAATGATTATTCAAGAGTAGTACTTGGGACAGCTTTTGCTTGCTAATTAGAATGAAGAAAGGAAAATAGGATGGGTGAATTAAATAAGTATAAAAGGAAATCACTGTTTAGATAATTCTAGATAGTGATTTTTTGTTTTTTAAAATAGCATAGTTATGCTTTAAGAAAACTCAAATGAAAGATAAGAATAACTTTATAAAACTAAACAAATAAGCTATAATGGATACAATGAATTTTAAAGGATAAAAATGATAATAATAGTTAATATAACTAGGAAAGGTAGGAATATAATATGAAAAACCCAATTGTAACTATAACTATGGAAAATGGAGGAGTAATTAAAGCTGAACTTTATCCAGAAGTAGCACCAAACACAGTAAATAACTTTATTGATCTAATAAATAGAGGATTTTATGATGGCCTAATATTTCATAGAGTAATCCCAGGTTTCATGATTCAAGGCGGTTGCCCAGATGGTAATGGAATGGGTGGCCCTGGATATGGAATTAAGGGAGAATTTTCACGTAATGGATTTAAGAATGAGTTGAAGCATACTAGAGGGGTACTATCAATGGCTAGAGCAATGAGTCCGAATTCAGCTGGTAGTCAATTCTTTATAATGGTAAAAGATTCACCACATTTAGATGATCAATATGCTTCATTTGGTAAAGTTATTGAAGGAATAGAAGTAGCAGATGAAATAGTAAATACAAAGAGAGATTATGATGACAGACCATACGAAGATCAAGTAATGAAGACTGTAACAGTTGAAACTTTTGGGGAAGACTATAAAGAGCCAGAAATAATTGAATAATAGGAGTGATGGGTATGCTAGAAAATAATAAGTGTATTTTAGTTTATGGACTTACTGATGAAGAATTGGATGGACTAAAGAAGGCAAACCTTAAAACTTTAAGAATAACAGATGAAATGGCAAGTATGAAAATACAAGACATAATTAATGGATTAATGATATTAAAGTATGATAATAAACTTCCAGAGGAAAAGGCAATATTATTTAATAGTTATGAAGATGATGAGATTAGAGATACTATTAAATTAGTAAGGACTGTTGTTACTGGAGGAGTATTAGCTATAGTAACACCTACTTCAAGTGAGTGGACTTTTGAATATCTTTTAGAGCATCTGATTGAAGAAAGAGAATGGATGAGAAGTAGAGAGAAAGGAAGATAAGACGTGAGCAGAGTAGGGGAAAAAATAAAGGACGCAAGATTAAAAGCGGGAATTACTCAAAAAGCCTTAGGTAAAAAATTAGGGGTTTCTGATAAGTATATAAATGAAGTTGAAACTGGAAGAAAGGTTGCTCAGGAGAGCTTCATAGATAGAGCTGCAAAAATTTTAAATACCGATCTTAATGATATAAGTATGGTAGTTACTGATGAAGTACTTATGGAAGAGAGAAAAAAAGAAAAGGCTATAACAAAGGAATCTAAGGTTAATCCAAGAACTCTTGGAGAAACTTCAGCAGTATGGACAGATGCTTTTTCTTCAGTACTTAAAAAGGTAAGTATTTATGATTATAGTTTAAATAGAGAACTAGGGGGGAAGGAACCTCCTAATTATTCCAACAAAGTAGAAGGGTATCCTGCAGATAAAGTGATGTATATAAAGATACAGGATAACGATATGGCTG
The DNA here is from genome assembly GCF_051590805.1 of Clostridium zhoujianii. Classification (NCBI taxonomy): domain Bacteria; kingdom Bacillati; phylum Bacillota; class Clostridia; order Eubacteriales; family Clostridiaceae; genus Clostridium; species Clostridium zhoujianii. The sequence goes on from NZ_JBPUTF010000004.1 coordinate 74,785, forward strand.
GATTTAGAATAATGAAGGGTGATTTAGCTTTTGCTCATTTAGTTAAAGAAATAAGCAATAACGGGATTTTCTTGGTGGAATATAAAGGAGAAAGAGTATTAAGACAGATTAAATCATTAGGTAATTCAAGAGTTCTTCTTATAAGTAATGGTGGTTCCGTTATTACTGAAACTGTAGATTTAAATAATATAAAAGTAATTGCAAAATTAGAAAGAGTAGAAATAGCTCTATAGTGTTAATAGGTGTCATATGTGGTGTAACATATGGCACCTATTTTTTCATATACTGAAATAGGCATTTTTAGTGCAGTATTAATATTTTGGAGTGATTAATATAGAAAATATAAATAACTCTATCAATTTATTAAAATCTATACCTGAATCTCTTTTAGGAAAATTAAACATAACACAATCGACAATTATAGATGGAAATGGAGATATAGAAGTAATAATTTTATATGGAACCGCTTATTCAGATGTAAATAACTATGTTAATAGTATAGGCGGGAAGTTAGATGATTTGGGTTATGGATATGGGATAGTCAATATACCTATTGAACAATTGGGAAAGCTTGCAGCAAATCCTAATATACAGTATATAGAACTACCAAAAAGTCTTTATTTCACTGATGAAGGAAGCAATAGGGCTGCTTGTGTGCAAAGAACCCAAAGTACATTTGGGTTGCAAGGGCAAGGAACTGTGATAGGATTTATAGATTCAGGCATAGATTTTACACATCCTGCTTTTAGAAATGATGATGGAACAACAAGGATAGAATATATTTATGATTTAAGCACAGGAGGTAGTACTTATAGTAAGCAGCAAATTAATGAAGCCTTAAAGGCACCAGATCCCTATTCTGTAGTTCCTGTAATTGATGTTACTGAGCATGGAACACATGTGGCTGGAATAGCATGTGGAGGAGGAAGAATTAATTCCAGGTATTACGGCGTAGCTCCTAAAAGTTCTATTATGATGGTTAAGAGTGGAAGGGGATTATTTTCATTAAGTACTCAGATTATGAGAGGTTTAAAATTCTTAGTTGATAAAGGTAGAGAACTAGGAATGCCCCTTGTAGTAAATATAAGTCTTAGTACAAATGATGGAGCCCATAATGGAACTAGCCTATTAGAACAGTATATAAATACAATTGCAATTCTTGAAAGGATAACTATAGTAATAGCTGCAGGAAATGAAGGAGATGCGGCACATCATGTAGGAGGAAATTTAGAAGATATAAATGAGATAAGATTTAATGTTGCAGAAGACGAAACAGCTGTTGTTATTAATTTATATAAATCAGTATTACCAAAGATTACGCTAGAACTAATTACTCCTAATGGGGTTAGTAGTGGTGAGATAGTAGTAGAAGAAGGGTTAAGCGAGGGAGTAATATCTAGGAATAGATATAGGATATTTAATACTGGACCAAAACCATTTGACATGAGTGGAGAGATAGGAATTTCTTTGATAAGTGGGAGTAATTATATACTTTCTGGAGAATGGAAGGTCATATTAAGGATAGTAAATAAATATGAAGGAATATATGATATGTGGCTACCTATATCAGAGGGATTAAATCAAAAAACCAAATTTTTACAACCTACGGTTAATAATACATTGGGAATTCCAGCTACAGTATCTAATGTTATATCAGTAGGAAGTTATAACTATATAACTAGAAATATTTCATCCTTTAGTGGAAGAGGAAGAAATGTAATATATTCTAGTGCAAAACCGGAATTAGTAGCGCCAGGAGAGGGGATTACATCTGCAGCACCAAATGGCTCTTTTGATACAAAGACAGGAACATCTATGGCAGCACCACATGTTTCAGGAATATGTGGATTGCTAATGGAATGGGGAATTGTTAGAGGAAATGACCCATTTCTTTATGGAGATAGACTGAAATATTATTTGATTATTGGATCAAAGAAGGAACGGACAGATATAGTTTACCCAGATCCAAGTTGGGGATATGGTGAGGTATGTGCTTATGATAGCATGGAGGAATTGATTAGGGTTTTAAATATTATTGGAGCAGAAAATTTTGTGAGTAGGGAGGATAAGATGTATAGGGAGATTGGTGATATTGATGAGTATTTAAATCAATTTTCAAGTTCATCAGAACAGGTGGGTACACTTGTTGAGTATACAAACAGAGCAAAATTTCTAGAGTTAAATAATTTACCTAATATATCAGCAATTGCATTAAATGAATCTTTTGGAATAGTATATTTGCCTGTTAATGAACTTGAAAAGATAAGCGAGTATATAAAGGATAGAGTAGCTGATATAAATCCACAAATATTTACATTAAATGATATGTCACCAGCTGAGGCAAGTAATGCTCTAAATTATCATAATAACCCATACTTATCACTAGATGGGAAGGGTGTTCTTATTGGTATTATAGATACAGGAATAGATTATTTGAATACAGAATTCCAAAAAGAAGATGATACAACAAGAATTATAAGGTTATGGGATCAGACCATAGATTCAGGTAAGGATATATATGGCCTTAAACTTGGAACAGAGTATAGGGAAGAGGATATTAATGAAGCAATAAAGCTTCAAAAATCTGGTGGAGACCCATATACGATAGTTCCAAGTAAAGATACAAATGGGCATGGGACAATGGCAGCTGGATTAGCAGCAGCAAGAGGGAAAAATCCAGATTTAGTTGGAGTAGCTCCAGGATGTAGTCTTGCAGTTGTTAAGTTGAAAGAGGTTAGCAATGTTGTTTTAGAAGAAGCTGGAGTTACAACGCCTGGATCTAATAGATATGGAGTAGTGGATATTCTTACAGCTATAAGATACTTATCTAAATTAAGTACAGAGCTAAAAATACCACTAGTTATATTATTTCCTTTAGGAAGTAATACTGGGCCACATGATGGTTTAGGAACTTTAGATGGGTCTATTAATGAATTTTCAAGGCAAATAGGTTCTGTTTTTGTTGCTGGAACTGGTAATGAAGGAGATACAGATACTCATACAGAAGGAACTATTGAAAAGACAGGAGACTCTAATACTATAGAATTAAGAGTTGGAAAGAATCAAGGAAATCTTAATTTTGAGATATGGGTGCCAAGGCCGGATATGTTTTTACTTTCAATAATATCGCCATCAGGGGAGGTAATAGACAATATATCTCCTAAATTTAAGGATAAAACAAATGTGAAATTCATATATGAAGGCACATCTATGGCAATTAATTATTACTTGCCAGAGAGGACTAATGGAGATGAGCAGATTATTATAAGATGCCTTAATTTAAAAGAGGGAATATGGAGATTTAGGTTATATGGTGAGCACGTAGTTGGTGGTAAGTATTGGTCTTGGTTGCCTCAAAGAAGTTTACTAGCACCAGACACAAAATTTTTATCACCAACTCAAAGTACTACCCTAACTATACCATCAGGTGCGAATGGTACAGTTTCAGTTGCATACTATAATCAAAATAATAATTCTACTGTTGGGGCATCCGGAAGAGGATACACAAGGGATGGAAGGATTAAACCTGATATAGCTGCAGGAGGTATAAATGCAAAGATAATAAGACCAGGAGGAAGTATAGGAATAGCCAGTGGTTCTTCAGTGGCAACTTCAATAGTAGCTGGAGTATGTGCTATGATCCTTCAATGGGCAATAATAGATGGTAATTTTCCTATTATATATGCCCAAGAGGTAATATCCTACATTACTAGAGGTGCAAAAATGAGAAGTGGGGATATTTACCCAAATCCTGAATGGGGCTATGGGACTATTGATGTAACAGGAATTTTCAATGCTATGAGGGGTAATTTTAATGTTAATAGTAGAGGGGATAAAGATGATTTAGAAGATAAGTATGAGGAATATAATGTTGGTAGGTTATTTATTAGAAGCCCATTATAAAAAGAATATCACTAATATAATGTTAATTGCATAAAATATAGTTGAAACAATATATTAGGAGATAATAATGGCTGATATAGGAAGATTAAAAGTTCAATGCTTTAATGGAAATAGTACTATCCCTGTAGATGGATGTAAAGTTACTGTAACACCTACTGAGGGAGAGAGCAGAGCTAATACGAATGCAGAGTTAACTACGGATTCATCAGGCCAAACACCAGTGGTAGATTTGGTTGCACCACCATTTGCTTATTCTCAAGAGCCATCTAACATTATTCCATATAGTACTTATGATATAAAGGTTGAGAGAAGTGGTTTTAATCCAGCAACCATAAGAGGAACACAGATATTTGCTGAGAGAACAGCATTACAAACAGTAAATTTAATAGAGATGGGGAACAGATCAAGTAGGGCAGATATAATAATAATATTACCAAATACTTTAGGAGGAACTTTTCCGGCTAAAATACCTGAAGATCCAGATAAACCATTGCCTCCACCATCAAGTGGGGTAGTTCTTCCAAAGCCTGTAGTACCTGAGTTTATTACAGTACATCAAGGAAGTCCTAATGATCCATCTGCACCTAATTATAGAGTGCCATATAAAGAGTATATAAAGAATGTAGCATCCTGTGAGATTTATTCTACTTGGCCTGATAGTACAATAAGGGCTAATATATTTTGTATAATATCATTTACCTTAAATAGAATATATACAGAATGGTATAGAGGAAAAGGTAAAAATTTTGATATAACAAGCTCTACAGCTTATGATCATGCCTTTAATTATGGAAGAAATATTTATGATAGTATAAGTGAAGTAGTAGATGAGATATTTTCTACTTATGTAAGAAGATTTGGCAGGAAGCAACCTTTATTAACTCAATATTGTGATGGGAAAAATGTTACTTGTCCAGAGTGGCTAAGTCAATGGGGAAGCAAATACTTAGGAGATCAAGGAAAGGTTCCCTATGAAATATTAACTTACTATTATGGAAATGATATTGAATTAGTAACAGCAGAGCAGGTTAAAGGAAGTCCTTCATCATATCCAGGATATGATTTAACTATAGGATCTAATGGAGAGCCAGTTAGAATGATTCAGGATTTTTTAAATAGAATTGCACAAAACTATCCACTAATCCCAAAGGTGGCAGTAGATGGAAATTTTGGACCAACAACAGCAGAATCGGTTAAGGTATTCCAAGGAATATTTAACTTACCTAAAACAGGAGTTGTTGATTATGCAACATGGTATAAAGTATCAGATGTATATGTTGGAGTAACAAGAATAGCCGAATTAAGGGGGGATAATATATTTTATCCACCTATGACAAATGGAACTAGGGGTGGAATTGAGATTCCAAATTTTAGTTATCCTATTAATTAAAAATTATATTAACCCAAATAAGGAGGATCATATAGATTATAAGGTTTAGTATTTATAGGGTATATAACCTTAAAAACTATATGATTCTCCTTTTATTATTTAAAAACTCCTTCTAGTTTGAAACTAGGAACGAATTCTTCAGTATTAGCACCTTCGTCTTGGATAAAACCATTAGTAACACCAATTTCGGCAGCATAGTTTATTAATGAATCGTAATGTTTAGGATTAAGGTGTTTATTTATTTCAGGATAGTCAGATGCTTTATTCATTGGTGTATATTGATTCATTATGCTGATATATACATCATCACCAAAGGCATCATAAATTTTATCGATTACTTTTTTTGAATCAAATAGTAATCCAGGAAGCATAAGGTGTCGTATAATGACCCCTTTTTTTATTGTTCCTTTATCATTAAAGGTAGCCGATCCTGTTTGTCTTACCATTTCTTTTAATAATGGCAATATGTTTTCTAGGTACTTATCAGCTTTTGAATACTTAACAGCAAATTTATCATTAAAGTATTTAAAATCTGGTAAATAGACATCTATGTAACCATCTAATAACTTGATGGTTTCTAATCTATCATAGCCATTTGTATTATACAAAATAGGAAGGCTAAGTCCATTACTTTTAGCTATATCAAGAGCTTCCATTAGCTGTGGTACATAGTGAGTAGGGGTTACTAAATTTATATTATTAGCCCCTTTAGCTTGTAATTCGAGAAAAATTTCACTTAATCTTTCTATTGTTATATAAGCGCCCCCATATTCTTGGCTTATTTCGTGATTTTGGCAAAATACACATTTTAAATTACAGTGTGAAAAGAATACTGTTCCTGATCCCTTTTCTCCAGAAATAGGTGGTTCTTCCCAAAGATGTAGTTCTGCTCTAGCTATTTTCAATTTATCATTAGCAGCGCAAACACCTATTTTTCCACTTAATCTATCCACCCCACATTCTCTTTTACATAACATACAACTATTCAATAGGTCACCATACTTCATAAAAACACCTCTTACATAATACTTATTAAATTATAAGTCTAAGGGCATAAGGTATCAACTTATTAATCTACCATTTCTTTTCTACTTTTAAAATAAAATATTATACATTGGGTTATGAATACTAAGCTTAATAAACCAAAGAGAGGATAAAGGGTAGAAATTAAGTTACCAAAACCTAATAGAGAAATAGGTAAAGCGACAGCTAAAACAATAAATATACCTACTTTAAATTTAATGTGTAAAGCTTGTTCAAGAGTTTTGCTAATTGAGTAAACATCAGAAACTTCTGTTGAAAACATTTCAAGTAATATTATTATTAATAGTACAGCCTGAACAATTGGACCGAAACGTTGAGCGATAAATAATAATGGAATTTCATACTCATAAATATATGGTTGATTAACTGTAAGTAAAAGATTAATCATAGTACAAAGAATAGTTAGTCCTAAAGCACCAAAGATTATTCCGGTAATCATTGTTTTAGAATTTTTCATTTGTGTACTAAGTGGTACTAGTACACCAGAGCTACAAAGTATATTATATCCTGCATAAAGTATGGTTGAGATACCAATACCAGATTTCTTAGGAGCAAAGCTAGTAATATTCTCTACTGTTATCATATCTCCACAGAATATAAAATAAAGAGCAGTTAAAGTTATTATAGTTATTATTAATCCAGGAACTATAAAGCTATTCACCTCTATAAGCCCATCTGTTCCTCTTAGTAGGAAGAATAATGATATGGAAAGCATTATTAAGGAACCAATAATCTTAGGAATACCAAAGAATTGGTTAATTAATGCGCCGCTACCAGCAAGTATTATTGATGCACTTGCTATAAAGTATAAAGTAGTTATTACCCCAGTAAGCTTACCTAAAATGTTAGGACTAATAATCTTCATTACTTCGCTATAGGAATTAAGCTTATACCTAATACTGATTTTAGAAATTATTATTCCCATAGTGATGTAGAGTAGTCCACACAGAATAATACCTATGAAACTCTTAGGCCCAAATGAGGTGAAAAAATTAGTTATCTCTTTTCCGGATGCAAGTCCAGCACCTACTATTGTTCCTATGAATACTACTGCAACTTGAAATATTTTAAGGACTTCTTTTTTCACGGTGTACCTCCTTTAAAAATCTTTCTAATAACTAATATATAAGTAAGGAATGACAATTATTCTAATACTGGTGTATAAGGGAAACTTTCTTAGGGAAACTAAAACAAGAAGAGTTATGAAAGGAGGGTTATCGTGAGAAAAAAGATATCTTATATATTGATAATTTTATTAATATTTCTAATAGTTGGATGTAATAAAAGTCATGAGGATGGTAAGGTGAATTTCTTTGAAATACAGGAAGCAACTAAGGTAGCAATGGATTATATGAAGGAACTATCCTTAGGTAATAATGAGGAGGCTAATAAATTTGCTAGCAATAAGGTAATAGATCAGGATCAATTTAGCAAATTAAAAGAAAATAGAATAAATGGATATAAACTAGATGAGGTGGCTGAAGGAGCTAATTTTGCTTATCTTAATTATTTAGTTATAAGGGATAGTGCTAGAGAACTAAGAACAGATTTAGATACAATAGTTGTAAAAGTAATTAAGAAAGATGATAACTATCTTGTAGATGAAGTAAAAGCCAAGAGTAATAAACAAGTATATGAAGCAAATGGAGTTTTAAGAATAAGAGATGAGGAATCAGGAAAAAGTGAAGTTCTTATAAGAAAAAAAGATTTGCCAAGGGAGGTCTATCCTAAGAAAGAAAATGTAGTGCTAAATAAAGAGACAGTACCGGAAGGGAATTTTAATAAGATTAGTATAAGCTTTGGTGGAAATAAGATTGGAGTTACAACAACTGATGGAAGTAAAACTTTTATTGCATTAGCAATGGTAGAAGAATCTAAGCCTACAGCAGGATCAGAAGCAAATGCTGAAGGAGCGTCAACGGAAGATATAGATAAGGCTATAGATGATGCATTAGAGAAACCAATTATAGATAAATTAACAGGGTATGATTTAATAGAGGGATCAGAAATAGAAAAGTTAATATTTTCTGGTGATGATGGAGAATTAATGGTTCAAGTAAGAGAGGAAGGCAAGGGGAGCAGTGTAAGAATATATAGAAATCCAACTGGGGAGCTACTTAAGTTTCAGTTAATGAAGTTATTCCCTAATGATAAGTATAATGTAAATATAAAAAGGGTAAATGAAAAGAATGTGTTTATTGAAGTAACAGGCATTGGGGAGGAAAAAGAAGCTGAAGGAGAATATAAAGTTGATCTTAAAGCTATGAAAGTAAATAAACTTTAGTAAGGTATACCCATTTTGTTCTTTTTAGGTCAATCTGTTATGATAAGTATGATATTTATTTTAAGGAGGAGGATGACCATGACGAAAGAGTGGAATGGGAAGAGATATCATAATTTAAATTATTTCCTAAGGAATAAGTTCGGGGAGAAAGTATTTAAAATTTCACTAGATGGGGGTTTTTCTTGTCCAAATAGAGACGGCACCATAAGTAAAGGTGGATGTCTATTTTGTAGTGAAAGAGGATCTGGGGATTTTGCTGGAGATAGGGATTTTTCTATTGAAAGGCAATTTATAGATATAAAAGGGATGATGAATAAGAAGTGGAAGGAAGGAAAGTATATAGCATATTTCCAGGCCTACACAAATACATATGGACCTGTAGATGAATTAAAAAAGAAGTATGATGAAGCATTAAGGCAAGAAGGTGTAGTAGCCCTTGCTATTGCAACAAGACCAGATTGTTTAGGGGATGAGGTCTTAGATTTATTAGAAGAGATTAATAAAAAATTTTATGTATGGATTGAACTTGGATTACAAACATCAAATGATGAAGCAGCTAGAAAAATCAATAGGGGGTATAATTTATCAGTATTTCAAGAGGCTATAGAGAGACTTAAGGAGAGAAATATAGATTTTGTTGTACATTCTATATTTGGATTACCAGGGGAAACAAAAGAAGATATGCTTAATACTGTAGATTATATAGCTCATTCAGGAGCAGCTGGGGTGAAATTCCACTTACTTCATTTAATGAAAGGCACACCTTTAGTTAAACTTTATGAGAGTGGGCAATTAGAATTTTTATCTCAAGAAGATTATATAGATTTACTATGTAAGTCAGTTGCTATGTTGCCAGAAAACATGGTAATTCATAGACTAACAGGTGATGCACCAAGGGATTTACTTATAGGTCCTATGTGGAGTTTAAAGAAATGGGAAGTATTAAATGCTATAGATAAAGCTATGGAAGATAATGATGTTTATCAGGGAAGGGATTTTAAATAAAGGGAAATGGGGATGGTATTATGAAAATAGATGTTATTATTTCCGCTGATTATGTAAGAGATGACATTATCAAGGACAAGGTAGTGGTAGTAATAGATATACTTAGGGCAACATCTGTAATTACAACTGCTATGATGAATGGTTGTAAAGAAGTTCTTCCATTGTTAACAGTGGAAGAAGCTTTTGAAAAGAAAAAGGAGTTTCCTAATGATTCTTGTGTTTTAGGTGGAGAAAGAAGAGCAGTTAAAATAGAAGGTTTTGATTTTTCAAATTCACCTTTAGAATATACAAGGAAGATAGTAGAAAATAAAACTCTAATTATAACTACAACAAATGGAACTAGAACATTGACAAGTTGTAAATCATCTGAAGAAGTATTTATAGGATGTATGCTAAATGCCTCGGCAGTAGCAAAAAGATTGTTAGATATAAATAAGGATGTTGTAATAGTGAATTCAGGAACTAATGGGCAATTTTCTATGGATGATTATATATGTACTGGATTTATAATATATAAAATGCTAGAAGGTAGCTCTAAGTTGGACTTAACAGACATAGCCAAAACATCTGTTAAAATATACGAAGAATATCCAGGGGTTATTGATTATATTAAAGATGCAAGACACTACAATGTAATGATGGATCTTGGATTAGAAAAAGATATAGAATATTGTATTCAGAAAGATATAACTGATATTGTGCCTGAGTACAAGAATGGATATATCAAAAATTAAGAATATAAAGGGATTATTTCGTGACATAAAGTGCGAAGTAATCCCTTTATTGTTGATTTATATTGAAAAATTATTTTATTATGATTGTTCTAAGTCATAATTTTTATTTACCATATTAAGAAGAAATTAGATGAAATTGTTCCAAAATATAATGAAGGGCATATTATAGGTATAAGTTAAACATTTACAAAGTATTAATAAAATAATTGGTTATATAAAAGGGGAATGGTTATGTGTAGATGTAAATATCCTAAAGCAATAAATAAAAAAGGGGTAAGCATTATTGAGGATGAAAAAAGAGAAAGATGCTATAAGGTTTCTTTACTTTTAGGTAAGAAAGGTAGCAATATTTTAGTAATAGTTAGAGCTCCAAAGGCTATGGAAGAGGATAGTTTTAACAGTGTATATAAAAGAGTAATAAAATTCTTAGATATGAACAAGGATGAATTTGAAGGTATACAAAAAGTAACAATAGTTAGTTTATTTACTTTATATGAAACTACTAGAGGAGATTTATACGAAGAGTATCTTTTAAAGGGCAAGGAGTATATAGAAGGGAATGATGGAGAAATAAATAACGATAAAATAATTGCTGAGGAAATTCATAATGCTGATTATATAATTGCTGCATGGGGGGAACCTTTAGAAGGATTAGATGATGTCTATAGGAGAAGAGTAGAGTTAATGTTAAAGGATATACGAGAAGAAATAATGAATAGCGCTGAGAAGAAGTCTGCTTTAATGGTAGGTGAAAGAAGTAAAAGGGGTTATCCTAGGCATTGTTTAGCTTGGTCATATAGGGATGAATTAAATAGTTTGTGGGAATAAGGGCTGATAAGTTAATCGGCTCTTTTTGTTATTATTCTGTAATCCTATTTGGAGTAAATATGAATATAATTATTATAGTATTAATATTAATTAATTCTTGATAATTATTAATTTAAATATAAAAATGTTAATAATTTTAAGGGGTGAGTAAATATGAAGATAAGAACTATAGTATTGATGTTATTATCTATAATAATCCTAGGGGGATTGATTGGATGTAGCAATAATAAAGCTGTAGTTGAAGGGGAGAAGTTTGAGAAGATAGAGGGAAAAATAAAGGGAAACATAGGAACAAAAACAAGCTTGCAACCCTATAACTTAAAAGTACATTGGATCGATTCAGCAATTGATGAACAGAATAAACTTATAAATAAGATTATTGGTGATATAAAGGTAGTTAGTGAGGGAGAGGACTTACCTGAAAAGTATATTGTTCTTTCTTATGATAATATGAATATTTATTTTTTACTTGAAGATAGAAGTAGTGGAGAAAATGTAATCATAGAAATTGATAAAAAGTTCTATTTAGGAAAGCTAGAGAAGATAGAAATAGATAAGATAAGAGAATATATAATTACACAAGGACTAATGGAAAAATAGATGAATAACACTTATGATTGTAATCATATACATTTATTAGAATAAAAATGTGAAGGGTTCATATCTTGCAGAAATACTATTTTAAGGGGATGTGTTTGATTATGAATATAAAAGATTTTTTTGATATCTATGATTTTCAAGATTGTAATATTAAAAGTATAATTAATAAAGAAAAAGATTTACTAATGGGAATTGAAATATGTAATTGGAGGCAGCCTGGATATATTAAATCAGAACCAGAGATAGGATATAAGACAATTGTTTTTAAGAATGTTAAGAAAGTTCATAAGGAGCTTGATAATAATGAGTTTAATGATGGAATAAGAGAAGCCTATTTATTTAAGTTATCAAGAGATGAATATAGGGTGCGATTAGTAATGGTGAATAGGGGTGTAAAGACTATAGAGTTTGTTACTAATGATGTTGAAATGATATAAAAACTCGGAAAGTTAATTTTCCGAGTTTTTAAATATAATATTATACTACTTGGAATACAAAGAACTTTAAGTAGTAACTTTCATCAGAGCTCCATAATATTGGATGGTCTGCAGACTGAGTTCTAAACTCTACTTGTCTTAAGATTTTACGAGCATCATGTGCAGCCTCATTGATAGTAGCCTTTAACAAATCTTCACTCATATAATGAGAGCAAGAACAAGTAATAAAGTAGCCACCTGATTTAACCATTTTTAAGCCACGAAGGTTAATTTCTTTATAGCCTCTCTTAGCACCATTTATTGTGTTTCTTGACTTAGTAAATGCTGGTGGATCAAGTATAACTACATCAAATTGCTTACCTTCTTTAGACCAAGAATTAAGAACATCGAAGGCATTATGGCATTCAAACTTAACTATATCTTGCAAGTTATTAAGTTCAGCATTTCTTGTGGCACAATCAACAGCATGTTGAGATACATCAATACCTAGTACTGATTTAGCTCCAGCTATACCAGCATTTAAAGCAAATGATCCAGTATGTGTAAAGCAATCTAAAACATCCTTGCCTTTACATACCCTGTGTATAGCAGCCCTATTTTCTTTTTGGTCAAGAAAGAATCCAGTTTTTTGACCATTTTGTAAATCAACTATGTACTTAACACCATTTTCAGTAATTTGAACGTTAGTATCAAAGGCTTCTGTCAAGAATCCTTTTCTTTGTTCAAGCCCCTCAATTTCTCTAGTAGCAAGGTCGCTTCTTTCATAAACTCCCTTAGCACCAAAGTCTTCAACAAGAACATCAACTATAGTTTCTCTATATTTATCCATACCTAAAGTTGAAATTTGAATTACATAATAGTCCTCAAATTTATCGATAGTTAATCCAGGCAATAAATCAGCTTCTCCAAAAACAAATCTACATGAAGAAGTATCAATTACGGTTTTTCTATACTCCCAAGCGGCTTCAAGCCTTTTTCTAAAGAAATCCTTATTAATTTCTTCATTTTGATCCCTGGTCATTATTCTTATAGTTATCTTACTTCTATCATTTATGTATCCCTTACCTATAAAGTATCCTTTTGGGTTGTATACTTCAACTATATCCCCATTTTCATAGTCACCATCATATTCATTTATTTCATCAATATAAATCCAAGGACGTCCACCCTCAGCTCTTTTATGCTTTCCTTTATGTAAATAAAACTTACTAATCATAATTTATCTCCCTTCGATAAAAACTCTTATAAGATTATAACAATAATAATGATTTTTTTATAGGGATAATAAGAGTTTTAATGTAAGAGTGTAGAAAATATATCAAAATAACTATTGAAAATATCGGAAAAATTGGTAGAATAAAATCTATATATATAATATATGAAAAATTGGGGGCAATAAAAATGAATACAGTAGTTACAAAGTTTGGGGGAAGCTCATTAGCTGAGGCTTCTCAGTTCAGAAAAGTTAGGGATATAGTCCTTTCAGATGAGGCAAGAAAGTATGTAGTGCCATCGGCACCAGGAAAAAGACATGGTAAAGATACAAAAATTACAGATTTACTTTATCTTAGCCAAATACATGTAGAAACAGGAATATCATTAGATGATGTGTTTAAGCATGTTGAAGAAAGATATACAGGAATTGTTAAAGATTTGGGGTTAAACTTTGACATTCAAAAACATTTAGATATTGTTAAGAAAGACATTGAAGAAGGTGCTTCAAAGGACTATGCAGCTAGTAGAGGAGAATATCTAAATGGATTAATATTAGCTAATTATTTAGGATATGACTTTATAGATGCTAAGGAAGTTATATTATTTGATAATGATGGGTCATTAGATAGTGAAGGAACAAAGAATAGATTAAAGGATAGATTAAAAAAATCGGAAAAGGCTGTAATCCCAGGTTTTTATGGTTCTGATAGAGAAGGTAATATTGTTACTTTTAGCAGAGGTGGATCAGATGTAACAGGGGCATTGGTTGCAGCAAGTATTGAAGCGGAGTTATATGAAAATTGGACAGACGTTTCAGGATTTTTAATGGCAGATCCAAGAATAGTTGAGAATCCTAAGGCTATTAGTCATATAACATACAAAGAGTTACGAGAGCTTTCCTATATGGGGGCATCAGTTCTTCATGAAGATGCTATATTCCCAGTTAGAGAAGCAGGAATACCAATAAATATTAAGAATACAAATAAACCAGAAGATAAGGGCACATTTATAGTACAAACTACAGAGGGTCATGAATGCAAAACAATAACAGGTATTGCAGGTAAGAAGGATTTTACTGTAATTTCAATTGAAAAGGCTATGATGAATCAAGAACTTGGATTCTGTAGAAAGGTACTTTCAGTACTTGAAATGAATAGTGTATCTTTTGAAAACATGCCTTCAGGGATTGATACAGTTTGTGTAGTTATTTCTGATTCTGAGTTGAAAAATAAAAGAGATAGGATTGTAGAGGAAATAAAAAGGTCATGTAATCCTGATACAATAGTAGTTCACCCTAATATGGCCCTAATTGCAACAGTTGGTAAAGGGATGGCTAAAAATAGAGGGGTTGCGGCTAAGGTATTTGGTGCATTAGCAGAAGCTGATGTAAATATAAGAATGATAGATCAAGGATCATCAGAAATGAATATTTTAGTTGGAACAGAGAATGATGACTTTGAAAGGACCATAAGAGCAATATATAAAGCATTCAATTAAATTTTGAATATATTCACCAAGTTTCTTAATAAGAAACTTGGTGTTTTTTGTACAATAAGAATTTATTAGAAATTAGTATTAAATTTAGTATAAAAGTTAATTTGAGGTCGATTTAAATGAGAAAATGGTAAAAAAGTCCAACTTTGATCGAATTATGTTGTTAAAATTATGAAAACGTTATAAACTTGTTTGTAAAGTAAAGTAAAGTTAGGGGGGGAGTTTATGAGTGTAAACTTTGATTTTAGTAGGAAGAATAGTATAAAGACTAGAATAACAAATAAACTTGCAGTTATTTTTATCTTTACCACAGCAATAAGTTTTATTTTATATTCTATAGCTTTTAAAGGAGCTATTGTTAAGGAATTAGATTTATTAGGGGTAGGTTATAATGATATTTTTAATAAAATATCAGGAAAATTGGCATTACTTGCCATAGTTATAGGAATAGTTAGTGTTGTAATATCAATATTAGTTACATATAAGTTATTATCCCCACTAGCACGTTTGTTGAATAATTTTAGAATTCATTTTGAAATGCTTGCGGAAGGAGATTACTTCTATAGAATAAAGGAAAAGCACTTTGCAAGAAGGGATGAATTAGGTCCAATTGCTCAAGCCGCTGATAGTATGCAGGTTAAGGTTATAACCATAGTAGAAGAAATGGTTGAAAATTCAAATTCATTAACAGATGAATCTCAAACATTAACAAATTTCTCAGAAGAGCTTAGGGATTTAACAGAAAGAATATCAACATTGGTATCTAATATTACTGATAGTATAAATAATGAAAAGAATGATGTTTTATCGGTAGTATCAGAGTTTGGAGATTTTAAAGGACAGCTTAGTGATAACATAAGTAATGTTAATGAGATTTCAACTATGATTAATAAAATTGATACTAAGGCAACAAATAGTTACAAAGAAATGGATTCTCTTAATCTATCATTTAATGAACTTAATAAAAAATTTGGAGAGTTTTTAGATGTAATAATTGAAATGAAAAGTGATATAAAAAAAGTAACAGAAATTACTGAAATAATAAACCAAATAGCTGAGCAGACTAACCTTCTTGCTCTAAATGCAGCAATAGAGGCAGCTAGAGCTGGAGAGGCAGGTAAGGGATTCTCAGTTGTATCAAATGAAATAAGAAATTTATCAATACAAACTAAGGAATCTTCCATTAATATTAATAGTTTAATAGGTTCAGTGCTTACTAGCTCCAACGAGCTGTTTAATAAGACTTCAACTTTATCTGATACTATAAATAATCAGAAGTCTATAATAAATAATTCAATATCAGCATTTAATGATATTTCAGAGTCTGTAGGTAAAGTATCGCCTAAGGTGAAGAAGTTGCAAGATTCTTCGAATAACATAGTTAAAGGTAACGATAATATAATCAGCAAAATAACAAGGGTATCATTATCATCAGAAACTATAGCAAATTTAGCTGGGGATATAAATTTATCTACAGAAATATTAAAAAGTTCAAGTGAGACTGTGTTAGACTCTGCAAAAAATTTAAAGGAATTATCAAAGATTTCATTAGAGACTACATCTAAATTTAAGTTAACTGATTCTAATGGAGTAAAAGATAGGAATAAAAATATCAAATAGCTAATGAAAATAGGTTATAAATTCTAGAAAGAATCTATAACCTATTTTTATACAAAAAAACCAACCTGTGGGGAGACAGGTTGGTTGGGGAGATATAATCGCTCATCAATAATACTTTAGGGAAGATATTATTGATTCGAATGTGTGTCGATTAACTCTTGAATTTTAGGGATACATCTACAACCTTTGCAACCGCCTGTTCCGGCGCCTGTAGCTTTCATTACGTCCTCTACAGTTTTTGCTCCAGCTTCGATAGATTCTTTAATTTTGGATCTTGGTATTACCTTGCAAACACAAGTTTTTGTTAGTTTGTCAAGGATTTTTTCATTGATGTTATTTTCCATTTAGTTACCTCCTAATGTAGATTACTAAGGAAAATAAGGGGATTGGATAGTTGTATTATCTATCCTTATATATATTAAACCATATGAACAAATAAAAGTCAATACTAGTTAATAACATTTATCGATTAAAAAATAAAAGTTTTAAATTTTATAGATAAAGCCCTAAGTCTTAATTCAAAACAATAGGAGGCTATTGGATTTCCAATAGCCTCCTATTTTATAAGTATATAAATATAGTATTTATATACTACTATGCATTAACAACTGCTAATAGTGCATTTTCATCTGTAATAAGGACTATTTCATCAGATATCTTAATATCTTTAGCTAGTACCTTATCTTCAAAGTTCAATGTAGAAACATCTATTTGAATGTATTCAGGAATTTTTTCTACAGGACCTTGGAATTCTAGGGTTGGTATTTGAGTTTGTAAAACTAACCTTCTAGACTCTAAGTTTTCTTGTCCTATAAATTTTACTGGAATATTCATCTTAATAATTTCATTATCTTTAACATATTGAAAATCGATATGAATAATTTCACCAATATTATTTTTCTGAACTTCCTTAACGACACAATTCTTAATTTTATTATCAACATCTATAGGTATTATTGATCCTTTAGAATTATTTTTTAATAAATTAACTAAACTAAGTCTTGGCATTTTTACTGGGATAGATTCTTGCAAGAATTCTCCGTATATTATACCTGGAAGTTGTCCATCTCTTCTTAATTGCTTAATATTTTCCGTCATAGTTCTATTTGATACCTTATATGCTAAATTTGTCATAATAAATCCCTCATTTCATTAATTTTAGATATATTAAGCTCTATAGCAAACTAAGGTGCTTTAAACAACTGATTACATTATTGGGATAAAGCAACCTACCTTCTATAAAGCATGTAGGTTAATTTCCACATATGCATCAAGCCTCCTTAAGTATATTATTTCTATTATAGCACGTGTTGAAAAATATTTCCATAGGTGGTAAGCATATTACAATGGTTCTTAGTCTGTAGTAGAGGCTTTACCCTAAGTATTTATTTCAAATCTATTAATTGACAAAAAAATAATTAGTGTTATATAATGAATTAAATAAAGACTATGATTAGGAAAAGTAATTAAACTTCCTTCTTTAAGAGAGTAGCTGGTTGGTGTAAAGCTATAGAGGAGTTTAAAGAAAATCACCTAGGAGTTGGAAATTGAAAAGCTGTTGCTTAGTAGGTTTTCCCGTTGGCCTGCGTTAAGGGATAGAGCATGATAGTGCTTGAGAGAAGCATCCAAGAAAATATATAGGGTGTGTATTGCCATAGGTGGTATTGCGAATTTAACTTCGTCCTTTTGGATGGAGTTTTTTTATTTTTATGACAGTTTAGTTATGACTATATAAAAAGCAAATAATTAAAATAAGTTAATTATACAGAGTGAGAAAGGAGCATCTTAAAATGTACAAAAAAGTTGAACTTCCAAAAGGTTTTGTAGGCATGGAAAAAGAAGTGGCTAGCCTTTGGAAAGAAAAGAATGTTATTCAAAAGAACTTTGATATGAATCAAGATGGTGAGTATTTTACTTTCTATGATGGGCCTCCAACTGCAAATGGTAGACCACATGTAGGTCATATTCTAACAAGAGTTATGAAGGATATAATCCCAAGATATAAGGTTATGAAGGGGTATAAGGTAATAAGAAAGGCTGGTTGGGATACTCACGGATTACCAGTTGAACTTGAAATAGAAAAGAAGCTTGGAATTTCAGGTAAGGAACAAATCGAAGAATATGGTGTTGAAAAATTCGTAACTGAATGTAAAGATAGCGTATTTAAGTATGTTTCTATGTGGGAAGAAATGACTGAAAAGATAGGATATTGGGTTGATATGGATGATCCATATGTAACTTATCATAATCCATATATTGAATCAGTATGGTGGGCTTTAAAACAAATGTGGGATAAGGGACTTTTATATGAAGGACACAAGGTAATGCCTTACTGTCCAAGATGTGGAACAGCTCTTTCATCACATGAAGTTGCACAGGGATATAAGGATGTTAAAGACTTAACTTGTATTGCGAAGTTCAAGGTTGAAGGAGAAGAGAATAAGTATATTTTAGCTTGGACAACAACTCCTTGGACATTACCATCAAACTTAGCTTTATGTATAAACAAGGCTTATACATATATTGAAGCAAAAGTTGGGGAAGAAGTATATGTTCTTGCTAAGGACTTAGCTAATAAGGTTCTTGGAGAAGAATATGAAATAGTTAAAGAATTCAAAGGCTCTGAGTTACTTGGAACTAAGTATGAGCAATTAATGCCTTTCGGAAAAGTAGAAGGAAAAGCATTTGAAGTAATTCATGGTGATTACGTAACCCTATCAGATGGTACAGGTATCGTTCATATAGCTCCAGCTTACGGTGAAGATGATAGTATGGTAGCTAAAGCTAATGGAATTACATTTATAAACTTAGTTGATAAAGAAGGTAAGTTTGTAGAAGAAGTTACTCCATGGGCAGGTAAGTTTGTTAAGAAATGTGATGAAAGCATAACTAAATACTTAGAAGAAAATAATAAGTTATTTAAGGCTGAAAAGCACCTTCACTCATATCCACACTGCTGGAGATGTGACACTCCATTACTTTACTATCCAAAGGAAAGTTGGTTCGTTGCAATGACTACTCTAAGAGATAAGCTTTTAGAGAACAACAACAGCATAAACTGGTTACCAGATAACATTAGAACAGGTAGATTTGGTAAGTTCTTAGAAAATGTTATCGATTGGGGTATTTCAAGAGATAGATATTGGGGAACTCCACTTCCAATTTGGGAATGTGAATGTGGCCATAAGGAATGTATTGGAAGTATTGAAGAGTTAAAGAATAAGGGTATTAATGTACCAGAAGGTATAGAATTACACAAACCTTATATAGATGAAGTACATTTAAATTGTGACAAATGTGGTAAGGAAATGATAAGAACTAAAGAAGTTATTGATTGCTGGTTTGATTCAGGATCAATGCCATTTGCACAATTACATTATCCATTCGAAAATAAAGAGCTATTTGAACAAAATTACCCAGCTCAATTTATATCAGAAGCTGTTGACCAAACAAGAGGATGGTTCTATACATTATTAGCAATTTCAACTGCTATATTTGATAAGGCTCCATTTGAAAATTGTATAGTTTTGGGTCATGTACTTGATAAGAAAGGCTTAAAGATGTCAAAATCTAAGGGTAATGTAGTAGATCCATTTGAAGTATTAGATGCACAAGGTGCAGATGCTACAAGATGGCACTTCTATACTGCAAGTGCTCCATGGTTACCAACTAGATTCTCAGTTGATGATGTTGGAGAAGCACAAAGGAAGTTCTTAAGCACTTTATGGAATGTATACTCATTCTACGTACTTTATGCAGATATAGATGGATTCAACCCATTAAATTATTCTGATTTCAAGTTAGATAATGTAATGGATAAATGGATCATGTCTAAGTTAAACACACTAATTAAGGATGTAGATTCTAAGCTTGAAGCTTATGATATAACAAGTGCAGCACTTCAAATAGAAGATTTTACTGATAATTTATCAAATTGGTATGTAAGAAGAAACAGAGCTAGATATTGGTCAGAAGAACTAACTAATGACAAAATTGGGGCATATGTAACTCTATACAGAGTACTTGTAACATTATCAAAGGTTGCAGCACCATTTGTACCATTTATAACTGAGGAAATATACCAAAACTTAGTTGTTAATTTAGACCCTTCAGCAGCTGAAAGTTTACACTTATGTAATTGGCCAGAAGTTGATGAAAAGGCTATAAATAAGGATCTTGAGAAGGAAATGGATTTAGCTTATACAATAGTTAAGCTTGGAAGAAGTGCTAGAAATGGTGCAAATATTAAGAATAGGCAGCCATTATCTAAGATGTTAATATCAATAGCATCACTTCCAGAATACTATGGTGAGATTGTTAAAGACGAATTAAACATAAAAGCAGTAGAATTTGGGGCAGATCTTTCAGAACATGTTAACTTTGAAATTAAGCCTAACCTACCTGTACTTGGAAGAGCTTACGGTAAGATGATTCCAGGAATAAAGAAGGAAATAGCTGCTAGAAATCAAATGGAATTAGCTCAAAAAATTAAGAATGGTGGTACAGAGTTAATTAATGTTGATGGGACTGAAATTGAATTAGATGGAGAAAAGCTTCTTGTAACAATGCAAGGTCTTGAGGGATATGCCTTTGCAGGAGAAGGAGAAATCGGAGTTGTTCTTGATACTCATATATCAGAAGAGTTAAGAGAAGAAGGACACGTAAGAGAAATGATTTCTAAGATTCAAAATATGAGAAAAGAAAGTGGATTTGAAGTTGCTGATAAGATTAAACTATATGTTGCTAATAACAATATGTTAACAAATGTTATCAAGAAATTTGAAGATACAATCAAGAAAGAAACATTAACTGTAGAAGTTGTATATGGAGAAAGTGATGTTGAGTATACTGAAACTACAATTAATGGAGAGAAGCTTGATATGGCTGTTAAGGTTATTAAATAACTAAAATTAAATGTGGGTGCATATGCACCCACATTTAATTTATAAACTTTGTGTATTTTCGCAGCTTTTTGAGAAAAAGTATAAATAAAGCAGATAATTGCTTGTTTTTGGGATAATATATAGGTATAATTAAATAATTAGATTATAAAAATGGGAGTGATAAATTTATGGCAACTTCTATTAAAGACGTAGCTAGAGAGGCTGGCGTATCTATTGCAACCGTTTCAAGAGTGTTAAACGATATCGATGTTGTAAACGAGGACACAAAGAAAAAGGTTTTAGATGCCATCAAAATGTTAGGATATAGACCTAATATTGTAGCTAGAAGTTTAAAGACACAAAGAACAAAGACAATAGGAATATTAATTCCAGATATATCAAGCCAATTTTATCCTGAAATCGTAAGAGGTGCAGAAGACGTTGCTAATATATATGATTATAACGTTATTTTATGTAACTCTGATTTTGATGTAGAAAAGGAAAAAGAATACTTAAGAGTTCTTAGAGAAAAAATGGTAGATGGTGTTATCTACATGAGTAGTTCACTTAATGAAGAAATTTTAGATTTAATAAACGAATTAAATCTTAAGACTATTCTAGTTGAAACTAAGGATAAAGAAGGTACTTTACCAAGTGTTACTATAGATAACATTAGTGCAGCATATGAAGGAACGAAGTATTTAATAGAAAAAGGATTAAAAGAATTAGCATTTATTGGTGTAAAGGAAGATACTATGAATGCTTGGGGGGAAAGATATCTTGGATTTGAAAAAGCTATAGATGAAGCTAAATTATCAGTAGATGGAGATTTAGTTTATTTTGATACTTTAAGAGTTAAATCAGGATGTGAAGGCGCTGCAAAGTTTATTGAAAGCAAAAAGAAGTTTAATGCAATAATTTGTGCATCTGATGAGATTGCTATCGGAGCTATTAATGAACTAAGGGATAATGGAATTAAGGTTCCAGAGGATGTAAGTGTTATTGGATTTAACAATAACTATATTTCTTCAATATTCTATCCTAAAATAACAACTATATCTCAACCAAGTTATGATATGGGATCTGTTGCTATGAGAATGCTAATTAAAATGCTTAATAAAAAGGAATTAGAGCAAGGGCATTACGTGCTTGACTATGAACTAATTAAGAGAGAAAGTACAAAATAGAAGACTTCAATAGAGTAGATAAATAGGAGTAACCTAATTATCTACTCTATTTTTTTGAGTAGAATCACTTATAAGAGGAGTTACTAGATTAATATATAAGATTAGAATGGATATATTTATATAGTTGCACTTGCAACTAAGAGGTGATAAAATAGTTGTTGTTGCAACTATCTGAGTTTGGGGGAAGTTATGGACAAAGAAGTAGAGAATCATGAATATATAGGAAAGTACGTCTCTGAAATATATAGAGATGGAAATAAGTTTTTTTCAAAGGCTTATGCAAAGTATAATATAGGAGCAGGACAGTACCTGTTTTTAAGAGTTTTATATAAGGAAGAGAGACCTACACAAGAGTATTTAAGCAATATTTTAAACATAGATAAGGCAACTACAGCTAGGGCTTTAAAAAAGCTAGAAGATGAAGGTTATATTTATAGAGAGAAATCTGAGGATGATAAAAGGGCGAATGTAATTGAATTAACTCAGAAAGCCTTAAATATAAAAGAAGAGTTTTTTGAAGTACATAGACTTTGGGAAAAAAAGATTACAGAGTATTTAGATGATAGCGAGAAGGCTTTAGCGCTAAAGTTATTAAAAAAAATAGCAACAAATAATATTTTAAGAAAGGAGTAATATATGAATAGACAAAATATATTAGGAGAAGAAAAAATATCGAAACTTTTAATTAAGTTTTCAGTACCAGCAATTATAGGGATGTTAGTTAACACTTTATATAACATAGTTGATAGAATGTATATAGGGAATATACCTGAAATAGGGAGTTTAGCATTAACAGGTGTAGGAATTACTATGCCAATAATGACTATAATAATGGCATTTGGTATGCTTATAGGAATAGGTACAGGTGCTAGAATTTCATTGAAACTTGGAGAACATAAGAAAGAAGAGGCGGAAAAACATATAGGTAATGCTGTTACTCTTATATTGATAGCCAGTGTTCTTATAACAGTTATTGGACTAATATTTATGGATGATATATTAAGAATATTTGGAACTAGTGTAGATACAGAGATTTATGCTAGACAATATATGGAGATTATTTTTATTGGTACTATATTCAATATGATGGGTTTTGGATTAAACCATTCAATTAGAAGTGATGGTAATCCAAAGGTGGCTATGTTATCAATGTTAATTGGTGCAGGAACAAATATAATATTAGACCCAATATTTATATTTGGATTAGGAATGGGAGTAAGAGGTGGAGCTATAGCTACTGTTATATCCCAAATAGTTTCAGCAGTATGGATCGTATACTATTTCACAAAAGGAAAGAGTATTATAAAAATAAGAAAGAAAAACTTAGTATTAGAAAAAGCAATTATTTTAAGTATATTTTCTATAGGAATGAGTCCATTTAGTATGCAAGTTGCTCAAAGTATAGTTCAAGTATTAGCTAATAATTCACTAAAGGCATATGGTGGAGATTTAGCAATAGGAGCGATGACTATAATAAATAGTATTGCAATGATATTTATGATGCCTATATTCGGATTAAATCAAGGATCTCAGCCTATAATTGGATATAATTATGGAGCTAAAAAGTACCATAGAGTAAAAGAAGCAGTTAAATATTCAGCCGTTGCTGCTACAATAATGGTAGTGCTAGGTTGGGGAGTTACACAATTTGCACCGGAATTACTTATTAAGATATTTAATGATGATCCAGCTCTTATTGGAATTGCAAGTCATGGAATGAGGATATACTTATTTATGTTACCAGTTGTAGGATTCCAAGTAATCAGTTCGAATTATTTTCAATCTGTAGGTAAGGCAAAAATTTCAATGTTTTTGAGTCTTTTAAGGCAAGTATTACTTTTAATTCCATGTTTAATTATATTACCAATGATAGGTGGCTTAGGGTTAACAGGAATATGGTTAGCAGGACCTGTATCTGATGGATTAGCTTCATTAATCACAGGTATTATATTCTATAAATCTGTTAAAACATTAAAAGAAGGAAATACTGAACTTTTAAGTGAAAGAGAAATTGTATAAAAAGTTAATAGCCTAAATATGGGTATAAAAAAATCACTGTCTATACAGTGATTTTTTTATGTATTTTATAGGATACCTTCAACCTTTAATATATCTTCTAACTTTTTAACCTTCTCATTTAATGATTCAAACTTCTCTTTAATTAGATCCTTTGATAGGTCATTTTCAGTAATAACCTTTTCTAAGTCCTCTACTGTCTTCAATGCATCTTCAATATCTTGTTGAGCGATTTTTAAGTTGGCCTCTTTCATGTGTCATTCTCCTTCAAATAAAATAAAGATTTATATATTAATCCTATCACTACTAAATACTATGTGCAAGGCATATATTTAAAGGAATAATTATGTTGAGGAGGATAGGATGATTAATTATATTTGGTTTATTTTAATATTTTTTGGAATATTAGTAGCTATTTTTACAGGTCATGGATCGGATATATCCAAGACTATAGTAGATTCATCAGGAAGTACAGTAGAATTTGTTGTAGGTTTAGTAGGGATAATGTGTTTTTGGTGTGGAGTTATGAAGGTAGCAGAGAAAAGTGGATTAACTGAGAAGCTAGCGAAAATAATGAGGCCACTATTAAAATTTCTATTTAAAGAAGCAGGAAAAGATGAGAAGGCTCTTGGAGCAATAGTAATGAATTTAACTGCAAATATGATGGGATTATCTAACGCAGCAACTCCATTTGGAATAAAGGCTATGGAAGAAATGGACAGGCTAAACCAAAAAAAGGGCAGAGCTAGTAATGATATGGCTCTTTTTTTAGTTATGAATGCAGCCTGTATTCAGCTAGTACCATCTACTATCATATCTATAAGAGCAGCTGCGGGATCGAGTAATCCAGGAGTGATAATACTTCCGGCAATTATATCAACAGCAACAGCAGCTATTGTTGGAATAGTATGTTGTAAAATACTACAAAGGTATTTTTAGGAGGTATTTAATATGGGAGAATATATAACAAAAAGTATTATTGGAATTATAGTAGTTATTATTATTGGCTATGGAATGATAAAAGGTGGAAAAGTTTATGAATGGTTTATAGAAGGTGCTAAGGATGGACTCAATGTTTGTGTTAGGATATTTCCATATTTACTAGCAATGATTGTGGCTGTGAATATATTTAAGGCTGCCAATCTATTAGACATTTTAAATAATCTGTTATCACCAATTGCTGGAGCTGTAGGATTACCGAAGGAAATAATTCCATTAGTATTAATAAAACCTCTGTCGGGTAGCGGAGCCCAAGGAATATTTGCTAATATTCTTCAAGCATATGGACCTGATACAACAATAGGATTAATGGCATCTGTAATTATGGGAACTACAGAGACAATATTTTATACTGTAACTGTATATTTTGGTGCAGTTAAAGTGAAAAAAGTAAGGCATACTGTATGGGCAGCAATTTTAGCTGATCTTGCAGCTATAATTATGGCTATATTTATGGTTAACTCACTTTTTTAAGATAAATTTAAGTGAATATAAGGCATAATTTGGTATAATGTTTTTAAGGGGGATGAGAATTATGATAAGTATTCAGAACATAACCAAAAGTTATAATGGTAAGTATAAAGCTGTAGACAACTTAAATTTAGAAATGAATGATGGAGAGATATTTGGACTTTTAGGACCTAATGGAGCAGGTAAAACGACTACTATAAAGATGATTACTGGTGTGATATCTCCGACAATAGGGAGCATAGAAGTTAATGGTGTAAGTATAATTAAAGATCCAGTTAAGGCTAAAGAACAGTTTGGCTATGTTCCAGATAGTCCAGATATGTTTTTAAGGTTAAAGGGAATAGAATATTTAAATTTCATGGCAGATGTTTATGGTGTTCAAACACCAGACAGGATTGAAAGAATAAAAGATTTATCAGAGAGATTTGAGATGGGGTCAGCGCTAGGTGATAAGATACAAACATATTCTCATGGAATGAGACAAAAGATTGTTTTGATGGGGGTAATGATTCATAGGCCAAAGGTATGGATATTAGATGAACCTATGACTGGATTAGATCCAAAATCCGCCTTTGTTTTAAAAGAGATGATGAGGGAACATGCTGATGCAGGGAATACTGTACTTTTTTCTACCCATGTATTAGAAGTAGCAGAAAAAATATGTGATAAGGTAGCAATAATTAATAAAGGGCAATTAATATTTAATGGAACCTTAAGCAATATGAGAGATGAATTTAAAGCAAATGAATCATTAGAAGAAATGTTCTTGGAGATGACTGAAAATGAAAAGGCTTAAGGTTATCACCAAATATTTCACAAGAAACGCCCTTGAAGAGATGTTTGCAAGTGGTAAGATGAAACCAGGTGTAATAATATTACTAATGATGCTAGTTATAGGATTTATATCACTTCCTTTTGGGGCACTTGTAGGATTGGGATACAATGCTTTCCATTCAATGGGACAAGAAGGGTATCTTCTAGCATTAATTTTATTTGTTGGAGCAACTGTTACATTTTTATTCGGAATATTTACAATAATGAATGTATTTTATTATTCAAATGATATAGAACAGATGCTCCCATTACCTTTTAAAAGTAGTGAAATAGTATTTGGGAAATTTATTTCAGTTTTAATCAATATGTATATATATTCTGCAATAATTGTATTACCACTTGTTGTATATGGGGTTGTATCAAAAGCAAATATAATATATTACTTATATGCTTTTATTGCTTTAGTTATAACGCCTATATTACCTATGATATTAGCATCACTAATATGCATGGTTCTTATGAGGTTCACTGGCTTATCTAAACATAAGGATGCTTTTAAGATGGCAACTGGATGTTTGGCCCTTGTATTAGTTGTTGTATTTAATGTATATACCCAATCTGGTAATTCGGGAAATCCAGAAGCAATTATGGAAACTATAGCAAAGGGTAATAATAGCTTAATGAATATGTTGACTAGTATATTTATTACTAATAAGTTTTCAGCTTATGGACTACTATACAACAAAGAGATTAAAGGACTTTTATTTATACTACTATCATTAGGTGTAAGTATAGCTATCTTTACAGCATACTACTTTATTGGGGGTAAGCTATACCTTAAAGGAGTAATAGGGATTTCAGAAGGATATGGCAAGAGAGAAAATGTTTTAGGAGGAGAAAAAGCAGGGAAGTTAACAAAAACTAGCTCTCCTTTAAAGGCATTGGTAATAAAGGATATCAGGGTTGTTTTAAGAACACCTCAATTTTTTATAAATTGTATAGCAATGTTATTTTATATTCCAGCAATAATGTGTGTGGGTATTTTTAGAGGTGATCAATTAAGTAAATTTGCAGAATTCTTAAGCGGTACTACAGAATGGTATGGAATGGCCATAGTAATATCATTTGTTATAGCAACTTTAAGTATTGCAGGTGGCGGAGCAGGTCTTACTGCTCTTTCAAGGGAAGGTAGAGATTTTATGATTTCAAAATACATTCCTATTGATTTTAAAACACAGATGCATTCAAAGATTATATCTTCCTTATGTATAAATGAATTTGCAGCAATAATGGTAGTAGTGGGATTACTATTGGTAAAGGCAAGTCCAATACTATTAATTTTGGGAACAGTATCTGCAATAGGAGCAATAGTATTAATCACATTAATTTGTATAGTTATAGATTTCAATTCTCCTAAGCTAGAATGGGAAGATGAAAAGGCTATGTATAAAGGTAACTTTATGCCACTTTTAATTACAATTATTATAATGATATTGGGGCTAATCATTGCTGGAATATCATTTATTGTGAAAAGCTATATTATAGTATTCATTATTATTATGTTAATAGTAGCAGGTGGTAGCTTTATTATGTATAAGAAGTTAGTTGAGCTAGCAGACAGGGTATATAATGAAAATTAAAAATAAGGGAGAAGAAGAGGCAAGGGTTAATTTGCTTTTTCTTCTCCTTACTTTTTATAGCTAAGAATTAGAGTAAATAAGGTTTAGAGAAAATCCTTCTAAATATATTAAATTAGTAGATAATAAATAGGAGCTAATATTTTAATTAATTTAGAATATAGGCCAAGAAGATACTTAAAGAATAAGATTTAAGGATGATTTTAGAAAGGTAATATGTAGTAACCTTTGAGAAAATAAGGGTATTAATGGTACAATAAAAAATAATATAGGTATGTGAAAGGAATGAATTTATGAATAATAAAGTATTTAAAAGAAATAGAGAAAATTTAATGGAGAGTATTGAAGATAATTCAATTGTTATATTATTTGCAGGAAATGCACCTAAAAAGAGTGCAGATGAAAGGTATCAGTTTACACCAAATAGAAATTTCTATTATTTCACTGGAGTAAGTGAAGAGAATCATATTGTTGTCCTTACTAAGATAAATAATAAAGTAGATGAAATATTATTTATTAAGGAAATAGATGAAATTGAGGAGAAGTGGAATGGGAAGACTTTAAGAAAAGATAAAGCAATTGAGGTATCAGGTATAAGTACTGTTAACTACCTAAATGAATTCGAAGGATTTTTAAATAAAAAGTTTAGTGGAGCGGTTGAAATTAATCTTTATTTAGATATGGAAAGAGATAGCTTTGATAGCTTAAAAGGGAAAGTAGGAAATTTTGCAGTTAAAGTAAAGAGTAGATATCCATTTGTAGCTATAAAAAATGTATATCCAAAGGTTGTTCCTTTAAGATTGGTTAAGTGTAAAGAAGAAGTAGAGGAGATTCAGAAAGCTATTGATATAACAATTAAAGGTGTAAATAGCCTTATGAGAAATGCTAAGGCAGGAATGAAGGAATATGAGTTGGAGGCATATTTTGAATTTACTTGTAAGAGTAATGGGGTTAAGGATTATGCTTTTAAAACTATAGCAGCATCAGGGAAAAATGCAACAATACTACATTATGTTGATAATAACTCTGAAATAAAGAATGGAGATTTAATTCTATTTGACTTAGGTGCTCAATATAATTATTATAACGGAGATATTTCAAGAACAATCCCTGTTAGCGGAAAGTTTACTGAAAGACAAAAAGAAGTTTACAATGCTGTATTAAGAGTAAATGAGAGAGTAATAAATGAGATTAAGCCAGGTGTGAAGTTCTTAGATATAAACAAAAAATCAAGAACGTGGCTCGCAGAGGAGTGTATGAAACTTGGTTTAATAAAAAAAGAAGAGGAAGTATCTAATTATTATTGGCATAGTATAGGGCATAGTCTTGGACTAGATACTCACGACATAGATTCTCCAACTAGAGATACTGTGTTTAAAGAAGGTATGGTATGGACAGTTGAGCCGGGAATTTATATAGAAGAAGAGGGAATAGGTATAAGAATAGAAGATGATGTTTTAGTTACTGCTAATGGGGTAGAAATCCTAACAAAAGATATGATAAAGAGGGTTGAAGAAATAGAAAACTATATGGCGAAGTAATAGTATAAACAAAGGTATTATGGGTAAATTAAGATTATATAGTAATTTTGAGTAAGATTAGGAGATGGTTTCATGGTCAATGATGCTAAAAATTTATTTTTGGCTGGAGTTGGAGCAGCAGCTTTAACATATGAGAAGGCTAGTAGCGTTATATCTCAACTGGTACAGCGAGGTAAGCTAACAGTAGAAGAGGGAAGAGAGTTGTCTGAGGAACTTAAGAGAGATGTAAAGACTACAGCTAATGAAACTAAAGATGCGGTAGTGGAGAAGATGGGAAGTATAAAGCCACTTACAAAAGAAGAATTGAAAAATGTTTTAGATGAAATGAATTATGTAACCAAAGCAGAGTTTGTGCAACTTAAGAGAGCAATAGAGAAATTAGAGGAAAAGATTACTTAATAATATGTTAAACCCCTTGCTTAATAATGTGATTTAAGTAAGGGATTTTCTTTAGGGAGTTGAATTTATGAGGAAGAGATCTAGGGAAAGATTTCAAGAGATAGTTAGGGTTTTTGTTTCCTACGGATTTGGATATATAGTAGATAGTAAATTAAAGAATCATAAAAAATCTCCAGCAAACTTAAGAAAAGCTTTCGAAGAATTAGGTCCTACCTTTGTTAAGATAGGACAAATATTGAGTACAAGATCAGATATATTACCAGAGGCGTACATAGATGAACTGATAAAGTTACAGGACTCAGCCTATATGGAGAGTTTTGAAGATGTAAAAATGGTATTTGAAAGTTCTTTAAACAAAAGACTACGGGAGTGCTTTTTGTTTTTTGATGAAGAGCCAATGGCGTCTGCGTCTATAGCACAGGTTCATAATGGGATATTAAAAGATGGCAGAGGAGTTATAGTTAAAATTCAAAGACCTGATGTGCAAGAAACTATGAAAATGGATATATCTATTTTAAAAAGAATAGTTAAATTCACCAAGGCAAAGATAAATATAGAAGTTGTGGATCCAATAGAGGTTTTAAATGAATTAGAAGCAAGTACAGAAAGAGAATTGGACTTTATAGCAGAGGGAGAAAGTATATTAATATTTAAGAATAATAATAAAAATATAGCCTCTGTATATGCTCCGGATATAATTGAGGAACTTTGGAGTTCAAAGGTGTTAACTCTTGAAAATATTCAAGGGTTTAAAATAAATGACTTAAAGATGATAAGAAATGAGGGTTATGACAACAAGGATATAGCGAGAAAATTAGCTCTTTGTTACTGTAAACAAATTTTTGATGATGGATTTTTTCATGGGGATCCTCATCCAGGAAATATATTAATATCTAATAATCGTATATGCTTTATAGATTTTGGTATTACAGGAATATTAGATGAAGGCTTAAGAAGTTGGCTAAATATTGCGCTGTTATCTGTGGCAACAGGTGATAAGAAGAAGTTAGTAGATTTCATATTAGCAGTGGGAATTAAGCGGGGAAAAATAGATAAAGGAACAATTTATGAAGATGTATCATATTTGTTTGATACATACTTAGCTACAAGTTTGAAAAATATAAAGATGGAGATATTGCTTAGGGAAATATTTACATTGGCTAGAAAAAATAGAATTCAGTTTCCTAGAGAATTAGTGGTTCTAGTAAGAGGATTAGTAATATTGGAAGGTGTAGTGGCTGAAGTAGATCCTGATTTGGATATAATTTCTGTTGTAACTTCTTTTGCAAAATCCAAAGGGAAATTTGATTTATTAAAAGAATTGAATCAAGAGCAGTTAGTGTTATCAGCATATGCGTTTGCAAGAGATACAATTAGAATACCTAGCAAGACATTGGAGGTTCTTAATACTATTTCCGATGGTAGAACAAGAATTAATTTAAATATAACCAATTTAGATGAAACTATATCTCAGATAAGTAATATGGTTAATAGAATAGTTGCAACATTATTAATATCTTCTTTAATATTAGGATCTTCACTAATTATAAGTAATAAGGTAGGTCCCGATTATAAGGGATTATCAATGTTAGGCATTGTGGGGTATATCATATCTGCTGTCTTTGCAATAATACTATTAGTATCTATAGTTAAAGCTGGTCACTTCAAAGCTAAAGGGAAAAAATAGTATTTATGAATAAATGTTAAAAAAGTTCTTGAATTATTAATGAATGAAATGTATAATTAACCTAAATTATAAGAAGTGAATAAGACAAGAGGTAGAGGCGCGGTACTTAAGAGTATTATTGCAGACTTAAGCAGGATGAAGCAATAAGAAAGGAAATATCGCCGAAGTGAAGGATTAAAGCTTAAATATCCTAACGCTGGGCTTATATAGAATATGTATAAGACTGTCACAAAGTCATTTTGTGGTGAGCTATCATTCAGGATTTTTTTATTGTGTATATAAAGCCTTGAGTGTTAACTCAAGGCTCTTTTTTATTTTAGACATATTCAAAAAATAATGTCTTATAAAATGATGGACCTCTAATTCTTTTCACAAAAAAATATAGGGGGAATAATAAAATGAAGAACAGAAGATTAATGATTTTTATCTCAACTTTAATGTTACTAGTATTATCATCTACTGCCGTTTTAGCTGCAGAAGTTGAGCCAGCAGTAACTAACTCAGTAAAATTTGGATGGTGGACATTAATACCGCCACTAGTTGCAATTATATTAGCTTTTATAACTAAAAATGTTGTTATTTCATTGTTTGTTGGAACATTGTCAGGATGTTTTATGTTACAACTTACAGGATTTAATATTATAGGAGCAACAGTTCAAGCATTTTTAGATTTTGTTCAAAGAGCACTTACTTCACTTGCGGATCCATGGAATGCAGGTATAATACTTCAAGTTTTAGTTATTGGTGGTGTAATAAACCTTGTTTCTAAAATGGGTGGAGCAAGAGCGGTAGCTGAAGCTCTTGCAAAGAGAGCAAAAACACCAAGAAGTGCACAAGTTGTTACGTGGCTTTTAGGAATATTAGTATTCTTTGATGACTATGCTAATGCACTTATAGTAGGACCTATAATGAAGCCAGTAGCAGATAAAATGAAAGTATCAAGAGAAAGATTAGCATTTATAATAGATGCAACAGCAGCGCCAATTGCAGGACTTGCAATTATATCAACATGGATAGGTCTTGAGGTTGGATTAATAAAGGATGGATTTGAAGGGATTGGTCAAAATGTAGATGGTTTTGGTGTATTTCTACAAACTATACCATATAGATTTTATAATATATTAATACTTGCTTTTGTAGTAATTACTGCTGTTTTATTAAGAGAATTTGGACCAATGAGAAAGGCTGAAATTAGAGCAAGAAAAGGGGAACAAGTATTAAAGGATATTGAAGTAGACAAAGAGACAGCAGAAGAGTTTGAAGCAAAGACAGGGGTAAAGTTAAGTATATGGAATGCTATAATCCCTATAGGTACATTAATAGTATCAGCTTTAGCTAGTTTCTATTATAGTGGATATCAATCAGTAATGGCTGGTGAAGATACAGTACTTCAAGCGGTATTTACAGATGCACCATTTTCTTTTAATGCAATACAACAAGCTTTCAGTAACGCAGATGCATCAATAGCATTATTCCAATCAGCATTATTTGCTAGTATAGTGGCTATAGCTCTTGCAGTATGTAAGAAGATATTCACGGTGTCTGAAGCTATTGAAATTTGGATTGATGGTATGAAGGGATTAATTATAACTGGTGTTATTTTAATACTAGCCTGGTCGTTAAGTTCTGTTATAAAGGAATTAGGAACAGCTCAATTCTTAGTAACATTATTGTCAGACTCTCTACCTAAATTCTTATTACCAAGCGTTATATTTATATTGGGATCTATTATATCATTCGCCACAGGAACAGCTTATGGAACTATGGGTATATTAATGCCACTTGCAATTCCATTAGCTAATGCAATATCACCAGATATGACTTACATTGTTATGAGCACAAGTGCGGTATTGACTGGTGCTATATTTGGGGATCACTGTTCACCGATATCAGATACAACAATTATGTCATCAATGGGATCAGGATGTGACCATATAGAACACGTTAAGACACAAATGTGGTATGCAATATTTGTAGCTGTGCTTACAGTTCTATTTGGATATATTCCAGTAGGATTAGGGCTGCCAGTGTATATTGTTCTACCTTTATCAATAATAGGTCTTGGCATAATAACATATTTCCTGGGAAAACCTGTTGAAGTAGGAAATTAAGTATATTTAAAAGAAAAGCGCTATGCAATTATTTAAGCATAGCGCTTTAGTTTATATAATAAATAATTAGTTACCCAAGGGTTCCACCATGAAAATCTAACTTGAATACTACACTTCCTTTGTAAGAAATAACTTCTTCACCTTTAAAGGAATCAACTTCGCCTGTCCAACTACATTGATATTCAAAGTCTGAGGCTCTATAACTTTTAGGCCCTCTATATGGTGAATCAACGTTTACTTTTGATAGAGCATCTGTTAAAAAAGCTGTGAAGCCACTAGGGACTTCATTAGTTAATAGCTTACCTACATAATTCATACCCCAAAAGGATTTTTCATCTTTCCAGATGATTTCTTGTCCTATGAATTTTTGTTTGCCAATGTGGCTATCTAGATAATAATAATCATATTTTTTAAAGGTATAATCTTTAGAATCAGGCCTTGAAGATTCTACCCTCTTAACTTTACCAGCATATGAATTTTGTTTAGCTTCTACTATGAATTGTTTTAATAAAGAAAAATCTCTCATAAATATCCCCCTTCAAAAGTTGTGATAATTAAATTATATATTACAAAACTTTTCCAATCAAGAAAATTCAGAATATTTAGTGAAGATAATTATAAACTAAGAAAACTAGTGTCTAAACACTAGTTTTCTTATCATCATCATTGATTTCATTATCCATAGTAGTTAATTCTTCAATAACTTCTTCTTTTATATTATTTTCTTCAGGTGGGTTAATGTATTTATTAATAAGTATAGCTATAATAATTCCTATAGAAGTATCAATACTTCGTCCGATTGCATAGGAATAAGATGTAGGACCATCATAATTTATCATAATACCAATAAATACAATACAACAAATTGTAACAGCACCAGGCTTATTAATTAAGTTGCAACAATATATAGCTAGTACGATTCCAATGGCAGTTAGAAGTGGGTTTGCAGCATGTAAAATTGGTATTAAGCCTATTAAGTAGATAGCAATTACTCCAAGCAATCCACCAAGCAAAGTCCCTATTAATCTGTTTTTACCCATGGTGAATGTGCTCTCCACAGTATCTTTCATACAGATAACAGCAGCAATACATGCGTAGAATGGATTCTTGCCACCACTTAATTGAAAGAGTATCATACAAATGAAAACCGCTAGAGCGGTCTTTATATTTCTTAATCCAATTTTAGGCAACTCAATTTTATTCATTTCACATCACCTCCATTTGACAATATTATATCATAGACTATATTAGGTAGTATAATACCGTTGCTTATGAAAATTTAAAAAATTTGACATATAATTTGTTTTGATTTATCATAAAATAGATAAAGGCTAAGAAGAGAAGAGTAATGAAGTGGGCAGTCTAAAGAGAGTTAACAATTGGTGAAAGTTAACGTCAAGAAGCTTTATGAAGATGGTCTTGGAGCATGACCTTTGAGCTAGTTTTTAGTTAGATGGTTACGGTAGCAACCGTTATATTGCATGGTGATGATAGTCACCTAATGAGTTTCTTATCGTGAGATAGGAGAGAAATAGAGTGGTAACACGTAAAGTAAGTTTATTACGTCTCTATATAGGCACAATACCTATATAGAGACTTTTTTATTTCCATAAAATAAAAGGAGGCATTTTAGTATGTGTAAAAAACCATATTATATAACTACACCAATTTATTATCCATCAACAAAACTACATATAGGAAATACCTATACAACAGTTGCAGCAGATGCTATAGCAAGATTTAAGAGATTAACAGGACATGATGTAATGTTCTTAACTGGAACAGATGAACATGGTCAAAAGATTCAAAGGGT
The DNA here is from genome assembly GCF_051590805.1 of Clostridium zhoujianii. Lineage (NCBI taxonomy): Bacteria > Bacillati > Bacillota > Clostridia > Eubacteriales > Clostridiaceae > Clostridium > Clostridium zhoujianii. The sequence continues at coordinate 110,857 of NZ_JBPUTF010000004.1, forward strand.
TGCAGAAGAAAAAGGAATAACACCAATTGAGCATGTAGATGAAATAGTAGCGGGAATCAAGGATCTTTGGAGCATGATGAATATAAGTTATGATAAGTTCATTAGAACAACTGATGATTATCATATTAAGGCTGTTCAAGACATATTTAAGAAACTTTATGATAAAGGTGATATTTATAAGAGTTCTTATGAAGGGCTATACTGTACACCATGTGAATCTTTCTGGACTGAAACTCAATTAGTAGATGGAAAGTGCCCAGATTGTGGAAGAGCAGTTGAAAAATCAAAAGAAGAAGCTTACTTCTTCCAAATGAGCAAATATGCAGATAGATTAATTAAATATATAGAAGAAAATCCTCATTTCATCCAACCTGAATCAAGAAAAAATGAAATGTTAAATAACTTCTTAAGACCTGGATTACAAGATCTTTGTGTTTCAAGAACAAGCTTTGACTGGGGAATTCCTGTAACTTTTGATGAAGATCATGTTGTTTATGTTTGGATAGATGCATTATCAAACTATATAACTGCATTAGGGTATGGCAGTGGTAATGATGAATTATATAAAAAATACTGGCCAGCAGATGTTCATTTAATAGGTAAGGATATCTTAAGATTCCATACTATATATTGGCCAATTATGTTAATGGCTTTAGATTTACCATTACCTAAGCAAGTATTTGGTCATGGATGGTTACTTGTTGATGGTGGTAAGATGTCTAAATCTAAGGGGAACGTTGTAGATCCAGTAACATTAGTAGAAAACTTTGGGGTAGATCCAGTTAGATACTACTTATTAAGAGAAATACCATTTGGAGCAGATGGACTATTTAACAATGAGATTTTTATAAAGAAGATCAATTCTGATTTATGTAACGATCTTGGAAACTTATTATCAAGAACAGTTGCAATGGTAGAAAAATATTTTGATGGAATAATTCCAGTGCCAACAGAAAAGGAAGCTATTGATGAGGAATTAATAAGTCTTGCATTAGAAACTCCTAAAAAGGTAGAAAAGGCAATTGAAGAATTAAGAATTCCAGAGGCTTTAGAAGATATATTTGAGCTTGTAGGAAGGGCAAATAAATATATAGATGAGACAACACCTTGGATATTAGCTAAGGACGAAGCAAAGAAGGAAAGATTAGGAACAGTTTTATATAACTTAGCTGAAAGTTTAAGAATTACATCTGTATTATTATCAGCATTCTTACCAGATACAGCTAAGAAGATAAATGAACAATTAAATGTTACAGCAACAGATTGGGCTTCAGTAGTAAGCTTTGATGGAACAGCAGCTGGATCTACTGTTAAGAAGGGAGAAAATTTATTCCCAAGAATAGATGTAGAAGCTAAGCTTGCAGAATTAGAAGCAATTACAGCAGCTCAAAAGCCTGCTAAAAGAGAAATCACCCCTATTAAAGAAGAAATAACAATAGATGATTTTGAAAAGTTAGACTTAAGAGTTGTTAAAGTAATAGATTGTGAACCTGTGAAGGGAGCAAAGAAGCTACTTAAATTAAAAGTTGATTTAGGTGGAGAAGAGAGACAAGTGATTTCAGGAATAGCTAAAAACTATAAACCAGAAGAATTGGTTGGAAAGTATGTTGTACTTGTAGCTAACTTAAAACCAGTTAAGCTAAGAGGAGAACTATCACAAGGGATGATTCTTGCAGCATCTACTGATGATGATAGCATTTTATCATTAGTGAATCCAGGAGAATTACCAACTGGAAGTATAGTAAGATAATAATGGGGAGTTCAGCTTGCTGAACTCCTCAATTAGATTAAGGGGGGCTTTATTGTGAATGTAATTATAGGTAATGCGTGGCCATATGCTAATGGGCCACTTCATTTAGGAAGAATAGCGGTATTATTACCTGGAGATGTCCTAGCAAGATATCATAGATTAATGGGCGATGATGTAGTATTTGTGTCAGGTAGTGACTCTCATGGAACCCCTGTAACTATGAAAGCTAAAGAAGAAGGGTTAACGCCATTAGAGGCATCAGAAAAATATCATGAAGATTTTGTAAGATGTTTCAATAAGCTAGAGTTTTCTTTTGATGTTTTTACAAAGACTCATACAGAATACCATAGCAAAAAAGTGCAAGAATTTATTTTAGACCTATATAATAAAGGATATATTTATGAAAAGGTAGTAGAACAGTCTTATTGTGAAGAATGTGGAGAATTTAGACTAGATAAATATATAGAAGGAAAATGCCCACATTGTGGAGGATATGCATTAGGAGATCAATGTGAAGAATGCTCGGAAATAATTGAATCAGAAGATCTTTTAGAAAGAAGATGCAAAGTATGCAAATCTGAACCTATAATAAAAGAGACTAAACATTTATTCTTTTCATTATCAGAATTTGAGAAGGATGTTAGAAGAATATTTATAAGACAGCAAGGGTGGAGAGAAAACGCCGAAACTATAACTAAGAGATACCTTGATGAAGGATTAAGAGACAGGGCAGTAACAAGGGATTTTGATTGGGGAGTTGATGTTCCTCTTGATGGCTATGAGGATAAGAAGATATATGTGTGGATAGAAGCGGTTATGGGATATTTAACAGCTAGTATGAAGTGCCTAGATGAAAGAGGCGAAGATTATAGAGAATACTGGGATGGAGAAGATAGTAGAGTTTATTTTGTTCATGGTAAAGATAATATACCATTTCACACTGTAATATTCCCAGCGATATTAGCAGGATTAGGTCTGAAAAATCCAAGTATAAGAGAAATCTCTAGCGAGTATCTAAAACTTGAAGGGAAAAAGTTCTCAGCTGTTAAGAACTGGGCTATTTGGGTGGACCATATAATAGATAATTATAATGCAGATGCAGTTAGATATTATTTAATGATGAATGGACCTGAAAATAGAGATTCAGATTTTACTTGGAGAGATTTTATCAATACTACTAATAGCGAATTAGTGGGGTTATATGGAAACTTTGTTAATAGAACTTTGATATTTATTAAGAGAAACTTTAATGGACAAATACCTGTTGGAGAAATGCCAAAAGATTTAAAAGATGAGTTCTTCCAATTATACTTTAATGTTGGAGATAATATTGAAGACGGTAAGTTCAAGGAAGGGATTCAAGATATACTTAAGATGATAAAGAAGGCAAATAAGTTCTTTGATGATGAAAAGCCTTGGATAACATTAGAAAAGAATAGGAAAAAGTGTGCAAATAGTTTGTATATATGCGTACAAATTATAGCAAATTTATCGAATTTATTAGATCCATTTATGCCTAAGTCATCTAAAGAAATAAGAGAGTTCTTAGGGATAGATGAAGCAGCTTGGAGTTATTGTGAAAAGAAATCTGGAAAGATAAAGGATGTTAATGTACTTTTTGAGAAAATAGATAAGAAGAACATCGGAGAAGAAGTTAAAAGAATAAAAGATGAGAGGATTTAGATAAAAAAAACCTAGAACATCTACAATAGGGGATCGAGATGTTCTAGGAAACCATTCTTGTTTAAGATGGTTATAAGGGGTAAATAATAATGCTTTAACTACTTTACAAGTTTAATATTATATTACTAATGTGACAAATTGATGGCAAAGTTAATTTATATGAAAGATAAGTATAAATTTATATACATAAACTGATACTAAACTCCAATTTAAAGTGAGGGCATTACAAGTGGTAATGCTGGGATAAAATAAAAAAAGCCCGGAACATCTACAATAGGGGGACGAGATGTTCCGGGTAACCATTATATTTTAATGGTTGTAAGGGGTAAATAATAATGCTTTAACTACTTTACAATTACTAATATAAAACTGTTTTATGTCATTTTTGTGACAAAAAGTATAGTATGTGTATAATGCAGGTTTTCTTAATATCTTCGTAATAAGTTTGTATAAAATTTACTATAGTTTAAAAGACTAAACTAGAGGTGATTTTTATGAAACTTAAAGAGGAAACTATTGAAGAGGTAAATAAGTTTTTAAAGGGTATACATATGGGAGGAACAACCTTTAAGGATTATCTAGAAAAAGCACAATCCCAAAGTTTAAAGGAAGAATTAAGATTAATAGTGGAGTCATTTAAAAGACATGAAGAGGCAATTACCCATAGAATTGAAGCTTTAGGAGGAAATGCAGCAGATTCAGTAGGTATAATGGGAATGATGGGCGAATTTTTTGAAAAGATAAAAATGATTCCTGTAGATACGGACAAAGAGGTCTTAGAACATGGGATAAATGCAATGGATATGGGAATTGAAAATGCAAATAAGTTCTTAGAAGAGCACAAGGACTTAGAGCCGAGTTTAATTAAAGATATAGAAGGTGTTGTTAAAGATTACGATAATCATTTAAGAAAGCTTAAAGAGATGTAAAAATATCAGTAATCAATAAAGAATATAGTATTTAAACTAGCATTATAATCTTGAGATAGGCAGAATTGGTGGTTAAATATCAATTCTGCTTTTTTGAATTAGTAATAACCTAGTGTATAATATTATATAAAAATAATAGGAAGTGATGTTATGGAAAATATATATAAGATATTTGATAGTCATGCGCATTATGATGATGATGCCTTTGATGTGGATAGAGATGAGCTAATTCAAGAATTAAGCGATAGTGGAGTCATTGGAATATTAAATTGTTCCTCAACATATGATAGTGTAAGTAAAACTTGTAGCTTAATTAATAAGTGGGATTTCATTTATGGAGCTATAGGAATACATCCAGAAAATGCTGATGAGCTTACAGAAGAAAGAATAGAGGAATTTAAAAAGATAATAAAAGAAAATAATAAAGTAATAGCAATAGGTGAAATAGGGCTAGATTACTATTGGGACGAAAATCCACCAAGGGACGTGCAAAAGGATGCATTTAGAAGACAAATGAAACTTGCAGATGAATTAAACTTGCCTGTTGTGATTCATGACAGGGATGCACATGCAGATACATTAGAGGTTATGAAAGAGTTTCCTAATGTTATAGGGGTAGTACACTGCTTCTCTGGAAGTGTAGAATTTGCTAAAGAATGTTTAAAGCTAGGATATTATATCGGTATCACAGGGGTGATCACATTTAAAAATGCTAAAAAACTTATAGAGGTTGTAAAGAGTGTTCCTATGGAAAAGTTATTAGTAGAAACAGATTGTCCTTATATGGCTCCTGAGCCAAACCGAGGAAAGAGGAATAAATCAGATTATATTAAACATATTATAGAGAAAATTGCTTCAATCAAGGAAATGGACCCAAAACAGTTAAATATGAAAGTAAATGAGAATTTTTATAGGTTGATGAGAATAGGAAAATAAAGTAAAATTAGATGGTGGAAACGATTATAAATTGGAATATATGGAAATAATACCTAATAGGTGTTATAATATATCAAGATCTATTTAAGAAACTCCTTATGAACTGAAAAAGCTATTATAAATAAAATTATTATTTTAATTTTTCTTATGCACAGGGTGCATTTTACTCAGGTTCATCAGTCGCAAGAGCATGCGAATTTGACAATTTTAATAATTATGATATATAATTCAAAGGACGCTCTTGCCAAAGGAGGGAAATAAATGGTAGAAAAATTTAAAGAACAATTCAAAAAAAGTTTTTCTAAAGGTCCGAAGGCAAAGATTATGTTAGGGCTAATTGTAGGTGCATTTGTTCTAACAATGACAGTAGTCACTATGAGGAAGACAGTTAATATAAGTATAGACGGAAAAGACGAAGTATTTGTCACATATAAAGGGACTGTTAAAGATGTGTTATTAGCTAAGGGGGTCGAAATAGACCCTAAGGATAAGGTTCAACCATCTTTAGAAGCAAAAGTATCAGAAAAAGAAGAAATCATAGTTAAGACAGCAGTACCAGTCAAGGTTGTAATAGCAGGTCAAGAGCAAGAAATTAAAACAGCCGAGGACACTGTAGGAGAGATGCTTCTAGCAGAAGCTGAAGTACTTGAGGAACAAGGAATAAATTATAAAGAGGAAGATATTGTTTCTCCAGATAAGAATACTCCTATAAACAAAGATATGGATATAAAAGTAGTTCAAGTTGAAGTTGAAACTTTAACAGAGACTGAAGTTATGCCATATAATACTGTTGAAACTAAAGATCCTACTAAAGATGTTTCTTCTGCTCCATTAGTTAAACAAGAAGGTATTAATGGGGAAAAAGAAGTGACATATGAGGTAATTAAGCATGATGGCGAAATTGTTGCAAAAAACATAGTTAGCCAAAAAGCTATTAAGGCAGCACAAGATAAGTTAGTTGTCAAAGGATCAGGTGCTGTGATTGTAAGCAGGGGTGAAAATATAGTAGGAAAGAAAAAACTATATGTTCAAGCTACTGCATACAGTGGACATGGAATAACAGCTACTGGTAGAAAGCCAGTATATAATCCAAATGGAATAAGTACTATAGCAGTTGATCCAAGAGTTATTCCTTTAGGAAGTAAAGTTTATGTCAAGGGCTATGGCTATGCAATAGCTGCTGATACTGGAGGAGCCATCAAGGGTAATATAATTGATGTATACTTAAACTCTAAAAGCGCCTGCACTGCATGGGGCAGAAAAAATGGAGTAGAAGTGGTAATAGTTGCTTATCCAGGAGAATGGTAAAAGTCTTTAAGAGATAACAGAAATGTTATCTCTTATTTTTTTTATTAATTTGACATAATACATATATATTAGGTAAATTAATTATATGCTAAGAACGAAAGGAAGAATTATTTTGATTAAAGAAGTAATTGTAGTAGAAGGTAGAGATGATATAGCAGCTGTAAAAAAAGCAGTAGATGCTGAGATGATAGCTACTAGCGGTTTTGGAATAAACGCAAGAGTAATAGAACGAATAAAAGAAGCTCAAAAGAGAAAAGGTGTAATAGTACTAACTGATCCTGATTTTGCAGGTGAGAAAATAAGAAGTATTATTTCTAAAAGAGTTAAGGGAGTAAAGCATGCATATATAGCTCAAGAAGATGGGTTAAAGGATGGAGATATAGGGGTAGAGAATGCAAGTCCTGAAGTTATAATAAAAGCTTTAGAGAATGTAAAAATAACTATAGAAGAAAAAAATGAATTATTTGAATCCCAAGATATGTTTTACTTCAAGCTTACGGGCCAAGCAGATTCAAAGAAAAGAAGACTGATTCTAGGTAAAGAATTAGGAATTGGGTATGGTAATGCAAATCAAATGCTCTCTAGATTAAACAATTATGGAATAACAAAAGATGAATTCATAAAAGCTATAAATAAAATAGAAAAAGAATTAGGAGAATAGTAGATGGATATAAAGGATTATAAAACACAGGACCTAGTAAAGAAATACAATTTTAAGTTTACAAAAACTTTAGGTCAGAACTTCCTGGTAGATCATTCAGTTATAAATGATATTGTAGAAGGAGCTGAGGTAGACGAAAATGACTTGGTAATAGAAATAGGACCAGGAGTAGGTTCATTAACGGCATTGATTTTAAAAAAGGCTAAGAAAGTAGTGGCTATAGAATTAGATAAGGACTTAATTCCAATACTTGAAACAGAACTTGGGGAACATCAAAATTTCTTTTTAATACATAAAGACGCATTAAAGGTAGATTTTAATGAAATAATAGGGGATGAAAAAAGTGTAAAGCTTGTTGCAAATTTACCTTATTATGTAACAACACCTATAATTGCTAAGCTTTTAAAGGATAGATATAACTTCAAATCTCTTACTATAATGATACAGAAAGAAGTTGCTGATAGAATTGATGCAAAGCCAAATTGTAAAGAGTATGGCTCATTATCTCTTTTAGTTCAATATTTCTGTAATACTAAAATTATAAGAAATGCTCCACCGAGTTGTTTTATGCCTAGACCAAAGGTGGACTCCATAGTAATTAGATTAGATAGATTAGAAGAGCCAAGAGTACAAGTTAAAGACGAGAAGTTAATGTTTGAAATAATAAGAAACTCATTTAATATGAGAAGAAAAACTTTGTGGAATTGTGTTAAGTTTTTAGGAATGCCGAAAGAAAAGATTGAAGAGGCATTTGAAAGGTCGGGAGTAGATCAAAAGAGAAGAGGAGAAACCTTAAGTCTGCAGGAGTTCGCTTCATTAACAAATGAGATTTTTGAATTAAGATAGAAAAAATAAAAATAATATTAGGCCTTTAAGCACCTTTATTTTATAAGGTTACCCTACTATTTAAGAAAAGGGTGATGGAATAATAAGAAACCCTTCGCATATAATGTATTGAAATAATCTATGTGGAGGGAACAGGAGCTTGGCACATAATAAAATGTATAGAAACTTTATAATATTACAGGAGGATGAAAAGACTCATGCTGCTTCAGGTGAAAAAGCTCTATCGGGATATGCAAAAATAGAGGCCAAGAGTGATAAATGCAAGATATCTTTTTATGCTCAAAATCTTAAGAAAGATGATACTTACTCTATAGTACTTATCTGCTATAAAAAAGAAATGAAACAAATAGTAGATTTAGGCTCCTTGGTTGTAAATGAAATGGGAAAAGGAGAATCCAGTAAAGAGTATTATGTAAATAATATTGCAGGATTAAACTTTTCTTATGAAAAAATATCGGGAGCGGCAATATGTAAGCGTAGGGATGGAGAGTTAATTTTCTTAATGTACGGATTCATGAATGGAGAAAATGTGAATGATGGTTGGAAGAAATGTACCATTATTAAGCATGACGAAAAGAATGAAGAAGTAATAGAAAAAGAGATTAAGAAAATTGAAAAATCAGTAAAGAAAATTGAAAAGGAAACTAAGGAAGAAGTAAAGAAGATAGAGAAGAAAGAAGATCATGATCACAAGAAATGTGACCATGAAGATAAATGTAATAAGGATGATCATGATAAACATGAGGATAAATGTGATGTTCATGATAAACATAAGGATAAATGCGATGATAATGACAAGAATGAGGACAAATGTGATGGTCATGATAAGCATGAAGAGAAGTGTTCCTATAAAAAGGAAGATGAAGACAAGAACTATAAAAAAGATTGTATGGGAATGTGTCCTAAGAGGGATGAATTAGAAATAGATTTCGATGAATATGAAACAAGAATAGAGGAAGATAAGGAGATCGATCCTTATGACTTTGAGATGAGAGGTGCTTTGGGAGATTACTTCCAAGGAATTGTAAAAGATTTTGACGAATGTAGAAATAAATTTAAAGATATTAAATATTGTAAGTGGTATAAAGTTAAGGTTAATAACTTAGATGAAATGTGTAATGTATCAAATTATAATAAATATACCATAGCATATTATCCAATGCTAAATTATTATCCTTATATAAAGAAATATGGATATTTTATGATGGGCTATAAGTGTGATTCTAAAGGTGATTTAAAGTACATTGTCTATGGAGTTCCTGGTAAAAAAGATAAGGACGAGCAACCTTATGCAGGTAAGACAGGCTTTGTAACATGGATGAATACTGATAAAGATGATATGGGATGTTGGCTAATGTTCTATGATTATAAAAATTCTACAATAGTTGTTCCAATGAAGTAGAGGATTAAATTATAGATGACTAAGAAGCAAGCAATAATGACTTCTATGCTCATAGCTTTAATGTTGATATTAGTATTCTCACAAAAGTTATTTGATAATAGCTTTAAAGAAGTTGCTTTGTTAGATAACAATCTAGGAGAATTACAGGAGTATTCTATTGAAAAAGGAAATCTCACATTTTCTCTACCTGATAAGTGGATTATGAATGAAAAGGAAAGTGATGAATATACTATCTATCAGGCAGAATTTAAGGATAATAGAAATATAAATGGATATATAGAAGTAATTAGTACGGAAGATGATGTTAAAGCCTTAGCTCAAAAGGATATTAATAATTTAGCACTCTCTCATAATGAAGAAAAAATAGAAAATTATAAGGACAAAAACTGGAGAGGTATAGTGGTTAATTATAAGACTAAAGTATCTACGGGAAAATCCTTTGTTAATAATATCTACTATGTAGGATTAGGGGATGGAAAAGTAGGGAGAATTTCTTTTATAATTAAGGAAGATAGTTATAAAGATAACATGAAAGCTATATTCGATACAATAGTATCAACAGTGAGTAGTAGGGGTAAATAAGAGTTTGCTATTAGGAATTTAAAGTATTATAATTTAAATATATTAGGAGAAGCTAATAAGCTTCTCCTAATTACTTATAGTAATGCTTTATAAAGTAATTCTTAGCTTCAGGTAGCATTTTTATTAATAGGATGCCTACTAAATTTGAAGCTTAGAAGAACTAATACCCTCAAGGGGCACCCAGTCCATGCGCGTAGAAGTGCTTAGCTTCCACTTATAGAAGATGGAGGTGTCAGTAATGGTAGCTATGGGATAAATCAGTAGAGACATTATAAGGAGGATTAGATGAGGCTAGTTTTATTTGAATTTTTGGGATTTAAGATTTATAGCTACGGGTTAATGATAGCCATAGGTATAATATCAGCAGGATATCTTTTTATATCTAGGGCTAAAAAGAAAGGATATGATGAAGATAGTTTATTTAATTTAGTAATATTTGCTGTAATATCAGGAGTATTAGGGGGAAAGCTATTATTCATAATTACAGAGATTAAGAGCATAATTAAGGATCCTTCAATTTTATTGAATTTTGGTAATGGCTTTGTTATATATGGTGCAATAATACTTGGAGCCTTGGCTATATATATTTATTGTAAGAGAAAAGGCTGGAATACATTAGAGCTTTTGGATGCTGTGGTGCCAGGAGTTGCATTAGCACAAGGATTTGGAAGAATAGGATGCTTACTAGCAGGTTGCTGTTATGGGTTAGAGACTACCTCACCTTTGGGAATAAAATTCCCAGTTGATTCATTAGCACCATCAGGAGTCTATCTTCATCCAACACAGATATATTCTTCAGTATTTGATTTTGCTTTAGCTGGATTTCTATTATGGTATTCTAAAAAAGCAAGAACTAATGGAAAGATAATGTCTATGTATGTTATTTTATATAGCATAGGAAGGTTTTTAGTGGAGTTTTTGAGGAATGATCCAAGAGGAAATGTTGGTATTTTATCAACTTCACAATTTATAGCTATTTTCACATTAATACTAGGAATAGCTATATATAATATTCAAAAGTTAAAAGGGAGAGATAGTAGCGTTGAAGAAAACTAAATTCTTAATAATATGTTTATTAATAATAATATCAGCTTCTTTTATGGGATGCAGTGTAGTAGACAAGGGTATGGTAAAGCTTGGATTCAGAAACGATGACTTTGAATATATTAATGAAAACAAGGTTGATAAGATTATTATACAAAGTTCAAGAGATGCAGGTTTTAGATTTGTTGTCACAGATAATAGCGCAATAACAGATATATATAATATTCTATCAAAGGGAAAAATCAAAGATAAGAAAACATCATTAGATCCAGATTATATATTTGAAATACATATAGGTGATGATGTAAAGTCTTATAAATATTCAGTAAGTGTAGATGAAAGAGGCGTGGGCAATTTTTATGATGATGAAAAATCCTATGAAATCTCTAAGAATTTAGATGAAACAATAATACAAAATCTTTCATTTATAAGAAAACCAAGGGATTTTGAAAAGGTATATTATAATACAATTTTAAAAGTTCTAGAGAAGAAAGAAAGTGAACTTACAGGTAGTGAACATAAGGTTGGAGTAGATATAACAGGGGATGTGGATTGTTTAAAGTATATGTTTTCTATTGACCTAAAGAAGTTTGAGAAGAACTTAGAAAAGACGGTTCCTAATGCTAAGTTAATACAAAATAATATGGATGAATTTGATACTGTTATAACAGTAAAAAATAAAGGATATAACAGTAAGGTGTTTAAAACAACAATAACTGTTGATGATAAGAAAGATAAAATATATGAAACCTATTATATAGAGGCAAATTATGAGTATAAGGATTGGACTATAACAGTTAGCGAACCAAATACTAAGCCTGAAAATTGGTAGGAAACAAAAGGAGGAATAGTGATGAGTAATTGTGATAGCTGCCCAAGTAAAAGCTCTTGTAGCTCAAAGGGTGCAACAACATGTACAGTTAAGGTTTTACCTAAGTATGGTAATGTGAAAAATGTTATAGGAGTTGTAAGTGGAAAGGGTGGAGTTGGTAAATCAACTATCACTGGCGTTATAGCTACTATGTTAAGAAAAAAGGGATATAAGGTAGGGGTTCTTGATGCAGATATTACAGGGCCATCTATGCCTAGATTCTTTGGTATAAATAAGCAAAGGTCAAAAATGACTACAATTGATGAAAATTCAGTGAAATTTGAACCAGTAGAAACTAATAGTGGGATTAAGGTTATGTCACTTAATTTAATAACTCAAGTAGAGGATCAACCAGTTATTTGGAGAGGTCCTGTTATAACAGGAGTATTGAATCAAATGTATGTAGACACAAATTGGGGTGAGTTAGACTATCTTCTAATAGACATGCCACCAGGTACAGGAGATATTGCATTAACAGTAATGCAAGATTTCCCTATAAGAGAATTAGTAATAGTATCTACACCACAAGATATGGTTTCGATGATAGTTAAGAAGGTCGTAATAATGGCTCAAAAAATCGGAATTAACATAAAGGGTGTAGTTGAAAATATGTCTTACATAATGTGTACAGGATGCGATAAGAAGTTAAATGTATTTAGTAAAAAATCTGCAGAAGAACATGCAGAATATTTAGGTATTCCTTTAATAGGCGAACTACCTATTGATTTAGAATTTACTGAAGCTTTAGAAGAAGGTCGCGCTGAGGAGTATGTAATGGATAATCCACTATACTCTCTAATATTTGAAGGATTATATTAGTAATAGTAAATAATTTAGTTCTTATTGGGCAAAATACAGATGTAAAGTCCTATAGGAAGGAGAAATTAATATGAAAGCAGTTGTAGATCAAGAAACTTGTATAGGTTGTGGCTTATGTCCATCTATATGTGAAGATGTATTTCAAATTAATGATGATGGAAAGGCACATGCAGTAGTTGATGAAGTGCCTGGAAGTTGTGAAGACGCAGCTAAAGATGCGGAATCAAGTTGCCCTGTAAGCGCAATAAGTTGCGAGTAAAAGAAAATAAAAAAGTTACCTCAATTATAGAGGTAACTTTTTTTCTTACTATGAGTTTGATGCCATAGTAGTATCATCTCTTTTTAGTAATCTATTAATAGGTAATATAGCAATTATAACAAGGCATATTATTGCATCAGCACCTACCATAGGAGCATTTACAACTAGAGAATATAAGGAAGGTCCCATTCCAAATTCGGCGCCATATGAGCCAAAGAAGACCACTCCAGATATAAAGTGACATACAAATTTAGCAAGGAAAGCTAAACCAGTACCAAGTAACTTATGGTTTTTAAAATACCCAGCTAGTCCAATTGCTAACGATGGTAGTGGATAATCAAATAAAATTTGAACTGGGTGAACAAAGTAAGGATCCATAAATAGATTTAATAATCCATATAGAAATCCAGTAAGGAACCCAACCTCTGGTCCATATATAAATGCAATTAAAAGTAATGGAACCATTCCACCTAAAGTAACACTACCACCCATAGGAAATTGATATATTCTTAATATTTGTAGTACACAAGCTAAGGCTAGAGCAATACCGATTCTACTGATCATTTTTGCATCAAGCTTAACCTTCTTGAATTTTAATAATGCAAAAACTATAATAGCAAGTCCTACCAGAGCAAATATTGATGTTGGGTTACCAAAGATAGTACTTGCTTTTTCTGAAAAGTTGCTAAAATAGCTAGCAAATCTATCTGACCAATCTTGAAAAATGTTCATAAAAAATACCTCCTAGAAACTCTGCTAGAAGGTATGTAAAGCCTATGATGATAAGATAACAATTATAATTGCTTTCCTACGCTGGTCTTAACCAGATCAGGTTATAAGGGTTAATGAATAATCATTTCTCAGCCTTAAGGCACCCCTAGCAGGTAATATTTAATTCTAAAATCATTCTATTACTTACCTTAAAAAAAGTCAATAAGCTTATCATTCCCTAGAGTGCTGTTTGGGCGAATAGTATTAGTTAAGGTAATGTTATCGCTAGAAAATTGTACATTATCTCCAGTGTTTGCATTACCTATTTGAATTATAGGTAATGTTACTATACTTCCATCTTCTAATGCAATAAAACCATCCATATTATTTTTATCAATAAGTATACCCTTCATTTTAAAAATCCTCCTAATAATATTAGGATGGCTTTAAAGAAAAAAAGATATACTTAAAAGTATATCTTAGTATATGTCCTTATAGATAATTTTAAAAACCTTCAAGGATTCCTCAATTTTAGGCTTTAATAATAGTTTTTTATTAAGATATTCAAGTCTTCCTTTTTCGGTAAGTTTATAAATCTTTTTAAACTTCTTCTTAGGATCATCCCATTCACCAGTAATAAATTCTTGCTTTTCTAATTTCTTCAAAAGAGGATAAATACCGCCAGTACTTGGAATCCATAGGCCACCAGTTCTCTCTCCGATTTTATTGGAAAGATCATTACCATTAGAAGGACTCAAGCTTAATAAATGAAGAACATATATAGGAAGAAGACCTTTAGTAAAAACTTGACCTACGGCCTCATTTTCTTTTTGAACCTTTTTTAGTTGATTTACTTTTTGTTTATATTCTTCGTATAGACGTTTTTCTTCAGCTTTAATATCCTCGGGACTCATAAAGCTAAGGTCACTCATTAATTACTCAACCTCTTGAAGAACAAAGCCAACTAATCCAGGACCAGTATGAACACCAAGAGCCGGACCTATAGATCCAGTAAAGATTTTATTTATATTGCTATGATTTTTTACTGATTCATATAAGGCGTTACATTCTTTTAAAGCATCTCCATGAAGAACCCATAGATTACATTTACCTTTTTCTAGATAAGTATTTAGGATCTCTCGAATTTTGTTTATAGATTGATTTCTTCCTCTCACTTTAGAATAAGTATGATAAACACCATCATCTCCAACGTGAATGATAGGTTTTAAACTAAGGATTTCTCCAATAGTACCAGCAACTTTACCTATTCTACCACCTTTTTTTAGATATTCTAATGTACTAAGGGTAAAGTAGCAGTTAACTCTTTCTCTGTGCTTAGGAAGAGCTTCTATGATTTCTTCAAAGCTTTTACCGTCTTGAATCATTTTAGCAGCTTCAATAACTATAGAACCTTCAGCCATAGTTAGAGTTTTTGTATCATACACAAATGACTTTAAATTTGGATGATCTTCAAGTACTAGTCTTATTGAGTTACTAGTTCCTGAAAGAGCACTTGAGATATTTATAGATATTACATGTGTGTATCCCTCTAATTCTAATTCATTTAGGATACTTTCTATTCTAGCTACATTTGGTAAAGATGTAGTAGGAATTTCTTTTTCTAGTGAACTATATACCTCTTCAGGGCTGATATCTACTTTATCTTCAAATTCCTTATCAGAATATATTATTCTGAAAGGTGCGACCTTTATATTATATTGTTCTACTATTTCTTTGCTTATATCTGATGCACTATCAGTTAGTATAGCGATTTTTTGCATGGTATTACCTCCTAATAATTCATATAAATAATATATGTGAATTTAAATAACTATATCACTTCTGATATAGTTTACTATATCAGAAGTGATATAGTTATTTAATATTTTGAAATTAAAATATTAATTATTGTACCAATATTATTTTTAGTTATATAATCATGAATATAAAGTTATTATTAGTTTCAGGTGGAGGAAGTATGAAAAATAGTTTTTTTATAGCTATTTATTTAATTATCTTATTTTTAATTGTTATAATTCAAAGGATTAAGATAAAAGCTTTAAAAGATAAGATAAAAGAAGTGGAAAGATTAAAAAAAGAGATATATAGGTTGGGAGATAGAATTTCTTTAATTGATAATAAGCAGGATGTATATGATTTTATTTTAAATACTGCAATAAATGTTATTACCAAGGGAAGTAAAGGAAGTATTTTAATTCAAAAGGGAGATGGATTATTTTACTATAAGGCACTAAGCGGTTTTGAAGGTGGAATTAGAGATACGGCTGTTACTAAAGAAGAAATAGGGCTATACAATTATAATGGATGTAAGGATATAGCAATATTAAGTGGTTGTAATGGTAAAGCTTTAAATGCAATATTAGCATCACCTATAAACTATGATGGTAAGTTAATAGGTGTTATAAGTATAGAGTCTATAGATCAAAATATAACATTTAATGATGATGATATAGGAACTATGAGGTATATAAAGTATGAATTGGAGCTTGCAATTAAAAACTTCCTTATACAAGATAGACTTAAACATATCGCTACCCATGATGATTTAACTAATTTATATAATCGAAGAAGTTTTAATGAATTATTAGAAAAAGAAATATGCAATATTAAAAAGGGTAATATAGAAGTTCACTTAGCCTTGATTGATTTAGATGATTTTAAGAAAATAAATGATGAATATGGGCATAATGCAGGGGACAAAGCTCTAGTAAGAATGGCTAATGCCATGAAGCTTTGCCTAGGAAAAGAAGATATATATGCAAGAATGTCTGGTGATGAGTTTGTAATTATATTTAGAAATTTATCATATAATGATGCGGAAAAAAGGTTGTTAAGTATAAGAGAAAATTTGGAGATTAGTGATGATAAGATAAAGGTGGACTTTACCTATGGGTTAGTTACTATTAATTCATATGAGAAGTTACAAAAAGATGAGATTTTATCAGAGGCAGATAGAAAAATGTACGAAGCTAAGAAAAATAAAAAAGTTGGACGATAAAGGCTAAGAAAATAGGAGTAGAAAATTAGGCGATAATTCTCTACTTCTATTTTCTTAGGTCAGTAGAAATTTTAATTAATTTCTACTGAAGTACTTTTATCAACAATATGCCAGATAGTTTTTCCGGGAGAAAGAGGTATCTCATCTCCAGAGTCATCATATAATCTAGTTCTACTGCTATCTAATGTATGATTCCAAGTTGCACTTACCATTTTACCTTTGGACAAAACAATAGCATCACCATCACCTAAGAGGTCAATATTTAGATGAAGATTATCCGAACTAAGTTTTATATTGGTTTTTTGGATAATAATGTTTGTAAATGAAATAGCTTCATTATTATCAGCATCAATAGCCTTTATACCATCCATAGATTTTAGATATAAATCATTGGAGTATGTATAACTTGTATTATATAGCTTATTCATAGTTATCCTTACATTATTAGCAGTAGGTAAATCATTTGAAGTATAAAATGAACTATTAAATTTAGAAAAGGCCTTACCATCAACGGTCCAATTATTCTTACGAATGTAATCTCTAATATTAGTAGATGAAGTATATAGATTATGAGGTGGGTTCCTCTTAGGATCTCTCCAAAAGTAATTTGTCTTAGAAATTTCATTTATACTCATTATAGAGTTATTATTTGCTATTTCATTTAAAGCTTCCTCAGAGCCGCCACAATGGGCAAAAGGAAGGTTATGTTCTTGTGATATATCAATGAAATATGAACGTATGCTTCTTACAGGGCCAATAGTATCAGGTGAGTTTTTATGAAATAAAGCCATGAACCTTGGAATTCCTCCTTCAGCTGAAGTCTCATATACTACATCTGCTTGAGAAAGGCCACTTTGGGGACGGGAAGCAGGGGAGTTTTCAATCATAACCATAAAGGGGATATTATTATTAATATCAGTTAGGGATTCCTCACCAGTATAAAGATTATAAAATTTTTCAGGAATATCTTGTGAGGTTGTATCTGAAATTTCTTCGTTAACAACTTTATTATTGCATCCTAAAAATAAGAAAATAAAAAAAATAAGAAGAGTCAGAAAATATTTTTTTCTCATAGAAAAACCTCCTAAAGATTGATATAACATAGATACATTATTATTTTAGTCTAATTTAATAGAACTTATCACAAGTAAGGAGGAATAAAAAACAAAAATAACTAAATCATATTAAAAATAGGAGATAAATAGAAGTAATTTATAATAACCAAGGATATATTCATTAAATTAAAAGATACAGGATATTGATATATAAATTTTAATGAAGTATAATTATTGAGGTACTAATAATACCATATATTGTGTAATGGGGGTAGAGTGAATGCTATATGTAGTTAAGAGAGATGGCAGAGAGGTTGAGTTTAACTCTGAGAAAATAACAAAAGCAATAAGGGGTGCAGCCACAGAAGAAGGTTTAAGTTTAAGAACTAGCCAGATTTTTGATGTGGTTCAGAAAGTAATAAATTACATAGAAATGACTGAACAGCAAAGGATTACAGTAGAGGAAATTCAGAATTTAGTAGAAAAAGCTTTAAGAGATAATGGTCATGAAAATATATCAAGAGCTTATTCTAACTATAGAATAGAGAGAACACAAGTAAGAGAAATCAAATCAGATTTAATGAAAGCTATACAACAAATAGGTGTAGAGACTGATAGAGATAACGCAAATGTGGGAAATAATTTCAGTTCTAAACTATTAAGGATAGCATCAGAATCAAATAAGTGGCATAACTTAGCTGCGATGCCAAAACATTTATCTAAGGCACATGAAACAGGAGATTTATATTATCATGATCTTGACAGCTATAATCTAACTACCAATTGTTTACATATACCAACGAAAGAAATGCTAGAGAATGGATTTAATACAGGATACGGGATGATTAATGCTCCTAAGAGGATAGAGACAGCAGCAGAGCTCTCATGTATACTTTTACAATCAACGCAAAATGATATGTTTGGTGGACAATCCCACCCTGATTTTGATAATGATATGGGTATATTCGTTGAACCTACGAGAGAAGAGATTAGGAAAGATCTTGAGGAATTAGGAGTATCAGAAGAAAAGATTAATGAAGTTCTTGAGTTAAAGTTAAGAAATAGAGTTCATCAAGCTATGCAAGGTGTAGTGTATAACCTAAATACAATGCACTCAAGGGCAGGTTCTCAAGTACCTTTCAGTTCAGTAAATATAGGAATTCCTAATTCAGCAGATGCAGCATTAGTATGTGAGGTATTTTTATTAGAATATGAAAAGGGCCTTGGAAAAGGTGAACAACCAATATTTCCAAACATAATATTTAGAGTAAAAGAAGGGGTTAATAGAGAGGAAAATGATCCTTATTTCTATTTATATAAATTAGCATGCAGAGTAGCGGCTAAGAGAATGAATCCAACATTTATGAATATAGATGCTGATTTCAATAAAGAATACTATGATCAAGGATATATTCCTGCAACAATGGGTTGTAGAACGTATCTAATGAAGAATGTTAATGGAGAACCAGGTTGTAAGGGAAGAGGTAATATAGCACCTACTACTATAAATTTACCAAGAATAGGTCTTCAAGCTAAGTGCGATATAGATAAATTCTTTGAAATATTCCAACGAAGAATAGATCTTGCAAAGGAATCATTGATGCATAGATATGAAGTGTTAAAGAAGCTAAGAGTTAAGGATTTACCTTTTGTTGCGGGACAGAATTTAATGAAGGGATCAGAAGGATTATTACCAGATGATTCAATAGAACCAATATTAAAGCAAGGAACATGGGGAATTGGTTTCATAGGACTTGCTGAAACTTTAGTTGCCTTAACAGGAAAGCATCATGGAGAAGATGATAATTCAAGAGAGTTAGGTATAAGAATAATAACATTCTTGAGAGAAAATCTTGATAGATTAACTGAAGAAACTAAGCTAAATTGGAGTGCTTATGCTACACCAGCAGAAGGACTTTCAGGTAAATTTATTAAGCAAGATCAAAAGATATTTGGGATGATAGAAGGAGTTACTGACAAAGAGTACTATACAAATAGCTATCATATACCCGTAGGATTCCCTATATCAGTTAAGAGAAAAATTGATATAGAAGCTCCATATCACAAACTTTGTAATGGTGGACATATAAGTTATCTAGAAGTTGATGATAGTCCAACTGGAGAAACAATAATGGATATAGTTAATTACGCATATAGAAATACTAATATAAGCTATTTGGGGGTTAATTTCCATATAAGATATTGTAAGAATTGTGGGGAATCATTGCATAGCCATGAATCTAAATGTCCGAAGTGTGGAAGTAATGATATACAGGGCATATCAAGAGTTACTGGATATTTAAGTTTAGATGAGAGATTTGGTTCTGGTAAGTTACATGAAAGAGAAGATAGAGTAACTCATACAGAGTCCCATATTAACACTTACAAACACTAGGATTATATAATATAAGGTGTATCAAAATAACCATTTATTTTGATACACCTTTTTTATATTAAAATCACATATAAATCAATAAAAGTAAATATATAGAAAGATTATTATGCAATATTTATTAAAAATCTTGCAATTATAAGTAGAATATAGTTAAAAATCAAAAAATAACGAACTATATTGAATGAGTTAACTTGAATTCTTGCAAAAAAACTATATTTGGAAGTCTTATCTATTGTTATTTAATATTTAATGTGATAAAATTAGGTGGTAAAATAATAAAAAATGTTAAAATATATCCATTAGTTACTTAGTTGGGGAACTGTGAGTAAGTATGTTGTATGGGTATATCGAGCAATAAGAAATAAATATTAAGAAAGCAAAGGGGGATTATTCATGGCAATTAAAAATCTTAAAGATGGAAAGAAAATATATATTGTAGATACAACACTTAGGGATGGAGAACAAACAGCTGGAGTTGTTTTTGCAAATGAAGAAAAGATTGCTATAGCAACAATGCTAAGTGAACTAGGAGTAGATCAACTTGAGGTTGGGATACCAACTATGGGTGGGGATGAAAAGCAAGCTATAAAGGATATAGTTAAGAGAAATTTAAAGAGTAGCATAATGGCATGGAATAGAGCTGTTATATCAGATATACAAGAATCTATTGATTGCGGTGTAGATGCAGTAGCTATTTCAATATCAGTGTCTGATATACACATAAAGAATAAATTAAGAACATCAAGAGAATGGGTTCTTGAAAATATGGTTAAAGCAGTTGAATTTGCAAAGAAGAATGGAGTATATGTATCAGTAAATGGAGAAGATGCTTCAAGAGCAGATAGAGACTTCTTAGTTCAATTTATGAAGGTAGCTAAGGAAGCTGGTGCAGATAGATTTAGATATTGTGATACAGTTGGTGTTATGGGTCCATTCAAAATTGAAGAGGATATTAAATACTTACATGATAATACAGATCTTGATATAGAAATGCATACTCATGATGATTTTGGAATGGCTACAGCTAATGCAATTGCTGGAATCAGAGGTGGAGCTAATCATGTTGGGGTAACAGTAAATGGATTAGGTGAAAGAGCAGGAAATGCAGCATTAGAAGAGGTTGCAATGGCTCTTAAGTTTGTATATGGACTAGATGTGGACATGGATACTACAATGTTTAGGGAAATATCTAAATATGTATCAAGAGCATCAGGTAGAGAGCTTCCTATTTGGAAAGCTATAGTTGGAACTAATATGTTCGCTCATGAATCAGGAATACATGCTGATGGAGCTATTAAGAATCCTAAGAACTATGAAGCTTTTGATCCAAGTGTTGTTGGGTTAGAAAGACAAATTGTTATAGGGAAGCATTCAGGTAGGGCAGCAATAGTAAATAAATTCGAGGAATATAATATAGAGCTTACTAATGAAGAAGCAAATGGAATACTAGAATTGGTACGTTCTACTTCAGTAAGATTAAAGAGAACTTTATTTGATAAAGAGGTAGTTGCATTATATAAAGAGTATAAAAGATTAGAAAATGAAAACAGTACTAATCTCTAAATAAAAGCAATAAAAGCAATAAAAATACAGGGGGAAAGAAAATGGGCGATAATTTAGTTTATAAAATTTTAAAAAGTCATATTGTTGAAGGCGAATTAAAGGTTGGAGAACCAATTGCTATTAAAATTGACCAAACATTAACTCAAGATTCAACAGGAACAATGGCTTATCTTCAACTTGAAGCTATGGGCATTGATAGAGTTAAAACAAAAAGATCAGTGGCTTTCGTTGATCATAATATGCTACAACAAGGTTTTGAAAATGCTGATGACCATAAATTTATTCAAACAGTAGCATCTAAGTATGGAGTACACTTCTCAAAGCCAGGTAATGGGATATGTCATCAAGTATTTTTAGAAAGATTCGCTACACCAGGAGAAACATTAACTGGATCTGATAGCCATACTCCAACAGCAGGTGGAGTAGGTATGTTAGCAATGGGTGCTGGTGGTCTAGATGTAGCGTTAGCTATGGGTGGTGGTGCTTATAATATAAACACTCCTAAAGTAGTTAAGGTTAATTTAATTGGTAAGCTAAATAAGATGGTAGCATCTAAAGATATTATTCTTGAAGTTTTAAGAAAGCTAACAGTAAAGGGTGGAGTAGGAAAGGTCTTTGAATATGCTGGAGAAGGTGTTAAATCTCTTTCAGTTCCACAGAGAGCTACTATAACTAATATGGGAGCAGAACTTGGAGCGACTACTTCAATATTCCCAAGTGATGAAAGAACATTAGAGTATTTTAAAGCACAAGGAAGAGAAGAAGATTGGATCGAATTTAAGCCTGATGCAGATGCAGTTTATGATGAAGAAGTAGTTATTAATTTAGATGAGTTAGCACCATCAGCAGCTGGGCCTCATAGCCCAGATAATATAAAAACAGTTGAGGAATTTGGTAAGATTAAAGTTGACCAAGTTGCTATAGGTAGTTGTACTAATTCTTCATACGAAGATTTAATGAAAGTTGCTAAGATTCTTAAGGGTAATAAGGTTAATCCTAATGTAAGTTTAGTAATAGCACCAGGTTCAAGACAAGTTATGGAGATGCTTGCTAGAAATGGAGCATTAGCAGATATAATAAGCGCTGGAGCAAGAATACTTGAAAATTCATGTGGACCTTGTATTGGTATGGGTCAAGCACCTTCAACAGATGCAGTTTCACTTAGAACATTTAATAGAAACTTCTTTGGAAGAAGTGGAACATTATCTGCACAAGTATACTTAGTAAGTCCAGAGACAGCAGCAGTTTCAGCTATAACTGGAGTCTTAACAGATCCAAGAGAAATGGATGTAGATTTAACAATTGATATGCCAGAAAGATTCTTAATAGATGATTCTATGATTTTAGCACCAGCACCAACAAATGCTGAAGTTGAAGTTGTAAGAGGACCAAATATAAAGCCATTTCCAGTAAATGATGAATTAGGTGAAAAAGTTGAAGGTAAGGTATTAATTAAAGTTGAGGATAATATAACAACTGATCATATAATGCCATCTAATGCTAAGTTATTACCATTTAGATCAAATATTCCTTATCTTGCAGAATTCTGCTTTAACACAGTAGATACAGAATTCCCTAAGAGAGCTAAGGAGTACAATGGTGGATTTATAATAGCAGGAGATAACTACGGACAAGGTTCTTCAAGAGAACATGCAGCGTTAGCACCTTTATACTTAGGGGTTAAAGCAGTTGTTGCTAAATCATTTGCTAGAATTCATAAAGCTAACTTAATTAATAATGGAATAATTCCTATGGAATTTAAAAATGAAGCAGATTATAATAATATTGATTTAATAGATGATTTATTAATGGAAGATATTCAATCAGCTTTAGAAAATGGTACTGTTAAGGTTAAGAACTTAACTAAGGGCATAGAAGTTGAAGTAGCAGTAGATTTAACAGAAAAGGAAATTGAAGTAATTAGAGCTGGCGGAAGACTTAATTATGTAAAGAATAATAATTAGGTTTAAAAATAAATAAATTTTATCAAGAGTGGTGGAGGGACTGGCCCAATGAAACCCAGCAACCAACTTTGTAATTCATTTATTATAAAGTGATGGTGCTAATTCCTGTAATCTTTTCAGATTAGAAGATAAGAGAGTATTTAATAGAGTACGATTATAACTTTGTGCACTAGAGAAATATTCTCTAGTGCATTTTTATTTTATAGAAGTAGGTAAAAATAAGAGGAAAAATACTATAAAATAAAGTTATATATGGTGTATAAAATAAGAATTAATATTAAATGATAATCAATACTAAAAAGTATTGACATAACAAAAAAGTAAGATTATACTATAAATACAAATTAAATAATAACTTATCAAGAGTGGTGGAGGGACTGGCCCGATGAAACCCAGCAACCGATTTTTTAGTTCATTTACTAAAAAGGAATGGTGCTAATTCCTGTAGCCTTTAGGCTAGAAGATAAGAGGGTGAATTCATGGGCAAGTATATCATATGCGCTAGAGGTTTATTCTCTAGTGCATTTTTTATTATAAAAAAACACTTTTAGATAATAATAAATAGGGGGCATTAAAAATGAAAAAAGTAAAACAAATTGTATCAGTATTAATTTTAGGAGTAGTAGGATTTGGGCTTGTAGGTTGTGGAAAGGTAAATGATAAAAAAGTAGATGTAAAGAATATAACTATCGGGGTTTGCCCAGGACCATATGGGGATATGATTACTGAGGCAATAGCACCGCGGTTAGAAGCGAAGGGATATAAGATAACAATAAGAGAGTTTACTGATTATATTCAACCAGATAATTCTTTAAGTGAGAAAGAAATTGATGTAAATTTAATGCAGCATACAGAATATTTAAATAAATTTACAGCTGATAATAACTTAGAGTTAAGTCCAGTTATTACAGTGCCAACTTTAAGTATGGGAGTCTTTTCAAACAAATATAAATCATTAGAAGATTTACCTAATAAGGCAAAGATTGCTGTACCGGATGATGTTTCAAACTTAGCAAGAGCATTAAGATTATTAAAAGAAAATGGATTAATAGAAATTAAAGAAGGAATAGACGAAACAAAGGCAAGTTTAAAAGATATTTCTGTTAATAAGAAGGATATAGAATTTGTAGAGTTAGAGGGGGCTCAGCTACCAAGAAGTCTTGATAGTGTAGATGTTGCAACTGTACCTGGAAACTTTGCATATGCATCAGGATTTGATTATAAGGAAGCATTAGCAATTGAAAAGTTATCAGAGAACTATAAAAATATTATTGCTGTAAGAACAGCAGACTTAGATACTGAGTTAGGTAAAGATTTAAAAGATGCAGTTGAATCAAAAGAATATAAGGATATTATAGAGGGCGGAAAATATAAAGAGTTTGATAAGCCAGAATGGTATGTAAAGGCATGGAAATAGGAATTTAGAAATTAGGTAATATTGGGGGTAGGACTATGAGTAATAAAGATATTATAGAAATAATTAATGATAAAAATCGTATTGTAGTAGGAAAAGAAATAAATAAGAAATATTTGACTGATGGTCTGAAAAGAGATTTTGGTGAGGCTGATATTTTAGTATTTCCAATATCCACAAAAGAAGTTTCTGATATATTGAAATATGCAAATGATAATTTAATTCATGTAACACCAAGAGGAGCTGGCACTGGTTTAGTAGGAGCAACAGTTCCAACTGAAAGAGGGATAATATTAGATTTATCAAAAATGAATAACATATTGAATATAGATGAAGAAAACTTTACTGTAACAGTAGAGCCAGGAGTACTTCTACGGGATGTGCAATTATATGTAGAGGAAAGAGGATTGTTCTACCCTCCAGATCCAGGAGAGAAGAAGGCTACTATTGGTGGTAATATAAGCACAAATGCTGGTGGAATGAGAGCAGTTAAATATGGAGTAACTAGAGATTATGTAAGAATGTTAGAGGTAGTTTTAGCAGATGGAACAGTATTAAATCTAGGATCAGAAACAATAAAAAATAGTTCTGGTTTGGATTTAAAAGATTTATTTGTAGGTTCAGAAGGAACATTAGGGATAATAACTAAAGCAATATTAAAGATTATTCCTAAACCTAAAAATAGTGTAAGTGCAATAGTTCCATTTAAGACATTAAAAGATGGTATTAATTCTGTCATAAAGGTAATAAAAGAAAATGCAAATCCAACAGCTATAGAATTTATTGAAAGAAGAGCAATAAATAAAGCAGAGGATTACTTAAAAATCAAATTTCCATGCGATAAAGGTAATACATTTTTACTACTAACTTTTGATGGAGATGAGTTAGAGATAAACTCAAGTTATAAAAAGGTAGAAAAGGTAGTTATAGAAAATGGAGCCTTAGATTTTATATTACTAGAAGAGGAAGAGGATATTAATAGAGCATGGAGCATAAGAGGGGCATTAGTTACAGCTGTTGAGGCTGTTTCAGAGGAAGAACCTATAGATATAGTAGTTCCTATAAATAACATAGCTACTTTTGTAGAGTATACAAAAGAAATAGAAGAGAAGTATGGGATAGAGGTAGTTAGCTTTGGACATGCAGGAGATGGGAATGTTCATTTATGCGTTGTAAGGAACGGAATTGAGGAAAGTGAATGGAAGAAGAAGTCTCATGAGCTATTAGAAGAATTATATATGAAGAGCTATGAGTTGAGAGGACTACCATCAGGGGAACATGGAGTTGGTCTTAATAAAAAAGAGTTCTTTAGGAAGGTAACGAATGAAGCTAATATTCTGTATATGAGTAAGATTAAAGAGGCTTTTGATAAGAATAGTATACTAAATGCAAATAAGGTATTTAGATAGGTAGGTAAAGGTAATATTATAAGTATTAAAAGAGATTAAATAGAAAAACCGCATGCTATTATTAGCATGCGGGTTCTTTAGTTAAATAATAGCTTGTTTTTTTACAGGTGATTTAATATTATGTAATAAACAACAGTAGACAAAACATAAGAAGGAAGGAGAACAATATGTTAAGGTTAGAAGAAGCAAATAGATGTTTAGTATGTAAGAATGCTAGATGCAAACAGCATTGTCCTATAAGTACACCTATTCCAGAAGTTATTACACTTTATAAGGAGGGTAAAATTAAAGAAGCTGGTGAAATGTTATTTAAAAATAATCCCTTATCTTTAGTATGTTCAATAGTATGTCCCCATGAAGACCAATGCAGAGGATTTTGTATAAAGGGTATAAAAGGAGAACCAATAAGATTCCATGAAATAGAACAGGAAATATCAGAGCAGTACTTTAATGAATTAAAAATTGAAAAAGTAGATAAGACAAAAAACAGAATTGCTATAATTGGTAGTGGTCCTGCTGGTATAACAATAGCCTTTATTTTATCTCAGAAGGGATATAAAGTTACTTTATTTGATGCTCATGAAAAAATTGGTGGAGTATTAAGGTATGGGATACCTGAATATAGATTATCAAACTCTTTAATAGATAAGATTGAAGAAAATCTATTAGATAGTGGTGTTATGATAAGACCTAACACTTTAATTGGACCGGTAATAACTCTAGATGATTTATTCAATGATGGATATAAATCTATATTTATTGGAACAGGGGTATGGAATCCTAGAAAGCTAAATATTAAGGGTGAAACTTTAGGAAACGTACATTATGCTATAGACTATTTAAAATCTCCCAATGTGTATAGATTAGGAGAAAGAGTAGCTGTAATAGGAGCAGGAAATGTTGCTATGGATGCTGCAAGAGTTGCTAAGAGAAATGGAGCTAAGGAAGTATATATTCTTTATAGAAAAGGCGAAGAGGATATGTCTGCCACTAAGGATGAAATCAGAGAAGCTAAGGAAGATGATGTAAAATTCAAGAATTTTGTAGCACCTTTAGAAATAACAGAAGATGGCGTAAAGCTTGTACGCACAGAGAATATAGTTGGTGAAGACGGAAAGGTGTCTACTAAGATATTAGATGGGCAAGAAGAATTCTTTGAGTGTGACTCAACTATAATTGCTGTAAGCCAGGCACCTAAGGCTAATATAGTATCTAATACAACTCAATTAGAAACTAATAAATGGGGCCTTATTGTTACAGACGAAGAAGGACACACTACTAAAAAGGGTGTATTTAGTTCAGGTGATGTAGTAACTGGAGCTAGAACAGTTGTTGAAGCTGTTGTAAATGCTAAGTTAGTTGCAGAAGCAATGGATAAATACTGCCAAGAAAATTAGTTTTTAAGGATAAGTAAATTTGTATTTACTTATCCTATTTTTATAAATGAGCTTATTCCAAGTAATTAGAACTCTTTAAGCTATAGTGTGGTAAAATTATACTATTACAAAAATTATATTTGGGGGCTTTAAAATGAGAAAAGAAGAAGAGATAAAATTAAATCTAGAATCCCTTTGTGTGTATAAGGGGATATTTAAAGAAAAAGCTTTGGATAAGTTTAAGAGACTTGTTGATAAGTTATGCAGTGATAATTCTTTGGGGGAATGTATTGAAGCATATAATGATTTTACATATGACTTATTAAAAAAGGATATAAATTTATCATTTAAGGAATTAATAGTTGATGAGTTATTATTAAATGTTAATCCATTTAATTCAGCTATAGAGCATGAGGATAAGGTACCTACTTATTTAGTGGATGGAATAAAAGCAGAATTAAATTATTTAAATATCATAGCATCAATAAATAGTGATATGATAAAAACCTTATTATTAGATAAGTACGGTGCAAAGGATTCTACCGAAGCTAGGATAAAGTCACTAATTAGTTGGGGAGTAGAGGATATTGAATATGAAATTAAAGAAAACACAGAGGTAGAGATAATAAAGAAGGAATTTATAAATAGTACAGATTGGACAAGTTGTAATGATAAGTTAATAGAGTTCCATCAAGAGAATGGTACTGGAAGATGTGCAGCTTATAGAGCTTTTGTTTGGGAAAGGTATGACAATCAAGATGAAGGTAGCTTAAGGGAAGTAGTAGAGCCAGATCCAGTAAGATTATCGGATTTAGTTGGATATGAGCTACAAAAAGAAGAGATTATATCTAATACAAAACATTTCTTAAATGGATTACCAGCTAATAACTTATTACTATATGGATCTAGAGGCACTGGTAAATCATCAACTGTAAAAGCAATCTTAAATGAATATCATAGTGAGGGTTTAAGGTTAATAGAGGTAGATAAGGAGCAACTTAGAGATTTTACTAGAATAATAAGATTATTAAAGGATAAGAAACAAAAGTTTATTATATTTGTAGATGATTTAGTATTTGATGACAATGAAGATAGTTATTCAGCATTAAAAACTATATTAGAAGGTAGAATAGAAAATAGACCAAGTAATATATTAATCTATGCAACTACAAATAGAAGACATCTAATACAAGAAAAGTTTTCTGATAGGGATGATGTGAATTCAAAGGATACTATGGAAGAAAAGTTATCTTTAGCAGATAGATTTGGTATTACCATAAGCTTCTTTACACCAAATCAAAAAGAATTCTTGCAAATAGTTGATGGAATAGTTGAAACTAGGGGAATAGAAATAGATAAAGATACTCTTCATAGGGAAGCTTTAAAATGGGAGAAATGGCATAATGGAAGATCTCCTAGGTCAGCAACCCAGTTCATTGATTGGTTAGAAGGAGAATTATCTTTAAAAAGAGAGTGAAGATAATAAAATAGTTTGATTGTATGATAAGTAATAGTTAACCATTAATATAAGGATTGATTAACCAAAAGAAATACATTTACAATTACGTTATAAAGTGATAATATATAACCTATAAAAAGATAATAGTAATTATTTAATATTAAGGGAAATTATATTAATTTTGGAGGGGAAATAATGAAGCTAGAAGTAAAGAATTTAAAGAAGAGTTTTGGTGATACAGAGATTCTTCATGGTATTTCATTTTCAATTTCAAGTGGTAAAGCTTTAGGATTACTAGGGAGAAATGGAGCTGGTAAAACTACAACAATTAGAATATTAATGGATGTTTTTAAAGCTAATGAGGGGCAAATACTTATAGACGGGAAGGCGTTTAATCCAAAGGAATATCAAATTGGATATTTACCAGAGGAGAGAGGACTTTATCCTAAGAAAAAAGTAATAGATCAAATTGTATATTTAGCAAATTTAAGAGGGATATCAGTAAAGGAAGCTAAGAAGAATACAAAGAAATGGCTTGATAGATTAGGAATAGGTGAATATGAAAATAGACTATTAGAAACCTTGTCAAAGGGTAATCAACAAAAGGTACAATTAGCTCAAACCTTAGTTTGTAACCCTGAAATAGTAATTTTGGATGAACCATTTAGTGGATTAGATCCAGTAAATTCACAGGTTTTAAAGGAAGTAGTTAGTGAACTTATAGCTGATAATAAACTTGTTATATTCTCATCACACCAAATGAATTATGTTGAAGAATTCTGTGAGGATATAGCAATAATAAATCATGGAGATGTAGTTTTAAGTGGTAACTTAAAAGAAATTAAGAAAGAATTTGGTGAAAACAAATTAATTTTAAGTGCAAATAACTATACTTTAGATGAATTAAAATATATTTGTGAAAGAGACTATAAAGAAATTATAAAAGTAGATGGAGATAAGAAAGAATTTATAGTCTTAGAGCTTGTTGATGGGAAGAGTAAAAAGGATTTATTGAAAGCATTACTAAATTCAGATATTGATATAGATAAGTTTGGAACATATGAACCAACACTAAATGATATTTTTGTACTTAAGGTAGGTGATAAATAATGAATCAATTTTTTGCAGTATTAAGATTTGAGTTGACTAATTATTTTAAGAATAAGGGGTATTTAATTACAACAGGATTGATTGCAGTACTTTTAATTGTTGGACTAAGTATACCATCCTTTTTTAATATTCCTGGAATATCATCTAATAAAAATGAGTCTACCTCAGAGGCAAAAAGTGAGGATAAATCAAACTTTGTTATTTTTGATGAGGGAAATGTTATTAAAGATAAAAATATACTTGGTAGTGTATTTGAAAATTCAGAATGGAAAGTTGTAGATAGCAAAGAAGAGGTTAATAAATTAATAGAAAGTGATGAAGCAGAAACAGGATTTATTGTTAAATCGCCTACAGAATATTCTTATATAGTAAAGAATAGAAGTTTTGATGATGGGAATAAACCTATATTTGAATCCGTACTTTCAAGAATTAATCGTGAGAATTATTTAAAGGAAAAGAATATTAATGTAGATGAAATGGATGCATTATATAATACTCAAATAAATTCTGATGTAGAGATATTAGGTAAAGATAGTGTAAGTAATTTTGGTTACACATATGGATTAATATTTGTACTTTACTTTATGATAATTTACTATGGACAACTTATAGCAGTTTCAGTTACAACGGAGAAGAGTAACAGAGCAATAGAGGTTCTAGTTACAAGTACAAGTAGTAATAGCTTAATCTTTGGTAAAGTTATTGCAGCAGCAATTGCAAGTGTTGTACAAGTAGGAGTTATTATTGGATCAGGATTTTTATCTTACAAGTTAAATAGTGCTTCTTGGGGTGGGAAGTTAGATATGATATTTAATATTCCAATAGAAGTTATAGGGATATTTGCAGTCTTTGGATTACTAGGATACCTATTCTATAGCTTTATTTTTGGTACATTAGGAGCCTTAGTATCAAAGACTGAGGATATTAGTAAGAGTGCATCACCTGTAATGATGATATTTGTATTTGTATTTATGGCAGTAATGTTTAGCTTAACAAGTCCTGAAGGTATCTTAATGAGGATATTATCATTTGTACCATTTAGCTCTTGCATGGCAATGTTTGTTAGAGTTGCAATGGGAGGAGTATCAGGCATTGAAGTAGCAATATCTCTTGCAATTTTGGTTGTATCAACTGGTCTTGTAGGTATTATTGGAGCTAAGATTTATAGAAGAGGTACATTAATGTATGGAAATCCAGTGAAATTTACAAATGCATTAAAGTGGCTTAAAAAAGAATAGGGTATGTAAGTTA
Organism: Clostridium zhoujianii; assembly: GCF_051590805.1. Classification (NCBI taxonomy): domain Bacteria; kingdom Bacillati; phylum Bacillota; class Clostridia; order Eubacteriales; family Clostridiaceae; genus Clostridium; species Clostridium zhoujianii. The sequence continues at coordinate 142,673 of NZ_JBPUTF010000004.1, forward strand.
TTAGGTCCCTGCAGTAATTTAAAAGCTGTAGGGACCATTTATATTCATTAAAGGAACTAGATTAAAGTGATATAATATAATTAGTAAAAGATATAGGATGTGAGCAAGATGGGAAAAAAGATAAGATTATCAGGAATCGCATATGAGAGCTTAGTTAATGGACCAGGTATGAGAAGAGTATTTTTCTCGCAAGGATGCAAACATAATTGTAAAGGATGCTTTAATCCAGATACTCATAACTTTTCAGGTGGAAAAGAAATGGATATGGATGAATTAATAGAGGATGTATTAGATAATCCTATGATAAAGGGAGTTACCTTTAGTGGAGGAGATCCATTTGAAAGAGCAGAAGAATTCGGGTATATGGCTAGTAAATTCAAAGAAAATAATTTAAATCTTTGGAGTTTTACGGGATATACTTATGAATATATCATGAGTAATTTAGATAATAGGGTTGGATGGAGAAATCTTATAAATAATTTAGATGTATTAGTTGATGGAAGGTTTGAAGAAAGTAAGATGGAAGATGGATTAAAGTTTAAGGGGTCTTCTAACCAGAGAATTATAGATATACCTAAAAGTATTGAAGAAGGTAAAGTTGTACTTTGGAATGAATTATAAGGAAAAAGAGGATGATTAAGATTATCTTAATCATCCTCTTTTTGGTGTAGTGAATTAAAAACTGGAAAACTAATAGCAGCAATTAGTACTGACAATATAATAATATGTATTTTACCAAGGAAATATTTCCAATTGATAAAAAATAATATATAATGAAGTTAAAACTGTGGGGGTGTTTAGAGATGAGAAAGGGAAAAAGAATATTAGTAATAGTGGGAGTATTAATGAGTTTAGCTTTAATTGGATGCTCTGGCAAAGAGGAAGGACTTACTGATGAATTGATTAGCATAAGTGCTGACAATGAAGTTAGTGAAGATGGCAACTATGTACTAGTGGTAGAATTAAAAGATGGCGCTAAAAATGTAGAGTATACTTTGGTTGAAAATGGTAAAATTATTGATGTTAAAGAAGATCTTCAAGGAAGTGCATTAAAGGAATATGTAATGCAAGGTAAGAAGGTAGGGGCGTATAAATATACTTTAAATGCTAAGGATGATAAAGATAATGAAGTTAGCAAAGAAGTAACTGTAGAGGTAAAGGGAGAAAGTAAAGATTCTAAAAAGACAGATACTGATTCTAAGGAGAATGAAGAGGAAAAAGAATCTACAGATTCAGGGAGTAATGAAAAAGTACAGGGTACATGGGATGCAGATAGTAAGGATTATAAAGCTGGAGATGAGGTAACTTATAATGATAAGACATATGCATGCTTACAGGGACATACATCACAAGATGGTTGGAACCCAACAAGTACACCGGCTCTTTGGAAAGAAAAAAAATAGAGTGATTAAAGCCTGTTGATATCAACAGGCTTTAATCTATATCACATTTCTACTTTAAAATAGTTAGTTGGATTTGTCATATTTATGTATGAAATTGATAAAATCACTTTTGATATCTTTATTAAGATGCCCATATTTATATAAGATACATAAGGTAATAGGAATTTCAGGTTCTAACTTCACAAAGGCGAAATCCTTATAGAAGGCTGAATAGCTAAATATATTTGGCATTATTGTAGCTTTATTATTTAATAATATATGGCTTAAGATAAACTCAATAGTTGAACTTTGTACACAATTATATGTGGATAATGTCCTATATTTATCATAAATATACTTAGAATAATAGAAGTATTCTGGATCTGGTAACAATAAATTAGTATCATTTAGATCATTAATAGATATAAAGGGTCTATCAGCAAAAGTATTATTCTTTGGAACAACAACAGAGAGATAATCATTAAATAAAGGTACTGCAGTTATTGATTTAGGTAGATGATCAGTGTGAATTAATTTTGTTACAGCTATATCAATAAAATCAGTTTCAAGCATATTTATAAATGCGGTACTTGAATTTTCAATTATCTTTAAGTTTACATTTGGAAACGTAGATAAAAATTTATTGATATCTTTCATTATAAATTCTGAAGCCCCTTGAGAGATACCTACAGTTAATGTAATAGGTGAATCTTTAGAGGGATTTTTAAATTCAGAAGAAAGTTTTGAAAAATCATCTAATAATTTTTCAGCCTTGCTCTTAAACTCATATCCAGCAATGGTCAATTCAATATTCCCTTTATATCTAAAAAATAGCTCTAAGTTTAATTCTTTTTCTAGATTCTTGATTGTTTTACTAATAGCAGGTTGAGAAATATTCAAAGCAACTGATGCTTGAGAAAAACTTCTAAATTTCGCTACTGCTATGAAGCATTGTAAATGTCTTATATCCATAGTATTTAACCTCACTTATATAATAATATATTATATACAAACGATTTACTAAATACAATCTTGAAGGAAAAGGTTGAAAAATATAGTGATTTTATAAAAATATAGAATTGACTTGTATGTGAAATTATAAAGTAGTAATATTTATAAATATAGAAATATATATATTGAAAAAATGTATTTTTTTTCAATATATTATAACTTTAAGTTATAAACTTATAATTTAAAGTTATAAAGAGCTGTGTATTATTAATGACATAGTAAATATATAAGGAGGAGATAATATGAAAAAAACAATTAAGAAACAGGCTATTCTATTATTAATTATTAGCATAATAAGTTTATTAATGCCATTCAATGTTGTAAGTGGTGTAGGAGCGATTGAAGAGAAAGAGCAGATAAATTTAGGTACTATAGCTAATTATAATGGTGTTATTTTTGGAAATCATACGGCTACAGGTGCCGATACAGAAGGAGCATTGGCTGTCGAAAGAAATTCAGATATAAGTGTTGCAGGTTTTTCTTATGGAGCTAATTTTGAATATTATGATAATGTGCAAGTAGGTGATCCAATAAGGGATGATTTTAAAGTAGCACTTCTAATAGAGGGTAAGATAATTGGGGATAAAGCTAAAGGGATTATTAGGGATGATGGAAAGGCAGTTGTTAATGATAAAAATGAACAGGAAGCAAGAGAGGTATTAAATTTAGCTAGTGAAGGAACGGATATTATATCTTTAGAAGAAAATATATTAGATAAACAGTTTGATAAATTTAGATTAGAGACACAAAACTTAGAGAATAATTTAGAGAGCTTTATGCCAGGAAAAAACGGAAAAAATATTATATCAGATGAAAGTGGACCAGTGATAGAACTTGAAGAAGCAACAACAAACAAGAAAGTACTTGTGTCAGATGAAGAAGATTTATCATCTATTGGTACATTGTTCTTTAACGATTTAAGCAAATATTCTACTGTAATAATTAAGTCAAAATCAGAGGAAATTAATTTTGACAATGGCTCAATATTTTATAATGGAAATCAAGTTGCAATATTACCACATAGTGACTTATTAAAGGAATTAGCCCCAAAGGTAGTATGGTACTTTCCAAATGCAAAGCATATAACTATAGATGGTGGATATGCAGTAGTGGGAAGTGTAATTGCACCAGAAGCTACTTTGGATGGAAATAGTGGCAATGTAAATGGGCAGGCAATCTTAAAAAATTTAAATCAAAAGAGCGGATTTGAACTACATAATTTTTATCATAATATACCAGAAGAGGATACTGGAAATTGTATTTTACAAAAAGTGGATAATGAAACAGGTGAGAGTTTACAAGGCGCAGAATTTAGATTGTTAAGTTCAAATGGTGAATTATTAGAGGAAGGGTTAGTTACTGATGAAGATGGAATATTAGAGATTAAAGACTTATTACCTGGAGATTATCAAGTAATAGAAACAAAAGCACCAGATGGATATGAGTTAGATTCAACTCCATTAAGGTTTACTATAAATCCTGATGTGACAAAAGAAATAAAATTAACTATGGAAAATAAAAAGAAGGAAGAGATCATTAAAAAAGGGTCAGTGAAGTTGAAGAAGGTAGATAGCGAAACAGGTGAAGGCTTACAAGGCGCAGAATTTAAATTGTTAAGTTCAGGTGGTGAATTATTACAGGAAAGATTAGTTACTGATAAAAGTGGAATATTGAAGATTAAAGACTTAGTATCTGGAGATTATCAATTAATAGAAACAAAAGCACCAGATGGATATGAGTTAGATTCAACCCCATTAGAGTTTACTATAAATCCTAATGTAACAAAAGAAATAAAATTAACTATGAAAAACAAAAAAAGGGATATCGTTTCTATAAAGAACTTAGTTAAGCTGATAAAGGTAGATGAAGAAGTAAGACAGCCGTTATCAGGAGTAGAATTTAAGTTAGTGGATTTAAATGATAATATAGTAAGAGAACAATTATTCACTGATGAAAATGGAATTATAGAGATAGAAAATCTAGTTCCTGGTGAGTATAAATTAATAGAAATAAAGGCTCTGGACGGATATGTATTGGATTCAAGTCCTATAGACTTTGATATTGATAATAATGAGGAAATAAACTTAGAGAAGACAAATAAAAAAGAGAAAAATAATAGTGTTGATAATATATCTAATAAACCTAAGACAAGTGATAATAATAATCTAATTATATATATAGTAAGTTTTATTTTGGCTACACTATTAATAATTTTAATTACAATTAGATATAAAAATTGGGCAAAAACTAAATAGATAGGATTATAAGTTTATATAAAAAAGTTAGAATTACTTTAAGTAATTCTAACTTTTTTTAAGTTTATAGATATATTAAGGTTAGAAGTCAGATTGTCCTGTAGTTCTTGGGAATGGTATTACATCTCTAATATTACCCATTCCGGTTACGTACATGATTAATCTTTCAAAACCTAGACCGAAACCAGCATGCTTAGTTTCTCCGTACTTTCTAAGTTCTAGGTACCACCAGTAATCTTCTTCATTAAGGTCTAATTCAGCCATTCTTGATTTTAAGACATCAAGTCTTTCTTCTCTTTGGCTACCACCAATTATTTCTCCAATTCCAGGAACTAAGCAGTCCATAGCTGCAACAGTCTTGTTATCATCGTTCATTCTCATATAGAATGCCTTGATATCCTTTGGATAGTCAGTAACAAATACTGGCTTCTTGAAATGTTCTTCTGTTAAATATCTTTCATGTTCTGTTTGAAGATCGATACCCCATTCAACTGGATATTCAAATGTCTTTCCACAGTTCTTTAAGATTTCTACAGCTTCTGTGTAAGTAACCTTACCAAAGTCTGAGTTAATAACATGGTGTAATCTATCTAATAATCCCTTATCTACGAATTGATTAAAGAATGCCATTTCTTCAGGACATTCATCAATAACATATTGCATTACATACTTAAGCATTTTTTCAGCTAATTCCATATCATCAGCTAAGTCAGCAAATGAAATTTCAGGTTCTACCATCCAGAATTCAGCAGCATGTCTCGCAGTGTTTGAATTTTCAGCTCTAAATGTAGGTCCGAAAGTATAAACATTTCTAAATGCTAAAGCAAAAGTTTCAGCATTTAATTGGCCTGAAACTGTAAGGTTAGTTTCTTTACCAAAGAAATCTTCATTGTAGTCAATTGCGCCTTCTTCTGTTTGAGGAGTGTTGTGTAGGTCAAGAGTAGTAACTCTAAACATTTCTCCAGCACCTTCACAGTCACTTCCAGTTAATATTGGAGTATGAGTGTATACAAAATTTTGTTCTTGGAAGAACTTATGAATTGCATAAGCTGCAACTGAACGTACTCTAAATACTGCTGAGAAAGCATTACTTCTAGGTCTTAAGTGAGCAATTGTTCTTAAATACTCAAATGTGTGTCTCTTCTTTTGTAATGGGTAGTCTGAGTCAGACATACCTTCAATTACTACTTCTTTAGCTTGAATTTCAAAAGGTTGCTTAGCTTCTGGAGTTTCAACAAGTGTACCTATTACTGTGATAGATGAGCTTATTGGAAGTTTTGATATATCCTTAAAGTTTTCTAGCTTGTTATCAAAAACTACTTGAATATTTTTAAAGAAAGAACCATCATTTACTTCAATAAAACCAAAAGCATTTGATGCTCTTAAAGTTCTAATCCATCCTGAGATGGTAACTTCTTTTGATAAATATTCACTAGTGTTTCTGTAGATTGATTTTACTAATACAGATTTGTTCATTGTATATTCCTCCTATAAAAAATTATTTACTGAAATAAAAAAAACCTTACATCCTATATATCAGGACGAAGATTTAAATTCGCGGTACCACCTAAATTGCTATAATAATAGCCACTCAATAGACACATTATAATGTCTTCCAACTGTAACGGTTTGGATCCGTCTAAGCCTACTAGTTAAAACGTTTGGTTAGAAACTCAGAGATGTTCTTCATCATTAAGCGTCGTATAAGGCTCTCACCATCCCTTATTCGCTAAGACTACTTCTTAAGACTACTCTTCTCGTCATAGTTAATTTAGATATTATATTATTTTGATTTTACAATACTTTACTAACAAATGCAACTCATCTTACATAGATTATATATAGATTATGGACTTTGGAGGATTTTATGTCAAAGGAAAAAATATTAAATAAGAAATTTGAAAAGCTTAATGAATTAAAAGCAAAGCTTGTATCCAGAAGTGAAGAAAGTAAGGAAGACATAGTAGAAGAAATAAAAGATACAATGGAGGATTTAGAACTTATCTTAGAGGATTTTGAGTACATTAAGAACCCTAGTATAGCTTTAGACATTGAGGATGCAGGATATAGAGCAATGAAGGAGTATACACTAGAAGAATTAGAAAAGTATGATGGAAAAGAAGGAAGACCAGCTTATGTTGTGGTTGAAGGAAAGGTTTATGATGTTACAAATAATCCATATTGGAAGAATGGAAGTCATTTTGGAGCTAATTCAGGTGAAGAGATGACAAAGACTTTCTATGAATGCCATGCGAAAAGTACTGGAGTATTAAAGAAGTTACCGGTTGTTGGGATACTAGGAGAGTAGGGAATACATTAAAGTTAGGAGCTATATTCTAAATTGGATATAGCTCTTTTAAATTATATCAGGTAATTATTTACATTGGGTGAATATACATTTAAAATATAGATGGAATATAGTGGATAAGGAAGTGAAGTAATGCAATCTAGTTTGTTCTTTTCTGTTGGTGATAAGGTAAGAATATTAAGTGAAGAGTATATTGTATATGAAAAATCAGTTTTTAGGGATGCCTCTAATGATTATAGATGGAGTAAGTATAAATTAGTTATCATTGGTACCGACTCAGAACGTTGGATTATAGTAGATAGCTTTAATAGTTGTTATTTTTCTTCGGCAGGAGATTATAATATAGAAAATTTAGCAGAAGATAATCAGGGCTTTGAAGCTGCCGAAGTTATATTTTGTAGTAGTAAAGATAAGTTTAATACAGGAGAGGTTATAAAATATAAGGTAATTAAAGATTCATTAGGAGATAGGATTATCTATAGTGAAATATCTAATTGGAAGCTTGAAACTATAAAAGCTGAGGTTATAAATAAGGAGTTTATTGAGATAGAGGAAGATAATTCCGAACAAGAATACCTTGAAGAGCAAGAAAGTATGGAGATATTTGAAGAATATGAAAGAGAAGATGCTGAAAAGATAGAGGGAATCGTAAATATTCCTTTAGGTAGTGGGGGAGCAAGTGTTTCTTTTCCAATAAGATTATCTAAAAAAACTTGGGCAATAATTTTAGTGACAATATTTATAGTTGGTGGCATAAGAAATTTTATAGTAAATAATTCATTAAAGTATAATGGAGATATCGGATCATATATATTGACTAGTAAAGATCAGGATTTTGCTAGCCTTTCAGATAAGAAGTCATATAGTAATGATGAGAAAGCATTTATATATACTACATATTTATCTGTTGAAAATGCAGCTAAAATAATAAAAAGAGATGTAGGATTTTATGATGATGAATATTATATGAATGAAGGTGGTACAGCAATAGCTATTATAACTTGGGAGGAATATTGTTTTATTTATAAAGGAATTGATGGACAAACTATTGTTCAGGTGAGTTATAGACTATATTCCTATACTAATGGGGATATGTTATATAATGCAAGTGATGAAATTCAAAGATTTTATGAAGCAAGTTATTATAATTATGGATATGAAGAGGATACAAAAAGATTTAGGGAATATGATTCACCCTATGAATATAAAAGCTATTTAAAGTTGAAAAACACATTCTCACAAGAAAAGGTGGGAATGTGTTTTTTATTATTCTACCCCTGTTTCAAAACTTCGTATTAAGGACGAAGGGAAATTCAACATTTGCATATCCTTAACAATTCGCTTATATTCATAAGGAACTTCTCTTATAGAAGAATTAACATTACCATTCTTATCAATATCTAAAATGCAATAAGTTGCATTAGGATTACCTATTTTAGGCTTACCAACACTTCCATCATTAACAAATAGTTTGCCACCAAACTCTTTAACAGATGGTAAATGAGTATGAGCACAAACGAGAATATCTTCCTTTAATTCACTCATAACTTTAGCAGTATTTTCACCATTTTCTAATAGATACTCATTAATTGCATTAGTACTACCATGAACAAATTTAATTTTCTTACCATTAAAATCTAAAGTCATTGATGTTGGTAGATTTTCTAAATAATACTTATTTGCGGCTCTTAATTCCTTAACTGTCCAAGGTAATGAAAAGGAATTAATTGAAGTCTCTCTTATGTATGTGTAACTTTCATCAACTACTGATGCATCATAATTTCCTTTTAAACAAGGAATGTTTTTTCTGCGAATCATAGCTACCACCTCATTAGGATGGGGACCATAACCTACTAAATCACCTAGACAAATAGTAAAATCAACCTTTTGATCTTCTATATCATCTAGAACTCTCATTAGTGAATAAATATTACCATGTATATCTGATATTATCGCTATTTTCATCTCTATTTCCTCCTATACACTTCATAAAAATAATTATAGCATAAAGACATAGATATTATTTTATCTCTGAGGTAATATAAGAATAAAGTAAGAAGTTTTAGGAGGCAAACATATGAAAACTAATAGAGTAAATAGAGTAATAGAAGAAATGAAAAATCAAAATTTGGAGCAAATCTTAGTGTCAGCACCACCAGCAATTTTTTACTTGACTGGTAAGTGGTTTCATCCTGGAGAAAGAATGATAACATTGTTACTTAAGAGTAATGGAGAACATAAGCTTATAGTAAATAAATTATTTCCTATAACAGAGGATTTAGGTGTGGACTTAGTATGGTATGAGGATACTGATAAACCTGTTGAGATATTAAGTGGATATATAAATAAAGATGAAAAGCTAGGTATAGATAAAACTTGGCCAGCACATTTTTTAATATCCTTAATGGATATAAATGCGGCTAAAGCTTTTGTGAATGCCTCACCAATTATTGATAGATTAAGAATGATAAAAGATGATGAAGAACGTGAGCTAATGAGAATTTCATCACAGAAGAATGATAGGGTAATAGAAAGACTTATTAGTGAATTAGAAGAAGGTAAAACTGAAAAGTATTATGCAGATCGTGTAAAGGAATTATATGAAGAAGAGGGTGTATATGAATTTTCATTCTCACCTATAGTTGCTTTTAGTCCAAACGGAGCTGACCCTCATCATGGTACAGATAACACTAAGTTAAATAAAGGCCAAAGTGTTGTAATTGATATTGGTGGTGTTTATAATTCGTATTGCTCAGATATGACTAGAACTGTATTCTTTGGAGAAGAGCCAAGTGAAGAAGATAGAAGAGTATATGAAATAGTTAAGAATGCGAATTTAAATGCTATTGCTAAGGTTAAGCCAGGAGTAAAATTTTCTGATATAGATAAAGCGGCAAGAGATTATATTGAGGAACAAGGATATGGAGAATACTTTACTCATAGAACAGGTCATAGTATAGGAATAGAAGATCATGACTTCGGTGATGTTAGTTCAGTTAATGATGATGTGATTGAAGAAGGAATGATATTCTCTATTGAGCCAGGAATATATTTACCAGGTAAGATTGGTGTTAGAATAGAGGATCTCGTTATGGTAACAGCTGATGGATGTGAAGTGTTGAACTCTGTTAGCAAAGAGGTAACCGTAATTAAATAAGTAATAAAAGAAATAAATTAGCTGATGATTTAAATCATCAGCTAATTTTTTATAATGAAAATTTTAAATATTGGCCCTGTTAAATTTTTGTGTGATAAATATAAATTTATAATATATAATATGTTGAATGGAAAGTATACTTGACATTTGATTTCAATATGTTATGATTAAGGCATGGAAAGTATACTTTACATTACATTAATAAGGAGTGCATTGTAGTATGAACAATAGGCTGGAGGAAATTAGGAAGCAAAAGCAAGTAACACAAGAAGAATTGGCTATGATATTAGAGGTATCTAGACAGACCATTAGTTCTTTAGAAAAAGGAAGATATAATCCTTCGATTATTCTTGCTTTTAAAATTGCACGATATTTTAATATGTCAATTGAAGAAATATTTATATATGAGGGGGATGATGAAAATGTTAAATAAGAAAAAAACTTTAATTAGTTTTATAATAGCTGGAATTATATTAGCAGTAGTTGGATTATCACTAGCATTTTTCATAAAATCAGGAGAGGTTATGTCAAGAATGTCAAATTTGATTTCTGCCTTAGGATTTGGACTAGTAGGTGCAGGTTTAGGAGGCTTGCATAAAATTAGACGTATTGAAAAAGTTCCAGGTAAATCTAAACAAATAGAAATAGAATATAAAGACGAAAGAAATGAACTTATAAGAGATAAAGCCAATGCTAAAGCGGGTGATATATCTAACTGGCTTGTTCTACTAATTGCTTATATTTGCATTATGATGGGATATCCAACATGGTTAGTATTACTTATTTTAGGTGTATTCTTACTGAAATATATTTTATGGATATTACTTATAAACAAATATAATAAGGAACTTTAATAGAGAGAATATCATACTCTCTAAGTTTTTTTACTCTTCTTATATACTTGTAGTAGGAGTATGTAGTTATTTTATAGAATGTAAAAAGTTTATTACCAAAGGTAGCTTGAAGAGGGGATGTATCAGAGTAAATCATATTTATTTTGATATATCTTTTTTTTAGCATAAAAAGAAAAAGAATATATCTTCTTAAGAGGATAAGAAGAAAGAATATAAAAATATGCTGAAATAATGCAGGGTGAGAGACTTTTAGAAGGAAGCAATAAAAGTTTTTTTAGAATATGAGAACATTTATGTTCAGTTATTCATCTAATGAGTAGTTACGTAGCTAAGTACTTTACAACAAGGGGGAGATGTAGTGCAGTTTTCTATAAAGAAAATTAAATTCAAAAAAGAACTATCTATAGAAGAGTTAGCGGTAAAAGGAGATAAAGAAGCTTTTGTAAAACTAATTAATGAGAATAGACTTTCATTATATAGAGTTGCTAAAGGAATTCTATTTGATGATGATAGAGTAGATGAAGCTATTCAAAGCGCTATAGTAAAAGGATATGAAAGTATTTATAGGTTAAAAGAACCTCAGTATTTTAAAACTTGGATTATAAGAATTCTTATTAATGAATGCAATGGAATAATTAGAAAGGATAAGAAGCTAGTTTATATCCAGGAGAAATTTGATGAGGGCAGATATGAAGATAAATACGAAAATATCGATTTAACTAGAGCAATTAATAGTTTAGAAGAAGAACTAAGAGAAGTTATTGCACTATATTACTTTGAAGATATACCTAAAAAAGAAATAGCACAAATATTAAAGCTTAATGATAGCACTATAAGAACAAGATTATTTAGGGCTAGAAGTAAATTATATGAATTGCTAAATGAAGAGGGAGGTAAGTAGTTATGAATGAAGATAGATTTGATGAGATTATAAAAGAAAGGTTGATTAATGAATATAATAAAGTTCCTGAAGAAATAAATATGAGTATTGATAATACTTTAAGTAATTTGAAGCCTAAAAAGAAAAAAACAAAGTATCTAAAGGTAGTTGTTGGATTAATTATTGCCTTCATAGGAATTGGAGGGATTGGGGCTACAGTCACAGCAGTAGCTACTGGAATACCAGTAAAAGATGTTATTTATGAAAGAGTTGGTTTATCGAGAGGATATCAAGAATATGCATCAGATTTAAATATTAGTAAGGAGAGTAATAGGGTAAAAATTACAATAACAAGTGCTGTATTTGATGGATATAAGTTACGATTAGCATATAAGATTGAAAGTGATAACAGAATAAAAGAAGAATTTAATAATTTTATAAATGCACCATATTTACTTGAAGCAGCAATTAAAGTAAATGAGAAAGAAGCTTTTTTGAGTGGGAGTGGATCGGGAACAATAGTCGATGATTATTCTATGGCAGCTGTAGTAACCTATGATTTTAAAGGAGAAGAGAACTTTTTTGGAAGGTTATTTGGAATAAGGAAATTAGATGTACTAGATACATTCAATTTTGGTATTCAGCTAAAGCAAACTATCAATGGAAATGAGTGTGAATGGATATTTAATATTCCGATATCAAGTTCAAAAATGAAGGATCAGATAAAAGAATATAAAATAGATAAGAATATTGGAGGGGGAAGAATAGATAATATTATAGTTACACCTTTAAGCATCTATATGGATGGCAAGTTTAATATTCTAAATGAAGCAAGTATAGGAGATGAGTCGCCAGATTATATTTTAATAGATGATAAGGGCAGGGAGTATAGTTTAAGTAGTATGGGGTCAGGAACTTTGAGTAGCGGTAGTATATTAGGTAGAGCTATTAAAGGAGGATTTGAAAAAGAATATGATAATAATTATAGTGATGTCAAAAGTATAAAAATAATACCTTATGAGCTAAAAGAGGGATTCAAGGGGAAATTAAAAGATCTAAGGGAAGAAAAGATAGAATTAAGGCTAATGAATGAAGAGTTTATAGCAACTGATTCAGATGAATTAAAAGTAACCAATGTAGTGAGAGGCGATAATGAGACAAGGATATACTATGAAACAAAATATCAATATACTTCAAATTTATATCTAAATGAAAGAGAGTATGAAAAGTATAGGTATAAAGAGAGAGAGGTATTGGAAAATGGGGAAGGAGTTTATGTAGTGGAAGGAATGTTGGAAGACGGAATTTATGAATTATTTTATCAAAGTATTGAAAAGACGTTAAATATTAATGAGGACGATACATTAACGATAAACTTAAAATAAAAAGAAGGTAAGTGATTTTTTATCGCTTACCTTCTTTTTATTAGAATAAGATCCCTGCAATTGTAGCAGTTAAGCAAGTAGCTAATGCACCACCAATAAGGGCTCTGAAACCAAGTTTCGCAATAGTTCCCTTCTTTTCAGGAGCCATAGCACCTATACCACCTATTTGGATAGCTATTGAACTAATGTTAGCAAATCCGCATAAAGCATAAGTCATTATAAGAATTGTTTTTTCTTGTAATGCGCCAGAGCTCATTAATGCTGAAAGATCTGAATAAGCAACGAATTCATTAATCATTACTTTTTGACCAAGTAAGCTACCAGCAGCTGATAAATCAGATGTAGGTACACCCATAACAAAGGCTAAAGGTGAGAATAGCTTACCTAATATCCAATTAAGACTAAGCTCTGGGAAACCAACTAATCCACCAACTAGCCCTATTAGGTAATTAAATAAAGCTATTAAGGCAACGAAAGCTAAGAGCATAGCACCAACATTAAGAGCTAGCATTAAACCATCACTTGCACCATTAGCAGCAGCCTCAACAACATTGGATGCTGTTTTTTCTACTTCAATATTAGTAGTGTCTTTAGTCTCTGGTTCTTCTGTTTCAGGAACTAAAATCTTTGCTAAAACAAGTCCAGCAGGAGCAGCCATTATACTAGCAGCTAGTAAGTGACCAGCATTAACACCCATTGCGATGTATCCAGCCATAACACCACCTGCAACAGTTGCCATACCACCAACCATGATAGCATTAAGCTCTGATCTAGTCATACCTTTTATAAAAGGTCTAACAAGTAATGGAGCTTCTGTTTGACCTAAGAATATATTACCAACAGCACTTAGTGTTTCTGCTCCAGAAGTACCAAGTAATTTACAAATTCCTTTAGCTATAAATTTAACTATAGCTTGCATGATTCCTAAGTAGTATAAAATTCCCATTAATGATGAGAAGAATATGATAGTAGGAAGAACATTTACAGCAAATATCATACCGAAGCTCTCTTGATCCATAAGACTTCCAAATAAGAAGGTTGAACCTTCAACAGTGAAATCAAGGATTCTAGTGATAAAAGAACTAACACCTTCAAATATGCTTCTTCCAAAAGGAACCTTTAGAATTAATACTGCGAAAAGTATTTGTAAACCAAAACCAGTTGCAACAAGTCTCCAGTTGATTTTTTTCTTGTTATCAGATAGTAAATAAGCTATTCCAAGGATAACAATGATTCCTAAAATACCAATAAATCTGTTCAATTTAATTTCTCCTTTGTTAGTTATTAAATTTTATCCTTTGTAAATCTTAAATTAAATTGCTTTTATAAGCTCCTTCATAAGATTTATGAAATTGTTTTTCACTAAATTTGAAGTTTCTATTACCTCTTCATGATTTAGTGGTTGTTCTAATATACCAGCAGCCATATTTGTTAAGCATGATATACCTACAACCTTCATACCAGAATGATTTGCAACGATAACTTCAGGTACAGTTGACATTCCAACAGCATCTCCACCCATGGTTCTAATCATTCTAATTTCAGCAGGAGTTTCATAAGTAGGACCACTCATCATTGCGTAAACACCTTGTTTTAAATCAAGTCTAAGAGATTTTCCTACATTCATTACTAAGTTCCTTAAGTCCTTATTATAGGCAATAGACATATCAGGGAATCTAGTTCCAAAGGTGTCTAGATTTTTACCTATTAAGGGATTAGCACCAGAAAGATTGATATGATCTTCAATAACCATTAAATCTCCAGGTTTGAAAGAAGTATTTACAGCACCAGCTGCATTAGTAACGATTAGGGTCTCTACACCTAAAAGCTTCATTACTCTAATAGGGAAGGTTACTTCATGCATGTTGTATCCTTCGTAGTAATGAAATCTTCCTTGCATAGCAACAACTGTTTTACCTTGTAAAGTACCAATAACTAAACGACCTTCATGTCCTTCTACAGTTGATGTAGGGAAGTTTGGTATTTCTTCATAAGGGAAGAAGTTAGCGTTTTCAATTAAGTCTGCTAATGAGCCTAGACCTGAACCAAGTATTAGACCAATTTCAGGTTTATAGCTACATTTATTCAGTATATATTCTGATGCAGTTTTAATATTTGTTAATAAGTCCATATAAATCACCCCTGTTTATAGTTTGCTATAAAATTGCTTTTTTATAAGCTAAATATCTTTATAACTATATTATAGCTTATAAAAAATAAGCTTAAATTTCAATGAAAAAAATTAACATTAAGTATGTTAATTAGATTAGTATTCCCTTATAAATCCGTTTTATTGCAAAGTAAAAAATAAAGGAGATTCTCATTTAAAACGAGAATCTCACTTATATAACCATTTATTTGAGAAGATTTTCACCTACAATAACTACATCTCCAGCTCCTACAGTTAGGATTAGATCTCCAGTCTTTGCATGTTCTTTTAAGTATGCTGTTGCTTCAGTGTGAGAATGCACATTGGTACAATTAATGCCTTTAGATCTAATAGCATCACCTAACTCATCGGAGGATACTAGTCCTGTATCTAACTCTCTTGCAGCATAGATATCCATTAAAAGTAGTTCATCAGTATCATTGAATGCTTCAGTGAATTCATTAAATAAAGTTTTTGTTCTAGTATAAGTATGAGGTTGGAATACACAATAAATTTTATTGTGAGGGAATTTTTGTGCTGTATTTAAAGTTGCTTTTATTTCAACTGGATGATGTGCATAATCATCTATTACTGTAATGCCATCTATTTCTCCCTTATATTCAAATCTCTTATGAGCACCCTTACACTTAGATAAACCAGAAATTATACTTTCATTAGGTATACTAAATATTAATCCAACAGCAATTGTAGCAAGTGCATTTAATACGTTGTGCTTACCAGGGTTAGCTATAGTTAATGTGAAAAGCTCTGTCCCTTTTTCGAACACAGTAAATGTTGCACATCCTTTATTGTTGTAGGAAATATTTTTAGCAGTTAAATCCTCATCATCAAATCCATAAGTGATAGTGTTACAACTAGCTTTCGATAGGATTTCATTAACCCTTTCATCGCCACCATAACCAACTAAATAACCATCTTCAGGTATTAAATGTGAGAACTTTTCAAAAGTTTCAGCTATATGGTCAATATCTCTGTAGTAATCAAGGTGATCAGCATCGATATTTAGGATTATTCCTACATATGGGAAGAATTTTAAAAATGAAGACTTATATTCACAAGCTTCTGTGATGAAATAGTCGCTTTTACCTATTCTATAGTTTCCACCTATTAGATCTAATTCACCACCAACAAGTATAGTTGGATCTAAATTTCCCTCAAGAGTTATGTGAGATATCATAGAAGTACAAGTTGTCTTACCGTGAGTACCTGCAACTGCCACATTATACTTGTGACCTTTCATAATTAAACCTAAGAATTCTGCCCTATCCATTAGATGAATATTTTCTTCCTTAGCCTTAATAATTTCAGGATTTGTATCAGGTATTGCAGCGGTGTATACTATTAAGTCAACATTAACTATGTTTTTACTATCATGACCTATGTATATTTCTGCACCTTTATTTCTAAGTTTCTTTATGATATCGGATTCTTTTGAATCTGAACCTGAAACTTTATATCCATTGTTTAAAAGTACTGCAGCTAGACCACTCATACTTATTCCACCAATACCTATAAAGTGTATTTTCATATGTTTGTCGTTTAAAAAATCGAATGACAATATATCAACCCCTTTTAGTTTTAACATTAGGATATAATAACTTTTCTTCTTATTATATTATCCTAGATGTATAGTACATTTATAATTATATACAAATTTCTAAAATTGAACACATTTATATAAAATAAATTGAGTTACCAAGAGAAAATAATCAGATTATTTCAAATGGTGGTTAAAATCTATTGCCAATGGATACAATATGGAATAAAATATGAATATTAGCATAAAGATTTTAACGTATAATTCGTGTAACAAATAATAGTGTAGGTGGTATAACATGGAAAAGTTAAGCAGAAACAGTAGGGTTGTAGCGATTACAAAAATATTAATGGAAAGTCCAAATAAAATCATAGGATTAAATAAATTTTCGGATTTATTAAATGCAGCCAAATCTACAATAAGTGAAGATATAGTTATTGTAAGAGAAGTGCTAGAAAAATTAGAAATGGGTAAAGTAGAAACTATATCTGGTGCAGCTGGCGGAATAAAATATATCCCTGGTATAGGATATGATAAAGGTAAGGATTTTGCTTTAGAATTATGCAATTTATTAAAGGATGATGAAAGAGTAATAGCAGGAAACTTTATATATGTTACTGACCTTATGTATAATCCAGATATTATAGGTAAAGCTGGAGTCATTTTATCTTCATGCTTTAAAAATATGGATGTAGACTATGTTATAACAGTACAAACCAAGGGTATTCCTTTAGCTTACGAAGTAGCAAGAAACCTTGGGGTTCAGCTTGTTATAGCAAGAAGAGATACTCAGGTTACAGAAGGTCCAACGGTAACAATTAATTATGTATCAGGAACTAGTGGAAGGCTTCAACAAATGTCATTATCAAAGAAGTCAATGAAGACATCAAGTAGATGTATATTTATTGATGATTTTATGAAGGGCGGAGGAACTGCTCAAGGAATAAAAGATTTGCTTAAAGAGTTTGATAGTGAGTTAGTTGGTATTGGAGTTCTAGTTGATAATAAAGAGGTTGAGAAGAAGTTAGTGGATGAGTATGTATCAATAGTAGAACTTAAATCAGTAGATAAATCTACAATAATAGATATCCAACCTTCTAAAATGTTTAGTTAAAAAACAGTTGCATTTTTGTTGAATTGATAAAGTTTTATAATTTTCTAAAAATTTTCTAAATAAAAAGAGGAAAATGGTAAGATGTGGAGAATTATAATACCATCAAGCAACTGGAGGTGTAGTGAAATGCAAATCACAGACGTTAGAATTAGAAAAATAGCTACTGACGGGAAGATGAAGGCGATAGTTTCCGTTACTTTTGATAATGAGTTCGTTGTACACGATATAAAAGTTATTGAAGGACAAAATGGATTATTTATTGCTATGCCAAGCAGAAAGACACCAGATGGAGAGTTTAAGGATATAGCACATCCTATAAACACAGACACTAGAGAGAAGATTCAATCTTCAATATTAGATGCTTATGAAAAAGCAAAAATTGAAGATGAACCTATCCAAGAATAGACAAAGTGCATGGATAAAATAAAAGGGAGTAAAACTCCCTTTTATTTTTTTAAATTGTATAAAAAAATTACAAAGGTTGAAATAAAAATTGCTATCCAATATAATGTAATAGGTATATATATTGAATTTACGAAAATTGATATATAGTTATAAAATAATGTTCGACATAATGAGGTGGTATTATGTATAAATGTGCGCTGATTTTAGCAGCAGGACAAGGTAAAAGAATAAAGTCTGATCTTCCAAAGGTACTACATAAAGTATGTGGTAAGGAAATGGTAAATCATGTTATAGATAATATGAGAAAAGCAAACATTAATGATGTAAATGTAATAGTTGGAAAGGGAGCAGAACTTGTTAAAGCAAGCACAGAATGCAGAAAGGTATCTTACTCATTGCAACAAGAGCAATTAGGAACTGGTCATGCAGTTAAATGTGCTAAAGAATTTTTAGAAGGTAAAGATGGTTTAGTTGCTATCTTTGCAGGAGATGCACCTTTAACTACTATTGAAACAATAGAAAAACTAATAGAAGAACATGTTAGCAAGAATAATTCTGCTACATTGTTATCAGCTTATGTAGAAGATCCAACAGGATATGGAAGAATTATAAGAGATGGGGATGAAGTACTTAAAATAGTAGAACATAAAGATTGCAACGAAGAAGAATTAAAAGTTAACGAAATGAACGCTGCAATGTATATATTTGATATTAAAGAATTAGTAACATCCTTAGATGAACTTTCGAATGATAATGTGCAAGGAGAATACTATTTAACAGACGTTATTGGTATTTTAAAGGATAAAGGTAGGAGAGTTGGAGCAGTTGTGACTGATTATGATGAAACAATTGGTGTTAATTCTAGAGCACAGCTTGCTGAAGCAGAAGAAATATTAAGAAGTAGGATTAATAGACTACACCTAGACAATGGAGTGACACTTATAGATCCAAAGACAACTTATATTAGTGCTGACGTTGAGATTGGTAAGGATACTATCATATATCCTAATAATATTATTGAAGGAAATACTAAGATAGCTGAAGACTGTGTTATTTTACAAAACTGTAGAATAAAGGACAGTACTATAGAAAAAGCTGTAGAAATTCAATCATCTGTAGTATTAAATAGTGTAATTGGAGAAAATACAACAGTTGGACCATTCGCCTATATAAGACCTGAATCTAATATAGGTAAAGATGTTAAAATTGGTGACTTTGTAGAAATTAAAAAATCTTCAATAGGAGATGGAACTAAGGTATCTCATTTAACCTATATTGGAGATGCTGAAGTGGGAAGTGGCTGTAACTTTGGATGTGGAACAGTTGTAGTAAATTATGATGGTAAAGAAAAGCATAAGACTGTTATAGGTAATCATAGCTTTATAGGATGCAACACAAACTTAGTTTCACCTGTAGAAGTTGGGGATAACACATATATAGCAGCAGGCTCAACAATTACTTCAGAGGTAAAAGAAGGTGACTTAGCCATTGGAAGAGCTAAGCAAAGAAACATTGAAGGTTGGGTAAAGAAAAAGGGTTTAATGAAATAATTATATAAATTATACCAAGAACTAAAGAGTTGAAATTTAAGGAGGTCCTTATACTTATGTTAAGCCATGGAAAAAATATAAAAATATTTACTGGTAATTCACACCCTGAATTAGCAAAGGAAATAGCGGAAATCTTAGGTCTTCCAGTTGGAGATTCAAATGTCGGGACATTTAGTGATGGAGAAATATCTGTTAATATCGGGGAGACAGTTAGAGGTGCAGATGTATTTATAGTACAATCTACATGCTCACCAGTTAATAATAATTTAATGGAATTATTAATAATGATAGATGCATTTAAGAGAGCATCAGCAGGAAGAATAACTGCTGTTATTCCTTACTATGGTTATGCAAGACAAGATAGAAAAGCAAAGTCAAGAGATCCAATAACTGCAAAGTTAGTAGCTGATCTTTTAACTGCTGCAGGAGCTCATAGAGTTTTAACTATGGATTTACATGCTGCACAAATTCAAGGATATTTCAATATCCCAGTTGATCACTTAATGGGAGCACCAATATTATCAAAGCATTTTGTTGATAAGGGCTTAGCAGATCAAGATGATGTTGTAGTTGTATCACCAGACTTAGGAAGTGTTACAAGAGCTAGAAAATTTGCTGATAGATTACATGCACCAATAGCTATTATAGACAAGAGAAGGCCAAAAGCTAATGTATCAGAAATCATGAACATTATAGGTGAAGTTGAAGGTAAGAGATGTATCCTAATTGATGATATGATTGATACAGCTGGAACAATAGCAAATGCAGCAAATGCACTTAAGGACTTAGGAGCTAAGGCTGTTTATGCTTGTTGTACACATGGTGTTCTTTCAGGACCTGCTTTTGAAAGATTAAATAACTCTGCAATAGAAGAGTTAGTAATGTTAAACACTATTACATTACCAGAAACAGTAGACGCTAAGAAGATAACTTCTCTTTCAGTTGCTCCATTATTTGCAGAAGCAATTAAGAGAATATATGATGACGAGCCAATAAGTAAATTATTTGAAGCTTAGAATTACATAATTAAAAAGGATGATTAAGATAAATTATTATTTATTTTGGTCATCCTTTTTATTTTAAATAGGATTATAATTTAAAATAAGATTTAGATATAATTTTAATAGGATATAGTTAAGGTGAATAATTTGTAACATTTATTCAAAACTGTATCCAATCTATTAATTTAATGATAAATTTATATTATGAAGAAGGTAGAGGAGTGGAAGCTATGGAAGGTACATTAGGAAAAATACTTATAGTAGATGACGATGCAAATATATGTGAAGTAATTAATATGTATTTAAAAAGTTCAGGATATGATACAAGAATGGTATATGACGGAAAGATGGCTCAAGAGCAGTTTAGTGAATATAAACCAGACTTAGTTCTTTTAGATATTATGATACCAAGTATAGACGGAATAGATGTTTTGAAGTGGATAAGACGTGAAGGTGGAACCCCAGTAATAATGTTAACTGCAAAGGGAGACACTTTTGATAAGGTATTAGCATTAGAACTTGGGGCAGATGATTATGTAGTAAAGCCTTTCGAGCCTAAGGAATTAATGGCTAGAGTTAAAGCTGTTATGAGAAGATATACAGCAGATAGTAGTAATAAAGAAGTATTAAACTTTAGCGAATTAATAGTAGATGCTAATTCTTATAATGTTACATATAAAGGCAAAGAAGTTAAAATGCCACCTAAAGAATTTGAACTACTTTATTATTTAGCATGTAATAAAAATAAAGTATTTACAAGAGAACAGCTATTATGTGAAGTTTGGGGATATGATTATCCAGGAGATTCAAGAACTGTTGATGTTCATGTTAAGAGATTAAGAGAAAAATTAAGTGGGGGAGATAACTGGCAAATAGAAACAGTTTGGGGCGTAGGCTACAAATTTGAGGTGAAGTAAATGAAAAAAAGTAGCTTGGTATATAAGCTTATAGTAAGATTTGCAGGGGTTTTAACAGTAGTAATATTTTCAATTGCTATTATTCTATCCTTGTGGTTTAAAGACTTTTTTTTTGAACAAAAGAAGTATGAACTAGAAAAACAGAGCTCTATTATATCCACGGCAGCTGTTGCTCATATAACTTTAGAACAACCTTCAAGTTTGAACAACTTAAAAAAGACATTAAACCTTGTTAGTAGCTCAATGAATGTTGATATATTAGTTACTGATAACTTAGGAATAACCTATGCAGTTTCAAATGAAAAGCACGAAGATGTAAAGATAACTAATATAGGCATATCAGATGAAGATATGAAAAGACTGAAAAATGGAGAGACCATAGAGCATGGTGGTATAGTTAGTTTAGATGTGTCTAAATACACTTATTTAAAGCCTGTATTTGATGGAGATTATTTTGGTGGAGTAATAGTTATGATTACTTCAGAAGAGAGCATTAGAAATGCTTTAACGCAAGTATACAAAATAGTCTGGTTAATGGGGATTGGTGCCATAATGATTTCAGTAGGTGTAATGTACTATTTCTCCAAGAAGTTAATAGTAAATTCTTTAAGTGAATTAAATATTGCTGCTAATAAGCTTGCTAAAGGTGAGGTAGAAAAAAGGGTAGAAGTTAGGTCTGACGATGAGATAGGAGAGCTGGCGCGTTCCTTTAATATAATGGCAGAATCCCTTGAAGAGGTAGAGAAGAATAGAAAAGATTTCATATCTAATGTTTCTCATGAATTAAGATCACCAATTACATCTGTAAAAGGATTTATAGCAGGTATATTAGACGGTGTAATTCCGAAAGATAAAGAAAATTATTATTTAAATATAGTTTATGATGAAATTAATAGATTATCCAGGTTGGTTGGAGATTTATTAGATATATCAGCTATGGAAGATGGAAAGTTTAAGCTAAACATGATAGGACTAGATATTAATATGTTGATAAAATTGTGTTTAGTGAATTTAGAGGGGAAGATAGCTGAAAAGGATTTAAATGTTGAAGTAGTATTAGAAAATGAGGATGAATTTGTCTATGCAGATAGAGATAGAATTATTCAGGTAATAACTAATCTTTTAGACAATGCTATAAAATACAATGAAAATGGTGGATTTATTAAAGTTACTACAAAGGTAAGAGGTAATAAGGTATACATTAGTATTTATAACACTGGAAGAAGAATGTCTGAGGAGCAGATAATACGTATATGGGATAGATTTTATAAGGCAGACAAATCCCGTACCAATAAAGAAAGTACAGGATTAGGATTGCCTATAGTAAGACTAATATTAACCCAACATGGGCAAGATATTTGGGTAAAAAATGAAAAAGATGGAGTTAAATTTACTTTTACTTTAGATACAAAATAAATTAGGGAGGTGCCTATGAAAGATCATAATAATATGAAGGATAATCCAGATGTTAAGATATCAATAAAAAATAAAAAAAGATATTTCAAGGCACAAAGTTTTATTAGGTTAGGATTCTTTCTTGTTATTGCTATTATTAGTGGAGCCATATCTGGAAAATATGTAGTTGAAAAAATAGTAAAGCAGGCTGAAATAAATGGACTTATTAGTGGTAGATCAGCTAAAGGGGAAGACTCATTACAAAAGGAATTCTCATCTGGAATTAATAAAGCTGCATTATCATTAGTTACTATATCAGATAATGAAGATAATCTTTCTAGTGATAATAATGCTGAGAGTAATATCACTGGAGTTGTAATTGATAAAAAAGGATATATAATAACCAATTTCTCGAAAATAAAAGATTTTCAAGGAATTTATGTTAAATTACCATCAATAGCTAGTAAACCTATAAAAGGAACCTTTATAAGTGCTGATGAAGCTACTGATATGGCAGTAATAAAAATAGAAGCTAATGGATTAGTTCCAATAACTATTGCAAATGAAGAGAGCTTTAGGGAAGGGGACTTCGTAGTTGCCATAGGAAATGCTGTTTCTGATGATTTTATTGGAGTAGCAATGCCTGGAATGATTACATCTACTAATAATAAGATTACTGATAGCAATAATAGAGGAAGCTATAGGGTTATACAGACAAGCGCTATAATAAATTCTGATAATACAGGTGGTGCACTTTGCAATATAAATGGAGAACTTATAGGATTTAGTAGCACTAAATTAACGGAGAAATTTAATAGAGAGGGGTCATTCTACGCATTAGGAGTACGAGGTGTAAAGAGTATAAGTGCTTATTTAATTAGTTTAACCGATATTTTAGGAATAAATGGTGGAAGTATAATTAATGATAGTAAAACAGGCGCAAAAGGAGTTTATATAGATAATGTAAACTCTGAGGGATATGCAGCTAAGGCAGGTCTAAAGCCTACGGATATAATAATTGGAATTGATGGAGGAGTAATAGAAACTCCAGAAGATATATATTATGCAATTAAAGATAAAAAAAATGGAGATACTATTGAGTGTGATATACTTAGAGATGGAGAAGAAACAAAGATGAATATTACTCTTGATTAGTAAGTTTAATGGAGAGGCTTAGATTTAAGCCTCTTTTTAGTTATATAAAGAGATGTTTAGCCTTTGTTCTAAGCTTTATAATTTAGTATAATAAATTTGTTATATATCGAGGAAGAAGGAGAAAAGAAGATGTTTCTTATAGTTGGATTAGGTAATCCCGGAAAGGATTACGAAAATACAAGACATAATATAGGCTTTGATGGGATAGATGTCATAGCTAATAAGTATAATATAGAGGTAAATAGGATAAAATTTAAAGGAGTTTGTGGTGAAGGATTCATAAAAGGTGAGAAGGTAATTCTTTTAAAGCCTACTACATATATGAATTTAAGTGGAGAAAGTCTACGTGCTGCAATGGATTTTTACAAACTTACTGAAGAAGATATATTAGTTATATATGATGATATAAGTCTTGAAGTTGGAAGACTTAGGATAAGGGAGAAAGGTAGTGCAGGTGGCCATAACGGTATTAAGAGTATAATTAGTCACCTTGGAACAGATAAATTCTCAAGGATTAAGATAGGAGTAGGACAACCTAAAGGAGATTTAGTAAACCATGTGCTTGGGAAGTTTTCTAAGGATGAAAGAGAAGTTCTTGATGAAGCCTTAGATGTTGTTGTGTCCGCATCGGAGATTATTATGGTAGGGGATGCAAAGGAAGCAATGAATAAGTTTAATGGTTTTACTCCAAGTAAAACAATTTAAGGAAGGTGCTTAAAATGAGATTAAAGGGGTTAATGGAGCCTCTAATGAATAGCAAAGAATTTTCTGATATAAAGAAG
The DNA here is from genome assembly GCF_051590805.1 of Clostridium zhoujianii. Lineage (NCBI taxonomy): Bacteria > Bacillati > Bacillota > Clostridia > Eubacteriales > Clostridiaceae > Clostridium > Clostridium zhoujianii. The sequence goes on from NZ_JBPUTF010000004.1 coordinate 167,931, forward strand.
TATATAGAAAATAATAAGCATCCAATAGAGGTAGAGGGTTTATCAGAGTCTGGAAAAGCATATTTTGTAAGTGGGATATATGAGGCTTTGGAAAGACCTGTAGTTATAGTAACCCATAGCGATATGGAAGCTAAAAATTTATATGAAGATCTTAATCTATATATGAATAATGTTTATTATTTTCCAGCTAAGGATGTAGTTTTCTATAATATAGATGCTATTTCAGGAGATTTAAGATGGGCTAGATTAAAGGTAATCAAGGAGATATTAACGAAAAAGAAAAATATAATAGTTACGTCTATTGACGCTTTTGCAGCTAAATATACGCCAAGAAATCTATTTTTAAGTCATAAAATAAAGATTAAGGTAGAAGAAGAAGTAGATTTTAAAGAGATTACCAATCTATTAGTTGAAGGTGGATACGAAAGAGTAGATATGGTTGAGGGTAAGGGAGAGTTCTCACTACGTGGAGGGCTCTTAGACGTGTTTCCAGCAGACTCTGTGTATCCTTATAGAATAGAGTTATTTGGTGATGAGATAGACTCTATAAGAACATTTAATACTGAATCTCAAAGAAGTATTGAGAAGGTTAAATCTATAGAGATATTCCCAGCTAAAGAAATCGTTATAGACGATGAAATAGTAAGTGGAGCAATTGAATTTATAAAAAGTGAATTCGAAAGTGTTTTAGCAACCAATAAGGATAAAGATAGAGATGCAAAACTCAGAAAGACAATAAATAAGAATATAGAAGTATTAGAGGAAACTCATACTTTTGAAACTATAGATAGTTACTTACCATTTTTCTATAAGGAAAGTGAGAGCCTTTTTGATTATTTGAAAGACTATATATTCATTTTAGATGAAAAGGTAAGGTCTTTAGGGAAATTGGATAGTACCTACTTAGAATTTAATGAGAATTATTCAGTATTCCTAGAGCGGGGAGATATACTACCTTCCCAAGGGAAACTTCTTATGGAAAAAGAAGAATTAATAGAGACTCTTGAGGAAAAGGTTGATATAACATTAGAGACCTTTAGTAAAAATAGTGAGATATTGAGAGCTTTATATAAAATTGAGATGAATGCAGCCACCTTACATCATTATCAAGGTCAGTTGGATTTATTAATTGAGGATATTTTAAAGAAGAAAAATGAAGGTTATAGGACTATAATTCTTTCTGGTACTAGGGCTAGAGGTGAAAGGTTAGTAGATACATTAAGAGATAGGGGGATAGAAAGTAACTATAGGGATAAAATTGATGAAATTGCTTTAGGTGAAGTTGTAATTACTTTTGGAAACCTTCTTAAGGGATTTGAATGCCCTGAATATAAAGTATGTGTTATATCTGATAAAGAGGTATTTGGAGAGGCTAAGAGAAAACTATCTAAAAAGAAAACAAAGAGTAAAGGTGTATCTAAAATCAAGAGTTTTGCTGACTTAAAGCCAGGAGACTATGTGGTACATGCAAATCATGGAGTTGGTGTGTACAAGGGCATTAAGCAAATTGAAGTAGGGGGGCATAAAAGAGATTACCTAGATATTATTTATGATAAGGGTGATAAGCTGTATGTACCTGTAGATCAGTTAGATTTAGTTCAAAAGTATATAGGTAGTGAGGGGAAATCCCCAAAGGTAAATAAATTAGGTGGAACTGAATGGCAAAAGGCTAAAGCAAAAGTTAAAAAGTCTATTAATGAAATAGCCCAAGATTTAGTTAAATTATATGCTACGAGAGCTACAATGAAGGGACATAAGTTTGCTAAAGATACAGCTTGGCAAAGGCAGTTTGAGGATGAATTCCCATTCCAGGAAACTCCGGATCAACTAACCTCCTTAGAAGAAATAAAGAAGGACATGGAGTCCGATAAGTCTATGGATAGATTGCTGTGTGGAGATGTTGGGTACGGTAAAACTGAGGTGGCTGTAAGAGCGGCCTTTAAAGCAGTTATGGAAGGAAAGCAAGTGGCATTTCTTGTTCCTACTACAATTTTGGCAGAGCAACATTATAAAAATATAATAAAGAGATTTTCAGACTTTCCAATTAAAATAGATATGATAAGCAGATTCAGAAGTGCAAAGGAGCAAAAAGCAACACTTCAAGCTGTTAAGGAAGGAAATGTTGATATTTTAATAGGAACTCATAGATTAGTTTCTAAGGATATTGTATTTAAAGATTTAGGTTTGTTAATTGTTGATGAAGAACAAAGATTTGGTGTAGCTCAAAAGGAAAAGATAAAAAATATTAAAAAGAATGTTGATGTATTAACATTAAGTGCAACACCTATTCCTAGAACCCTTCATATGTCGTTAACAGGAGTAAGGGATATATCTGTAATTGAGACTCCTCCAGAGGAAAGATACCCTATTCAAACTTATGTTGTAGAGCAAAATGATCAATTGATAAGAGATGCAATAATGAGAGAAATAAGTAGAGGTGGTCAAGTTTATTTTGTTCATAACAGAGTTGAAGATATAGGGAAGATGGCTAGCTATGTACAAAATTTAGTGCCTGAAAGCAAAGTGGCAATAGCTCATGGTCAGATGACCGAAAGACAGTTAGAAAAAGAAATGATAGCATTTATGGCTAATGATTTTAATGTTTTAGTTTGTACAACTATAATCGAAACTGGTATAGATATTCCAAATGTAAATACAATAATAATTTATGACTCTGATAAAATGGGATTATCACAATTATATCAATTAAGAGGTAGGGTAGGACGTTCAAATAGAATTGCCTATGCTTATTTATTATATACAAAGGATAAAGTTCTAACAGAGGTGGCTGAGAAGAGGCTTAAGGCATTAAAAGATTTTACTGAACTAGGATCTGGTTTTAAAATCGCTATGAGAGATTTAGAAATAAGAGGCGCAGGGAATATGATGGGATCATCTCAGCATGGGCATATGGCTACAGTTGGATATGATTTATATTGCAGAATGTTGGAAGATACTGTAAAATTAATAAAGGGGGAAATAGATAAAGAACCTATAGAAACTACTGTAGACTTAAAAGTGGATGCTTATATACCATCATCATACATTGAAGATGAGATACAAAAGATAGAGGTATATAAGAAGATTGCGGCGATTGAAAGCTTAGATGAGTATATGGATATTAAGGAAGAGCTAGAGGATAGATATTCAGAAATTCCTGAGGCAGTATATAACTTAATGGATATAGCTTATATAAAGAGTCGTGCAAAACTTTTATCTATTGAAGAAATTAAGGAAACACCTAAAGATGTTATATTTAAATTTGTTCAAGGAGACGAAGAACATAAGGAAGTATTTAAGAAACTGATGGATAAGTATAAAAATAATGTGATACTTCAATTTGGAGAAACACCATCATTTATATTTAAGCAAAAGGATCAAAAGAAAGAAGAAATGTTGGCCTTTTTCAAAGATATGCTTGAGAATTTAATAAAAAACTAAAAATTTTTAGTGGCTAATCCGTTTGAATTGTAATATCATTATTGATATACTAATGTTATGTAACTTAACCAATTTATAAGTAAAGTGAGGGAAAAGCTTTGAGAAAGATTAAAACATATATAGCTATGGCTTTGACAGGAGTAATGGTACTATCATTTGCAGGCTGTAATATGATTGCTAGAACACCAGAATCAATTCAGAAAACTGTAATAGCTAAAGTTGGGAAAGAAAAGATAAGAAAAGCAGATTTAGATAAGATGATGCAACCTACATTAGATTCTTTAAAGCAACAATATGGTGAAGATTTTGAGAACAATGCACAAATAAAAGATCAATTAAAGCAAGAAAGAATAAATCAATTAAATGCTTTAGTTGATGAAAAGGTATTATTGCAAAAGGCGGAAGATCTTGGAGTTAAACCAACAGAAGAAGAATTAAAGACTGAAGTAGACGATAGAATTAAGATGTTTAAGGAATCAACAAAAACGGAAGAAGCATATCAATCTTTCATAAAGTCATATGGATATGATGATACTACTTTCCCAGAGTTCCTAAAAACACAAGCTATAGTTGGAAAAGTAGTAGATAAAATAGTTGAAGGTGTAGAAGTGTCAGAGGAAGAAATAGAAACTTACTACAATGAAAATATTGATACTTATAAGAAAGAAGCAGGAGCAGAAGTTACTCATATGTTATTTGAAGGTGAAAACGGTGAGGCAAATGCAAAGGCAGCTAGAGCAAGAGCCCTTGCAGGTGAATCTTTCAAAGATATAGCTGAAAGTGATGAGTTTAAAGCAAATGCTAAGTTTGAAGATTTAGGGCATGTAAACTTTGAAAATAGTGGAATGGTTGCAGAATTTGAAGAAGCATTTAAAGTATTACCAGCTGGAGAGATATCACAACCAGTTAAAACTAGTTTTGGATGGCATGTAATTTTAAATTCAGCGGTAAATACAGAAGCTACAACAAGTCCCCTTGAAGAAGTTAAAGATAAAGTAAAAGAAACAATTCTTCAACAAAAACAAAAAACTCTTTATAATGAAAAACTTGAAGAGTATAGAAAAGAAATTGGTGTTAAAACTTACGAAGATAAGCTTTAATTATATAAAATCAGCAGAAACATTATGGTTTCTGCTGATTTTTTTTATTTAAATTAAATATTTAGAATGAGAGATTCATATGGAGTTAGTAAGTTTTTATAATAAAAATATCTGATTGGATAGTAAGAAAAATTTAGAAAAATAAAGAGAATATAAATATTGGTTATATGTGTATAAAATTTCTGAGAAGTCAAATAATAATAGTGCTAGAATTTAAACAGTTTTTAAGGAGGTTTAATTTAAATAATGAAAGCAACAGGAATTGTAAGACGTATTGATGATTTAGGAAGAGTTGTTATACCAAAAGAAATAAGAAGAACTTTGAGAATAAGAGAAGGAGATCCTTTAGAAATATTCACTGATAGAGAAGGTGGAGTAATACTAAAGAAATACTCTCCAATTGGAGAATTGACAGACTTCTCAAAGGAATATGCTGAAAGCTTACAACAAGCGATAGGACATATTATAGTTATAGCAGATAAAGATACATTCATATCAGCTAGTGGAGCACCAAAAAAAGATTATGTAGAAAGAAAAGTAAGTGCAGAGCTAGAAAAGATTATGGAAGATAGGAAGACAGTTCTGTTAGGAGAAGGTGGAGGAAAGATAATACCATTACATAACGATGATGACGATGCAAGTGAAAAATATGTATCACAAGTTATTTCTCCAATAATAGCAGAGGGAGATGCAATAGGCGCAGTGATTATAATATCTAAGCAGGCGGGTGAAAAGTTCGGAGAACTAGAAGTAAAGCTTGCAGAAACAGCATCTGCTTTCCTAGGAAAACAGATGGAACAATAATTCTTATAGAGAAATATGGCCTAGGAATTATTAACATTTAAAATAAAATATACAAAGGATAAAATAATAGTAATAATACCTCTAAACTTCAAATAAAAATAATTAGTACCATTAAAGTTTGGAGGTATTTTATGAAAAAACAATCCTTGATAAGGGCAAGTTTAATATTGGGTATAGCAGGAATATTAACAAGATTCTTAGGATTATTCTTTAGATGGCCATTAATTATGCTTATAGGTGATGAAGGTGTAGGTTACTATCAAATGTCTTATCCTTTATATATGTTTTTTGTAGCAATGGCATCAGGGATACCAGTTGCAATGTCAAAAATAATATCAGAAAATAATGCAGTTGGGGATATAAGAGGAAGTTTTGAAGTGGTGAAAGAGTCAACTATACTTATGCTATTTATAGGGACAGGCACCTCTTTTATACTGTTCTTTTTTGCAAAGCCAATAATATCTTTTCTGCAGTGGGATCCTAAGGCGTATTATTCTTTAATAGGTATTTCTTTTGCGCCCATCATAATATCTATTATGACTATATTTAGAGGATTCTTTCAAGGTCTTCAAAATATGACGCCATCAGCAATATCACAAATATTAGAGCAGGTTGGAAGAGTGGTTTTTGGTGTTGGAATAGCAATAGTACTATTACCAAAGGGAATAGAGTTTTCAGCAGGAGGAGCGGCCTTTGGAGCAGCAGCAGGTGGAATAATAGGTGGAACATATCTATTTATTAAATACCTAAAGATAAAGAAAGCCTACGGTATAAAAAAAGTGAAGACCAATCCAGTATTATTAAGTAAGATTCTAAAAATAGCAATTCCAATCTCATTAGGAACTACAGTTGGATCTATAATGAGCCTTATAGACTCTATAATGGTACCTAAGGAACTATTAAGTGCAGGATTCTCTAATCAACAGGCAACCATATTATATGCACAGTTAACAGGGAAAGCAGCGGTTATAGTCAATATACCTTTGACATTATCAATGGCTTTGTGTACATCATTAATACCAATAATAGCTGAAAGTTATGTTCTTAAAAGAAAGAGGGATGTGGAATCTAAGATTAATTTATCTCTAAAGCTGTCCACTGTTATTGGAATCCCATGCTTATTTGGGGTATTTTTTATGGCAGAACCTATTATGAAATTTATATTTCCAGGTAGGTTTGAAGGTGTAGAAATATTAAAATATTTATCATTGTCCATACCTTTTATTATAATAACTCAAACCACTACTTCTGTTCTGCAAGGAATAGGTTCTTATATATTGCCTGTAGTTAATTTGCTGATTGGATGTATAGTAAAGGTAGTATTAACAATGATTTTAGTACCCTTGCCTAATATGAATATATATGGTGCAGTAGTAGCCTCTATAGGAGCTTATGTAGTGGCCACAATCTTAAACATAATAACTATGAAGATAAAACTAAAAACAAAGATGGACTTATATGGAAATTTTATAAAGCCAGCATATGCAGCAAGTTTTATGATTATAGGAGTTTTACTTACTTACAATGTTTTATATAGAAATACACTAAGTAATACTATATCCTGCTTACTATCTATTTCTTTAGGTGCTATAATATATGGTGCAGGAATATTCATACTTAGAGTATTCAAAGTCAGTGATGTAAAAAGTAGATTTGTAAGACGTAAAATTTAAAAACTATGTAAGAAGAAGGAGAGAACCTAATGATTAAAATAATAGGTTTAGGACCGGGTGCGCCAGAAGCATTAACAGTTGGAGCTATAGAGGCCTTAAATAATTGCAATAATGTATTTTTTAGGACGGAGAAGCACCCTACAGTAGATTATATAAAAGAAAAAGAGATAAAATTTAAGACTTGTGACCACTTTTATGAGAGTTCAGTAAGTTTTGATGAAGTATATAGAAGAATTGCTGAAGACTTAATTAAAACATATAGTGAAAATGGAGATTTGGTATACGCAGTTCCAGGGCATCCGTTGGTAGCTGAAAAGTCAGTATTCAATTTAATTAACTTATGTAAAGAAAATTCTATTGAATACAAAGTACTACCAGCAGTTAGCTTTATAGATGCAATGATGGATAGCTTACAAATTGATCCGATAGAAGGGTTAAAAGTTATAGATGCCTTTGATATAAATAACCAGATTTTAGATAAAAGAATAGGCACAATTATTACTCAAGTATATAATCCGCTAATAGCTTCAGAAGTTAAGCTTAGATTAAGTGAATACTACAATGATGAAACAGAAATAATTTATTGTAGAGCAGCAGGGATTCAGGGAGAAGAGAGCATAAGAAGGATTCCACTTTATGAGTTGGATATGCAGGAAGATATAGATTATTTAACATCAGTATATATCCCAAAAGATTTAGAAAATAAAAAGGATATATATGATTTAGTACAAATTATAGACACTTTAAGAGGCGAAGATGGCTGTCCTTGGGATAGGGAGCAAACTCACGAATCATTAAAGAAGGCTATGATAGAAGAAAGCTATGAAGTGGTAGATGCAATTGAAAAAGAGGATGATAATGCATTAATTGAAGAACTTGGAGATGTACTATTACAAGTTGTATTCCATGCAGCTATAGGTAAAGACGATGGATACTTTGATCTAGGCGAAGTTATTGAGGGTATATGCAATAAAATGATTTATAGGCATCCTCATGTATTTGGAGATGCAAAGTCAAATAATTCAGATGAAGTATTAGTTAATTGGGAAGATCTGAAGAAAGAAGAAAAAGACTTCAAAACCGTTACTGATGAACTAGAAGGAGTAGCAAAAGCTTTACCAGCATTAATAAGAGCTGGAAAAGTTCAAAAGAAAGCAGCAAAGATTGGATTTGACTGGAATAAGGTAGAGGAAGCAGCTGAAAAAGTAAAAGAAGAATTAGAGGAAGTTTTAGAAGTATATAAAAGTGATAATATGGTAAAAATAAGAGAAGAGGTTGGCGATTTAATTTTTGCTTGTGTGAATGTAGCTAGGTTCTTGAAGGTAGATGGAGAAGAAGCTTTAAATATTACAACAAATAAATTTATAAGAAGATTCAATTACATTGAAGAAAATACGAAAAGAGCAGGTAAAAAGCTAGAAGAGATGACCTTGGTAGAAATGGATATCCTATGGGATGAAGCAAAAAAACTAGAAAAATAAACTATTTCAGAAGGAATTTTATTATTTTTGGAGAATAGTATAGTTTATTGGTTGCTATGCAGCGTATTCTATGGAATAATTGACTTGTACTACAAATTATACATAAAATGTATAGACTAGTTTGAAAAGTGGTTATATAATAGGATAATGTAAGTATAGTACATAAAAAGCAGTTATAAAAAAAGAGTAACTGGATTTTTGAGGAGGATGTAATCGTGAATAAATCAGAATTAATTACTAGCATGGCTGAAAAGGGTAAATTAACTAAGAAGGATGCTGAAGTTGCTTTAAAGGCATTTATAGAAAGCGTTGAAGAAGCTTTAGAAAAGGGTGAAAAAGTTCAATTAGTTGGATTTGGTACTTTCGAAACTAGAGAAAGAGCTGCTAGAGAAGGAAGAAACCCAAGAACTAAAGAAGTAATAAAGATCGCAGCATCAACTGTTCCAGTATTTAAAGCTGGTAAAGAATTCAAAGAAAAAGTTAATAAGTAATTAAGTGAACCCGAGTTATCTCGGGTTCTTTTATAATAAAATTTAAATTAATAGGAGGTTTATGAGATGAGACTAGATAAATATCTTAAAGTTTCAAGAATAATTAAGAGAAGAACAGTAGCTAAAGAAGCTTGTGAAAGTGGAAGAGTATCAATTAATGGAAAGGTAGCTAAGCCTTCTACAGATATAAAAGAGGAAGATATTATAGAAATTACATTTGCGAATAGATCCCTAAAAGCTAAAATTATAAATATTGCAGAGCATGTTAGAAAAGAAGATGCTAAGGATATGTATATTATTATTGAGGGTGAAGAAGATAAAGAATAGTACTTTTAGAATAAATCTGTTCCTACCAACATATATTTTATTAGAGAATTTATGGAGGAGAAGGTTATGGAGGAAGAGAAGAAGGGTAATATATCCTTAGAAAGTAGAAAAAGGCTTGTATTGACAGGTGTAATGGAAGTTATAAGTTTTGATGAAGAAAAGATTTCGTTAAATACTAATCTGGGTAATCTTAATATAAAAGGTGAAGGATTAAAGATGAATAAACTAGATGTGCAAAATGGGGATGTTATTATAGTTGGAACAATATCTGCAATAGTGTATAGTGGGAAAGATGTAAAGAAAAGCAAAGAGAACATAATCAAGAAGTTATTCCAGTAGGTATATATGCCGTTACAATTAAATGTGCAATTTGATATAGTTATTTATAGTTTAATAGCAGGTGCTTTAACCGGAGTGTTGTTTGACGGATATAGAATTGTAAGAGGAGTTAAGATTCCTAAATTTATAATCATGATTGAAGACATATTATTTTGGGCTTTGAGTGCACTTGTAGTCTTTACATTTTTACTTTATACCAACTATGCTTTTTTAGGTCCCTATGTTTACGTATTTATTATGGTTGCATTACTACTTTATTTTAAGCTTATTAGTCCATATATCCTTAAATTTGAAAAGGGTGTAGGTAGAGGGATAAGTAAGTCTTTTAGAGTGGGTGCGAAGAGTGCTATATACCCTTTTAAGATCTTTTTGTCAAAAATGGGTAATAAAAATAAATAACAATTGAAAAACTACTTGAATAAAATATATATAGTGTTTACAATATATTTATAGAATTTGAAACATGAGGTGCTACAGATGAAAAGAAAGTTAACTATAAAAAACTTAATAATCTTAGTACTTGCAGTGGTTTTTCTTTTTGGATTTATTAGACAAGAACGAGCAATGAAAAGAATAGAGGTTGAAAAAGAGGCCAAGCAAACTCAATTGGAGCAATTGCAAGAGAAGAATCAAAGGCTTCAAGAGGAGAATGATAAGGCAAAGACAGATGAATATCTTGAACAGTTAGCTCGTGAAAGGCTTAATATGATTAAGGATGGTGAAAAATCTACTGATAATAAAAAGGTAGAATCAAATTCGCAAGATTAGGTTATTATTTAAATAACATATATATTTTATTTAATTTTAAGGAGGAGTCTTTTAAACATGACCTTAGCGGCAGGAAACATATTAGAAGGAACAGTGGTAAACATCACAAATTTTGGAGCCTTTGTGGAAATAGAAGGTAAGACAGGTTTAGTTCATATTTCAGAGGTAGCAGACTCATTTGTAAAGGACATAAGACAACACTTAAGTGAGCAAGACAAGGTTAAAGTAAAAGTCATCTCTATAGATGATAATGGGAAGATTAGTCTATCTATTAAGCAAGCTAATGTTCAAAGGAAATCAGTTAAACCAGTTGAATTTGATTGGGGAACTGAAAAAAGTAAACCAGTTGTCTCAGCAAACTTTGAGGATAAGATGTCAAAGTTTTTAAAAGATAGCGAAGAAAAGATGCAAGATGTTAAAAAACATCAAGAGTTTAAAGGTAAGAGTAGTAAAGGTAGATCATAGAATTTAAATATATAAATAAGAGTTTTAGTTATACCTAAAGCTCTTATTTTTAATTTACAAAGGAAAAAATATGAGTTTTTGCAAACAATGTTATATTTTTTGATGAATAAAACAAATGGCTGTTATAGAAATAAAGCTAGTTAAATAGAGGCTTTAGAGGGTATCGATATGTATAAAAATGGAATAAGGATAATGAATATAAAAAATAATAGAAAAAGTTGTTGACAGTATATTGAACATGATTTATAATTAATTTTGTTGTCGGGAACGGCAGCTAGAAAAGATATGCCGAAGTGGCGGAACTGGCAGACGCACAGGACTTAAAATCCTGCGGTGGTTAAACACCGTACCGGTTCGATTCCGGTCTTCGGCACCAACTTTTCAAATATAATATCGCGGGGTGGAGCAGTTGGCAGCTCGTTGGGCTCATAACCCAAAGGTCGTAGGTTCAAGTCCTGCCCCCGCAACCATAATAAGGCGGAATAGCTCAGCTGGCTAGAGCATTCGGTTCATACCCGAAGGGTCGTAGGTTCAAGTCCTATTTCCGCTACCAATTAACTTGCCGAAGTGGCGGAACTGGCAGACGCACAGGACTTAAAATCCTGCGGTGGTTAAACACCGTACCGGTTCGATTCCGGTCTTCGGCACCAAGTTAATTTTTAGGCAAACATAATATCGCGGGGTGGAGCAGTTGGCAGCTCGTTGGGCTCATAACCCAAAGGTCGTAGGTTCAAGTCCTGCCCCCGCAACCATAAGAATGGCGGAATAGCTCAGCTGGCTAGAGCATTCGGTTCATACCCGAAGGGTCGTAGGTTCAAGTCCTATTTCCGCTACCATATTGCCTGCCGAAGTGGCGGAACTGGCAGACGCACAGGACTTAAAATCCTGCGGTGGTTAAACACCGTACCGGTTCGATTCCGGTCTTCGGCACCAAAAGATCTAAGATTTATCTTAGATCTTTTTTTATGTTTAAAATTCAATTGCTAAAAATAATCTTCACTTGCGATGAGGTAGATTTCTTCCTTAATAAGCATTCCTAAAGAAATAAAAAATATGCACCCAAAATTTTTCCAATAAATTCCAAAGTATTTTTAATAGTGACAAAAATAAAATATAAGGATGATTTAAAGAAAAATCATTAATTGTAGATGATGTGCTAGTTGAGAGGTGATTTTTTGAAAATATATAGTTTTAAATAAAATGAAGATAATCTATATATAAATAAGAATATTACATTTTAATGTCCTACGAAAAAAATATATATAAACATCAAGTGACATATATCGAAAGAGTGGGGTGATATAATAAATTTACAATATATGGAAAAGGAGAGGCGGCTTATGCAATACGGATTAGATATAGGTGAATACAAAAAGTCGGGCACTGAAAAGAAAAAGTTTTTAAATTTGAGAGAAGAGCCTATTATATTAATGAGTATTTTAATAGGTGGATTATTAATCAGTAGAGTGATAATTTATTTAAATAGAGGAAGTGTATCTGGAATAGCTCCTTTTGGAATAGCTTATTTGATTGCAGTAATGATAAGAAAGAATGAGAAGAGAACATTAATTGCAACACTTGGGGTGGGAATAGGGTATTTTACAATATCCAGTAGTATTACAGGTGGCTATATTAATATATTAGCTGTAGGATTGCTGATGATTTACAATATAGTCTTTTCAAGAGGTAATAAAGCAATTAAAGAAATGAGGATGTTTTTATTAGTTCTTATTAGTTTTTTTGCATATGGTTTTTTTATTAGTAAATATGATTTAGGTATCAATATAACATTATCCTTAATAAATACAGTAGTAATAGTACCTGTTTATTATGTTGTAAGATATGGAGTTAATTGTATTGAAGAATTTAACACTAATTATTTCTTTTCTACAGAAGAGATAATTAGTATGGGAATAGTACTTTGCTTAATAGTATCAGGTGTTGGCAATCTTAATATTATGGATATATCACTAAGGGCAGTTTTATCATATACAATCATATTATTAGTTGCCTTTGTTGGTGGTGGAGCATATGGAGCTGCCATAGGTGTATCTATGGGGGTGATAGTTGGAATGAGTACTGGAGATATGACTTTGAGTATAGCTTTTTATAGTATTGCTGGACTAATAGCAGGTATTTTTAAAGATACAGGTAAGCTGTTTGCATTTTTATCTTATCTAATAATGTATTTAGCCTTAGCTTTGTATTCACAGAATTTAAATATTGCTTCAATAATAGAAGCAGCTATATCTGGAGTAGTATTTTTAATGATCCCTAAATCTATATTAAAACTTATTGAAGTAGAAATTAATACTGATAAGAAGAGAGATCAGGTTAATGAGATAGAGCTTACTGAACTAAAAAAGGAATTTAGTATTAAAGTAAAGGATTTAGGATCGGCATTATCAATAGTATCTAATACATTACAAAATATTGGGGATAATGATAAGTTGATGTATAAAAACAAAAGTACAGCCCTAATAGAAAATTTAGCAGATAGAGTCTGCTCTAATTGTAGTAAGTGTGAAAACTGTTGGAGTAGGGACTTTAATTTCACATATAATTCATTACAAAAATTGATAAAAAGTTGTGAGGATAAGCAGGTTATATTTCCGGACCAACTTGAAAAAATATGTTTAAAGAAGTTTGATTTAATTAAAGGGGCAGAAAAAATTGTAGATAACTTAAATAATAATGAAGCTATGAAAGGAAGGTTAGAAGAAGGGAGATTAATTTTAGCAGATCATATAAAGAATATATCAATGTCTATTGATGAAATGTTAAGGGATTTTAAAAAGGATGTAATGCTATGTGGTGATTTGGAAAGATTAGTGAGGAGGGGATTGAATAAGAGTTCTATTCAATATAAAAATGTATTTTCTTATAGGGATACTAATGGGAGAGTGAAAATAAAATTAACATTAGAAAACTGTGGAGGTGGAAAGTATTGTTCTAAGAATGTATTACCAATTATTAATGAGTTAATGAGAAAGCCAATGTGCCTTGGAGGAGATGGATGTAGAATAGACCCTGATAATGGTGAGTGCACTATGATATTTGAAGAGGCACCTAAATTTCATGTGGTATCTTACGGGGCAATATCCCCTAAGGAAGGAGAAGAGTATACAGGAGATACCTATAGTTTTGGAAAAACAAAGGATGGCCTTTATATGTCTCTTATTAGTGATGGGATGGGATCAGGCCCAGAAGCTGGTAAGGAAAGTAGGGCAACTGTAGAAATAGTAGAAAAATTTGTGGAATCAGGTTTTGGAAAAGAAACTGCTATTAATATGGTGAATTCTATTATGTCTATGAAATTTGAAGAGGATGAAAGATTCTCCACTCTAGATCTGAATGTTATAGATTTATATTCAGGAGAAGCGTCATTTATGAAGGTAGGTGCAGTGGCTAGTTTTATAAAAAGAGGTAAAAGTGTAAAACCTATAATATCTAATATGCCACCTTTCGGATTGGTGGATAAAATTGAAGTTGAAGAAGTTAAGCTAGCTATTAAAAATGGAGATTTAATAGTTATATTAAGTGATGGTATATTAGATGTAACTAAAGAAAGTGTTGGAAAATATAATTGGCTAGAAGAATATCTTGAGGGTGCATCAAAGGACCCTAAAGAGTTAGCTGGAGATATACTTGATAAAGCAAAAGCGTTAAGTGGTGGGAGTTCAAAAGATGATATGACAGTAGTGGTATCAAAGGTATATTCAATGTATTAGTCGCAATTATGCTTATAGCTGACTAAAGTATTAGTCAGCTATTTTAATTTTATCTATATATAAGGTAGAATATAGGTAAGATAAAAAATAGAATTGAGGAATAATCTTATGATTAGAGATGATAGGGAAAAGTTTATAAAATTTATAGAAGAAAATAATTTAATAGAAAAGGGTGAAGGTATACTTGTAGGGTTATCAGGAGGACCTGATTCGGTATGCCTATTACATATGCTATGTAGTGTAAAGGAAGAGCTAAATTTAAATATTGCTGCAGTTCATATTAATCATATGTTAAGAGGTGAAGAGGCTAATAAGGATGAGGAATACGCAAAAGAGTTATGCAATAAGCTTGGAGTGGAATTTTATTGCAAAAGAATAGATATAAATAGTTATGGAAAAGAAAAAGGATTATCATCAGAGACTGCAGGAAGAGAAGTAAGATATGGATTTTTTGATGAGGTCATGAAAAACTTAAGCTTTGATAAGGTAGCAACAGCACATAATGCAAATGACCAAGCTGAAACTATATTAATGAGAATTATGAGAGGGACTGGACTAGAGGGACTTGGCGGAATACCTGTAAAGAGAGATAACAAATATATTAGGCCAATTTTATTTATGGAAAGAGGTGAAATAGAAGATTATTGTGAGGAGTTGGGGTTAAAACCGCGTATAGATGCAACTAACATGGAGAGATTATATAGCAGAAATAAGGTGAGATTAGATATATTACCTTATATGAAAAATAACTTTAATCCTGATGTTATTGAAAGTATAAATAGAATGGCATCCTTATTGCAAATAGACAATGATTTTATTAAAGAAGAGGTTGAAAAATATTATAAAAAAGGATGCTATAAGAAAGATAATTCTATCATTATAAAAGGTGAGGTCTTTAATCTAAATAGTGCTATATTGAATAGAATACTTAGGAAGGCAATTTCTGAAGTGAGTGGTAGCAATTATGATGTTGAAATGAAGCATATAGAGGATGTATGTTCATTAATAGAAAGAGGTACTAATAAAAGAGTTGATTTGCCTAATAAAGTATATGCTAAGAATATTTATGGTGATATACATATTAAAGTAAAAGAAATTTCTAAAAAAGATTTAAATGAAGAATTAGTTTTGAGTAAGGAGGAAATATTACATAAGGAAATCCTTTTTGATGATTATCTTCTGAGTTTTGAAAGAGTTATTAATGATAATAATTTTAAATTTAGTGGGAATAGTTTAATAAAGTATTTCAATTATGATAAAATTAATGGTAATATTATCATTAGATATAGAAAAAATGGAGATAAAATAGTTCCTTTAGGAATGAAGGGGAGCAAAAAGCTTAAAGATATATTTATAGATATGAAAATTCCGCAAGAAGATCGTGGGTCTATACCAATAATTCAATTTGATGAGGAGATAGCTTGGGTGGTTGGGGTTAAAACATCTGATAAATATAGAGTTACTAAAGAAACTAAGTCCATACTTAAAATAATGCTGAAGAGAAAGGAATTTTAGGATGAGAAATGATATAAAAGATGTACTTTTTAGTGAGGAAGAAATTATTAAGAAGGTTAAGGAAATGGGGGAAGTAATAAGTCAAAATTACAAAGGGAAAAATCTTATTGTAGTTGGTGTTTTAAAGGGATCAGTTCTATTTGCTTCTGATTTAATTAAAAATATTACAGTGCCATGTGAAATTGATTTTATGGCTGTTTCTAGTTATGGAAATTCTACAGAGACTTCTGGTGTAGTTAGAATATTAAAGGATTTAGACCATAATATAGAGGGTAAAGACATATTAATAGTAGAAGATATAGTAGATAGTGGAGTTACTTTAGATTACTTATTAAAATATCTTAAAGCAAGAAAGGCTAATAGCATAGAAATAGCAACATTGCTTAATAAAGCAGCAAGAAGAAAAACAGAAATAGATGTTAAGTATATAGGATTTGAGGTTCCAGATGAATTTATAGTTGGGTATGGAATAGATTATGCTGAAAAGTATAGGAATTTACCTTTCATAGGAACATTAAAGCCAGAAGTATATGAAAAATAGGTCTTAAGAAAGATTGTATTAAAAAATACCGTATGGTAAAATTTAAAAAATAACTATAAGAGAGGGGGGCGTTGAATGAAGAAGAATTCAAGCTCAGCTATATATATTGTAATACTGGTAGTATTAGTATTATCAGCAGCTGCAATATGGCAAACAAAGGGTAGTGCAGACCCAATGGCGTATAGCGCATTCCAAGAAAAATGGAAGGCAAACCAAATTGAAAGTATAAAAGTAAAAGAAGATAAAATGTTAATACAAGGAAAGACAACTGATAACAAGACTTTTGTTACTTATGCACCTAATGAAATCATTGTGTCATTAATGGAAGAAAGTCCAAAGGATAATGTTAGAGTTGAATTCGAACCACCATCAAATAGTGGAGCTTGGTTAAGTATTATTCCTATAATTGTACTGGTAGTATTAGTATTAGTATTTTTATTCGTATTTACACAACAGTCACAAGGTGGCGGTGGTGGAAGAGGAGTTATGAATTTTGGTAAAAGTAGAGCCAAAATAGCGACCCCAGATTCCAAAAAGGTTACATTTAAGGATGTAGCCGGAGCAGATGAAGAAAAAGCAGAGTTAGAAGAGATAGTAGATTTCTTAAAGCTACCTGCTAAATATATAGAAATGGGAGCAAGAATACCTAAGGGTGTCCTATTGGTTGGACCTCCAGGAACAGGTAAGACATTATTAGCTAAGGCTATAGCTGGTGAAGCAGGTGTGCCTTTCTTTAGTATTTCAGGTTCTGATTTCGTAGAAATGTTTGTAGGTGTAGGTGCTTCAAGAGTAAGAGATTTATTCCAAGAAGCTAAAAAGAATGCACCGTGCATAATCTTTATTGATGAAATAGATGCTGTTGGTAGACAAAGAGGTGCTGGCTTAGGTGGCGGACATGATGAAAGAGAACAAACTTTAAATCAATTACTAGTTGAAATGGATGGATTTGGAGTTAATGAAGGAATCATTATGATTGCAGCAACAAATAGACCAGATATATTAGACCCAGCTTTACTAAGAGCTGGTAGATTTGATAGACAAATACTAGTTGGTGCACCTGACGTTAAGGGTAGAGCAGAGGTACTTAAGGTTCATACTAAGAAGAAACCTTTAGCAGAAGATGTAAGTTTAGAAGTATTAGCTAAGAGAACTCCGGGATTCAGTGGAGCAGATTTAGAGAATCTAGCTAATGAGGCTGCTTTATTAGCTGTTAGAAGAGGAAAGAAACAAATAACTATGTATGAGATGGAAGAGGCTATAACAAGAGTTATAGCAGGACCTGAAAAGAAGAGCAGGGTTATTAGTGAACATGATAGAAAGTTAACTGCATATCATGAAGCAGGTCACGCTGTTGTAATGAAGTTATTACCTAATGCAGATCCAGTTCATGAAATATCTATTATTCCAAGAGGAAGCGCAGGCGGATACACTATGCATCTGCCTACAGAAGATAGAGCATATACATCTAAGTCTAAATTAGAAGATCAGATGGTAGGTCTTCTTGGGGGTAGAGTTGCAGAACAATTAGTTCTTGGAGATATAAGTACAGGTGCTAAGAATGATATTGATAGGGCAAGTGCTATTGCAAGAAGTATGGTGATGGAATATGGAATGAGTCCTACTATTGGTGCAATTTCATATGGTACTGATCAAAATGAAGTATTCTTAGGTAGAGACTTAGGAAGAGGTAGAAACTTCAGTGAGGAGTTTGCAGCTCAAATTGATAAGGAAATAAAATCTCTTATTGATAATGCTTATAATAGTGCAGAAAGATTATTAAAAGATAATATAGAAAAGCTTCATGCTGTATCAGCTGCTTTATTAGAAAAGGAAAAACTTGAAGGTAAAGAATTTGTTGAGATATTTGAAAATGCATAATAAAAAGACTTCTACGGAAGTCTTTTTATTATGTTACGAAAGTTATATTGAAATTTTGAAAAAAATATCTGTAAAACATAATATATTACGAACTATTTAAACAAAATAAACATAAATATTCGAATTATCTTTGAATTGTAATCTTAAAATGGTATAATTTTGTTAAAGGTAAAAGAGAGCAATTAATTCAGAGGAGTGTTAAATATGAAAAGCGATATACAAATAGCTCAAGAAGCTAATATGGAGCCTATTGTAAAGATAGCAGAAGGAATAAATTTATCTGAAGAGGATATTGAATTATATGGGAAATATAAATGTAAGATATCATTAGATGTTTTAAAGAGGAATGAAGATAAAAAAGATGGTAAGTTAGTATTAGTTACTGCTATTAATCCAACGCCAGCTGGAGAAGGTAAATCTACAGTTACAGTTGGATTAGGTCAAGCATTATGTAGAAGAGGAAAGAAAGCCATAATTGCATTAAGAGAGCCATCATTAGGGCCGGTATTTGGAGTTAAAGGTGGAGCGGCTGGTGGAGGATATGCACAAGTAGTTCCTATGGAGGATATAAATCTTCACTTTACTGGGGATATGCATGCTATAACAGCCTCTAATAATCTTTTATGTGCAGCAATAGATAATCATATCCATCAAGGGAATGTATTAAGAATTGACTCAAGAAGAATAATATTCAAAAGGGTTATGGATATGAATGATAGAGCATTAAGAGACATTGTAGTTGGTATGGGTGGAAAGGCAAATGGATTTGTTAGGGAAGATGGATTCATGATAACTGTTGCATCGGAAATTATGGCTATTTTATGTTTAGCTTCAGATCTTAATGATTTAAAAGAAAGAATGGGTAATATTTTAATTGCTTATGATTTAGATGGCAATCCAGTATATGCAAAGCAACTAGAAGTACAAGGTGCTATGGCTTTATTAATGAAGGAGGCTATAAAACCAAATTTAGTGCAGACATTAGAAAATACTCCTGCTATAATTCATGGAGGCCCATTTGCCAATATAGCTCACGGGTGTAACTCAATAATGGCTACTAAGCTAGCATTAAAGCTTGGTGATATCGCTGTTACAGAAGCAGGATTTGGGGCAGATCTTGGAGCAGAAAAGTTCTTAGATATAAAGTGTAGATATGGTGGATTAAATCCTAACTGTGTTGTGATAGTAGCTACAATAAGAGCATTAAAGCATCACGGTGAAGTAAGCAAAGAAGATTTAAATACTCCTAATGTAGAAGCTTTATCTAAAGGGATAGTTAATCTAGAAAAGCAAATTGAAAATATAAAGAAATACAATGTGCCAGTAGTTGTGGCTATTAATAGATTCCTAACAGATAGTGTGGAAGAAATTGAATTTATAAAAGAATTCTGTGGAAAACTTGGAGTAAAGGTCGCACTTTCTGATGTTTGGGCAAAAGGGGGAGAAGGTGGACTTGAGTTAGCTGATGTAGTAGAAGAAGTTTTAGCTAGTGAGAAATCATCTTTCGCACCTATCTATGATTCAAAAGATAGTATAGAAGATAAGATATTGAAGATAGCACAAGAAATTTATGGAGCTAAGGGAGTAGCGTACTCTGCAGTTGCTAAAAGACAGATTAAAGAACTTGAAAACTTCCAATTAGATAAACTACCAATATGTATGGCAAAAACACAATATTCATTATCAGATAATCCGGAATTGCTAGGAAAGCCGGAGGGATTTGATATTTCAGTCCAAGAGGTCAGAGTATCAAATGGAGCCGGATTTATAGTTGTATTGACTGGGAATGTTATGACAATGCCTGGACTACCAAGGGTTCCAGCCGCTAATAGAATGGATATATTAGAAGACGGAAAAATTGTAGGTTTATTCTAAATAGTTTAAGGTATCTTAAAGATAATTACTTTAAGATACCTTATTTTACTTGACAAATTATGCTGAATTGCTAAAATTATATTGTCAAATTTAAGTTATTTTATTGAAATAAAGGCAGCTACCACAGCTGCTTTTAATTATATTAAGGTGGTGCTTTTATGATTTTACTTGTGGATGTAGGAAATACGAATATAGTATTAGGTGTGCATAAAGATAATAATTACATAGCTAGTTGGCGTATTTCAACGGATGCAAAAAAGACATCGGATGAATATGGAATACAGGTAATGCAACTTTTTTCCCAAAACAATTTAAATCCTAAGGAAGTTAAGGGGATAATAATATCTTCAGTAGTTCCAAATATAATGCATTCACTAGAGAATATGATCAGAAAGTGTTTTTCTATTGAACCAATAATTGTTGGGCCTGGGATAAAGACAGGTATGAACATTAGATATGATAATCCTAAAGAAGTTGGTGCAGATAGGATAGTCAATGCAGTTGCTGCATATGAAATGTATAAAAAATCAATGATAATAATAGATTTCGGAACTGCCACTACATTCTGTGCAATAACGAAAACAGGAGATTATTTAGGTGGATGTATAGTGCCGGGAATAAAGATATCATCAGATGCATTATTTGAAAGAGCAGCTAAACTTCCAAGGGTAGAGCTTGAAGTACCTAAGAATATAATTTGTAAAGATACAATTTCAAGTATGCAATCAGGTATATTATATGGGTATATAGGTCAAGTTGAATATATAGTAAACAAAATGAAAGAAGAAATGAAACGTAAGGGGAAAGAAGAACCTCTTGTAGTAGCTACTGGTGGATTAGCTAAATTAATAGCTAAAGGAACTAAGGTTATTGATAAGGTTGATTCAGACTTGACCCTAGAAGGTTTAAAGATATTATATTATAAGAATAAGGAGTAAATTAAATGAAGATAGGTAATCTGGTCTTTGATAATAATGTATTCTTAGCACCGATGGCCGGGGTTACTGATATTTCTTTCAGAGGATTATGTAAGGAAATGGGTTGTGGTTTAGTTACTACTGAAATGGTAAGTGCTAAAGCATTATACTATGGAAGTGAAAATACACAAAGTCTTTTGAGAATAGCAGATGAGGAAAGGCCTATAGCTACACAAATATTTGGTAGAGAGCCTAAAATAATGGCAGAGGTTGTTGAGAAATACTTTAACGATAGAGAGGATATTTGTATTATAGATGTTAATATGGGCTGTCCAGCTCCTAAGATAACTAAAAACGGAGAAGGTTCTGCCCTTATGAAAGAGCCTGAGTTAGCTGCTGAAATTATTAGAGAGCTTAAAAAAGTATCTAATAAACCGGTAACAGCTAAATTCAGAAAAGGCTTCGATGAAGATAATATTAATGCTGTTGAATTTGCAAAAAGATTAGAAGATGCTGGAGTGGATTCAATTACTATACATGGAAGAACAAAAAAACAAATGTATGAAGGAAGGGCAGACTGGGATATAATAAGACAGGTTAAAGATGCAGTTTCAATACCAGTGCTAGGCAATGGTGATGTCTTTACTCCAGAAGATGCTTTAAGATTAAAAGAAATATCTAATTGTGATGGCATTGTTGTTGCAAGGGGAAGTATGGGTAATCCATGGATATTTAAACAAATTGAGAGAAAGCTAAAGGGTGAGCCTCCATTAATAGTTACACCAGAAGAAAAAATTGATATGTGCATTAGACACTATGAATTGGCAATTAAGTATGATGGAGAATTCAAGGCTATTAGAGAAATGAGAAAACATGCATCATGGTATATTAAAGGGTTGCCTAGGTGCACAGATGTCAAAAATCTAATGAATACTTTAGATGATAGTAAGGAAGTAATGAAAGTGCTTCAAGACTATAAAGGTGAATTACTTAATTTTAAAGAGATTTAGTAATTAAATACTTTTCATAAGAATAAGTATAGAAAAAAGCTAGAGGTATAGATTATGAAAAATGCCATTCATGTTAGGTTTAAGGAAGAAGAGCCCTATGAGAAAATATCACCTTTTATAAAGTTTAAAGATAGGTTTAAAATAAGATGTACTGGTGAGGAGATAATTAAGGATTTCAATACTAAAATAAAGTACACTGAGATACCACAGAATATTAATGTAGAAGCATATAAATATAATATTGTTAGAACTTTTGATAGATTTAAAGAAGATAATAGCTTATTATGTCCAAGTGGAAAGAGGAACTATGACTATAATTTTCTTAATGAATTTCAGAAGAAACTATTTGCTTTTTCTGTAGTAGAGAGCATTAAGTTATTATTATTTAAATCACATAAATCAATAAGAAGTGCAAATATATTAATTGATGATGGTAGTAAAAAAGAGAATAGATATATTGTTGAAGAATTAGCGAAAGAAGCAAGAAATATAATTATTCTTACCAAAAGATCAAGTAAAATAGAGAAGCTTAGAGAGTATATTATTAGTAATTATGGAGCTGTAATTCAAGTAATCCATGAAGAAGAAAGTATGAAAAGTATTGATTTTGTTATTTCTTCTGAAGATAAGGTTTATAATCTTAATAATGTTTGGTATTTGGACAATTTCTACAAACCTAATAAGGATGGGATTTATGTAAATAATGTTGGATTTAAAGTTCCTTGGGAAAGTTCTTTGGAATTTTACCCTCCAGAATTATTAGGCGGAATATTAAATGTAGGGAAAAAGGAAAGTATTAGAGACATATTAAGAAAAAATGATATAATGCTAGAGCAGATATCATTTAATTCAAAAGATATAGTAATTTAGGGTATGAAGAAGGGGCTATAAGGTATATAATAGGTAATATACTTTGTGAAGACTTTCGGAGAGTGTGCCCGTAATTATCATTTATTGACATATTAAAAAGGCTGTTTTATAATATGTAAAATGATTTTAGGAATATAATATTAAACCATATTGGTAGCTAAAGGGGAGTATAATATGAGCGAAGCAAAAAAATATGTTATGACTTATGAAGGTGTTAAAAAACTTGAGGAAGAATTAGAGTTTTTAAAAACAGTTAAAAGAAAAGAAATAACTGAAAAGATAAAAGTAGCTTTAGGATACGGAGATTTAAGTGAAAACTCAGAATACGATGAAGCAAAAAATGAGCAAGCATTTACTGAAGGAAGAATTCTTCAATTAGAAAATATGTTAAAAAATGCTTCAGTTGTTGATGAATCAGAAATTCCTACTGGTACTATTGCAGTTGGATCAATAGTTAAGGTTAAGGATTTTGAGTTTGATGAAGAAGTTGAATACACTATAGTAGGTTCAGCAGAAGCAGATCCTATGAATTATAAGATATCAAACGAATCACCAGTAGGTAAGGCTTTAGTTAATAAGAAAATTGGTGAAATCGTTGAAGTTATTGTACCAAATGGAGTAAATAAGTTTGAGGTACTAGATATAAGAAGAGCATAACGGAGGGATTATTAATGTCAACTGAGGAAATGAATATTCAAGAGTTAGAATCTCAGTTTAATGAACAAGAAAGATTAAGAAGAGAGAAACTAGCGGAATTACAAAAAGCAGGTAAAGATCCATTTGATGTATACACAGTTGAAAGAACACACACATCAGAAGAAGTTAAGTCTAATTATGAAGAATTAGAAGGCAAAACTGTAACTATAGCAGGTAGAATAATGTCTAAGAGAGGACAAGGAAAAGTTGTATTCTCAGATGTACATGATAGAGATGGTAAAATTCAATTATTCATCAAGATAGATGAGGTTGGAGAAGAAAACTTAAAGGCATATAAGACATATGATTTAGGTGATATGGTTGCGGCTACTGGTGAAGTATTTAAGACTAGAACTGAAGAAATATCAATAAAGGTTACTAGTTTTGAATTAATCTGTAAGTCATTAAAGCCATTACCAGAAAAGTGGCATGGACTAAAGGATCCAGATTTAAGATATAGACAAAGAGAAGTAGATATCATAACTAATCCTGAAGTTAAGGATACTTTTATAAAGAGAAGTCAAATTATAAAAGGTATAAGAGAATTCTTAGATAATAGGGGATTCTTAGAAGTTGAGACTCCAATACTAGGAGCAATAGCTGGTGGAGCAGCAGCAAGACCATTTATTACTCATCATAACACTTTAGATATAGATATGTACCTAAGAATAGCTACAGAACTATATTTAAAGAGATTAATAGTAGCTGGATTTGAAAAAGTATATGATATGGGTAAAAACTTCAGAAATGAAGGAATGTCAGTAAGACATAACCCAGAGTTTACTATGATAGAGTTATATGAAGCTTATACTGATTATAATGGAATGATGGAAATCATGGAAAATTTAGTTGCTTATGTTTGTGAAAAAGTTAATGGTACTACCAAGGTAATGTACCAAGGAACTGAAATAGACTTTAAGCCACCTTGGAGAAGAATAACAATGGTGGATGCTGTTAAGGAATATGCTAAAATAGACTTCAATGAAATCAAGTCTGATGAAGAAGCACAAGCTATAGCTAAGGAAAAACATTTAGAATTCCCTAAGCCATTAAATACAGTAACTAAGGGTGAAGTATTAAATATGCTTTATGAAGAATATGCTGAAGAGCATATGATTCAACCTACATTCGTTACAGATTATCCAGTAGAAATTTCACCTCTTACTAAGAAGAAGAGAGGAAATGAAGCCTTTACTGAAAGATTTGAAGGATTTGTATTTGGTAGAGAGTTATGTAATGCTTATTCAGAGTTAAATGATCCTATAGTTCAAAGACAAAGATTTGAACAACAAGCTAAGGAAAGAGAGCTTGGCGATGACGAAGCTTACATGATTGATGAAGAATTTATGAGTGCTCTTGAAACTGGAATGCCTCCAACAGGTGGATTAGGTTTTGGAGTTGATAGATTAGTTATGTTCTTAACTGATTCAGCATCAATTAGAGATGTTCTTTTATTCCCTACAATGAAACCACAAACAAATAACTAAGAATTTTAAGGAACTAACTATTAGTTAGTTCCTTTTTTAGATTAAATTTATAGCCTTAGATCAAGTATTCATCTCATTTTAAAATTATAGTAAAAAAAAGTTCAAAAAACTGTTGCATTTTTATTTAAAGCTGATATAATAACTAATGTAATAACGTTCCGTGATAGCTCAATGGTGGAGCATTCGGCTGTTAACCGACAGGTTGGAGGTTCGAGTCCTCTTCACGGAGCCAATTATTCCGCGATAGCTCAATGGTGGAGCATTCGGCTGTTAACCGACAGGTTGGAGGTTCGAGTCCTCTTCGCGGAGCCAATTGATTATTAAGCGATGATGATTCATCGCTTTTTTATTTTGTAAGGAAGTATGTCTATAGCAGTAAAAAATAATTCATAAAAAATAGATTTAATTAAATAATAAGGGGAATTATAATGGATAAGAGTCTTTAGTCTTGACATATATTCGTCTTTTGGTAAAATTAATATATAATTAAATAAGCATGTTGATAAAGAGGAGTAGTCTTTGAATTATTAAAGAGAGATGATGTTTGGTGTAAATCATTATAATGAGGAGATGAATGGAGCTTTTGAATGCTACTTTGTAAAGTTGAGCTTATGCTAAGAAGGGTGGAACCGCGGAATTTGAATTTCGTCCCTTTGTAGTTAGGGCTTTTTTTATTTATAAAAATATATTTGGAGGGATTTTATTATGGCAGTTGAAAAGACAATGGATAAAATGGTTGCTCTTTGTAAAAGTAGAGGATTCATATTCCCAGGATCAGATATTTATGGTGGCTTAGCTAACTCATGGGATTACGGTCCATTAGGTGTTGAATTTAAGAACAATGTTAAGAAGGCATGGTGGAAGAAGTTTATACAAGAAAGTCCTTATAATGTAGGAGTAGACTGTGCAATATTAATGAACAAAGAAGTTTGGGTTGCATCAGGACACGTTGGTGGATTCTCAGATCCTTTAATGGATTGTAAAGAATGTAAGGCTAGATTCAGAGCGGATAAGATAGTAGAAGATCATATGACAGAGAGCGGAGTTGAAGTTGCTTCTGCTGATGGATGGTCAAATGAAGAATTAAAAGAATATATAGAAAAGAATAATATAGTTTGCCCTAAGTGTGGAAAGCTTAATTATACAGATATAAGAAAGTTTAATCTTATGTTTAAGACTTTTGCAGGTGTTACTGAAGATAGTAAGAATGAAATATACTTAAGACCGGAAACAGCTCAAGGTATATTTGTAAACTTCAAGTCAGTTCAAAGAAGTGCAAGAAAGAAGGTACCTTTTGGTATAGGTCAAATAGGTAAGTCTTTCAGAAATGAAATCACACCAGGTAACTTTACTTTCAGAACCAGGGAATTTGAGCAAATGGAATTAGAATTCTTCTGTAAGCCAGGAACAGATTTAGAGTGGTTTGAATATTGGAGAGATTATTGTTGGAAATTCCTACTAAACCTAGGGGTCAAAGAAAATAATTTAAGAATGAGAGATCATGCTGCTGAAGAGTTATCATTCTACTCAAAGGCTACATCTGATATAGAATACTTATTCCCATTTGGTTGGGGAGAGTTATGGGGTATAGCTGATAGAACAGATTATGACCTTAATAAGCACCAAGAACATTCAGGTCAAGATATGTCATACTTAGATCCTCAAACGAATGAAAAGTATGTACCATATGTTATAGAACCATCATTAGGTGCTGATAGAGTTGCTTTAGCATTCTTAGTAGATGCTTATGATGAAGAAGATTTATCAACAGAAGATAAGCAAGATTCAAGAATAGTAATGCACCTTCATCCAGCATTAGCACCGTATAAGGCAGCTATACTACCACTATCAAAGAAGCTTTCAGAAAAGGCACTTGATATATATGGAGAATTAAGCAAGAAGTTTAATATAGAATATGATGAAGCAGGAAGTATTGGTAAAAGATATAGAAGACAAGATGAAATTGGTACTCCATATTGTATAACTATCGATTTTGAAACAGAAGTAGATGGAGCGGTAACAGTTAGAAATAGAGATACTATGGAACAAGAAAGAATTAAGATAAGTGATTTAGAAGCTTATATTGCTAAAAGTTTAGAGTTTTAGTGTGGAAATTTACTATTAAAGTAGTATAAAATGATAAATGAAAAGCGAAGCTATTGTTTTATCCAATAAGCTTCGCTTTTCATTTATATTTTTATAGTGTTATAATTAGAAGGAAATGGGACAGACTTAAATAAAGAATCATATAGTAAATGTTATGAGGTTTAGATAGTGTATATGGAGGAGTAGAAATGAAAAAGAATTTTGATGAATTTAAGAATTTTATTAAAGGAAAGAATGTGGCTGTAGTTGGGATAGGTGTATCAAACATTCCTTTAATAAACTTCTTAGTTAAACTTGGAGCAAATGTTACAGCTTTTGATATGAAAAGTGAGGAGTCTTTAGGAGAAGTAGCTATAGATTTTAAGAATAAAGGTGTTAAACTTGTTTTAGGAGAAGGATATCTAAAGAAATTAACTGGATTCCAAGTGGTTTTTAAGACGCCTTCAATGAGAATAGATAGTGAAGCTTTAGTTAGAGCAAAAGAAGAAGGTGCATACATAACTTCAGAAATGGAAGAGTTTGTTAGATATTGTAGAGGGAAAGTCTATGGGATTACAGGAAGTGATGGAAAGACAACTACAACAACTATAATATCCAAATTATTAATGCAAGAAGGATATAAAACTTGGGTTGGAGGGAATATAGGTACACCTCTATTTGCACAAATAGAAGAAATAGAAGAAAATGATATGGTGGTATTAGAACTTTCTAGTTTTCAATTAATGACTATGGATGTTGAGATTGATGTAGCTGTATGTACTAATTTAGCACCAAACCACTTAGATATGCATAAAGATATGCAAGAGTATATAGATGCTAAAAAGAATATTTTCTTGCATCAAAATAGTGGTAATGTTTTAGTAATAAATAGAGATAATGAAATTACTTATGGCTTTAAGAGTGAAGCCAAGGCTGAAATAAGAGAGTTTAGTTCCAATAGAGTTCTGACAACAGGAGCATACCTTGAAGATGGTGTTTTATTCATTGATGGAAAAGAAGTATGTAGGAAAGAGAACATAGTTATTAAAGGAATTCATAATGTTGAGAATTATTTAGCAGCATTTATAGCAACAAAGGATGATGTTTCAATAGAATCAATGAAAATTGTTGCAGAGACTTTTGGCGGAGTTGAGCATAGATGCGAATTAGTAAGAGAGCTAGATGGAGTTAAGTATTATAATGACTCTATTGCATCTAGTCCAACAAGAACTTTAGCAGGGTTAAAAGCTTTTGAAACTAAAGTTATACTAATAGCAGGGGGGTATGATAAGCATATTCCATTTGAGCCATTAGCGGATGAAGGACATCCATATATAAAAGAATTAATTTTATTGGGGGCAACTAAGGATAAGATTAAGGGCGCTTTTGATAAGTTAGAGGGAAGAGAAGGAATAAAGGTTAATATTACTTTTGTAGATACATTAGAAGAAGCAGTAGATAGAGCAAGGGACTTAGCTAAGGATGGAGATATAGTTACATTATCACCAGCTTGTGCATCTTTCGATATGTTTTCAAACTTTGCAGTTAGAGGAAATGTATTTAAGGAAATAGTAAATAATTTAAAATAGAATATAAGAAAGGGATTGCAATGCAATCCCTTTTGTTTTTAAGTATATTTTTAGATATTTAAGGTTGAGAGGGTGTATCGATAATATATGTATTATTGACATTAGATCTTTTTTCTAAAAAGATACCCAGGTTTGTTGGGAAATAATCATTTATGCCATCCTTGACAATAGCCCTAGATGAGATCTCAGATGTTTCTAAATTAACACTAAGAGAATATAAATAATTAGCATCATCTAAGTTTATAAAATATAAACTATTGTCATATACTTTTAGCTTTTCTCCATTCATTAAAGCTAATCTTCTAGATTTTAAATCTGAAGGATTAACTGCATAAAGGTTATTATTATCAGAAGAGTTTATAACTAATATCTCACCATTATATGGAACAAAGCTATTTACTGAGAAGTCAGTAACTTGTTGTTTCTGTGAACCGTCAATCTTTATTGTGTACAAATTGGAGTTATCACTTAAGTTTTGGTAGAGGATGAAATCTCCGTTTAATAGATATTCTCCTATGCTATCAGATGTAATAGCTGAACTAGAACCTTCCTCTATGTTATATGTATATAGCTTATTTTTATCATTACTATTTATATAGAATAATGATTCGTTAGAAGAAATTATATTGTGTACATTATTATTGTTAATTTTCTTATAGACTTTATCTGATAGATTTATTGATGATAGGTTATTTCCGTTGCTGGCATCAGCAAAATATATTACATCATTAATTACAATCAGAGTCTCAGTTGAATAGTCCATGAAATCTGAAATGATAGATGTTGTTATTAAGTTTTTTGGATATGGCTCTTGGATAATAGAAATCTTATTGTTATCTTCTCTATTAGGAAATATTAATGAATTTCCATTTACCACGAATGGAGAATTAGATATTGTTTTATCATTTAAAATGAATGGAGTATATATTTCAGTAGAACCATTAGAAGAAGCAGAGATGGAACGTGGTGGTAGAGTGCTTTCCTTTTTCTCTGAACATCCGTATAAAATAAAGGTTGGAATAAGAAGTAGAGGTAGTAATATTGCTTTTTTCATTTGTAAAACCTCCTATATAATATATAAATATACTATTATATTAAGTTAAAATAGGAAGGGAGTAAAGATTAATAGGACAAGTAACTTAATTAATAGGTGATTTTAAAGGTTAAAGTAGATCCATATAAGATAACTCATCCTAGTGTGTCACTAATAGAAAAAGTAAGAAAAATAGTGAAAATAGAAGATATATAAATATAAACCTATGTATATAGTTTTTTGTAGAAATATAATGTTAAGAAAAGATGATAATATAATCTTCGTCCTCACAAGAAGGGCAACAAACCACAAACAAATGAGTTGAAAAAATAAGTTAAAAACTTGTTGACAACGAAAAAGGTTTGATGGTATTATAATATGGCAGTCAACAAGACTGTGATTTGATCTTTGAAAATTGAACAGATATATAAGTTAAAAACCAGCAATTCTTTTTATGAGTAAGTTTTTGAGATTAAGATTAAACTTTTTATTGAGAGTTTGATCCTGGCTCAGGACGAACGCTGGCGGCG
>NZ_JBPUTF010000005.1:0-170207 GCF_051590805.1 Clostridium zhoujianii
TAAGGATTACTCTACTTCTAACTCTTTCACTTGGAATCCTACTACTACTGGAAACTATGTTATAAGTGTTTACGCTAAGGATGTTAACTCTAAAAATGAGGTTGATAGCTTTAAAACTATGGATTATGCAATAAGGAATTAATACTATGTTTTTTAATACTTAATAATATCATACTATATAAACTCCACTAAATATTAGAATATATGAAGTGGAGTTTTTGTCATTTCTATCTTATATTCATAATTTAAATATATTTTTATGGATATATCGTGATTAAATAATTAAATTATAAATGAATAGGTGTATTTAATAATGTAATCAAGAATACAAAGATACTTATGAAATTAAGAGGATAATTATTGAAGTTTACAATATTACAAAATCACTTAAAGATATATTCGATGGTGATTAGTGATTTTTTTGTTTTAGTATCATTAGAAATACCTACATAAATAACACCTATCGTAGTTCTATTATACTTGCTATGTTGATTCTATTATTATTAAACCAATTAGATCAATTAAGCTCCTCTCTCCTTATTATTTACCACTTGATCTTACTAACATTATTAAACTCTTATATTCGTAAGTTTTGCTAATCAGATTATAATTTTAATATAAAATATCATAGGTTTTTAATATTAAAGTTCTCTTCTCACAATCCTTATATTATAATTTTTTTTATGTAACATTAAATCTAATCATCAATTCAAATCGCAGGTTTTGTCTATCTATTTTTTATCATATTAACACCAATTTTATCTTTAATCATATTATATATATCATTCATTATAATCACATCTAATTATTTCTTACCTATCTATAATCATTTTCTAAAATAACCGCAAAAAAGTACATAAATTCTAATTCTTTTTTAGAATTTTATGCACTTTAATATTGATATTTATCACTTAACATATATTTAACTTTTTATTGCTTCTATATAATCTAAATTGTTTATCTTTATTACTTTAGCCGGCACTCCTGCTACTACAGAATTTTCAGGAACATCTTTAATAACAACAGCATTTGCCCCAATAATACTATTATCTCCTATAATAATTCCACCAATGACTCTCGCACCTGCTGATATATATACATTATTTCCTATTTTAGGAACTCCTCCATGATTCTTTCTGCCTCCAATAGTAGTATTTTGACCAATAATGCAATTTTTTCCTATCTTGGCATTATGGTGTATCACAATTCCTATACCGCCGTACGCAAACTCACTTTTCTCTCCTATTTCTGCACTCGCAGGAATATGTGAATTATTTATAATACGATTAATGCATTGAAAAAAATATGCTAATCTTTTAAATTTTGCTCTAAATAGCTTATTTGATAATCTATAAATTTTTGTAGCACTTAAGGCTCTCATAATCATATATCCAACTCTCCCTACTACTACTTATCACTTTTTTTTCTTGAAAATAACTTAACTATATACTGAAAAATATCATTAATTTCATTTCCATACATAACAATAACTGTTAACAAAGCTATACTTCCAATAGCTATAAGTTTAATATCAAAAGTATTAAAACTAGCATATAAAGCTAATATTGTTAAAGGTACTAGTGAAATATATAGCTTTTTAATATTATAGCCAACTTCATATAGTTTACCTGAAATTTTAGTTCTTAAAATAAAAAATATAATATAAGAAATACCTGTTGATATTGCAGCCCCCTTCGCTCCATATGGTGGTACTAATATACAATTCCCTAAAATATTACATATAGCAGATACTACTGCAATCAATATATGATTTTTAGTCCTTTTCTTGAAGTTAATTCCAACTACAGTTGTTTCTGAAATTGTATACATTAATGGCATAAATACTAAAAATGGGAATATAAACGATGCCTCTCTATATTTTGAACCTAATAGCAAAATCAAAACATCCTTAAAAGTTATTAGTAAAATTGCAATCAATAGCATAAATAAAGATACTAAGGAAAATATTTTTCTAAAAAACTCTGTATTCTTAGAATTCTCTTTATATTTCTCATTTGCTACTGGTACCCAGAATGTCGTAAATGCATCTTGAAATGCATTTAATAAAGCTACTATAGAAAAAGCAGATGAATATATACCTAGTTCATTAAAATTACTAAACAAATTGATAGCAACCCTATCAATAGATTGGAATACCCATGTAATTATCATAGAAAATACTAACGGAATACCAAATTTAATCATTTGTTTATTTGTAGTATTCATTTTTATATTATCACATTTGAAGAACCACTCTTTTTTTTCTGCCAGTATTGATATTACAACTACAACTATATTAGATAATATTGTAGCAAATACTAACGTTTTATAATCATTTTTAACTATTTTAAATATCATCAAAACAAATGTAATATATAATACTTTAGTTATCACCTGTAACGTAGAATAAAGCTTACCTCTTTGTTGCATTCGTATTAATAACAATGCAAATCTTCCTAAAATGCTAAACTGAATCTGAATAATTATTGCTATAATAATTATTATAGAGCTCTCACCTATTAAAAATCTTGAAATTGATTTGTGAAAAATCAATAAAATGATAGATATAAACATACTTATCATTAATGGAATCTTTATACTCTCTCTTAATAGTTTCTTTTTACCATCACTATCCTCTTCGTAATAAAACCTTACGTATGCTTGATCAAATCCTAGCAGCATAGCTATCAGTAATAAATTGGTTATAGTGCTAAACATTGAGAATTTTCCGTATTCCTCTGGTAAAATTAATCTTGTTATTATAGGTGAAGATAAAAACCCTAATATCAATACAATTCCATTACCAAATGCAAATTCTATAAACTTTTTAAGTAATACATTCATCGGCCACCTCACAATATTCTATGTTGCCACTCTTTTTCTTTACTGATAATAAATATGTTAAAAATAAAAATAATGATAAGATATCTGTTCTTAATGAATAGTCCATAAAAAACAACGTAAATATTCCTGTCCATAAAATAAGGCTACTTAAACCATTAGTGCCTATGTTACTAATTCCTATCGTTGTGAATAGTAGGAAATAGGCAACTCCCACTCCTACTCCAAAAACTAGCATTTCATTTAAAAATATATTATGAAAATTATCAACGGGAAATACCTGTGTTGTAAACATCATTTCCCCAAATTTATCTCCTATTCCATGCGGCATTATGGACAGATTAAGTTTAGCAGCGTCATAAATATACGTTCTACTCCCTAATGACGTTATATCTCTGCTTTCAGCTAAACTTTTAATAATTATACTACTTCCTACTATGAATAGAATCGGAATAATAATAACTTTTATCATCCGTATAATTAAATTTTTATTTTTACTATTACATATTAAATCATACCCTACTAATGCTATTATAAAAGGTAACGCAGTTTTTGAATTCGTTAAAACACATACAACTGCTAAAAGTATTAATATACTTTTATGCCTCTTAATCTCCTGTTTATATTTAATTACTATCCCTGTAAACATTAAAATCATTAATGAATATGAACTTTTATGCCCAAATATCCATGTTAGTCTTTTATCCGTATATCCACCTTGTGCTGTAAAACTTATCTCTCCATTAACTAAATATACAGCATCCCTACCAATTAAGTAATATATTATGCTTAATACTAATGTAAGTACTACACACTTGATAAAAAAACCTATTATATTATTATCTTGTAGGAACTCTTGATCTATTTTTTTTATTAATAGAATATAAAAAATCATACTAATAAGTCTATTTAACTGTTCACTATACATCCCTGTATATTTAATATTATAAAATAGCATAACAATGTTGTATATCAATATTACAAAAACCAGTATTAATATATATGTTTTCGAATATTTGCCTCTGCCTTTCTTAATACAACATAATAATATAATAAACGTAGCAATACTGTTACTAAGACTAAATATTACATTTCTATTAGTTTTTCCAATATAAAAAGGAATAAATAAACTTACAAATATAAATATCTTTAAAATAAGAGCTAAATATTTATCTAATTTGTTATATTTAGTCGACATTTTATTTTTACCTCATCTCATACATAATTATTTCAATTACTTTTTTATATTTCATATTAATGCTTACTCTAACTTAAGCTCCACAAATAGCCTATGCCAGTCTTCCATTATCTTTTCAATACTAAACTCCCTAGCTCTTTCTATTGATTTCTTAGAATAATTATTCATATAGTTTTTATCTTCTACCATTTTTATCATTTCATTTGTTAATCTCTTTATATCTCCTTGCTTAACTAATATTCCATACTTATTATCTTCTATAAGTTCTTTCGCAGAAGGAATATCAAATGATATAATTGGTAGTCCACATTCCATTGCTTCAATAGGAGTTAATGGAAATCCCTCCCATCTAGATGAGCATACATATATATCTGATTGCGTATATAAATCCTGTATATTGTTACTAAATCCATTAAGATTCACAACTTCTGTAAGATTTAATTCTTTTATTAATTGACTAAGCTCGCTACGCTGTTCTCCATCGCCAACTATATTTAGCTTTATCTTATCATTACATTTATTTACATCCTTAAATGCCTTTATTAACATATCAAAGCCTTTGCTTTTATCTAATCTTCCAACCGATATAATTGTGTTACTATCACATAATGATTTTGTTTTAGATACTATACTAGTTGGATTATAAATTTGAAATGACTTCTTATTCAAAAATTTCTCATAATTTTCTTGATCTTTTTTTGTTAATACTACATTTGCATCTATATTATATAATGCTCTTTTAAAAAGGTTAATTTTATTGTATATATATCTACCTTTAACTGAGATATATGCTTCATACATATTATGTTGCCATGAAATTGTCTTAGCATTTAGATATGGAGCAATTAAGCCTAAAATAATCGTATATTCGAAATGACATCCTATTATAATATCGTATTCTTTATTATTGAAAAAAGATATTAAATCACTTTTCATTCTTTTAGGATACATAACATTTTCTTGTAATTTACTCATTTTTTCATTATCAAAATATGAACTGATATTATTAATTTTTTTAAATATTCTTTTTCTTATTTTTTCAAAAATAGTACCTTTTAACGGTTTGTAAATTACATTTACATTTTTTTCATCTAAATCATATAGTTTATAATCTTTTTTCACATTTACTTGTGTGCATATAATATCTACTTCATTATCCTTACCTAAATTATTTGCTAATGTAGTTATTACTCTCGCCACTCCACCATGCAAAAATATAGTATCTGTCAAAAAACATATCTTCATTATACCCTCCAGTTTTAATCAACTTCTATTTTAGTAGATATACATTTCTTTTCCATATCCATTTGAATATAGTTTATAATTAAAATTTTGTATAAAATCAATATTAGCCCTATCATCTACTTCTATATAATGATTTTCAATTCGTATAGTTCTAATAAACACCTTATCTCTGTACTCACATCTTACACTTACTATATTTTCTTTAATCTCAATAAATTTACACTTCACCTCATTACTTGTCTCGAACATATGAATAAATCTATTTTGCTCACAATCTCCTATTCTAGGTATTGGAATATTATGAGCTAGACTACTCCTATATATATCTCTTTTATCTTCATCTGCAGTATAAACATAGCATCCTGGATCCACCAATATATCTTTTCCGTCACTAAATACTTCGATATTCATCTTATCATTATGAGAATGTGATCCTTTTCCTTCATACCCCACTTCTCCAGCATATAAATAAAATGAAAATTTATCCGCCTTTAAACAGTATAATCCAAAATTTTTATAATACTTCATAACCATCTTTTCAATATCAGTTATGTTAATTTTTATTCTGTGAGTCTGATTAAAAGGAAGATTACTCCTTAATTTCTCATCTATTAAATCTATATTTTTTAAATTATCCATGACACTTGAGCAACTTGGCAAATAACAATCCCTTATTATTGATTTAACTAATGCTTGTTCATTAATATAATTTTTATAATTTATATTAAAAATAGAAGATAGTAGTGTGATCGTAGATTCGTTATTCCCAAAGTTTTCATCAAAATATTTTTCTGAATTTATATTGTCTACATTAAAATTCTTATATTTTTTTATTATCTTATCTGACGATACCAGTTCCCCAATAGGTGATATATTTATAAACTTTCCACTATCATTATCTCCAATAAAAATAATAGTTCCATTTTCTTTTAAAATATCCTTATTAAAATCTAGTAGTCTACTTAGTCTAGTAAAAAAGTTACTATTCATATGTCTACTTATTATTTCACTACATTCAATATTATTCTCTTTTATATATATTAAGAACGTTGTTACCATTCCAACTATATCAGATGATAATCTATGATATGCTGTTGATGCCTCAAAACTTGATCCATCTTCATTAAATTGTCTATAGAACTCTTTAAAGAACTCTTCAATTCCAAACTTAAGATATGTATTTTCTTTAAAATATGCTCCTCCAATTATTAAACCAGCTAAGTTTGACAAATAATGATTACCGCTAACACCCTTATTCTCTAGATTGTTATAAATGAAATCCAAATGAAATCTGCAATTTCCTGAAAAAATCTCCTTAAATTCTTTATTAAGTATATCTTCATTATCCAATTGTTCTAATATATCGTAAGCTAATAACATATTTGCTAACCTTATTGATACATCCATTGTACATACCCAATTTACCCCGAACTCCAATGGATTTGTAACAAAAAAATCTAAAACCTCATTTTTAAATTCCCTTATTATTTTTTTCCTATTACCTTCATCTAATTTTATTGAAATAATTGCCATCCTCAACAAATGCTGCATACGAGATAACTCCCATGGCCATTTGATATCAACACCATTTGGGCTACCAATCTTAATTAGATTCCTATGTTTCTTGGAATTATATCTAAAACCGCTTCTAAAATCCTTGCTCCAATCTATGTGAATATATTCTCTATCTATAAGCTTACTCAACTTCTCGCTATATTTATAATTCTTTTTATTTATTATTTTCTTTAATTTAAACTCTGTTATAGAAGTTGTATATCTATTTCCTTCAAATCCTACACTAAAATTTCCATAGTCTAATTTAACCCATCCACTACCTAATAAATCAATTTCATGATTTAAGTATTTTTTAACTATTAATCTTTCTATTTCTTCTGTATTCTCATCACTAAAATTTGTGTTTTTTTCAAGGCAATCTATATCAATAATGTTATCAATAAAATTATAATTTATATAATAATGGAAACTCTTGAAGCTATATATCACTCCACATATATATTTCTTATACACTTTATTATATATTTTAATTAAAATATTTTTAATTCCCATTCTTAGATACTCCATCTATAAATTCGATAAATCGCTCTTCCTGATACTCTTGTGAGAACTTCTCAGCTACATTTAAATCAATTTTCCCATTATTCTCATCACACTCTAAATAATTCCTCAGAAACTCTATTATCTCATGTTTATTATTTTTAATAACAGTCCCAAAATTATTACTTTCTATCATATCTTTAACTATTGGATCTTGTGTTAGTGCCAAAATTTTATTCCTAGCTCCTATATATTCAAATAACTTCCCAGGTATTGCATACTCACTGCCTTCATCATGAGTAATAAGTATATTAATATCAGATTTAAACATTATATCTACTGCCTTCTCATTATTTATCATTCCTGTAAAGTTTATTACACCTTCTAAGTTATACGCACTTATTATATTTTTCATTTCGTATAATATATCAGATGCAATGTCACCCACGAAGTTTATTTTAATCTTATCTTTATATCCCTTAAACTTGTTTTCATTTAATAATTCACCTAAAGCAAATATGAATTCATTGGGAGACCTGCTTCCATATAAAGATCCGATGTGACTAAATATAATATTGGCCTCATTATTATCAGTCTCATCTAAATTAACTTTTCTATACCCATTATAAACGACCTTATATTTTTCAATTTTGTATCTATTCGCATAATGTTCATATAGTCCTTCTGTTAAAAATATGAATCCATCTACAAGTGATTCCATATCCTTCTCATGTCTCTTCATAATATTATTTACTATTAATGGATTCTTCTCTGCTAAATTATCAGCTAATATATCTCTAAATTCGACAACATACTTAACATTCTCAAATTTATTCTTCAGATAATTACCAATCATTAAAGTCTCTAATTTTGGCACTGTCGAATAAATTATATCTATCTCTTTCTCTCTTACAATCTTACTTGCTAATTCAATATTTTTTTTATACCATACTTTAGAATCATATCCATTCTTAATTTTTTTTAATGCTCTAATTCTATTATTTAAATACCCTTTTGATAACAAATATCCTTTTAAGCTTCCACTGAATGAACTCACTCTTTCTTCACTCTTAATAGTATTTGATTTATTAACTCTATATACTTCTTTTTCACCCCATCTAGGATCTGTAACATCACCATTGGTTAAAACATATACATTATAATTATTTCCTACTAGTGCCTTTATCCTTTTCTCTAGTCGTATTGCTGCTATGGTTTGTTCCGGATAAAAGTGGCTTGTTATTACAAGTATATTTTTCAATTTGACACCCCTTTAATAATATCTTTCTTACTTATTAATCTACAGTTTATATATCTTTTTTCCACATGTTATTATATTTCTTGTGTCATATACAATTTTCTCTTTTAATAACGCTTCATTGTTCTTTATCTCATCATGTCCTACTAAAACTACTACAATATCAATAGCCCCTAAAAATTCATCTAAACTGCTGCACTGGCTACTATATTTCTTTTCATTAATCATCGGATCATAAATCTTAATGTTATCTATATTGTATTTATCAAATATATTTAGTAATTGTAAAGTTGGACTCTCTCTTGTATCATCTACATTTTCTTTATATGTCATTCCATATAATCCAACCTTTGAATAATCCTTGACATTATTTATCTTCATTATCTCATGAATTCTATCAAAAACATAATTAGGTGCTGCATCATTTACTGCTCTTGCACTTACTACAACATTAACTATATCCGGATAATCACCTACCAAAAACCATGGATCTACAGAGATACAATGTC
The DNA here is from genome assembly GCF_051590805.1 of Clostridium zhoujianii. Classification (NCBI taxonomy): domain Bacteria; kingdom Bacillati; phylum Bacillota; class Clostridia; order Eubacteriales; family Clostridiaceae; genus Clostridium; species Clostridium zhoujianii. Next base: position 9,107 of record NZ_JBPUTF010000005.1, read on the forward strand.
CACCTACCCCTGGCCCCGGCTGTAATATATTTACCCTTGGGTGCTTGTTTGCTATACGTATAAGTTCATATACATCCATTTCTTCTCTATTACAAATTCTTGCTAACTCATTTGCAAATGCAATATTTATATCCCTAAAAGTATTTTCAACAACTTTACTCATTTCAGCAGTCTTAATATCCGTTACTATTATATCCCCTTGACAAAAACTTTTATACCATCCTTTTACCTCTTCTCCAACTTCCTTTTTGTCTGCTCCTATTGTTCTAGAATTATTCTTCAACTCACGAATCATATCTCCTGGTATAATTCTCTCCGGTGCATGTACTAAGTGTATATCAGTCCCAATCAAAAATCCTTTTTCTTCTATTATAGGTCTAACATATCTGTCTATTGTTCCAGGCGATATAGTAGATTCTATTACTATTATTGCCTCTTTATTACATACCTCCATGACTTGCTTTATTGCTGAAACAACATAACTTGCATCAATCTTTTTACTATCTGACATATATGGTGTAGGTACTGTTATTAAATATCTATCTGTTTTTTCGTACTCACTTTTAAATTCAATTCCTCTATTTATTGCTTCACTAAATACCGCTTCTAACCCATCTTCTTCAAATGTAAGTCTACCACTCTTTAATGTATCAACCAATTCTTTATTTAAATCTGTTCCAACAACCTTGACCCCATGCGAGGCAAACATTAAAGCCGTTGGTAATCCTATATACCCTAATCCTATAACATTTAAAACACTCATTACTCTTCCTCCATATATCAATATTTCACTTTTTATAGATTCATCTTTATATCTCATCTTTACTTAAATCTAAAGTAAAATCTTTTTATTTTTCAAGAACCTATATCTACTCAAGTTTATATAACTTTAAATATTTTTCGTTAAATGCCTCTAATGAAAACCTTCGTTCATATACTTCCCTTGCATTTACTACGTTTGACTTAGTAATATCCCCATTGTTCATTGCATACTTTATCGCTTTAGCAATACTCTCACAATCATTATTCTCTATTTCTACACACGTTGTTCTATTTAATAACTCCTTCAATCCACCTACTCTATACGCAATTATAGGTATTCCATAACTCATTGCTTCCATCGTAGACAATGGGAGACCTTCCATATTTGAATGCACAATATATATGTCTGATTTTGAAAATATACTCTGGATATCGCCAATAAATCCACAAAAGTGTACTTGCTCTCCTAGTCCATTTTTATTAACATATTCTTTTAGCTCATTCTCTAATACTCCTTCTCCAGCTATTATACAATCTACATCTATACCTTCTTCTTTAAGTATTTTAATTGCTCCTAGTAATTTACTATGGGCTTTCACCTCTACCAACCTACCTATACTACATATAGTGAAACGTTCATTATGTTCAAGCCCCGTCTTCAAACCAAACTCTGAAATACCATTATAAATAACTTCAGTCTTTTTACGTATACTTTTCGGTAATGAAATCTTTAATCCCTCTGATACTGTAACATATTTATCATTTAGTCTATTCGCTATCAGTCTAAAAGCCTTATATATATTTCTTTTTAAGAACCCACTAAAATCATAATCTATAAAACTATGTATTGTTGTTATTACTCTAACCTTTGTACAAACTGCAATAATACTTGCTATAACCTCTGATGCTACGTTATGTACATGAAGAATATCTATTTCATTTTTTCTTATAAACCTTACTGTTTCTTTTATAATTGTAAAAATTGCAAATTTATTATTAGGTAAGAAAAGTATATTGTCAATTTTAAAATCTTTTTTTAATACATCAGAAAATTTTGTATCGTCTAAGCATATTAAATACATTTCAATAGATTTACTATTATTTAAATTATATAAGTTTTCTACTACCTTTTCTGCGCCACCATATTCCCTCGCCAACTGAAACAATGCAACTCTTTTCACACAACTCCCCCTACCTGTACTTAAAAAATAGACCTATTATTTTCATATCATCAATAATATATCGTTTAAACATACGACCTGGTTCTTTTATCAATCTATAGAACCACTCAAGACCAGCTTTTTGCATCCAATTCGGTGCTCTCCTAATAGTTCCAGCTTCGAAATCTATACTTGCCCCAATTGCTAATGATAATGGGACTCCCAGTTCCTTTCTATAATTATATATAAACTTTTCTTGCTTAGGAGCACCAAGTCCAACAGCCAGTATATCAGGTTGTTCACTCTTTACATGAGATATAATTCTCATTATTTCTTCCTCATCATTTTCAAAGCCATACTTTGGTGAATATGTGCCAACAATATTTAATCCTTTGTATTTATTAATTAAATTACGTGCTGCTGTTTCAGCTACTCCTTCTGCTGCTCCTAATAAAAATAGCTTATATCCCCTTTTACTAGCTAACCCACATACATTAGGAAACAAATCTGACCCTGATACCTTCTCCTTAATACAATTCCCATTCAATTTAGAAATCCATACTAGAGGCATTCCATCTGTTAATATTAAATCCGCCTCTTTATAGATCCTTTTAAATTCATCATCCGTCTCCAACTTAACTATGTGATCCACATTCGGAGTAACAATATAGCTATTCTTTCTCATTCTGATTAATTTATCAACTTCATGAATTGCCTCATCCATCGTTAGGTTATCAACTTCTATATTTAGTAATGGTATTCTTTTCATTTTCTAAATCAACACCTTCTTTTATACTCTTAAGTCTATCAATATCATTTTTCTTACCTATAAATATTCTATCCTTGTTTTCCAACACATAAATATTATCTATTTCACTAATTACTATTTTCTTATCATTCGAAATAATAATATTATTGCTTGAGTTAATACTTATAGCATCTCCTAGTATGATATTCCCATTCTTATCTTTCTCTCGATATCTTTCTAAGGCACCCCAACTTCCTATATCATCCCAACCAATTTCAGTAGGTATAACAAAAATTTTCTCAGCTTTTTCTAAAACCCCATAATCTATCGATATACTATCTGTATACTTATATTTCTCATCTATTTCATTTTGTAATAAATTCTGTGGTATATCTTCAACATTTATTAATGCCTCATATGTATTCGGTAAATATTTCTTTATCATACTTAAGATACCATCTATTGTCCACATAAACATTCCAGCATTCCATAAATAACATCCATCTGACACATATTTAGTTGCTGTATTAATATCCGGTTTTTCTACGAATAGTTCAACTTTCCCTATTCCATTATCTCCTTCATACTCACTACCCTTTTTTATATAGCCATAACCTATTTCTGCTCTATCTGGCTTTATACCTAAGGTAACTATACAATCTTTGTTCTTTTCTATAAAACTATCCGATTTTATCACAATTTCTCGGAAGGCAAACTCATCACCTATTAAATGATCAGATGGTAATACTATCATATTTGCACCAGTATAATACCTCTTTATTACCAAAGCCGATAAGGCAATGCACGGTGCTGTATTTCGACCTTCTGGTTCAATGATTATGTTTCTACTTGGAAGATCCGGTATTTGTTCTTTTACAATTCCCTCATATTGTTTGCCAGTGCATATAAAAATTCTTTCCATTGGAATAATTGGTAAAATTCTTTTAACAGTCATTTGTAGCATAGTATCATCAGATATCAAACTTAAAAACTGCTTTGGTCGCTCTTCTGTAGACATAGGCCAAAATCTTGTTCCCTTTCCCCCAGCCATTATTAATGCACATAACATATTTTTTCTCCTCATTATTATTTTATTTCTTCTATAAATCTATAGATATATCAAAATAGTCTTTAATACTTTCTACTATCCTTTTCGAAGCAAATCCATCACCATATGGATTAATTGACTTGCTCATTTTTTCATAAGCTTTTTTATCATTTAATAATGCATTCGCTTCTTTTACTATTATACTTATATCCGTACCTACTAGCTTTACAGTTCCAGCATCTATGGCTTCTGGCCTCTCTGTAACCCCCCTTAATACAAGAACCGGTTTCCCCAAATGTGGAGCTTCCTCTTGTAACCCTCCTGAGTCTGTCATTACCATAAAGCACTTATTCATTAAATTATGAGTTTCTTTAGTATCTAATGGTGATAACAGATGTACTCTATCTAGGTCTTTTAAATACCTCTCTACACACTCTCTAACTACCGGATTCAAATGTACTAAATAAACAATTTCAACATCTCTATTTTTACTAACAATCTCTTTTAGTGCAATACAAATATTTTCAATCCCTTGTCCCCAGTTTTCTCTTCTATGAGCAGTAACCATAATAACCTTCTTATTTTCATAGTCTATCTTATTCAGTTCCTCATTTTCGAATTTATAATTATAATCCACAGTAAAATTCATAGCATCAATAACTGTATTGCCTGTTATTATTATGTTACCCTCATCTATTCCTTCTTTTAATAAATTTTCCTTAGATCCACTAGTTGGAGCAAAGTGTAGATCAGCAATAGATCCTGTTAGTTTTCTATTCATTTCCTCAGGAAAAGGGAAGTATTTATCTCCTGTTCTAAGTCCTGCTTCTACATGCCCAACTTTTATCTGCTGATAAAAGGCAGCAAGTGCACCAGAAAATGTTGTCGTTGTGTCTCCATGAACCAAAATCATATCAGGTTTTGCTTCTTGAAATATCTCTTCTAATCCTTGCAATACTCTAGTAGTAACGCCAGTTAAACTTTGTCTATCTTTCATTATATCTAAATCAAAATCCGGTTTTATATCAAATAAATATAAAACTTGATCTAGCATTTCTCTATGTTGTGCTGTAACACATACCATTGATTTAATCTGACTGCTTCTCTCTAACTCTTTTACCAAAGGTGCCATTTTAATTGCTTCAGGTCTTGTACCAAATATACTCATTACTTTAATTTTACTCATACCTTCACCCCCTATCTTGCATGTTCGTCTCCAAATAAAACAGAAAATGTTTTAAATATCAAATTTATATCAATAAGCGTACTTCTTTCTCTTACATACTTAATATCAAGCTTCATCCAATCTTCAAATTCAATATCATTTCTACCTGAAATTTGCCAATAACATGTAAGTCCTGGTTTCGCATTTAGTCTTTCCATCATCCAAGGCTCAAATTCCTTAACCTCCTTAGGTAAAGAAGGTCTTGGACCAACTAAACTCATCTCACCTCTAAGTATATTAATAAGTTGTGGTAGTTCATCAATGCTAGTCTTTCTAATAAACTTTCCAACCTTTGTAACCCTAGGATCATTCTTCATCTTAAACATAGGCCCATCCATTTCATTATGCTGTGCTAATCGCGCCTTAAGCTCCTCAGCATTAACTACCATAGACCTAAACTTATACATTTTAAAGCTTTTTCCCTTATATCCAATTCTCTCTTGAGAAAATATAACAGAACCTTTTGATTCTACCCTTATTGCAATTGCTACAATCAATAAAATGGGACTCAAAATAATCAAACCAAAAAAAGAACATACAATATCTATTATTCTCTTAATAAAATAATATCCAAAGCTAACTTTATGCTCTGCTCTCTCTTCTACAGATACCTCTTCTTTCTCTACATTTGCCTGTTCCACCAATTTCCCCCCTATATAATTCTTACTTTAGCTTTCATTACCATAATAATAGTAATATTTCTTCCTACTGTTTTCTACACCATTCAGGACTGTACCAATAACATTAGCTCCTACCTTATCTAAAAGTCCCTTAGCTTGTAACACTGATTCCTTCTTAGTCTTCTCCGCTCTTACAACTAGTATAGTCCCATCAGCCTTAGTTGAAAGTATCTGCGCATCTGTTACCGCTTGTAATGGTGCTGTATCTAATATTATTATGTCATATCTATCCTTAAGGGCTTCTATAAGTCTTCCCATAGTCTTAGATCCTAACATTTCCGATGGATTTGGAGGCAATTTCCCTGAAGGTAGTATATCTAGATACTCATTATACTCATGTACTACATCTTCAAGCTTCTCCTTCCCTATTAAAATATCTGAAAGACCTATCATATTTGAAATTTTAAACTTTCTATGTAGTGACGGTTTTCTTAAATCACAATCAATCATAATTGTACGCTTAGCTGCTTGTGCAAAAGATAAAGCTACATTACCTGCTGTTGTTGATTTTCCTTCTCCTGGCTCAGAGCTAGTTATAACAATAGTTCTAATCTCCTTATCAAAAGAAGAATATTGTATATTCGTTCTTAAAGTTCTATAGGCTTCTGCCCCTATTGATTTTGGTTTCTTCTCTACTATAAACATATTCTTCTCCTTTACTTAACCTTTTCTGTATCTGGAATAACCCCTATAACTGGTATTCCCATAGTATTTTCTAAAGCATCCTTATCCTTAAATGTGCTATCCATAAATTCAAGTAATAGTGCTAGTCCAACTCCAATCATTACCCCTAATAATAATGCAATAGCTATATTAAGCTTTTTATTTGGACTAATTGGATTTTCAGGTAATCGTACCTTCTCTATAATCTTTACGTCAGCGTTAGTTATAAGCTCTTTTGAATAAACTTCAAATTCACTGGCAATTGCTTCTACAACAGACCTGCTTTGTTCTTTATCTTTACTAACATACTTGATTTCTAATACCTGAGTTCCTGATCCTGGTACTACACTTAATTCTGATAATACCTCCTCAGATTTTAAATCTATTCCTTTTTTATTAAGAGCCCTATCTACTAAATCATTAGTAGTAATTACTGTTGTATACGTCTTAATAAGTTGCTGATACATTTGTATATCACTATTATTACTTTCAGCAGTACTTTCTTTTCCAATAAACAGTTTTGCTGATGCTTGATACTTTGGCTTTATCACAAAAAAGCTAAAAATAGTAGCTAAAATAGTGGCTACTAATGTAATTCCCACTATTAATTGCCATCTTTTTTTCAATGCATCTAAAATATCTTGTATTCTTATATTTTCCTCATTCATATCTTAATTCCTCCATGATGTTTCTCGCTTTAATATCTCAATTTACCGTATCATTGTATCATTTTGTTAATGATTTGTTAAGTGAAAAAACATTATGTTTTTTTGGAAGACGTTCCAATATCCTACCTCTTCGCAATCTTTATCTCCATATATAGTCGAATTTTAATTACAATTAATATAAAAATATTCGCATAATGACACAACTTTAATTTTACTCTATACAGATTATTTTTCAATGTTTTTTCCTCCCCACTCTTCAGTAACTTTCGACATATACTTCTTTTTATTACATTATTTCTAAAATATAGATAATAAAATCACTATTATATATATATCCTCCACCCTCTACCATTATCAAAAAAATATTTCACTATTAACTTATTTTATATTTTTTATTTTTGTCGAATTATAGGGAACGTTTTTATTGTAAATTAACATTTAAACTATTCTAATATAGTGATAAAGTGTATATGTAAATAATTTTTATATCTATGGGAGGTATTACAATGTCTATATTAATTTGTGGTGGTGCTGGCTACATAGGAAGTCACATGGTAGCAGAACTACTTGAAAACAATCAAGATGTAGTTATATTAGATAATCTAGAAAAGGGACATAAGGATGCTTTATTAGGAGGAAAGTTATATGTGGGCGATCTGAGAGATAAAGAAATATTAAATAAAGTCTTCAGTGAAAATAAAATCGATGCCGTTATTGATTTTGCTGCTTACTCATTAGTTGGTGAGAGTATGACAGAACCTTTAAAATATTTTAACAATAATGTTTACGGTACAATAAACTTACTAGAAGCCATGAGAGAACATAACGTTAAGTATATTGTATTCTCTTCAACTGCTGCTACTTATGGAGAACCAAAGGTTATCCCTATTGCAGAAAGTAGTGATACAATACCTACTAACGCCTATGGAGAATCTAAGCTTTTAGTGGAAAAGATTTTAAGATGGTGTGACCATGCTTATGGAATTAAATTTACTGCTTTAAGATACTTTAACGCTGCTGGTGCTCATGTTAATGGTAAAATTGGTGAAGATCATTCTCCTGAAACTCATTTAATTCCTATTATATTAGATGTTGCTTTAGGTAATAGAGATAAGATAATGATGTTTGGTGATGATTACGATACTGTTGATGGTACATGTGTAAGAGATTATATTCATGTATCTGATTTAGCATCAGCCCATTCACTTGCTCTTAAAAGGCTTATGAATGGAGGAGATAGTGCTATATACAACTTAGGTAATGGTACTGGTTTCTCTGTTAAAGAAGTTGTAGATGTAGCTAGAAAGGTAACTGGTCATCCTATTCCTGCTGAAGTTGCTCCAAGAAGAGCAGGTGATCCTGCTACTCTAATCGCATCATCTGAAAGAGCTATTAAAGAACTTGGTTGGGAACCAAAATTTAATGACTTAGAAACAATAATAAGCACTGCTTGGAATTGGCATAAGAATCATCCAACTGGATATTCAAAATAATCATCATAAAACAAAAAAAGATTCTACATATCTATTTGATAGACATGTAGAATCTTTTTAAACTAATTATTTTTATTTCCATGGTGTTGTATTTAAATAATCAATAAATTCATCCCTTAATTCTTCTTTCTTTAATGCAAATTCTATGGTAGCTTGTAAAAAGCCTAACTTGTCACCAACATCATATCTTCTTCCTTGGAAATTATAAGCATACATAGCTTCTTGTGCAATTAATTCTTTTAATGCATCAGTTAATTGTATTTCTCCACCTTTACCTGGCTTAGTTTTTTCAAGAATCTCAAATATCTTTGGAGTTATAATATATCTACCTAATATTGCAACATTGCTAGGTGCTTCATCCACTGATGGTTTCTCTACTAAATCTTTTACCTTATATACCCTATCTTCAATATGAATGCCATCTACAATACCATATTTATTAACTTGAGTTTCTTCTACAGTTTGAACTCCCAAAATACTTGTCTTATATTCCGAATAGCAGTCTATTAGTTGCTTTAAGCATGGAACTTCACTATCAACAACATCATCTCCTAATAAGACAGCAAAGGGTTCATTTCCAACAAAAGTTCTTGCACAATTTATAGCATGACCTAATCCCTTAGGCTCTTTTTGTCTGATAAAGTGTATATCTACCATATCAGATATATCTCTAACTAATTCTAAAAGTTCAGACTTCCCTGCCTTTTCAAGTTCTAACTCTAATTCCACAGATTTATCAAAATGATCCTCTATACACTTTTTATTTCTACCTGTAATTATAAGTATTTCTTCTATTCCTGATGCTATTGCCTCTTCAATAATATATTGAATTGTTGGTTTATCTACTATTGGTAGCATTTCCTTAGGTTGTGCCTTAGTTGCAGGTAAAAATCTTGTTCCAAGACCTGCTGCTGGTATGATTGCCTTTTTTACTTTCATTCTACACTCCCCCACTTAAATATATATTATTTTTCACTATTATTTTATCATATAATATACTTCTTTTCTTTTAATTTTTACATTTATTCGCTAATTGTATTTATAATAAAAAAATAATTGGTACAACACTATTTAACAATAATTTTGTACCAACTACTTTTATACTTATATTCTATTCAGTCTTTCCAACTCCTGATAATACGATTCCCTTATTATGATCTAAAGCCCAACTTATTCCCCAATCATTTTGGAATATAAGTAGATTTCTATCCTTAAGATCCTTAACCTTCTTAGTATCTGAAGTTAAGTTTAATGTATCTGGATTTAAATCCTTATTCTCAATCCATCTAACATATCTATATGGAAGTCTATCCATTTTAATATCTGTGTTATATTCATGCTTAAGTCTATACTCTAATACTTCGAATTGAAGAACACCAACAACTCCAACTATAATCTCTTCCATTCCTATATGAAGTTCCTTAAATACTTGGATTGCCCCTTCTTGAGCTATTTGAGTAATACCTTTTATAAATTGCTTTCTTTGCATTGTATCTACTGGTCTAACTCTAGCAAAGTGCTCTGGTGCAAAGGCCGGAATCCCTTCAAATTTAAATTTCTTTGAAGGTGAACATAATGTATCTCCAATTGAGAATATGCCTGGATCAAATACACCAATAATATCTCCTGCATATGCTTCCTCAATTATTTCTCTATCTTGTGCCATAAATTGTTGTGGCTGAGAAAGCTTTATCTTCTTACCACCTTGCATATGCATTACTTCCATTCCCTTTTCAAACTTACCTGAACAAATTCTCATAAAGGCAATTCTATCTCTATGTGCTTTATTCATATTAGCTTGAATCTTAAATACTAAAGCTGAAAATTTATCATCGAAAGGATCTATTTCTCCAATGCTTGAATTTCTTGGTAATGGTGCTGTTGTCATCTCTAAGAAATGTTCAAGGAATGGCTCAACACCAAAATTAGTTAATGCTGATCCAAAGAATACAGGTGTAAGTTCACCTTTTCTTACTTTTTCTATATCAAATTCATCTCCAGCAATATCTAGAAGCTCAATATCTTCCATTAGCTTATCATGAAGAGCATCTCCTAATATTTCTCTGAACTTTTCATCTTCTACATTTCCTTCAATTGATTCAGCTTCATTTTGTCCATGGTTACCACCATTAAAAGCGATAATTCTCTTATTATCTCTTTCATAAACACCCTTGAATTCTTTACCAGAACCAATAGGCCAGTTCATTGGATAAGTTTTAATTCCAAGTTCATTTTCTATGTCTTCAAGTAGTTGGAATGGATCTCTTGCTTCTCTATCCATTTTGTTTATAAGAGTAAATATTGGCATCTCTCTTAATGCACAAACTTGGAAAAGCTTTCTAGTCTGATCTTCCACACCCTTTGCTGCATCTACAACCATTACTGCTGAATCTGCTGCTATAAGTGTTCTGTATGTATCTTCTGAGAAGTCTTGGTGTCCTGGCGTATCTAGTATATTTATGCAGTGTCCACCATAGTTAAATTGCATTACTGACGAAGTAACAGATATACCTCTTTGCTTTTCTATTTCCATCCAGTCAGAAACTGCATGCTTAGAGGCCTTTCTTGCCTTTACAGAACCTGCAAGTCTTATAGCTCCTCCATATAATAGGAACTTCTCTGTTAATGTAGTTTTACCAGCATCAGGGTGAGAAATAATCGCAAAGGTTCTTCTCTTTTCAATTTCATTTATATAATCAGCCAAAGCTTTGTCCTCCTAACTATATTAATTATACTTATATTTTTTCACACATCTCTAAATTATATCACAATTTATAAATTTTTAATATAATAATGTATCTCTTGAATCTCTTACTTTTTTAACTATTTTTCCGAAATATTACTTATATAAAGGATTTTCCATCCCTAGTATTGTATAATAAATACAATACTAATAATCTATGGAGGTATTTATGTACAAGCTTTTAGCATTAGATTTAGATGGCACTTTATTACGTGGAGATTCAACTATATCCTATATTACAAAGGAAGCCTTGAAAAAAGCTCAGTCTTATGGTGTTAAAGTTGTCATTGCAACCGGACGTCCTCTTCAGGGTATTATGAACTATATAGAAGAACTAGATTTAATAGGTGAAGATGAATATGTACTTGCTTATAATGGTTCTTCAGTATATAATACAATAACTTTAACGCCTATTATACGTAATGGACTTACTGGTGAAGAAGTAAAAGAAATCTATAGATTATCAAAAAAATTGGGTGTAGAATTCCACGGCTTTACTGATGAAGAATGTATTGCTACTAGAGAAAATAAATACACTGATGCTGAAAGAACGCATAATAAAGTTCCTATATCATTGATTGATTTTGATAATGATTTGAAGGATGATGACTTTATTATAAAAGTTATGATAATGGAAGAAGAATCTATTCTAAATAATGTAATAGATAAAATTCCAAATGAATTTTTTGAAAAGTATCATATTGTGAGAAGTACAAGCTTTATGCTTGAATTTATGAATAAAAATTGCTCTAAGTCATCTGGACTTAATGCTTTAGCTAATCACCTAGGAATTGGTAAAGATGAAATAGTGGCTTGCGGCGATGCAGAAAATGATATTGATATGATTGAATTTGCTGGTCTTGGTGTAGCTATGGAAAATGCAAATGACTTGGTTAAATCTAAAGCAGATTATATAACTTTATCTAATGAAAATGATGGAATTGCAGACATGATAAATAAGAAAATATTAAATTATTAATTGAATTTTTTCCTCTCCTATTGACCAAACTATAGTTATTAAAGTTAAGGAGGGGATTTCTTATGAGCGAAAAAAAGCCATATTTACCAAAGGTAAGAACAAGCTATCATCCTACTGAAAATGAAATAAAAAGTTATGCACCAAATGGTGATTCAACACCTCTACCAAATCCTACAGTAGATTCTATTGCTGTCAATAATATAGCTGGGCAAGAATTTGATTATACTGAAAGCTTAGTTGAGGAAGGTACTAATATTTTATCTGATGACAGTGATAACCATCATGAATTAAACTTAGCACCTGGTAAAAAATAACTTTAGGTTAATATAAGGAGCTGTATCAAGATATCTCTCGATACAGCTCCTTATATTGTTTAAATTAAATTGATTATAAATACATTATCAAATAATTATTTTGCTGAACCATCAGTACCTAATTGCACACCATCAACTGTTGTATTTGATAACATAACTCCATTTTGATCAAAGTAGTACTTCTTTCCATCTACTTCTAGCCATCCTGTTGCTGATGCACCACTGCCAGTTAAGTAATACCACTTATACTCATACCTTAACCAACCTTTTTGCATTGCACCCCAACTTTTTAAGTAATACTTCTTATTAGCATCTATTATCCAACCTGTTTCCATTATATAATCATCATTCATGAAGTACCAATCTGAGCCTTTTTCTATCCAACCTTTTACAAGCTCTCCTGATGATTTTCCATAATAGTAATTTCCATCAACTTTAATCCAACCGGTTTGCATTTGACCCCACTTATTCAAATAATATTTTTTATTACCATCTATTGCAAAACCTGTTGCCATCTTATAATCATCTTTAATAAAGTACCATTTACCAGAATCGTATATCCAACCTTTTACAAGTTCTCCTGATGATTTTCCGTAGTAATAATCATTTCCATCTAATATCCATCCTGTTTCCATTGGTCCCCAGGATAAAAATGAATATCTATGACCATCTATAGTTGCAAATCCTGTTGTCATCTTATAGTCTACTGGATTCAAATAATACCAGCTTTCACCATCCTTAATCCATCCGGTAGTCAAAGCTCCACTTTTATCAGCATAGTAATAAGTATCATCTGCTTTAGCCCATCCTATTTGCATTTCTCCTGAGTTATTGAATACATATTGTCTTGAATCTATCTTATTTAACCCAGTCACCATAGAACCATTATCTTTATTTAAATAGTACCATTTACCTTCTTCATAAATCCAACCTTTTTGCTTTTCTCCATTTTTATAGAAATACCAAATGCTACTCTCTTTAATCCATCCTTCCTTAACTACATCCTTTACGTCAATATTAGTGTAGATTCCTTCATCTAGTGACCACACTAACATATGTTTATCATCATAAACAGTTATACAATTTAAAGATTTATTTACTTTAAATTTTTTGATAAATTCATTATTTTCTAATTTTTCAACATATCCTTCATTTACTATCCAAATATCCCCATTTTTATCTGTAGATATCCCTTTTGCTTCATTTATATTATTATTTATAGTAACTAAAGTTTTATCAATAATCCATTCATTATTCTCTAATCTAAGGCTTACTATATCATATCTATTCTCGTCAATATATCTACATGTTATAATCTTATCACCAATAACTTTAGAAAATGAAGGTACAATGTCCGTTGGCGCTATTGAATTTACTAAAAGCTTACCTGTTTTTCTATCATAAACCTGTAATCCCATTACTGGTTGGTCTCTCCATATATAAACCTTCTCTTCTGTTAATTCCAATCCCATAACACCTACTGAATCTTCTACCAAGGTGATAATATTACCATATTCATCAACAATACCGCTGTTCTTAGATATAAATTTAAACCATCTTGCATCTGATAAATTCTTGGCTTCAAGGTCAAGATAGTAACTATATTGACCATATTTTTCCGATAATTTATTATTGATATTTTCATAAATAGATATTAATTCATCTCTTGGATTTGCTTTTCCTGTTGATATATCAAATACCGCTCTATTATAATCTGAATCTAACATCACTTTATTTTCAGTAATATTTCCTAGCATAACTTTATAATCTAAAATATTCTTTTGGCTACCATCAAAATAAAATACTCCCATTTCATGAGGACCTTTTCTCTGATTTGCAATATACTTATCCTTATACTTAGTAACCTGATGAAGATATCCCTCTTCTATTTTCTCATAACTTGGTATATTTTCAGTTGCCCAAGCTGTTTTATCATCAGATACTGGAGCTACTACTATATTTAAAATAATATAAAGCAATACTAAGCTTATTACCTTTTTCGTTCTTTTCATATTATACCCCTCTTCAAATCTGCTAAATAACAATTCAAACTTATCTCTAATTATTTTGCTACTACATGAGCCCCTAATTCTATATCATCAACTGTTGTGTTTGATAACATAACTCCGTTTTCATCAAAGTAGTAGTTATTTCCATCTATTTCTAGCCATCCTATTGCTATTTCTCCTGATGCTTTTGCATAACTATACTTGTATTCCCAACTATCTCCATCCATGTATCCCATAATGATCCAGCTTTCTGTAACCATTGCTCCAGATGAATCTAAATAATATTTCTTACCATTTTCATCTAACCAACCTTTTTTCATTAGATACTCATCATCAAAGAAATACCAATAACCATCCTCATATAGCCATCCTTTTACAAGCTCTCCTGATGATTTGGCATAATTATATTTATATCTCCAACTACCACTATTATCAACATATCCAGTAGCAATCCATCCCTCTTCTGTAACCATTACTCCCCAAGATTCAAAAAAGTAAGCCTTTGAGTCTACTAAAGTAACTCCTGTTGCCATCTTATAATCTTCAGTATCTAAGTAATACCAATAACCACCTTCATAAAGCCATCCTTTTACAAGCTCTCCTGATGATTTTCCATAATAGTAGTTTCCATCAACTTTAATCCAACCGGTTTGCATTTGACCCCAATTATTCAAATAATATTTTTTATCACCATCTATTGTAAAACCTGTTGCCATTTTATAATCATCTTTAATAAAGTACCATTTACCAGAATCGTATATCCAACCTTTTACAAGTTCTCCTGATGAATTTCCGTAGTAATAATCACTTCCATCTAATATCCATCCTGTTTCCATTGGTCCCCAGGATAAAAATGAATATCTATGACCATCTATAGTTGCAAATCCTGTTGTCATCTTATAGTCTACCGGATTTAAATAATACCAACTTTCACCATCATGAATCCATCCAGTAGTCAAAGCTCCACTCTTATCAGTATAGTAATAAGTATCATCTGCTTTAGCCCATCCTATTTGCATTTCTCCTGAGTTATTGAATACATATTGTTTTGAATCTATCTTATTTAACCCAGTCACCATAGAACCATTATCTTTATTTAAATAGTACCATTTACCTTCTTCATAAATCCAACCTTTTTGCTTTTCTCCATTTTTGTAAAAATACCAAGTTCCATCTTCCTTAGCCCAGCCATTACTCTCCTTTATTACTGAAGAAGAATCTTCACTCTCTACCCCGTTATATGTTTGTAAGTTTTCTGATGCAAAAGCTATCTCATTAGTTGATACAACAGGTACTAAAAGTGTTACTGTTACATAAACTAAAGAAATTGCTACTAAAGTTTTAATTTTTTTCATAAATACCACTTCCTCTTCAAATTATATACATATTTATTATTACTAGTTAATTGTACAACCTTTATCATTTTTTGTATATATTTGTATATATAATTTTATTCTATTTTTTTATTCTATTACATTTGTCTAATTGTTTTTTATTATGTCAGATAGAATTCTCATTGTTATTTACTCTTATAAGTTTAGTAATTTAAATAAATCAAACTAAAAAATAGTATGTAAAATTCCAGTGCTTAGGCACTGGAATTTTACATACTATTCTTTATGGAAATCAATCTCTCTAACTATTTAACTCCATTTTTTATAACATTTCCTACTGTCTCTGTATATAATTGATATCCCTTATCATTAGGCAATACTCCATTAGATAAAGTTCCTTCAGGAATACCTGAATTAATAAACGTTGTCTTTGTATCGGCTACTTGTAAGCCATGTTCTGTAGCTATTGCTTGAATTGTAGTTCTATACCTATTATCAGTAGTAAGGGTACTTGGTAATATAGGCACTATCGTTCCATTCGGATTCTTAGCTTTTATCTCTTTTATAATGCTATCATAGTTTGTCCTAAATTGATCTATGTTTACAGCTGCATTATTATCATTTTGTCCATAGCAAGTAATTATAAAATCATAATTGCTTATATCATTATTTTTTACAACATTATAACCAACTGCTGAAGCCGCTCCATTTTGTGCTAAAGATTTTAGTTCAACTGTACTTCCATATGTACTTTGTATAAATGATGCTACTCCTTGATCCCATATACCATTATCAGTATTTCTTCCTTGGCTTAATGCTAATCCATCACCTAAAATTAATACTCTTACTGGTTTCTTGTTTTTAAGCTTCCCATAGAAATTCAGTTCCTCTGCTTCTCCTTTAGCCTCTGTATCCTCTACTACACTCTCCACAATTTCCTCTTTTTGATTACTTGTTTCAACTGTTCCTTCTATCCATGCCTTATAATCTTCTCTATTCTTGGCACTTATCTTTCTGTCTCGTAAAATTCCAAATGTAAAGACTGTTATCAATACTATAGCTAAAGTTACTATTATTGCTAATCCCTTTTTACTATTATTCAAATTAATTCACCATCCTAACCATGTATATTTTACACATTTTTAGATATCGTGTAAACAGTTTTGCAATTACAATACCCCTTGGAAAATATTAACTCAATTTTACACTCTAATTAATGATTAACATTGTCCCGCTATCTAGCTCTAACCGTTTGGTAGTATTACTATCAATATATTTTTTAAGTTCTCCATCAATACTATTATCACTATTAGTAAAGCCGTACTTCTCATCTACTATATAAATCATTTTAGGTACTTTATTAGGATTCAATTCATAGAACTTTTCTAATCGTTGACTGTTAAACTGTGTTCTCCATAAAGATGGTGTAGCTGGACTTAAATTAGTACATAAATATCCAAATGGTAATAATTTTGTGTATAGTACGGTTCCTTCCTCTGGAGCATTATTTTTAATATCTGCTACTACCTTTTCATACTTATAGGCCATAGAACTACTTGTATATATTCCTTTTGCTGGACCTATTTTAAGTTTTTCTGTTAATGTAGATATTTCTCCATCTCTATATACAGTTATAAATCTATACTTTAAGATTAATCCAAACTGTACTCCCACTATAGCTATACATATAATAGTAATTATTCTCTTCATACATATTTTTGAAGTTATAGAACCTAGTAACTCTTGCCCACTCTCAAATATAAATATTATTGTTGCCAAAGTAGAAAATAAAAGTCCAAATGAAGACACCCCTAAGCCATTATTGGTTCCATACTGAATTGCTATAGAATATAATATCCCACCTATCCAAAATGTATAAAATACTCTCTTTGTTTTTCTATATGCTAATGTATAAAATATCGGGCCTACTAATGCAAATGGTATACATAAATAATTAATCATTATTATATTAGGTACATAGGATTCTAGTGTAATAATCATACCTTTAATTAATATAATTATTCCCAATATATAAATCATACTATTTATTATATTCTTGCTTTTATCTGACCTGATAAACCTTGTTATTAATGTAATAATCACAGTAGCTATGGTAGCTACCACAATTATCCCATATCCACTTACTATTGAATCATAATAACTAAACAATGGTTCTAATGGTCCTCTACTGATATGTTCTGGATCAGATAAAATATACTTTACATTATTAACTATATTTTTTATTGATGAATTACACAAAACAAAAATAGTAAAAGATATTACCACAGCTAATATTCCAATTCCTATAAATTTCAACTTATTTTTTAATATCTTTCTATCATCATATCCTTCCTTCTTGAACTTGGTAATCATCCCTATTATTACTAAAGGTAATGTAATAACAAGATATGGGTATGCCTGCACTGAAAGCGCATAAGTTAATCCACAGAAAAACCCCACAAACTTTCTCTCTCTCTTTGAATGTAATATCTCTATAAATAATGTTATAGCTACAGAAAACAATTGTAATGACATAGTATTATATGAAAGGTTACTAATAGATGATGGTGCGAAAATTAATAGAACTATTGCAGTAAATAACACTGCATATTTATTATAATATTTCTTTAATGTCTTGAAAATAATTAATGCAACACTATATTGACATACAGCATAAAGTATTCTGAAAAATAAAATTATTCCATCAGTACCTCCAACAAACACATTATATAACCATACAAATGGTAGTATTATCAATGCACTAAGTTGATGTATATCCCACGAATGAATAAACATACTATCTCCCAAAAGAAATCTATATGGTAATGCTATATAATAAGTCTCATCTGACCAGTCAAATCCATAAAATGTCCTTACTATAACTATAAAAAAAACTAAAGTTATTATCCCGTATGAAAATACATCTTTATTTATCTTGAACTTGTTTAACAAACCTACACCTCTTCAATTAACTATCTATATTATAAGGGAAGTATACCATTCATTTATATCCTATGCAATTTATATAAGGAGGGGTGAATAGCTATCCACTCCTCCTTATATAACTACCTATATTCTACTACTATGTTCTGTTTCCCCTTATTTCTTGGTATTAATTGTCCTTCTATTTCCTTATCATTTATTATTATCTTATTATTATTTCCCCTTACTACCTTAATTGTATAATCTTCTGTCTCATTTTTTATATAAATAGTATATTCATCCCATTCCTTAGGAACACATGGCTCTATCCTATATCCTTTGCCCTTAACCTTCTGTAATCCTAAGATATCTTCTATTCCAACCTTATACATCCATCCTGAAGCACCTGTATACCAACTCCAGCCACCTCTTCCGCCATGAGGTTCTTTTATATATACATCAGCTGCCATTACATAAGGCTCAACCTTATAGGTTCTACATTCTAATTCTGTATTTGTATGATTAATTGGGTTTATCATATTATAATACTTCCAGGCCTTATCCCCAAGACCTAGCTTAGTTAAAGCTAGAATTACCCATACTGCTGCATGTGTATATTGTCCTCCATTTTCTCTCACCCCTGCTACATACCCCTTAATATAACCAGGTTCAAGTGAGGATTTTTCAAATGGCGGTGCTAGTAGTAGAATCATTCCTTTATCTTTATTAACAAGATTCATATCCACTGCCTTCATAGCCTCTATTGCTCTATCATGCTTTACCGCTCCAGATATTAATGACCAGCTTTGTGCTAAGGAGTCTATTTGACATTCTTCATTATCCCTAGACCCTAGTGGAGTTCCATCATCAAAGTACGCTCTTCTGTACCAACCGCCATCCCAAGCATTCTTCTCTAAATTCTCTTTAATAAAATCTTTCATCTCAACATATCTATTTAATTTCTCTTCATCTTTCATATGCTTACAGATATCTTGGAAGTTATCTAGTATTTTATATAGGAACCAACCAAGCCACACACTTTCACCTTTTCCTTCGTTACCAACTGTACTCATGCCATCATTCCAATCTCCACTACCCATTAACGGAATATTATGTTCTCCAAATTTAAGGCCCTTTTCTATAGCCTTAATGCAATGTTCATATATAGTTCCCTCTTTAGTAGAATTATTTACTATAGTATATCTTTCATCTTCTCCTTCCTTTAAAGGTTCATCCTCTAAATAAGGTGCAGTTTCACTTAAAATACTATAGTCTCCAGTTCTATTAATATATTCAGCCGTTACATAAGGCATCCATAGTAGATCATCTGAGAATCTTGTTCTTATACCACTATTAACTACTGGGTGCCACCAATGTTGTACATCTCCCTCCAAGTATTGCCTTGAAGCATTTCGTAAGATTTGTGTCTTTGTTATTTCCGGCTTAACTATTCCTAATGACATAGAATCTTGTAGTTGATCCCTAAATCCATACGCTCCTCCTGATTGATAAAAGGCAGTTCTACTTAAATACCTACAGCTATAGGTTTGATATAATAACCATCCATTTAGCATATAGTTCATAGACTTATCTTTTGTCTCAACTTGTATATTTCCTAGGAAATCTGACCAATATTGTTTTACTCCCTCTAAAGCATTATGACATTCTTCTATATTCCTATATTTCTCTATTATTTTCTCTATATTATCTGTAGATTCATCTTGACCAAATAGTATAATAATCTCCTTCTTTTCCCCTGGTCCTAATGTAATCTTTGTTTCTGTAGCCAAACAAGGATCATATATACTACCTGCTCTATTTGATAGCTTTTGATATCTTAAAGCCCTTGGACTTGAAATATCTTCTTCAATCCCAAGAAACTCCTTTCTATCTCCAGAGAAGGATAACTCATCTCCACCTAAAATAGTTAGATAAGCTTTAAGTTTTCCAAAGTACTGACTATATGGATTTTCTCCCATTATAAATTTATCATTTAAAGATGTAGTAATATATCTTGCACTCCCATAGTTAAATACTCCCAATACAAGTTGTGCGTAATAATAAATTGAAACCTCCCTTTCCTTATCTAACAAGTTTTCTAATGTAACCCTCTGAATCTTGAGATTTTCTCCCTTAGGGCAAAATATCTTCATTTCTCCTTTTATATTATAAGCAGTATGAATAAAAGTTGAATATCCAAAGGAATGTCTTATAGTATATTCTCCAGCATCTCTAACTGGCTTTGGTGTAATTGAAAAATATACCCCACTATTGTTATCTCTAATAAACATAGCTTCCCCCGGTGGATCAATTACCCAATCATTGCTCCAAGGAGTAATCTTATTCTCTCTACTATTTCCACACCAAGTATATCCAGAGCCTGATTCTGAAATATGGAATCCAAAATCCTCATTAGATACTACATTAATCCATGGTGCTGGAGTATTCTTATAGTTATTTAATTTAATTACATAACTCTTATCCTTAGGATCAAATCCTCCATATCCATTCCAGAAATCTAATTTATCTACATCACATGATGTTGTTATATTACTATTTCTTTCATCTAACTCATCTAAGGATAAAGCTTTAAAGCCAGCCTCTTGGTCATTTGATTCATCTTTGTTAATGGACACCTTAACTCTATGTTCTTCACTGAGCTCTTTATGTCGTAAGCACCCTACCTCTTCTTCACCTTCAATGTTCTTCATCTGAGTGATTATTGAACCCTTGCTACTATCAATATATATAGCAGCTATTCCAATTAGAAAATCTCTTATATCTTCTCCCATAGTTGATTTATTATGAATAAATATGCCTCCTGGCTTATTTATTGCATCACCTTCCTTTGAAAGACTAATTGCACTCAAAATATTCCTCTGCATTGGTTGTTCATAGCTAGCCTCTTCATCATTAAATATAATAAGATCTGATTTAAGTCCCTTACTTTTCCAATAATAATGCATCTTTATTATTGATCTAACTAAATCCATATCCTCTTCATTTTTTACTAGGGCTAAAGCTATTGGCAAGTCACCTGAAATACCATAAGCCCATAAATCTTGTTGGTGCTTACTTATATTCTTTATATATTCTTCTCTATCCCTTCTTCCAGTATGAAGGAATAAAATATATGAGGCTAAGTTTTGATAAATATTTGCTTGATGAGATTTTATTCCCAATCCCTTTAATTCAAGCTGTACTGCTCTATTATAGGAACCAAAAGCTTTTTCCATTCTGCTTCTATCACCATAGCTATTAGCTAATTCTAAAGCATCTTCTCTAGAATTAGTTGTACCAGTAATATAGTAAACTTCCTTTTCTTCTCCTGCTTCTAGCCTAACTCTAACTCTTATACTCATAATTGGGTCAAGTACTATTCCAACTGTATTTAAAAGAGCTGAATCATTATCCAAAGCTCTTGGGCTTCTTAAATCTCTATTTCTTCCTATAAAATTAACCCTTGAAGTTTCATAAGTAACAGCACCTTCCATTTCTGTTGGTACAAGAACTTTATGAAGAATATATGGCACAGTTCCATTCTTAACCCTTGCTCTTCTATTACCTAGCAAGCAATTTTCTTCTTCAACATACTCTGTACCTATAAATAGATTTGAGAAACTTGGGTGCACTGCATCTCCTTCAAAGGACTGCAGTGTTACCTCCATATAGCTTGTTATCTCTATACTTCTTCCCTTATTACCTGTATTCTTTAAAATTATCTTCCTAATTTCTACATCATCTTCTGGTGATACAACTACCTGCTCCTCTGTTTCTATAGAACCATCTTTCCTTTTATATACCCCCTTATCTAATGTAAACTCAACAGTATAATCTTCTCCTCCATCCTTACATGGTTCATAGGTTGAACTCCAGTAATCATTTGAATTCAAATTCTTTATATAAAAGAACATACCACTACTATCTGATGTGTTATCCCCTTTCCATCTGTATACAGTCATATTTTCCTTTTTACCATATCCACTACCTGATAGGGTTAACATAGTTGAATAACTCCCATTTGATAATAAAAGTACTTCTGGATTTTCTCTCTTAGCACCTTCATATACCCTTGGAACAAAATTTTCTCTATGAAAGCCTTCTCTAGTAGCTGTGAAGTCTTCTTCTTGTTCAAATGTAATTCTCTCAGGAATTCTTTCCTTTAATAGTAATTCAGTTGCTTTTACCTCTGGTATTCTATGAAATCTTTCTTGAAATATATTATTATTTAATATATTGTTCAATGCCATTAATGACATACCTAAGTGATGAACCATATAGCACCTTACATTTTTACTGCCGCCATCTTCTTCTCCACTATCCATCTTACTTACTCTATTAGGTGTATAATCTATTGCTTCAATAAATCCATATCTGCCATATGCACCTTTAGATTCTAAAACTCTTAAATTTTCGATACCTTCTTGCTTTGAGTAAGGTAATGTAATTAGTGTTGAGTAAGGAGAAATTACTAGTTCATCCTCTAGACCTCTCTTTAATCCTACTCCAGGAACTCCAAAGGCTTTATATTGATAATTCTCACCAATATCAAATTGATAATAAGCAGATTCTGATATTCCCCATGGAACTTTCTTTTGTCTTGCGAATTCCTTTTGAGCTTTTATAACTGATTCATAAGTCATGTTTAATAATGTATCTTTAAAACTCTTCATAATAAGGGGAGGCATAAAGTACTCAAACATAGTTCCACTCCAAGAAACTAAACTCTTTTCTTTAAAAGCATTAGTCATTGCTCTACTTAAATTAAACCAGTGTTCTTTCGGAATCTGATTTCTAGCTATAGTTATAAATGATGTGGCTCTTGATTCTGAAGCTAATAAGTCATAATAAGAGTTACCCAGGGATTTTTCTTCAAGATTGTATCCTATGGAAAACAGGGCTCTTTCATTGTTATATAAAAATTTAAAGTCCATTTCTTCCATAATTTTTTCTATGTCTAAAATAACACTATCCACTCTTGTTATAAAAGCCTTTACACTTCTTATTCTATCTTCTAAAATCTTTTTAAAATCATCTCCTGAAGCTACTAATAATTCTTCTAAGTGATGCATCAATTCATATATAGATAAATTTTTTCTATCATAATCATCACTCAAAAGTTTCTCTATTCCTCCAAAGAAATAATCATAGTAAGAAATCTTAACTTTTATTTCTTTTTTTAATTTTTCTAACCAATATACCTTTTCTTTATCTTCTTCTTTTTCAAGCTCTATTTTTTCTATCTTAGATAATAATTCCTCTAATATTGGAAGATAGTCATTAATGTTACTAATGTCATATTTATCTATCTCTAAAATATCTTCTATCCCAGCAATTCTAATTGTATCTTTAAGGGATGATAATTCTTCAACTCTAATCAAAGAATTTCTCTTATAATCCACAATAGTCCTAGATATTATCCACAAATATCCTAAAAGATTCCCACTATCCACAGTAGAAATATATCGTGGCCACAATGCTTCACAACTCCTTGTGTCATACCAATTCAAATAGTGACCATTATATTTTTTTAGAGAATTCATTCCTTTAATAATTAGTTCTAACCTATCTAAAACTTCACCAAAACCTATATATCCAAGGTCATAGGCAACTAAGTTACTGGTAAGTCCCATTCCTATGTTAGTAGGCGATGTTCTATATGCTACCCCTTTATAGGGTTTCTCTTGATAATTATCTGGTGCTAGGTAGTTATTTTCCTCATTCACAAAGTCTTCATAATAAGCCCATATTCTTCTTGCATTATCTCTTAGGTAACTCCTGTCCTCTTCACTAAGATTAAATTTCTCTTCTCCTTCAATAGTACTTATATAAAAGGCGATATACGGACTTACTATCCAAAGTATAGCAATTGGCAAATTAGTTACTGCTATTCCTGCTCTTGATCCTAATGTTAATGCTATTATGATAATTCCACATACAGATGAGAACCACATTCTCTTTGTATATGCTTGTAATGAATTATTAACTTTCCTCTCCGCTTCCTCTGATGTTTGCCATTGAAGTAGGTTCTTATTACTCACAATCACCCTAAATAATGTTCTTATAATTGCATCTATCATTAAATAGGCTTGATATGGAATAAAGCTTATTATAAGAATTATTTGTTGAAAGCTCTTAAATGTTCCCATAATTTTATTTTTAGGGGTTACAACAAAATCAGTTATTGTAAATACTAATGGTATAATCGCTCCTAGAAAGCATAGTAATACAATCTGATTAGCTCCACTTAAGATTGTTAAATTTAATAATACTGCAATTAATAAAGTAGGAGCTAATAGACTCCTCCTTAAATTATCAAATATCTTCCACCTTGATAGTAGTGATATTTTTAATGAAAAAAGCCATCTTAAAAGTTGCCAATCTCCCCTAACCCATCTATGTAATCTCTTGCAACTAGCTTCATAACTTGATGGATAATTATCTATAAATTCAACATCTGTTACTAATGAACATCTTGCAAAGGAACCTTCTAAAAGATCATGACTAAGTACTGTATCATTAGGAATTTCA
This sequence comes from Clostridium zhoujianii, assembly GCF_051590805.1. Classification (NCBI taxonomy): domain Bacteria; kingdom Bacillati; phylum Bacillota; class Clostridia; order Eubacteriales; family Clostridiaceae; genus Clostridium; species Clostridium zhoujianii. Next base: position 34,386 of record NZ_JBPUTF010000005.1, read on the forward strand.
TACTTCAACACATTATAAAATGTATCAATATCAATTATTCCTTTGCCTGTAAAGCTTCCTTCTCCAAATAAATCTTCATATGTATCTGAATAAGCTATAGAATATCCATCAATACCACTTTCCCCTGCAAATATCTTTGAAAATGATGTTTTATTTTTACTTTCTAGACTAATACTAACCTTTGGCTGCATTATTCCATATCCACGTATAACTCTATTGTTTTTTATTGATGCTTTGTTTAAAATATGACTCATTGCACCTACTAGTCTATATGCCGTTTCTCTTGGCATAACAGTGTCTGCATCTAATGTAATAATATATTTAGCATCCATCACTGGTCCTATATAACTACTGATAACATTAAAAGTATGATTATCTTCATCTTTTAAAAGGGACATAAACTCCATGAGCTTCCCCCTTTTTCTTTCCCTTCCCATATATACTTTTTCTTTTGAATTATATAACTTTTCCCTTGTTAAAAAGAAAAAATGCTTATCTCCATTGAAATGCTTAAAGTTAATCCTAAGTGTCTCTTTTAGCCCTGCTTCAATTATCTCCTCTTCTCCCTCTCCTCTTTCTTCTTTACTATCTGGTAAGTCTCCAAGCAATGCAAAGTAAAGATTCTTATCCTTATTTGCTAGATATACTACTTCTAATTGTTCCATAAGTTCTTTAGTTCTTTCTGCTGAGGGTAATATCGCTGGTATTACAATAACAGCTTTCTTACTAGCAGGGATCCCTTTTGAAAAATCAAGTTTAGGTACAAATCTCATCGGTACAAGATTACTTACTGACCAATTTATTACGGCTGTAACTATTTCACTTGAAGGAATAATCATTACAAGTATTGCAGTTAGATACTGTACTGTTGTAAATCTCACTCCTAGTATATAACTTAAAATTATAACAGCTACTACAATTGTAAATGTACCTAGTATATTTAATAATATAAATTTTCCTTCTGAAAACTTTGTCTTAATTTTTATCCCTGCATTTACTGACTCTGATAGTTCTTTAATACCATCATCAATAATATAGTAACCTACATGGGCTCTGTATGTTCTTTTTCCTTCCTCTTTAGACCTACTAGCTAAATAGATAATTTTTTCTGTTAAAGTTATCTCATCCAACTGTAACCTTCTTGCTAAAATCTCTATCTTATGCCTATAGTAATCCTTTGATTCAAAATCCATTCTTTCATATGTCCCATCTGGATCAGTTAATAATAATTTTTCAACTTTTGATGTTTCTTCGAAAAATCTCTTCCAATTAATACCTTCTATTTCTCTTAAGGAGATTATGCAACTTCCAATTGTTTGCTCTATGCTACCTTCTAAGAAATTATTTTTTATAAATTCCTCGTCACCATTTTCTGATTTCTTCTTTTTATCTATAAGGTCATAAACCTCCTTAGTTTCTATAGAATTATCTCTTAATGTCTTTAATAACTCTGCTAAAGTCATTCCTGATATTTCAGAATACTCTCTATCTATTTCCTCTAATACATGACCTAATTTATCTCTTGTACTACCTTCTATTATTCTATAGGCTAGTGCCTTACCATTACTTTTCTTTTCTTGTATCTTTACTAATTTATTAGTAGTTTTAGATAATTTTAAAATCAAAGCTATTCTAAGCATAAGTGGAAAAGCCCATAGTTCTCCCATAGTAAATCTTGAATCTTTATTTTTTATAAAATTTATAACCTCCCCCTCTTTTACTACCCCTTCTTTTTTCTTTATATACTCCTTAGAATATGCAAATATTCTAGGTATGCCTTCAGTATCAACCTCATCATATAGAGGTAGGTTATTGAAATATTCCTGTGGCATATTTTCTCTTATTCCCTTATATTCCTTTTCTATCAAATAAATATTATCTAATAGCCATTCACCAGATCCTAATACTTCTTCCCCCTGCTTTGCTATAGATCTTATATATTTATAATTATCTTTAATCCTTCTAAAACCAAATTTCAACTCTTGCAAAACATGTTTTCTGCAATTATTGCCCTCTTTTGTACTCAAAAATATCACTCCTTACTGAAGTTTTCATAATTCTCTGCTTAGTTTTCCCAAAAAGACTAAAAAAATTACAAAATCTCATTTCATTTAAATTCCAAAATATTTTTTATAACTTGTATAGAACTTGAAAATTATGGACAAACTTTAAATATGATACTTTAGAAATTAAAGATATCAGCTAACAAAAGATGATGAGCATTTTACACACATAAAAAAGAGAAGCACCCCCTGCTTCTCTTTTTTTATACTTTTTTCTGTTTAAATAATACCTATTGTCCTTATGTAGCTATTAATCCTCTCTCCTAATTGACATAAAATTATAGTAATACTATAATTAACTAGTGAAATTAACAGGCTTATATATTAATGAATCAACAATTATTACTTATATAATTTAAATATTTGTTTAATAATTACTATAAAATAGAGGAGATATAAAATGAAAATTCCAACTAAAATATTTCATTACTTAACTATCATATTAATCATCGCTTACCCTATATTACCCACATTTGGTGTAGTAAGAGGTGATTATATTATTTACTTACTTATTTTATTACAATTCATTCAATTTGTAATTTCAAAAGAAGAACGTAAATACATATTTTCAATATTTAAAGATATTAAAAATAATAAATTATTATTAATGCTTGTAATATTAAACATTACTATGTACTTATCTTTCTTCGTTGCTACAGATAAAAGAATTGCTATTTCTCATAGTATTAGATTCTCTATGTATGTTTTTGTTTTTTATTTAATTGCATACAGAAGTAAATCAATAAAATTCACTAACTATATTACATATTCATTTATTTCAGTTTCTGTTCTATCAGCAATTGTTTCAATAATTCAATTCTTCCAATTAGATGAATCAAATACTATACTTGGTGGTAATAATAGAATTGCTTCTTTCCTGGAGAATTCTAATAATTTAGGTGCATTTTCTATCTTGTCCATATTTATAGTAGTAATGCTCTATTTAAATTCTAAAAATAAGAAAATGAAACTATTTTATATTTTAACTATAATTTTATTAGGTACTAGTATAATACTTTCACAATCAAGAAATGCCTTATTAGCTTTAATAGTAGGATCCTTTATAATCGCTATACTTTATGATAAAAGATTTTTAATAGCCTCTATCATACTTCCGGTTATATTACTTATTATTCCAGCTAGCAGGATTCGAATTTTTCAAATATTTGATCTATCACAGAATTCATCGCGATTCAAAATATGGAATGCTTCATTTGATATGATTTCAGATAATCCAATACTTGGAGTTGGATATAATAATTTTTCAACAACTTACGGAAAATATGTCGCAGCTAATCCAGATAATTTATTCATTAGTACTGATTATTTGCCAGAGCATCCTCATAACATATTTCTTAAAATCCAATCGGAATTAGGTATAGTAGGGACAATCATCTTCATACTATTTATATTAATTGCAATTACAACATTGTATAAAGGAATTACTTCTTCAAAAATTACTTTAATAAAAAATATTTTAATTGGCTCTCTAGTAAGCTTCTTAGCCTTCCAATCTATGAATCTAATAGACTGTTACTATGGCGCTCCAAAAGTAATATTCTCTATGTTTGTTATTTTGGGAATATCAATAAGTTATATTCAATTAAATAAATCTTGCAAATAAAAAGGAAAGTTCATCAATGAACTTTCCTTTTTTTACTTGAAGCATTTTATTATTGTTTTTATAATTATTGATATATCAAAAAAAACACTACTTTTTGATATATACTCCATATTTAACTTTAACTTATCAGGCATTATCACATTTATATAATACTCTTCTGGATTTTCAACACTACCTAAAACATCATTTTCATCTCTATACCTTAATGATGCTAAATCTGTTATTCCAGGTCTCACATCTAATACCTTCATTTGTTCTTCAGTATACATATTAACATATACTGGTACTTCCGGTCTTGGCCCTACTAAACTCATATCACCTTTAAATACATTAAATAATTGAGGTAATTCATCTATTTTATATTTTCTTAAAGTTTTTCCAATTGGTGTTATCCTCTTGTCCTCTCCAACAGTGATTTGTTTTCCTTGTTTCTCTGCATCTATGACCATTGTTCTATATTTAAGAATGTCAAAATTCTTTCCTTTTAAGCCCACTCTTTTTTGCTTAAAGAATATTGGCCCAGGACTAGTTATCTTAATGATAATAGATATTACTATAAATATAGGACTTAAAATTATAATACCTATTAATGATGCAACAATGTCAAACAATCTCTTTAATATCTTATTAAAAGTACTCATCTTGTTATTTCCTTTTTCTATTAATTATTGCTTTTATAATTATATTATTAATATAAACTTATTTATTATTTTTTAAACAATCTACTTTATAGGATATGGAACTTTATATTTTTTATTTGCATTTTTTATCTTAGGCCCTTTAAAAAGACCTACTATTGTTCCTATCCCATACCAAAGATGATTTATAAAAAATATAAATGGTAGTATAAAGAACATAAGTATTCCTACAATAGGCTTCTTATCGTAATCATAATCTATTATTGCTAGAATTGTAAATAATAATGCTAAAAGGGAGTACGATCCTAATGCTAAATTAAATAACATATCCCATCCAAAAATAAACTTAATACCTAAAGTAAAAATTAGTCCCAACACAAATACTAGCGGAATAAAATGCCTTACAGAAAAACAGTTTGGCTGAATTGACATAGTTGCACCTATCCAATATCCATTTCCATATTTCTGTTTAAGCATCCCTTTCAAGCTAAATCTCGGATAATGATATGATTTTATTGTCGGGCTAAACCAAAACTTATAACCTGCTTCTTTCATTCTATAATGCATATCATTGTCTTCTGTTCTAACAAGCCTTTCATCATAGCCTCCAACCTTTTTAAAAACTTCTCTACTGTAGCACGCATGCGCAATAGTATCTACATGCTTTGCTTCTTGTAGGTGCCTATATGGGGCTATTCCGCTTCCAAATTTACTTCTTTCAACAGTAGCAAGTATATTTGACCAAATACTCTTTGGTTTTAGAGATGGTCTTGTTCCTCCAACAATGTAATTTCCTTTTTCTATTTCTATAACGTTAGCTGAAATAAAATCTTTTGGAAGCTCTGAATGAGCGTCTACTCTAATCACTACATCTCCAGTAGCATAGGATAATGCAATATTCCAACCAGATGATAAAATCTTCTTTTTATTTCTTAGAATAGTAACATCTAACTCCTTATTCGACTCTTTAAAATTCTCCATTAAGGCATATGTATTATCAGTAGACACACTATCAACCAGAATGAATTGAATTAAATTTTTATCATAATCTTGATTCTTTAAATCTTCAAATAGTTTATCAATATACATTGAAGAATTATATGCAACTATGATAAAGGTAACTTTTGTTGAGTTCATTTAAACTTCCCCCTAAAAATATTACTTAGTAAGGTCTTTCATATCAATTGTACTAAAATTAGTAAGAGGGAATTTGGTTGCTAATCCTGTCTTTCTTGATTTATATGCACCCAGAATTATTGAAAGAGCTCTCTTCCCTTCTTCTCCATTTATTAAAGGTTCTCTATCTTCATTTATAGCTTCTATAACATCTTTAAATAGAGGTGTATGGCCTTTTCCATATACTGAATCTATTTCTTCTTCTACTAAGTTCTCATTATTTAGTTCTTCGTCAGCAAATTGCCAGTTCTCGATTTTATTTACTGCTAAACCACCTATACAAACTGTTCCTTTTTCTCCAAATACACTTAAAGTCTCTTCAAGATTTTTTGGATATACACAAGCCGATCCTTCTATTATACCAATAGTACCATTTGTAAATCTAACTATTATAGCTCCAAAATCTTCACCTTCAATTGGACGAAGGAATGTATCACATTGTGCATAAACAGTATCTACTTCAGCTCCAACCGTCCATTGTAATAAGTCTATATTATGGATACATTGATTCATTAATGTTCCACCATCTAATTCCCATGTACCTCTCCAAGGGGCTTGAGAATAATATCCCTCATTTCTATTCCATAATATTCTTGCAGTAACATTGAATATTCTTCCAAAACCTTCCTTATCAATAGCTTTTCTTAATTTTTGAATTGATGGGTTAAATCTATTTTGATGGCATACTGATAATTTAACATTATTCTCTTTTGCCACTTTAATCATCTCATTTGCATCATCAATAGACATAGCCATTGGTTTTTCAATTACTACATGCTTACCTTTATTCATACAATATATTGCAATTTCAGCATGATATCCACTTTCTGTAGCTATGGTAACAACATCTATTTCCTCATTATCTAACATTTCTTTATAATCTTCATAAACTGCAACCCTTGCAGTATTTCTCATAGCACTTATGTATTCCTCTGATTTTTCTTGTGCTCTATCAATTACAACATCACATGTCGCAACTAATTCTGCTATCTCCTTATTTTCTACTAAACCTTCTACATGCTTGTAAGAAATTCTTCCACAACCAATTATTCCGAATTTAAGTTTACTCATAATATCCCTCTTTTTCATATAATTATTTTAAATACACTTTTTAACAAATATCTACTATTTACTTTACGACATTACTTAATTATATCTTTTATCAAGAAGTAATGTCAATATTACTAAGGAATATACCCATTTTATCTACTATCCCACCATAAAAAATAAAACCTAGCATCGCTAGGTCTATTTATCTAAACTCCTGTAAATAATTTATAAAATTTAAATCTTATAAAGTAAAGAAACTTATTTGTATACGCACACCATGATAACTTAGACTTTAATCCAATATTCTTAGCCATTAAAATCTTGAATACTTTACCCTCAATTCTATACTTCTCTAGTTCTACAAGTGTTGCAACATATCTTCGTTTGTCTTCCGATATCTCACTTCCAAACTTATCTAAAAATAATTGATATACTTTAGATCTAGCAGTCAGTGCTTTGTTTCTTATTGCAAAATCTTGTACAAAAGCTGTTGAATTATGTTCATGTATTCTGTAATTTAAGACTATCTTTGGTATTTGTACTATTGGTATATTAAAATTCTCAATACATAAAGTCATCCACTGATCTTCGTTAGGTAATGATTCCGGTATCGGGAATACCTTTTCCGATAACTTTCTTGTCATTACAATCGTGCCTCCCGAAGCTGTACCTTTTGCTATACCAGCTTTAGGAACTTCCACACCATCAAATTTAGGATTTTTTGAAATCATTTTTAGCTTTGCATATCCACCAGCCATATCTGTTAATGGATTAAATTTCTCCATAGCCTTTGCTCTCTCTCTTAAAGATCCCTCCGTAAGAATATCATCACCAGCAAAAAATAAAATCAAATCACCCTTACTTCTCTCGAATGCAAAATTTAAAGCTTTATTTTTCCCTTTATCAATCGAATATGCTTGAATTATCTCAGGATACTTTTCTTCAAATTTTTTAGCAATCTCAAAGGTTCTATCAGATGAACCATTATCTACCAGTATTATTTCTTTCTCTTTATAATCTTGTTCAACAAAACTCTGTATAGCTTCTTCTAAATATTCCTCTTCATTATAAATCGGAACTAACACTGATACCATCATTGCTTTTCAACTCCTTTTGACCTCTAATTACATCCATTTCTAGACATATCCCTATTGACATCCATATATAAACATAATTATATGCCCTACTAAATATTACTGCGACAAACGTATATAATATTAAAGAGGCAAGAAATAGTACTTCCTCATCTCTCCAATCTTTTACCAACAATATTATAGTTTTTAATCCACAATAAGCAACTAATCCAATGAATAAAACAAATACTATAATCCCGTATTGTTGTAAATATGAAAGTATATTATGGATATACTTTCCCGGTTTACCCCTCTCGACTTCCACCAATAATTTACCTGTTAAAAGATTGTTTTTTATATCCTCTTTTCCTTCTTTAAGTATCTCTTGCCTACTCAAATAGGATTGATCTTTTTCTTTATTAAATATTAAATTAACCATTCTAGAATTTGTAAGATGTAGGCCACCTTTATATGCAACATAAAAAATTCCTACTCCACCTAATACAGATAGTATACAACCAACTGCTATAACCTGTTTGAAATTTTTAAATTTAGTAATAAAATACAATATGGCTATACCCACAAATAAATATAATGATGTTCTAGATAATGTTGCATATAAGCATGCTGTTGACATAATTGCTACAACAATCTTAGAAATATTTCTTCTACATAAAACTAGTATCAAAAAACTATATATGGCCATTGAATCTGATAAAGTAAAATATGACTTTTCTCCTGCCATATGAACAAAAAATACTGTTTTATCAGGATTTATAGCTACTCCCCATAAGACTGTTGCTACAAAAATAATATAACCGATATACATTATTTTTCTAGCCTTCTCTGACGGTTTAACTAAATATCTATAATTAATTCCAATTATAAAGAAAAATATACCTTGAATAGTAACATCAGCTATAGTATTAACATATTGTCCTATTGATGCATACTCTAACGCCCTAGGTGCATTTATAATTGTAATAATTGCTAAAGCACCAATGATACACGCACCTGCAATCATGCTAGGCTTGAATTGAATTTTAATTAAGTTTCTCCAGTTTATTATTATATTAATGGTAATATATATTCCCAACATTACTATTATTAATAGCGTAAAGTTAATATTAGGTATTATTTTATAATGAATCATTAGAAACTTATCAATTGGTCTTATAACAAAATATATAAAGAAACTAGTAATTATTAATGTTCTATTAAAAACTTCAATATCTATTACATTAGTTTTATCTCTTTCTATCTGAGTATTCTCCATTTTAATCCTCCCTAACAATTACCATACACTCACTTACTCTACTAAAGTCTATGTACCTACTCTGTAACTGCTATTTCTTGATCTTCTTTTTTACAATCTTTAGGATTATGATAAGTTGGAACCACCTTTTTTAGTTCTTCTTTTATTACATTTGTATCACTATTATGAGCCACTTGTAATAACTTATCAACTTTGCTACTTATCTCACTATAGCTATATCTTCCTGGCTTACCTATAAATATCTTCTTGTGTTCTGTTTGTGTAAGCCCTTCTTCATCCATTAATAATTCTTCATATAGCTTTTCTCCTGGTCTCAATCCAACTACTTTTATTTGAATCTCCTTATGAGGCTCATACCCAGATAGTCTTATTAGACTTTCAGCCAAATCATATATTCTTACTGGATCTCCCATATCTAATACAAATATCTCTCCACCTTTTGCATATGCTCCTGCCTGAAGAACTAATTGAGCTGCTTCTGGTATCAACATGAAGTATCTTGTTATATCCTTATGTGTTAATGTAACTGGACCACCTTCAGCTATTTGTTCTTTAAATAAAGGTACAACTGAACCATTACTTCCAAGTACATTTCCAAATCTTACAGCTACAAATTCTGTTTTACTTTCCTTATTTTTTGCCTGTACAATCATTTCGCATAATCTTTTTGTAGCCCCCATTACATTTGTAGGGTTAACTGCTTTGTCTGTCGATATCAGTACAAAACGTCTTACTCCAAAAGAATCAGCACACTCTACTAAGTTTTTAGTCCCACCAGCATTATTTTTAATAGCTTCTGCTGGACTTCCCTCCATTAATGGTACATGCTTATGAGCAGCTGCATGAAAAACAACTTCTGGTCTGTATGCTTCAAAAATTTGATTTAATCTATCCTTCTCTCTTACTGATGCAATAATCACTTCTTTATTTAATTCAGGAATCTTTCTAGACAACTCATTTTGCAAATCATAAACACTATTCTCATATATGTCTAGAAGTATTAGTAATTTCGGTTCAAATCTTGCAATTTGTCTACATAATTCTGACCCAATTGATCCGCCTGCACCAGTAACTAAAACAGTACTTCCTTTTATGTATTGCTCTATACCTGATTTATCTAATTCTATAGGATCTCTTCCTAATAAATCTCTTAAATCTACATCTCTCATTTTATTAAGCTTTATCTCGCCATCCATTAACTCAGAAATACCTGGTACAACTTTAAGCTTAACTTTAGTCTCTTTACATATATCTACCAATTCTTGCATTGATTTTGATGTAATACTTGCGATTGCAATAATGATTAATGATACTTGCTTTTCTTCAACTACCCTTGGAATATCTCTTCTATTTCCAATAACTCTTATTCCATTTAAATAAGTATTTTTCTTATAAGCATCGTCATCTATTATTCCAATTAAATTATACTCCTCAGATTTCTCTCTTCTAATTTCACTTAATATTATCTGTCCGCATGTACCAGCACCTACAATTAATACATTGTCCTTGCCCTCTGTTGAGATAAAGTTACTATATATAATTATTCTTCTAAAAAATCTAAATGATAACCTTACACTCAAAACACCTATACATATAAATAGACATGCTAGTAGTGTTACAAGCCTAGGTACTCTTGTAGGTAAAACCTCCATAAATATAAGGTTTACCCCACAAGCAAACATACAGCCAACAGCTCCATAAATTACCTCATCTATACCAGCTATTCGCCATAAGCTTCTATACATCCTAAAAATTGCTAAAAATAACACATAAATTAAAGCTATTATTGGAAAATATCTATTAAACTCAACTAAATGTTCATCAAAAACATGAAACTCATATCTAAAATAAAAACTAAGAGTGTATGCCACATATACTATAAAGATATCAACTAATACTAACATTAAAGTTTTTAGAGATTTCTTTTTCCTCATAAATTTACTCCTTCTAGTAAAAAAGCTTAATCTAATATCCTACTTTGCCTTTTTAACCTTCATAAATTCAAGCATTAAAGCAAGTAAAATCGCTATTACAGTACCTAAAACAAATCCTATAGCAAGATATACCGCTCTATTAACTTCTTTATAATTTCCCTCTGTCTTTACATCCTCTATAACTGTCAAATTATCGATTGGAATTAAGGTCTTAGAAGTCTCTTTTAATTCTTCTATAACACCTTCCACTACTTTTGCTGAGTCTTCAGCATTCTTCCCTGTATATGTTATATTCACTACTTGCGTTGATTCATATTGTTCTATCAATACATTTCCTTTTACATCATCAAACTGATCTTCTAAATCTACCTTTTTAAGTGCATTTTTTAGAAAGTCATCAGTTTTAATAACTTCTGCGTATGTTTTTATAATGTTTACATAAAATGTTATATCATCTTTATCGTAACTACTTCCTCCACTTACATCTTTACCGAAGAATATTTTGCTATTAGCAGTATATGTTGGATCTTCTGTTTTTAATGAAACTAATCCAAATACTCCAGTAAATGCAACTATTATTACAACTATTAAGGCTATTCTCTTTTTTAAAGCTGACATTAGTTCTGCCAAGCTTATTGTATTCTTTTCCATACTGTGTTCCTCCAAATTTTAATCATATTAATTATAGCTCAATTTAAATTTTTAGTCTATAATTCTATTTTCTATTTCGAATAATATCCATTTTCATCAATATAATAACCTTTATGGTGCCAAACTCTTTCACCCTCTGGTGGTAACTCCATATAACTTGAGCCAAAAGTCACTTCCAAACATTTTTTATAGTTTTTAGGTGCTAGTAGCTTTGTACCTTCAAAATCCAGCTCTATCAATGGAAATATATCATTATATTTTACTATTTCTGTGTAATATGGCGTTTCAACCCCATAATCTACATAGGCCGTATCCTTATTATACTCTTTCAAGCAAAAATCTGGTGCAATCTTTACCAGCTCTTTATAGTAATCTTCTTTTTTCTTTCCTAAAAACATCATACTACCAATATTCTGTATTAAAAATTTTATATTTATATCTTTATTAGCAAATATCGGTCGTTCTATAGCACCTTCTCCTGAGGCTACCATTTTTACTTTTTTATACTTTTTCTTAAATTCTAATCTTTCTTCGATATTTTCAAAAACATCCATTGGAAAAACATCAATAAATACTCCATTAAATTTTTCTCTATTTCTAAATCCATTCTCATAAAATATACTATTTTTATATCTTATCTTTGTCCATGAAAATGGAGTTGTCTCATCAGTAATATAATTCTGCATCTCTAAATAATTAGGTAATTTTTCTCTACATAGACCTATAAATTTATCATATTCTTCCCTAAGCATACCTATATCAAGATCATCATCCCAAGGAATAAATCCCTTATGTCTTACTGCCCCTAGCAATGTACCACCTGATATCCAATATTCTATATTATTTTCCTTACAAAGTTTGTCCACATCTTTCATAATTTCTAATATTATTCTTTGCAATTCTTTTATTTCCATACCCATCTAACTTTCAATCTCCTTCTCTTTTCCCATAAAAATATAATAAAAAGCTATTGACCATATTAACAACATTCTTATTCCGTTAGCTATTATTCCAGCTAGACAAAATCCAAATAGTTGATATTTCTGCATTAATAATGTACTTCCACCTATGTATAACACGCCATATATAACTTGTATTATATTTTGCCAATATAATGGTGAATTTTTCAATAATAAAGGATTAATTAATGATCCACAAATCATTATGATAACCGATAGATTCGCTAGGTTGAAAAATGGACTAGCAGCTAAATAATCATTTGGATATAATATTTTAATTATAATTGGAGTTAATGGAATAGAAACCAGAAAAATTGTTAATCCCATAACTACTGATGATAATGATAAAATCATAAAGCTCTTCTTTGAACTTGAATCCTTCATCTTTGCCAAGTATGTTAGTATTATAGTAGATAACGGATTTAAAACTATTCCCGCTGTTTTTCCAACAAGAGATGCAACAAAATAAACTGCCACATTGCTAGCACCTAAAACAGGATTGATTATTATTCTATCTAAATACAATAATAAGTTAGCAACAGAATTTGATAAGCTAATTTGCATAAAATCCTTAACTACAATATTATATTTCTCAGACTTTTCTTTTTTCTCATATTTAAAATCTGTTGTGAAGTATGCATAAAGGAATGCTGCTAGCTCACCTAATAAGAATACTATTGGCCATAATGGAATAATAAAGAATATAGCTATTCCTACTACATAGCCAATAACAGTTGCTACTACTTGCTTTAACATTGCTAAATAATCTAATCTAATTCTATAATAAACCGATATATAACAACGAAGTACTATGAATACTGTTGCAAATATTAAAATAATTGCATTTATTAAGCTTATTTGATCTTTGTATAAAATTACAACACCTGCAGTCAATATAACTGTAGCTATCACCATATTTTTGATTAATATCCCAAAATCCTTTAAGTCATTTTCTTCATAATCATTTTGATGTAGTAACTTTATATTATTTAATGAATTACCTAAAATTCCGCCTATCGCATTTGACATACCTATAAGAGTTAATAATCTTCCATATTCCTCCTGTGACATTTTATAGCCTAATAGAGGATATATAATAAGCTGTAAAGTTCCTGTTAGCACAAATGACCCTAATATATTTAATATAAGATCTTTTAGAACCTTGCCTTTAGTTAATTCCATAAAATTACCTCTTTCTACTTTTTTTAAAACATTTTAAGTATATTCTTTTACCACTTATATGTCAATAATAAGGAAATACACACTTCTTTTTCTTAAATTAGATATCTACCTTAATTAACATTCAATAGTGACTTATCAAGTGTAGTTGATATGATCAATGATAAAAACATCCAGAATGGCGCAATTGGAACAACGCTACTTGGCCCAAAGACTAACATAGCCATTGCTACTATAGATATGACGTTCCTATCACTAAGCACCCCATCTTTCATCTTCATACTTTTTATAAAGCAATATATATATATTGCTATAAATAAGATAAATCCTGGAACTCCAAAATCCCCAAGTATTTCTGCCCATAAATTATGTGGATCATGTGTACTACCTGTATTATTCATCTCTTCATTATATACATTAATATTCCCTACACCAGCTCCAAGGAAATTTCCCTCCTTAAATACGTAGTTAAATGAATTAATAATTAAATTTAACCTAGTCCTATCTGAACTTTGCCCCCCTACTATTCCACTAAAATGACTTTTTTGCTCTTCTTCATTAATGTTCTTCGATGATAGTGACTCATTTATTGTAACAATGTAATTTTCCTTATTACTTAAACTTTGTTCTACATCTACTTTCTTTATCTTTCCGAAGTATATTTCTGTAAATGGACAATTATATAGTACTACAAAGACAATCCCAATACAGGCTATCAACATTCCTGATCTTTTTAGTAAATTCATTTTCCTCCTTACTATATATAAAACTGAAGTTATTACACAGGAGATAATAATCCCAATCCAGGCTGTTCTTGAGGACGTGAATATTAAATTTATTTGTCCTACTATAAACATAACAAATAATAATATTGCTTTTCTATTACTGTTCTTATTCCTTACAATACTTACAAAAAGATTCGCTAATATTATTGATAAAACCAATGCATAATCATTTGGATTATAATAAAAAACAACAGGAATTCTTTTAGTATACATATATGCAGGATCTGAAAAATATTCATAGTCTGTATACATTGTACGTGGTTCTATAGCCATTCCAGTCACTATCTTAATAGTACTATATACTAATATTCCCAAACTTACATAAAATAAAATTTTGTAAGTTATACGCCTATCTTTTGCTGTTAAATTTTCAATTATTACGATTACAGATAATGCAAATATTGCAGTGTATGATACAAGTTCTTTTATAGCCATAACTTTGTTTCCGGCCCAGAAAATAGATATGTAAACATAAATAATAAAGGCTAGTCCAAGCAATATAATTGGCTTCCTTGTAAAGCTTGTCACCCTTACCTTTACTCTTTTATTATATATATCAATAAATAAAACTATATAATAAATAAATATATAGATATAGTAAACATTTAATTGAGATAATATTTTATTGTCTCCTAATGGTACCTTTAAAGCTGCTCCCATTATACTGGTAAGTATAACTGCTAAATATATATGTTTTTTTAAACTCTCCTCCTTAAAAAGGAAGAATATAAAACTGAAAAATATTGCTGCAAATAGATGGTTAATCATAAACTTATTATCTAAAATAAACAGACATAATAAGAATAACAAATTCCCTACATATAATATAAATTTATAATTATTCTTTTTCTCCATGGTTATCTCCTACTTCCTAAATCAACTCTTATTGCATCGAGTCACACTTAAAAACATTTTAATAGGGCTAAGAATTATATTATTTTTCTTAGCCCTAACATATTTAAATATTATAGAACTCAGTAAATGCCTTAACTGTGTAAGTATTATCCTTAACAGCTGCTAGCTCCCTAACTGAATGCATCCCAATAAGTGGAGCTCCCATATCAACTACAGGTATGCATAAATCTGCCGCTGACATAGGTCCTATTGTTGTTCCACCTCTTACATCTGATCTATTAACAAACTTTTGGAATGGTACTCCTGCAGAATTACAAATGCTTTGGAATATTGCAGATGAATAACTATCTGTAGAGTAACTTCCCGATGCTGCTATCTTTATAACTGGCCCTTCACCTAATAATGGTTTATTAACAGGATCATGCTTTTCACTTTGATTTGGGTGAACTGCATGAGCTAAGTCTGCTGATACCATAATTGAATTAGATAATGCTCTAAAGAAGTCTTCCTTATCTTTACCTAAAGCCAATGCTACTCTCTCTAATAAAGTTTTAAGTAAAGCTGAATTTGCTCCTTGTGCAGTTAAACTTCCTATTTCCTCATTATCAATGCAAACCATAACCTTTGTTGATTTGCTCTCCTTGCTATCTATTAATGCCTTTATTCCTGCAAAAACCATCCATAAATCATCTAGTCTTGATGATGATATAAATTCTTCATCCATTCCTAATAAGCATCCTTTTTCATACTCATATAAGAATAAATCAAAATCTATTATTTCTTCCTTGCTTACTCCCAATGTATCACTTATTAAGTTAATTAAATACCCTTCCTTTTCAAACCTTTCATTTACAAATCCTAATAATGGAAGTGTATCTTTTTGTTTGTTATATGCATAGCCCTCATTAACATTTCTATTCATGTGTATGGCAAGATTAGGTATTATTAATAATGGTTTATCTATATTAACTAATTTCACTTCTGGTTTTATTGGAGAAGCTCCTTTTATTGCAACTCTTCCTGCAATAGATAAAGGTCTGTCAAACCAAGTACTTAGAATTGGTCCTCCATACACTTCTGTGTTTAATTTAACATAATGATTTTCTGTTTTCATTTCTGCATTAGGTTTTATTTTGAAAGTTGGGGAATCTGTATGAGCCCCAATTAATCTAAACCCATCTTCCTCTAATTCACCTTGACCTATTTCAAAAGCAATAACAGCTGATTCATTTTTCATTACATAGTACTTGCCACCTTTAGCAAGCTTCCATTTTTCGCTTTCTTTAAGCTCTTTAAAACCTTCTTTATCCAACATTACTTTAACAGTATTAGCTCCATGATATTGACTTGGGCTTTTACTAATAAAATCTATTAATTCTTTTGCTAATTCTTTTTCCATGACCTACACTCCTCTAATTTGTCTTTAGTCTAATATTAATACTCTATCATAATCAAATCAACTTAATAAATGTTTTTTCTATAAAGCCTATTCTTCTGCCAATGCTACTTTGATATATTATTTTATACCAATCTCCTATCTCTTGAGTAACCTTAACTTTTTGAGCTGCTAATAAGTATCCTATTACAAAATGCTCTTCACCTGGACCCCTTCTAACACCTAGATTTGTATCTACATTTACAACAACACCATCATTATTCATCTCTCTTCTTTCAATAGGTGAATATACTGGCTTATCAACATTAGTTTCAACTTTTGCCTTAGTAATTATTCCTTCAACTTTTTTCTCTTCACTTGCTATCAATTTCTCTAATTCTGCCACTGCATTATATGTCTCACTAGGCTTTTTATATAACTTTCTAATTTGATCCAAAGCCTCTATCTCATCTATTTCTTTTTCAACTATAGTTTGATCTTTATCCTTTTTCTTATCCTCAAGTGGCAAAAGCTCAACATAATCCTTACTTAAGTAACCAACTACAATCTTTTCCTCTGTTTCATAGGTTGTTTTTACCCATCCTCCAAATTCTGCATATATATAAAAACTATCCTCAGATTTAATCTTTCCTATTACTTCTGAGTCATCTTTTGGTTCTTTCTTTAAATTTAATGATGAAAGCACTCCAATAATTTTACCTCTTCCTCTAGGAATTAATTCTTGATAAATCCCCTTCAAAGCTAATTGGAATCTACTCCAAACCTCATTTTCCATTAATAACTTAGGACAACGCTTTCCTGTAACATCATAATGCCTTTTTACATTCTTTATGCTTATATCATACTTTTCTCTTAATGAATTTATTAACTCAACTGTATTTTGAACGGTTCTAGCTACATCCTTTCTATCTCTTACAAACATTGCAACTGCAATACTATTTGAGTTTGTAATTTCCTTAGATGGCCCATCTCCAACATGCCATCCTCTCCAATCATCCTCTAAAATTTTTATAATTGCTCTTGCTCCAACTAAATAATGAGTTGAAACCTTAGCTCCACTATCCCTAGCTATATAATTTCTATATTCCCTCATTGTAGTAAATCTTTCATCTACAATATCATGAACCACTATGTACTTAGGCTTAATGAATATTCCTTTAGTATAGTTAATACCTATTAAATTTTTAGTAATACTTATTCCGTTTACTTCCTTCATTACCTTAGTCATAATCCTCACTCCTTTTACTACAATCTTTTACATATTAAATTATATCATATGAAAGAGGTATTTTAGTAAAAATTTTCTAATTCTTTATAAGTTAATTGATTCTTCTTTTGTGGTAATATAGAATAATATATAATTACTAATTTTATGAATGGAGTGTTTATTATTGCTATCAAAATTTTTAGTTAATACTTTCGTTAAAAATAATAATGATGTGAAAAATGATAAAGTCAGAAGTTCCTATGGAATGCTTGGTGGCATCATTGGTATCATTGTAAACCTAGTCCTTTTTTTAATTAAATTATCTGTAGGTTTATTAGCTTCAAGTATAGCTGTTATGGCTGATGCCTTTAATAATCTATCAGATGCCGCGTCATCTGTAATAACTATTATTGGTTTTAAGATGGCTGATAAACCTGCAGATGCTGAACATCCTTTTGGCCACGGAAGAATGGAATATGTATCTGCTCTAATTGTTGCCTTTATGGTTATGCTGGTAGGTTTTCAATTTGTAAAATCTTCTTTTGAAAGAATTCTAAACCCTGTTGGTATAAAATTCGAAACTATTCCTTTTATACTATTAGTTATTTCAATAGCCTTAAAACTTTGGCTATCAAAATTCAATAAATTTGTAGGCAACAAAATAGATTCTTCTGCTTTGAAGGCATCTTCTGTAGATGCTTTAGGTGATGTATTTACTTCATCATGTGTAGCTATATCATTCCTTGCTTCAAATTTCACTGACTTTCCTATTGATGGGTACTTCGGTATATTAGTTGCATTATTTATAGTTTATTCTGGATTTTCTTTGGTAAAAGAAACTATTAATCCTCTTTTAGGAGAAGCACCTGATCCGGAATTAGTTAAAGAAATTAAAAGAATGGTCTTAAGCTATGAATATATAACTGGTGTTCATGATCTCATTATTCATAACTATGGCCCTGGAAGATGTATGGCTTCCATTCATGCAGAAATTCCGGCAGATATATCTATAATTAAGATTCACGAAGTAATAGACGATGCTGAAAGGGAAATCTCTGATAAACTTAATTTATATCTTGTTATTCATATGGATCCAATCTGTGTGACTAGTGATGAAATCAAAGATACATTTAATGAAGTTAATAAGATAATTAAGTATAATCCACTAATTAGATCCATGCATGACTTTAGAGTAGTTGGTGAGGGTGATAACAAAAATCTTATATTTGATGTTGTCGTTCACTCTGGAACTCTAAAAAAAGTAATGAGTGAAGATGAGTTAAAAAAAGATATTATCAATTCTGTTAAGCACATTCATCCTGATTATGATTGTATTATTACTATTGATAATGACTATTTATAAAGTAATTGTAATTTTATAAATTTGTAACAAATATAATATATCTAAAATAAATTAAAAGGAAGCTTAGCTTCCTTTTTTATTACTTAAACTAATTCAGAATCAAATACAAATCACAATAATACTAAGCAGTACTAGCCCAATCCGATACAGTCCATTTTCTTATTTAAATAAGTTTTTACTTTTATAAAAATATAATACATTTTTTTCTATTTTTATAATATAATTATCTTGTTATAATTATATTAAACTATAAGGGGGAATTTATAATGTTTTGCTCAAAATGCGGACAAGAGTTAAATTTAAATAGTGTTTGTACTAATCCATCTTGTCCATCTAATGCAACTAATAATTCAGAAACAAATACAAATTATAGTAATACTAATCAGTATCAACCTCAAGAAATCAATTCCTATGGATATGACGAATATTCATCTACTTCAAGCACTGATGAATATGCAGATATGTATGGTGTTACTCCAAATGAAATGATGGATTTTATTGGAGATAAGAAAACTGAGTTCTATATGGAGAAATGGACTAGATATCAAGAAAATGATAAATTTATTTCTTGGAACTGGCCGGCATTCTTCTTTGGCCTTATATGGTTTGCCTATAGAAAAATGTATGGTATAGCTGGTATTATATTTGGTATATCAATTCTTTCAAGTATATTTACCTCAGTAATATTTGATTTAAGTGGTCTAAACTCTTTAATCTCTTTAGCTGTTATGATTGGCTCTGGTCTATTGGCTAATCAATTATATATTAAGAATTGTATAAAAAAGATTACTGGAATTAAAAATGCAATTCCAAACATGAGCAAAGAGGATTTAAGTAGAAGATTACGTGCCAACGGTGGAATCAACTGGATTCCAGTTATTGTTATAGTTGTTATATACGCTATTTTACTAATCTTAATCTTTATCATAGTTGCTGCGTTAATCGGTGGCGCTAGCAACTTAATTTACTAATAAAACAAAAAATCTAACGCTTCTAAATTGCGTTAGATTTTTTTTATTTCTATTAAAGTACCTTTGATAAAAAATCTATTGTTCTAGAATTTTTAGGATTATTAAACAATTCACTTGGGGCTCCTTGCTCAACAATTTTCCCACCATCCATAAATAGAATTCTATCTCCAACTTCCTTTGCAAATCCCATTTCATGTGTAACAACTACCATGGTCATTCCACCCTTTGCAAGATCTTTCATTACACTTAAAACTTCTCCAACCATTTCTGGGTCTAAGGCAGATGTTGGTTCATCGAACAACATTACATCTGGTTCCATAGCAAGTGCTCTAGCTATTGCTATTCTTTGCTTCTGCCCTCCTGATAATGAGGCAGGATATGCATCTGCCTTTTCAACTAACCCTACCATCTTTAATAGATCCATTGCCTTAGCCTTTGCATTTTCTTGCTTCATTCCCTTAACTTTTATTGGGGCAAGAGTTATATTATCTATTACTGACTTGTGTGGAAAAAGGTTGAATTGTTGGAATACCATCCCCATCTTCTCTCTAAGTTTATTTATATCCATTTTCTTATCAGTAATATTATTACCTTCAAATATTATCTCACCTGATGTTGGCTCTTCTAATAGGTTAAGACATCTTAAAAAAGTTGATTTACCAGATCCTGATGGCCCTATTACAACCACCACTTCTCCTTTTTTTATGTGTTCATCTATTCCCTTTAATACATCATTTTTTCCAAAGCTCTTATGCAAATTATTAACGTGAATCACTTGCTCTCAACCTCCTTTCTAAATATGCCATTAATCTACCTAATGAAAATGTAAGTATGAAATAACAAACTGCTGCTACTATTAAAGGCTCGAAACTTCTATATGTTGCCCCTGTTACAAGCTTAGCGCCATACATTATCTCTGCTACACCTATAGTAGAAGCCATTGATGATTCTTTTATTACTGCAACAAATTCATTACCTATAGCTGGTAATATTGTTTTTATTGCTTGAGGAACTATGATATTCTTCATAGCCATCATTTCATTCATACCTAAACTTCTTGCTGCTTCCATTTGCCCCTTATCAACAGAATCAATTCCACCTCTAATTATTTCTGCCACATAGGCAGATGAATTTATAGATAATGCAATTATACAAGAAACTAAAGCATCTAACTTTATTCCAAAGCTATTAAGTCCAAAGTATACTATAAATATTTGTAATAATAGTGGAGTTCCCCTTATTAATTCTATGTATGCAACTGCAATCATCTTAAATACTGGAACTTTAAATATTGATATTTTAGACTTCTTCATCCAGCATAGAATTGATCCTATTAATACACCTAAACATACAGTTAAAAATGATACTAATAGTGTCCACTTTATCCCCTCGATAAAAACAGGATAATATTTTTCTAAAAATTTAAAACTTAAATTATTCATGGTTTCCTCCCTATTATCAAAGTAAAGAGTCTCTTAAAGTTATAAGAGACTCCTTCTAATTCTACTATTCAGCAGTAACTTCATCTTTACTCTTATTTACTGCATCTTTATAGTATTGATCTATCTTTCCTTCATCTTGTAATCTCTTTAATGTCTTATTAATTTCTTTTAATAATGCTTCTTGTCCCTTTGGAACTCCAATAGCATTTCCACCTTCTTCGTATTCAACCTTTTCTTCAGCTACTGCTAATTCTGTATTAACTACTGCTTGTATATCTGCAACTGGTAATTCAACAATAACTGCATCTAAATTTCCAGCTCTTAAATCTTGAATTAGTGTTGGTACTTCTGCAAGGAATTTTAAATCTGCTCCACCTTCAATTCCTTCAGCAATTTGTGCTTGTATAGAACCATTTTGAGCTCCAACTTTTAATCCCTTTAAGTCCTTTAAGCTTTTTATCTTACCAGCATCCTTCTTATTTATTAATATCCCTTGTTCTGCTGCTAAGTAAGAATCTGAGAAATCTATAATTTCTTTTCTTTCGTCAGTTGGTGTTAAACCAGATACACCTATATTTATCATACCATTCTTAACTGATTCACAAATTGTAGCAAATTCCATTTCTTCAATCTTATAATCTACCCCAAGATCTTTAGCTATTTCCTTAACTACTTCTATGTCTAAGCCTGTCATCTTCTTTTCTCCATTTTCCATAACATAGAATTCATATGGAGCATAATCTATACTCATACCAACTGTAATCTTTCCATCCTTTTTTATCTTTGATAGCATGTCCTCTTCTTCCTTATTACCACATGCCATTAAAGAAAGTGACATAACCCCAATCATAGCTACTGCAAATATCTTTTTTAATAATCCTTTTTTCATTATATATATCCCCCTTTTTTCTTCCTAAAGCTTTCCTTTTCTTTACTATAGCATAATTATACATCATACAGTTATATTTATGCAACACCTTTTTCTACATTTTTTAAAGTTTTTCCACTTCCATTAAATTTATTGTAACTTAATAGCGTATTTTCAGTAGTTTTTCATCATTTCTTTACTCCTCTTCTGTATACTTTATGCATAATACTCATGCATATATTCATATTTTTTCATATCACCATTTATAAAATTTACATATAATATACTAGTTTGAATATAGGAGCTGATTAAAATGAATAATTCTAACCTAAGACATTTATTCCCTGGAGGTAATACCACTAAAGGATTTTATTCTTTTTATAGGTATATTTTATCCCAAGAAGATGCAAATAGAATAATTTGCCTTAAAGGAGGTCCCGGCACAGGAAAATCTTCTTTCATGAAGAAAGTAAGCTCTCATTTTAGTGACTTAGGCTATTCCATTGAACATCACCATTGCTCTTCTGATAACGAATCCCTTGATGGTATTGTTATAAAAGAACTTAAAGTGGCTCTACTTGACGGTACCTCTCCCCATGTTGTTGACCCTATTAGCCCTGGTGCTGTAGATGAAATTTTAAATTTAGGTGTTGCCTTAGATGCAGATTCTTTGGCAAAGAATAAAAAAGAAATTATCACCATAAATAAAGAGATAGGTAAAAACTTTAAAAGAGCTTATAAATTTTTAGGAGCTGCAAAGGGGGTTCATGAAGATTGGAGTTCTTTAAATAGTGAATCTTTAAACCCTTATAAATTAAATTCATTGATTAGCGAACTTAACTCAAAAATTTTAACTTCAGCAAAGGCTGGTTTCGGTAGTGATCGTCATCTATTTAGTACTGCTTTTACCCCTAATGGTGTTATCACATATAATATGGAGCTATCTTCTAATATTGATAGCCTATATGTACTAAAAGGCGGTCCTGGACTTGGTAAAAGCGATGTTCTAAAAGCCTTAGGTTCAGAGGCACAAAAGAATGGCTATTTTGTAGAGTACTTACATGACCCATTTATCCCTGAACGAATTGAAAATATCCTTATACCTGAGATATCTACAGGTGTATTCACCTCAAATGAAATAAGTAGATTAAACTATAATGGAATTGAATATGATATGAAGAATTTATGTAATAAAACTACTCTCAACTCAAAGGTTAGTGAAATTGAATTTGATAAATCTCAATTTGATTCTCTTGTTAATAAAGCTTTATCCTGTATAACCAATGCTCATATACTTCATGACGATCTTGAATCTTATTATATTGATTCCATGAATTTTAACCTTGTTGATTCTTTATATGATGAAACCTTAGCTAAAATAAGTAAATATATTTAATAAAATGAGCTTGTGTATATCACACAAGCTCATTTTTCTTTACTCACTACTATTTAGTCTTTATTATAGATAGCCTATGAAGGGCTCTTGTACACATTATATACTTAACAAGATTAGGTGTGTTTTCGAAATTATCTAATAAAATAACTCCATCAAATTCTAATCCTTTTGCATAATAAGCTGGCAGTAATACATTTCCACCCTTGTATAACATATCTTCTCTATCAAAAGTAAGTACCTTAGTCTTTTCCTTAAGTAAGTTAGATATCTTACTTAAGTTTTCTTTATCTTTTGTTATTATTGCAATACTTTCTAGGCCTTCTTCTTCATAATCCTCGATTATTGAAGTTATTGTCTCAACTGTATCCTCTATAGAAGTAGTTTCTTCCTCTAAGACAGGCTCACCTGATCTTACTAAAGGTATTATCTTATCCTCATCTAAGAATTGGCTGGCATATTCCATAATCTCTTGAGTTGATCTATAACTTTTTAGTAAACTAAAGGCCTCCACATCTTTACCAAAGACTTCATTTAATGATAACATTGCTGGTTTCTCATCTGTAGTAATTAACCTTTGATTACTATCCCCAACTATAGTATAACTCTTACAACCTGTAAGCTCTTTTATCAATTTAAATTGAGTCATATTATAGTCTTGAGCTTCATCTATTACAATATGCTTTATTTCACTCTTGCACTTCTTACCATCAAGCTTTACCATTAAGTATAGTATTCCTGCAAGATCCATATAACCTAAGGCTTTAGTATTTGTTATTTTCTTATACAATGAAACAGTATCTTCATGGTTAATCCACTTATCTAGTTCATCTCTTGCATTCATAACCCCTCTTACTATTTCTCTTACTCTTATCCTTCTTCTAAATTCTATATTGCTTTTTTCTATTTCTAATTCATCCTCGGATAAAGACTTTAACTTTTCACTTATTTCAGTATTTAACTCTCTTACAAGTTCATCT
Organism: Clostridium zhoujianii; assembly: GCF_051590805.1. Classification (NCBI taxonomy): domain Bacteria; kingdom Bacillati; phylum Bacillota; class Clostridia; order Eubacteriales; family Clostridiaceae; genus Clostridium; species Clostridium zhoujianii. The sequence goes on from NZ_JBPUTF010000005.1 coordinate 59,269, forward strand.
CTCTTATCCTTTATTTTAGATATTAATATTCTCTTTATTTTTTCACTACGTCTAAATAAAGGCATATACCCGTAATGCTTAGTGAATAGTTCTTTTATCTCATTTATCCCGACTATTTCTTCATCAAAGAATATTACAGGCTTAACTTCAAAATAATCATCATTCATCTTATCTGTAGTTTCTTCTAAGAATTCAGCAAACTTATTAGAACTCTTATATTTATATTCCTCTAATGCTTCCTCATTTCCACTCATTGCCTCATCTATATATTCAGAAAAACCTTTTACTGGCTCATCTAATCCTATTTCTGATATAGCAAAATTTTGGAATGTCATTTGATTAACTCCACCTTCACCTAGGGTAGGTAGAACTTGTGCAATATAATCCATAAATATATCATTTGGACCTAGTATTAAAACCTTATCTCCAAATTGCTTTCTATGATTATATAGAAGGTATGAAACTCTATGCAGGGCTATTGTAGTCTTTCCTGACCCTGCAACTCCATTAACTACAACTACCTTTTCCTTTGGTGCTCTAATTATCTCATCTTGCTCTTCTTGAATAGTCATTACTATATCTTTTAACTTCTCTCCAGAATTAGATGTTAAAACCATTTGAAGAATTTCATCCTTTACGTCTATAGCAGAATCGAATATCCCCTTCAATTCACCCTTCTTAACAATTAACTGTCTTCTACCTAGTAAATTTGCACCTATTTCTCCATTTGGAGATGTATAAGTAGATTCACCTAAAGTTCCTTTATAAAATAAAGATGCAACTGGTGCTCTCCAATCTACTATTATTGGCTCATAGGTTTCTTCTGGAGTCAAACCAAATCTACCTATATATAACTCCTCCGCCCCTTCATCTTCCTCAGTAAATGTTATTTTCCCAAAGTATGGAGATTCTTTTAGTATTGTAAATTCCTTAAGTCTTTTATCTATAGTTCTAAAAGCTTCTTCCTTTACATAATTCTCATGGTCAAAATAGTCTATAACCTTATCCTCATCATCTCTATATTCTTCGATAAACTTCTTTCTATAATCAATAATATAATCTGTTATATATTTTCTTTTACCTACATAGTTAAGTATTTCATCATTTAATATTTTTATGGTATCCTCTAGTTTACCTTCTTCCATTAAAAATTCTAAATCTTTATTCAAAATAGCACCTCCTGTTAAGTGACAAAGCATAGCTCTAAAAAGAGCTATGCTTATATATTATTTTTCAATTTCTACTGTTTCTGCACTTTCTTCATTTACTTCCTTAGTTTTGATTTCTTCTATTAGCTCAACACTCTCTTCAGTTATTGCTAATTCATCAAAATCTTTCTTTTCCTTCTTTTTAAGCTCAGGATACTTCTCACAAACTATATCCATAAATTCATCACCAAATAATGTTTCCTTTTCAAGAAGAAGTTCAGATATTTTATCTAATAAGTCTCTATTTTCTCTTAATAAAGTTCTAGCCTTATTATGAGCTTCTTTAATAACCTTTAGTATCTCTTCATCAATTAAAGTTGAAGTTTGTTCACTACAATTTCTTACTGCTCTACCATCTAAGTATCTATTCTGCATAGATTCTAAGCCCATCATATCAAATCTTTCACTCATACCATACATAGTAATCATACTTCTAGCACTTTGAGTAGCTCTTTCTATGTCATTAGAAGCGCCTGTTGATACTAAGTTAAATACTTCTTCCTCAGCCGATCTACCACCAAGCATTACTGTTATTTGGTTCATAAGCTCTTCTTTAGATACTAAGTATTTTTCTTCTTCTGGAAGCTGCATTGTATATCCTAGTGCCCCCATAGTTCTAGGTACTATTGTTATTTTATGAACTGGATCTGTTCCTTCTAATAAGGCAGCCACAAGTGCGTGTCCAACCTCATGGAATGCAACAGCTCTCTTTTCTTTATCTGAAAGAATTCTATCCTTCTTTTCTTTACCAGCAATAATTACTTCTACTGCTTCTCTTAAATCTTCTTGTAATACTTGTTTCCTGCCATGCTTAACAGCTCTTAAAGCACCTTCATTTATAATATTTGCAAGATCTGCTCCTACTGCACCAGGAGTTCCCTTAGCTATTTCTTTCAAATCAACTTCTGCATCTAAGCATACACTCTTAGCATGAACTCTAAGTATAGCTTCTCTTCCTATAAAGTCAGGTCTATCAACTATAATTCTTCTATCAAACCTACCTGGCCTTAATAGGGCTTTATCTAAGATTTCTGGTCTATTAGTTGCTGCCAAAATAACTATCCCCTTAGATGAATCAAATCCATCCATTTCAGATAATAATTGATTTAATGTTTGCTCTCTCTCATCATTACCTTGAAGTTGGCTATCTCTGCTTTTACCAATTGCATCTATTTCATCTATAAAGATTATACAAGGAGCTTTTTGCTCTGCATCTTTAAATAACTCTCTAACCCTTGATGCTCCAACACCTACAAACATTTCTACAAAGCTTGATCCTGATAGTGAGAAGAAAGGAACCTTAGCTTCTCCGGCAACTGCCTTTGCAATAAGTGTTTTACCTGTACCTGGAGGTCCTACTAGAAGTGCTCCCTTAGGTAACTTAGCACCAATTTCTGTATACTTAGCTGGACAGTTTAGGAAATCAATTACTTCTTCAAGAGATTCTTTTGCCTCTTCTTGCCCTGCTACATCTTTAAATGTAATGCCTATTTCATTTTCTACATAAACCTTAGCATTATTCTTACCTATAGAACCCATTCCTCCGCCAATCTTTCCTGACATCTTGGAAAATAAGAACTTCCACATGAAGAAGAATAGTACTAATGGTAATCCTATACTCATTAGAAAATTCATAATAATTGATTCTTTAGGATTCTTACCAACAAATTCTATTTCCTTCGATTCTTTAAGCTCTTGAATTAATTTATCATCATGTAAATTTGCAGTATATAATATTTTACCTTCGTATTCAGTTCCTTCTTTTGGTGTAATTAAAATATTATCATTTGCTATTACTAACTTTGATATTTCTTTATTCTCTACCATACTTAAAAACTTAGAATACATTATTTCTTTATTTAAATATGAATCCTTTGCATATGTGACCATTAATAATATTGCAAATACTATTAGAAAATAGGTCCAAAAGGATGATTTACTTTTTTTAGGATCTTTCTGTTCCATTATATCCACCTCTTCCGTCTGTATAACTTTTTATCATTTAATGCTGCCAAAATCACTAAATGGATATACCTTTATTTGAGCTTTTGCCTTAATATCTTTTCCATCTATATATGGATTGTTCCATTTTCTTGAGTCAAATGAAATTGGTCTATTATCTCCTAAGAAGAAATACTTTCCTTCTGGTACATTAAATTCCCCATAGGATTGATCTTCATTTTTAACATAGTCTTGATTTATTTCTTCCCCATTTACTGATACCTTACCATCTTTAATTTCTATATTATCCCCTGGTAATCCTATCACTCTTTTAATAAGTGTATCATTTAGCTCTTCTGAATAAAACACAAGTATATCACCACGTTTTATATTGTCAAGATTATACACTCTACTTACAAATAAATGGTCCCCCTCATTTAAAGTCGGAATCATTGACCCTGATGGAATGTATACCTTAAAGATTAAAAATTGTTTAATTAGTAGAGCTATAGCAAAAGCTAGGGCTATTGGTAATACCCATTCAAAAAAAATATTTTGTTTCTTTTTAACTTTAGTTTCCCCCGTACTAACTAAAGTTTCATCGCTTAAACCTTCACTATTATCTTCTTCACTTGTTACATCTTCTATTTCTACAATTTCCTCATTAAATTCTTGCTCTTTTTCATTCATTAATCCGCCCACATTCCTTTCATCATAGTCGAAATACTCTCTTTTCTTTTAATTGTCTCTTCTTTATCTATTTTAAAGTAGTTAGCTTCTTTTATTAAACAATCTCCTTCATTTACCCCAATAGCTACAAGTGCTTTTTCTATATTTAGAATATCCCCATTAGGAGCTTCTAGCACCACATATTCCCCTTCAATTCTATCAACAATATAGATTTCTTTCATATTTCTTATAGCCTCTCTTTCATATAAAGATACATACTAAGTATAACATACTTAACTCTTTCTATAACTAGTAATTTTTATTTTTTCATATAGATTTAATATGTTTATTTTTAACTACTAAAATATATGATATAGATTAAATAAATTTATAACATAAATATAATGAAGCTAAGGCCCTAATATTATTACCTTAGCTTCATTATTATATAAATTTCTATTTTTCAATTAATCCTTCTGAAATTAAATAATCCCTTGCCACATCCTCTGGGCTCATACTTAATTTATCTACCTTATAATTAAGATCAATCATTATTTCTTCTGTAAGTCTTCCATATAGTAAGGATAATACATCATCTATCTCTGGATATTTTTCTAATGTTTCCATTCTAATAACTGGTATTGCATTATATGGTGGGAAGAAATTCTTGTCATCCTCTAATACTTTTAAATCAAAAGCTTTTAGTAATCCTTCTGTTGAGAAGGCATCTATAAGCTGAGAGTCATCATTTTCTAAGGCTGAGTAACGTAAACTTCCATCCATTGCTTTAACAGCCTTATACTTAGTTCCATATACTTCTGTTAAGCCTGGAAGTCCATCATCTCTATTCTGGAATTCCATAGTTGGACTCATTGTAAACTCTCCATTATATTTATTTAAGTCTGAAATTTTACTTAGGCCATACTTTTCTGCAATATCTTTTCTAGTTGCAATAGTATAAGTATTATTAAATCCTAAGGGTTCTAATAAAGTTACCTTGTATCTCTCTTCCATTAATTCCTTACTTCTTTTATAAGCTTCATCCTTATCTTTAATTAATGGCTCATTTAGAATATTAAGGAGTAGTGTACCTGTATAATCTACATACAAATCTACCTCTCCACTTTCTATTGCAGATGCTACTACTGAACTTCCGCCAAGATTAAGCTTTCTTTCTATATTAAAATCAGTTTTATCTTCTAATAAATCTGCAATCATATTCCCAAGTATAAGTTGTTCTGTATAATTTTTTGAAGCTATTACTATTGATTCTTTATTGCTGTCTATTATTTTTGATATCCCAGTAAATATTAAAATCACAGCTAATACTGCCCCAATAACTTTAAGAACTATTGAATTTCCTTTTTTATTACTTGTATCTAATCCCTTAGGCGTAACAGCAATCTCAATTTTACTAAAGATAAAATCTATTACTAATGCTAATAGACATGCTGGAATTGCTCCAGCTAATATCATATTATTATTTACAGTTTGTACTCCTGAGAATACTAAGTACCCTAAACCTCCGGCTCCTATAAATGCTGCTAAGGTCATCAGTCCAACAGCAGTAACTGCAGATATTCTAACACCTGACATTATTACTGGTAGTGACATTGGTAGCTTTATTTTTAGCATTGTTTGTGAGTTAGTTAATCCCATTCCTCTAGCTGCTTCTAATATATTTTCATCAATATTAGTTAAGGCTGTAAAAGTATTCTTAACTATTGGTAATAGCGAATACATAACAACCATAGTAACAGCTGGTAGACTTCCTATTCCAAGTATAGGTATTAATAAACCTAACAATGCCATTGATGGTACTGCTTGAAGTAAATTAATTAACCCTAATATAGGCTTTCTTAAAGTCTTTACGTTACTAATTAATATTCCTAATGGAATTCCTATAATAATAGCAAATATTATGGCAACCACAGTAAGTAACATGTGATCCATCAATAATGATAATATTTGCTCTTTTCTTTCAAATATAAATGATATAAAATTACTCATTATCTATGACCTCCTCTTCTAAGTACTGTTCACTAAGTACTGAGATTAAACTACTTCTAGTTACAAGGCCTGTTAGCTTTTTATTTTCATTTACTACAGGTAAATACCCATATGAATGTTCATTGATAAGAGACAATATATCCACTAGGTTATCTTCTTCATTAACTGATACAATATCTTCTTCCATTACATCTCTAAGTTTTGTATCTAATGGGATGCTTCTTCTTATTTCTTTTAAGGTTGCTAGTCCTATTAAGGTATTATCTTTGTCTACAACTAATAAACTATCAACTTTATTTGACTTCATCATTTCTATTGCCTGTAATATATTTCTAGAAGGTGATACACGAACTGGGTCTTTTATCATAATATCCTTCGCCTTTATGTACTCAGGTGTATCCCATATTTTCTTAGTTCCTATAAAATCTTTTATGAAATCATTGGCTGGATTTTTCAAGATATTTTCTGGAGTATCGTACTGTGCTACCTTACCTCCATCCATGATACATATCTTATCAGCTAGCTTTATAGCCTCATCCATATCATGAGTTACGAATATGATAGTCTTTTTTAGATCTTGTTGAAGTGTGAATAGTTCTTCTTGAAGAGAGTTTCTTGTAATTGGATCTAAAGCGCTAAAAGGCTCGTCCATTAATATGATTTCAGAATCTGTTGCAAAGGCTCTTGCAACTCCAACTCTTTGTTGCTGTCCTCCACTTAATTGTGATGGATACTTATCAAGATATTCTTCTGGATCTAATCCTACCATTCCTAATAAGTCTATTGTTTTCTTTTGAATCTCTTCTAAGTTTTCTTTTTTCAACTTTGGAATTAATTCTATATTCTCTCTAATTGTTAGATGTGGAAAAAGTCCTGTATTTTGAATTACATAACCTATCCTTCTCCTTAACTGTATGGTATCCTCTTTTGAAATAGCCTTATCATCAATAAAGATATCTCCACTAGTAGGTTTAATCAACTTATTAATCATTTTTAATGTAGTAGTTTTTCCACATCCACTTGGACCGATTAAAACTACAAATGAACCTCTTTCTATATCCAAATTAATATTATCTAATATAACTCGAGATCCAATCTTTTTTGTTACATTTTTTATTTTTATCACTATATCCCGTCCCTTCATACTAACTGTATTTATTACAGTTATTCCGAATTCCTATATATAGCATAACATACTGCATCTTGAATTTTTTCTTATCTACCCCTTATAAGAGTTACTCTTCTGTTTTTAACTAATACTCTCCTTTGTTTACTCCATTTTACACTTAAATCTGATTTGAACATAAATTCAGAATAGTTTTCAAGATGATTTTAAGATTTTTTTTCTTAAAATAAAAGAAAAAAAGATGTAGATTCTCTACACCTTTTTAATATATTTTTATATCTTAAACTAGCTCATTTCTTATAAGGTCTTCATAACTTTCCCTCTTAACTGCCAATCTTGAAGTACCTTCCTTAACCATTACCACTGCTGGCTTTTGAATCTTATTATAGCTACTTGCCATAGAAAATCCATATGCTCCTGTAGACATTATTGCAAGTAGATCTCCTGTCTCAGCTTTTGGTAGCATAGTATCAGTAATTAATATATCTCCTGATTCACAACATTTACCTGCTATTGTAACCTTATTAGTATTAGGTTGTCCCATTTTATTTACTATTCCACATTCATATTTAGCTTGATATAAAGCTGGTCTTATATTATCAACCATTCCTCCATCAACTGCTACATATTCTCTAACCCCTGGAATCTCTTTAACAGATCCAACTCTGTAAAGAGTTAACCCAGCATTTCCAACTATTGAACGGCCAGGTTCTATTGTTAATATAGGTCTTTCAACATTTAAGTTTTTGCATACTTCATCAACTTTGTTTAAAATTGTTTCACAATATTCCTTAGTTGTTCTTGGTGAATCTGCCTCTGTATAGTATATTCCGAATCCACCACCAAGGTCTAATTCCTTAATTAAATGTCCTGTTTCTTTCTTTATATTATTTATTAACGTAAGCATTACTTCAACTGCATCTCTATATGGTTCAAGTTCAAATATTTGAGATCCTATATGACAATGAAGTCCTGCTAAATTTATATTTTTAAGGCTAATTGCCATTTTTACCGCTTCCATTATTATATCTCCAACAGGTGCAAATCCAAATTTCGAATCAATTTGTCCTGTCTTTATATAATCATGTGTATGAGCTTCTATTCCTGGAGTTATTCTTAAATAAATATCTTGTACTTTTCCCATATTATTAGCTATTCTATCTAGATTCTCCATTTCATATAGGTTGTCTACTACAAATCTACCTACGCCTAACTTTACTCCAAATTCAATTTCATCTAATGTTTTATTGTTCCCATGGAAATATACCTTTTCCATAGGTAATCCTGCTTTATATGCTGTATATAGTTCTCCACCGGATACAACATCTAGGCATAATCCTTCCTCTTTGATTAACTTAACCATTTCAACATTTAAAAAAGCCTTCCCTGCAAAGGCAACTCTATTATTTTCCTCACTACATTTAAAGTAATTATAATAATCTTTACATGTATTTCTAAGTAATTCTTCATCCATTACATATAATGGTGTACCATACTCTGCTGCTAAATTGCTTGCTTTAACGCCCCCAATTATCAACTCATTGCTGTCTACTGTCATACTTCCAAATAATTTCATATAAATATACCCCCAATTTAGTATAAAAGTTGATTAAATCTTCATAAAATAAATAAAACAGCAAAGATAACCCTTGCTGCCAAAATACACATATATAATGTACCTTGTAGCTCATCACATTTTGTGACAGTTATACACATATTTTATGTATATCCAGAAATAGATCCTGCAAAAATCCTACTTCTTCGGCCTAACACCTTTCATTAATCATCATAGTCTGCCGACTCTTATTAATTACTAATTGCTTTGGCACCTCTACCCTAGGTAATATCTCTCATACCATTTTATTCAACTTTAATCATTATGATACCACAATTTATTACATTTGTAATGAATTTTTTGAAATAATAACAAAACTTTCATTAACTTTACTAGAAACCACGATACTTGTCCATTAATTCACCCATTATCTCTGCTGAAGTAGGCGGTGTATATGTAATAGCATTTGCTCCAGCCTCTACAGTTGCCTTAACACTTTCTATTGTAGGACCTCCTGTTGCCATAACAGGAACCTCTGGGAACTGTTCTTTTATACTTCTAACTATTCTTGGAGTATCCTTACCTCCTGATACATTTAGTATAGTTGCTCCAGCCTCTATTCTTTCCGCTATATCTTCATGCTCCGATACTATTGTCACTATAACTGGTATATCAATGGTAGCTCTTACTTTTCTAACTATTTCATTAGATGTAGGTGCATTTACAACGACACCCATAGCTCCCTTGAATTCTGCATCTAAGGCTAGATTAACCACTCTTTTCCCTTGAGTGATTCCACCTCCAACTCCACAAAAAACCGGTACATCTGCTGCCATAATTAAAGCTTCAGTTATAAGTGGCTGCGGTGTGAATGGATAGACAGCTATAATTGCGTCAGCATTTGTATTTCTAATAATAGCTACATCTGTAGTAAATAGTAATGATTTTATTCTTTTTCCAAATATCTTAATTCCACTACAATCTCTAATAACTGATGGAACCTCTACTACATGGTTTCTTAATGTACCTTTTATTTCTGGCACGAATTTAGCCTCTTTTGCCATTATCTTTCCTCCCTACCTTATCGCTATACATTATATTATACTCTTTTATAAACTTTTATAAAGATAAAAAAAAAGTGAAATTTATCCCTTTGAATAATTACTCAGCTTTATAAAATTATATATTTAATTCAACATATCTTCTAACTGACCATTTTATTGAAAAAACTTAACTACAAATATCATTTTAAATAATATTTGCAGCCACACTTTTATTCTTAATATGTGAATTAATAGTATACACTCTCAAAGAGAAAATTTAAATAATACATATTAAAAATTCTAAAAAAATTTCATTTAATCTTTCCCATTTAAAGGATTAATGGTAAATTATAAATATAAGATTCTTAGGAGGCTACTAATTTGATTTTGTGCAAAAAGAACTTCTACCCCCCCTATATAATTTTACTTTGTATTTATATATTTTTTATTCTATTCAGTCTTTCTATTAGTTCCCTATCAGAAATTTTCTCTGGCTTACAAACTATAATTTCCACTCCTGATATTTTAATTACTGATTATATTGAATTAGGTGGCTTGGGAGCTACCCTTGTTAATTCTGCATTTACAAGTATTATCTGTTTATTGATTTTGGTTAAAAATCGTATAAAGCCAAATGGCTCTACAATTATGGCACTTTTACTAATGACAGGTTTCTCTTTCTTCGGAAAAAACATACTTAACATTTGGCCAATAATGATTGGAGTTTGGCTATTCTCAAAATATCAAAAAGAACCCTTTCTTAACTATACCCTTGTTACTATTCTAGCCACCACACTTGCTCCAACTGTAAGTCAATTAAGCTTCACTGGACATTTTCATCCTATAGTTAGCGCTGCCCTTGGAATATCAATTGGTATTTTCACTGGCTTTATTATCCCTCCAATTGCTTCTCACTGTATTAAATCACATAATGGATATAACCTTTATAATATAGGTTTTGCTGGTGGACTTGTAGCAACTATTATGATGTCAATTTTAAGAGGTTTAGGTATAAACTTTGAAAGTAGATTTATATGGAATACTGGTAGTAATGAATTTCTCTTATTTTTTATCTCAATAATATGTATTTTCTTAATTATAGTTGGATATATTTACGGAAATGACCCTGTAAATGACTTAGTTAAAATTAATAAGGAACCTGGTAGACTTGTTGCTGATTTTTACCTTCGCTATGGTGAATCAATTTATATTAATATTGGGATTCTAGGTTTATGTTCTACATTATTTGTAATTCTAATTGGTGGTGATTTGAATGGCGCAACTCTTAGTGCCATATTCACTATAATGGGCTTTGGATGCTTTGGTAAGAATCTTAGAAATATAACTCCTATAATATTAGGTTCTTTACTTGCTGCTTTAATAAATGTAGATCCTATTAACTCTCCAAATCTTGTACTTTCAATACTATTTAGTACTTGCTTAGCTCCTATAGCAGGAAAATTTGGCTTTCTATATGGAGTTCTAGCTGGCTTCCTACATGTTAATGTAGTTACTAATATAGGATATTTACATGGTGGCCTTAACTTATATAATAATGGTCTTGCTGGTGGTTTTGTTGCTATGGTACTTATTCCATTAATAACAACTTTTAAAAAGGAGAATATTTAGATGAAATTTAAATTGGAAAAAAACTTAAAAATTATAAATGAACTTATTGCTTATTGTTATAAGATTGGTAGCTCTGATGTAAATGTTCATATACAAAGTACAGATAAATCCACAATCTTTAAAGTTTTATCTATAGTTGATAATTTATCTCATACTCTATTAGAGGAATTGACTGAAACTTTAAATACTAAAAGACAACGAGAAGTTGAGCAGTATTATTGGAACCTTGGTGGCGAAAGCGAATTTGATAGCGAACTATCCCTTGTGGGAATGATGATTGATATGGCTAATGTTAGATATGAGTTTAATAAACTAAGTATTGAAATCCTTAGAATTGAGGAATACTAAGGCATATCATTTCTAAATATTTTCTTAAAATAATATTAAATATAAAACACTACCTTGCATTAAACAATACCTTAGCATATAATATACCCATGCATAAAAATAAGGAGGGATACATATGAATATACAGCTAAAAAAAGGTGTCTTAGAGCTATGTGTTTTATCAGTCCTATCTAAAAAGGATTGTTATGGATATGAATTAGTTAGTGAAATCTCTAAGAATATTTCTATTTCAGATGGAACTATTTATCCTATATTAAGAAGACTAACTAATGAAGGGTACTTTACTACTTATTTACAAGAATCACAGGAAGGGCCTCCAAGAAAGTACTATAGACTCACTGAGGTTGGCTATGAAACAAAGAATGAACTTGAGAGAGAATGGTTAGATTTTCAAAACTCAATTAACAATATTATACTAGGAGGTTATAATCATGACTAAAAGTGAATTTTTTAGAATTATTGAAGATGGATTAAATGACTTTCCACCAAGCGAGCTACAAGATATTCTTTATGATTATAGAGAACATTTTGATAATGCTATATCAGTTGGTAAATCAGAAGAAGAAATTATAAATGAACTTGGTGATCCCTACGTTATTGTAAATCAATATAGAAGTGGATACATTCAACGTGTACCAAATGCTGAAAGTAACCATAAAAATGAGGGCTATCAAGAATCTAAGTATACATCAAATAACAGTACTAGTAGTAATCCTCGTAAAACAAATGGCGACACAGCCAATACAGTATTAAAAATCGCAATTATTATAGCTATTGCAATATTATTTGGTCCTGTTGGATTAGCTGGAGTAGCAACTGTTCTTGCTTTGCTTGTTTCATTACTGGCAATACCTTTTAGTCTAAGTGTGAGCGGTATTGCTATGATGTTTGGTAAATTAGGTTTTAATATTTTAGGCTTTGGAGTTCCTTCATTCTTTTCTGATTTTCCTTCAAGCGTAATTGTATTAGTAACTATTGCATCTATTGCAGCTACTATATTAGTTATTATTTTATGTGTTTACTTTATTAAATTCTTATTTCTAATTACTAAAAAAATTATTAATAAGATATCTAACAAGGGGGGAATCTAATGAAAAAATTCATATCAACTAAAATGAAAATTTTTATGGCTCTATTAGCTTCTATCTCTATAGGATGTTATATTGCTGCAGCCATAGTACTTTATAATAGTGATTTTAAACTAGCAAATTACATTGATGAAATAGATGGTCACTTCAATAGAATGGATAATGGATTTAATATGCATATGGGATGGAGAGATTGGAATGATTCTAATTCATTTGGAACAATAGAAAAAGATTTTCCTACTTCCATTGAAAATTTGAATGTAAATTCAAGTTCTGCTGATATAGATATCCAGTTTTATGAGGGCTCTACAATTAAAGTTGATATAAGTGGTAATTTTTATAGCAATTATAGTTATGAAGATGGATTAAGATCATTTGATATTTCAAACAATTTAGTTACAATTGATACTAATGAAGGTAATAGATGTAGTTCTTTAAATGTTAAAATCTATATTCCATCAATCTATAAAGGAAATGTTAATTTAACTACTCAAAGTGGTGATTTAAATATAATTGGCGGTGACTTAGCAAAGATTAATCTATCTACTCATAGTGGAGATATTGATATAAGTAACCTAACATCTCAAGATCTTACTATAAATGCTACAAGTGCTGATATTTATGCTTCTAATACTAATAGTACTAAGTCTAATATTATGACAAGTAGCGGTGATATAGATATAATAGGTTCACTAGGAGATACAAAGGTTGGATCAAGCTCTGGAGAGGTTTCATTATCTCTAAACAGCCTTGGAAAAACTTCAAACTTCTCATCTACCTCTGGTACTATATATCTTAATATCGATAAAACTATTGGATATAACCTATCATTCAGTACTTCTTCAGGAGAATTAAATGGTTTTGGCTCCAATAGAAATTCAGGTAATAGAAATAACCATACCATAACAAATGGTGATGGATCTAATGCAATAACTGTTAGTACAACTAGCGGCGACTTAGAAATTAATAATTAACCCTAGGTATAATATCTTTAGAGGACGCACTAAACTATAGATGTGATCTAACCTATAACAAAGACTCTCATATATCTTTTCAGGTCTACTGGCTCTTCAAGAGGTAGCCTTCAAAGAAATATGAGAGTCCTTGTTCTTATTTTATATAAACTTAAATTGCAGGGTATCTTAATATTAAGTCTATTCTTATACCAACTAAGAAAATAAACTATAGTTAGTTCGTCCTTGGTATAAAATATCTATTTATCTTCGTATTTTACCGCTTTTAGCCTGCTTTTTATTTCTAGTATCTCTTTATCTGATGTTTCTCTATATGTTGTAATCCACAGTCGTTCACCTTTTTTATTAAATACTAGACCGCCATTATTTTTATCATAATATGCCCTAGTCCAATATTCTTCTGAAAATCTGCAACTACATCTAATAACCAATTCTTCATCCTTATCTTTAAACAATTCTATCTTAAAGCAATCTCTTTTTTTTAGATAAGAAAAAAAATCCATAGGCGTAACAGCTAGTACATCTCCACCCAAAAAGTCATCTATAAATAAGCAATTAGATGAATCTGAAAATGATCTTAACTTTTTTAAGTCAGGATTCTTCTCAAATAAATATTCTTTTGAGTATGAATAGAGATATAAGGTATATAGGTCTACTTGCATATCCTCACCACCAGATTTACTATTACTACAATTATACATTAATTTCAATCTAGTTATTAGTGTAAACCTTAACTTTTTATATCTGACTACATTAATATTTCTATAATTAATTAATTTCCTTTAATAGCTCATCTGCTACCCTATTCTTTATATCATCCATTGGGAACTTTTTACCTGGGCATAATGTTTCATATACATCTTTATGACCTATTGAACTTCCTATATTATATTTAATAATCATATCTACAGATAACTTAACTATTGAATTTAATTGCTCTTCTGTTGGCTTTGTTTTCTCGAAGTTACCTTCTAAACATATCCCTATGCTATCCCTATTTCTTCCTATAGCATGAGCTCCCACAGCTCCTTCTGGTCTACCTTTATATATTGATCCATCTTTTCTAATATAATAGTGATACCCTATACCTCCCCATCCATTATCAATATGGGTTTTATTAATCCCCTCTGGTGTATCCTCACTTGAAGCAGTATGATGATATACTAAGTATTTGGGATTATTACCACTTTCAAATTCGCCTGTCCACTTAAAGTCTATTTCTTTTATATTTAAATTACTCTCGTAATCTTCTTGTATTTTCTTCAATTTATTAAAACTATAAGTCCCTCTATTCATATTTTCTAAATAAAGAACATTTTCATTCCTTAGAAATCTTATTGTCAAATATCCAAATATAAGAGCTAGAATAGTTAATCCTAGTATTGTAACAATCCGTCTCCTCTTCATTATAACCCTTTTAGATGGCCTTCTTTGCCTATTAGTCTCCAACATAATGCTACCCCTCTACATAATTATCTCTAATATTATTATACCTGACTCTAAATTATTAAAAACTTAAATATTTATTAAGAGATTTGAAGAATACTATAGTATCCTTACTATTTATGGAGGCTTTAATGAATATATATTTTCTTACAATAACTTCTGGATTTTTAATGGCCTTAAGTCTAACCTTTGACTTTCTATGGCCATTAGCTTGGATTGGATTAACTCCATATTTATATATTGTTTTTAACTATAGTCTATCAAAAAAAGAAAGCTTAAAAGTAGGATTTCTATATGGAACTACATACTACCTGGTTTTGCTACATTGGTTATTCGAACTATATCCATTAGATAACTATGGTTTTAATAAAATCCAAAGTATTCTTTTACTTTTTTCTGGTTGGATTTTTATTAGTATTTATGAAGGTTTATGGTTATCATTAGTTCCTTTAATTTTCTCACGTATAAAGATTAATCCTAAAATAAATATCTTTTCCTTTGGGGCTATATGGATAATAGTTGAATGGGGACAGCAACTAGGATTATTGGGATTTTCTTGGGGAAGATTAGCTATATCTCAGGGGAAGATTCCTCTCTTAATCCAAAGTGCTTCATTATTGGGTAGCTTACTTATATCTTTCTTTATTGTTTCTGTTAATTCATGTATAACCTATATTTTTATTTATAGAAAAAATATATTAAATATTAGAAGTGTATATATTTCTTTATCTTCAATGATAATCTTTAATATCGCTTATGGTTCTTTTAATTTAAATAAGAACTCAGATGCTAGTAAGCTTACATTCGCTATAATCCAAGGAAATATTTCCTCATCTAAAAAATGGACTTCCGACTTAGAAGGAATATTTAAAAAGTATAAAGACTTATCCTATGAGGCTTTAAATAATGCAAAGGGTATATATGATAAAATCGATTTTATTCTTTGGCCTGAAACTGCAATTCCAGTTACCTTAAATAATAATGAAAAAATATTAAAAGAATATAAATTTCTAGCTTCAACTAGCAGTGCTGAGCTTATAGTTGGTGCTTATCATGAAGAAGGTGATAATAGCTATAATTCTATATATAATATTTCTCCTTCTGGTAAACTTTCTGCTCCATATTTTAAAAGACATCTAGTTCCATTTGGTGAATATCTCCCCTTTGAAAATATATTAAGTAAACTTATACCTTCTCTTAAACAGATAAACTTATTTTCTAGTAACCTGACAGCTGGCCATAAGGTTAACCTATTATCTTCTAGTCATGGTAAATTAGGTGGTTTAATATGCTTTTTGAATCAACCTTCCCTCATTTAGCAAGGTGCACAACTATTTCTGGAGCAAGAATCTTATTGTTGGTAACAAATGATTCCTGGTTTAAAGATTCAAAGGCTATAAATCAACACCTAAAGCAAGCTGTTTTAAGAGCTGTAGAAAATAATAGATATGTAATTAGATCTGCTAATACTGGAATATCTGCATGTATAACAAATAAAGGTATAATCCTTAGCAGTATTCCTCCTCTTCAGTCTGGATATATAATTGGGATGGCTGATCTTATAGATGATACTAGCTTTTACCTCTACTTTGGTGACATTATTGTATTTATATCAATTTTCTTTACTTTTTTCTTATACATATATACAAGTAAATCCTACAAATTATTCATTACTGATATCTTTAATAGATATTCCAAAATAAAAAAGAAGAAATAAGGAATTTTATATCAATTCTTATTTCTTCTTAAAATGTAACTTTATATTATATTTCCTCTTGGTGGTAATGTGATATTTCCCAGAATGACACTCTCTTTAGCCCCTGTGGCTGTAGGAACATTAGAACAATTACCATTTATAGTTTCATTACCTAAAATAGCAAAAGCAATGGCTTCCTTAGCATCAGATGAATATCCTAAATCATCTTGAGTAAATACTTTTATATCTTTTAGTCCATTTTGGATTAATTCTACTAATGTCTTATTGTGAGCACCACCGCCACCAATAATAATTTTACTAAGCTTAACCTTTGGAATTATATACCTTTTATAGTTCTCAATAATTGTATTTGCAGTATATGCTGTAAATGTTGCTATAATATCTTCTGGTGACTCTTCTCTATATCTTTCTAATATACTAGAAACAAATTGCTCACCAAAATCTTCCCTACCTGTAGTCTTTGGTGGATACATATTTATATATGGATGCGACATAAGCTCATTCATAATCCTGTCTGATATTTTCCCGCTTCTAGCTATATCACCATTTTTATCATATCCTATTCCAAATAACTGTTGACAAGCTTCATCAATCATCATGTTGCCCGGTCCAGTATCAAAGGCATATATTTCTCTCATATCCTTACTACCTGGGATAACTGTAACATTTCCAATACCACCTATATTTTGTAGAGCTATATTCTCACCCTTACCGCCATATAATATGAATTCACTATATGGAACTAATGGAGCACCTTCACCACCTGCTGCTATATCCATTGTTCTAAAGTTTGAAATCACCTTTACATTATTCTCATAAGCTATAATACTTGGTTCTCCTATTTGTAATGATGAAGGTACATAACCATCTATAGCCTTAGGAATATGGTATATTGTTTGTCCATGAGTTGACACAAACTCTATATTATTTATTGATATATTTGCTTTTTTACATATTTTTTTAACTGCATCACTAAATAAATATCCTAACTTAAAGTTTAGACTACATATTAATGCTGTTGAAGATGATATGTTTAAGCATGCTTCTTTTATCTCATCTTTAATATCTGTCGGTATATCATATGTATCAAAAGCAATTAGCTCAACATTTGTATCTAACCCATAACCAGATATATTAACTAAAGCTGCATCTATCCCATCCAAGGATGTTCCAGACATCAATCCTATACAATACATGTTATCCTCCTATTGGTTGTTTTTATTATACTTTGCCAGTAAGCAAGCACCTATTTCTGGTGAATACTTAGGTTCAACTAGCTCAATTCCCTTATCAATATTTTCTCTTAAAGGCTTCAATATCAATTCCTCCGAATTAAATACTCCACCTATATAAGAGGCAACTACCTTATTATCTCCAAAATCTTTTGCTAAAACATTAATTAATAATGATAGCTCTTTTCCTGCTTGATTAAATATATCTATTGCATTTATATCGCCATCTATAGCTGCTTTTGAACAAATTCTCGCAAATCTTGCTACTTCACCTCTATCTGCTTTTATCTTTTCATTTACATATTTTATTAGGTCATAATCATCTTCTAATTCAAGCTTTTCTCTAAATACATCATATAGTCTACCTTTTGCTACTCTGCCATCAGCTTGTTTGGAGAAATATTCAATTGCCTTTTTCCCTATCCAGTATGCAGAGCCTTCATCACCTATTGTGTAGCCCCAGCCACCAACACGCTTATTTTCACCATTTTTTAAAGAATATCCAATAGAACCTGTACCTGCAATTATTACTATTCCGTCTATTCCTGCTAATGCACCTGCATGTGCTATATGTACATCATTAAAAAGTAAAACCTCTATACCTTTAAATACTCTATCTACAATCCCTTCAATCTTAGGAATTGCACTTTTGACTTTTCCATATCCAGCTAAGCCAAGGCATCCTCTTTTTACATCCCTTTGTTTTACATTTGCCTTCAGTAATAACTCTTTTAGACCTTCATTTAGCAGATTTTCTAATCCGTCAAATCCAACTTGATTAAAATGACAAGTCCCCTTTTCTACTGTAGCTACTATATTTTCTTCCTCATCCATTAATGAAAATCTTGTTTTAGTTCCTCCACCGTCTACTCCTATATAAAACATATATAAAACACCTCAGATATATTATTTATTGAATTGTGGTAAATATGATTTGTTAATTTCTAATAATTCTTCTAATAACTTTTTAGCTATATCGATTGATGGTATTAGTGGATTATTTACAAGTGCTATCAGAGCTCTTTCCTTATTCCCATTTACAGCTGCATCTACAGTTGCTATTTCATATGATTTAACAGAATGAATTAATCCAACAGCATCTTCTACTAATGGTGTTTTTAATGCTAATGAAGTTGCACCTGTATTATCAATTATTGCATTAGTTTCAATAATACAATCATCTGGCAAAGCTTTTATTATTCCATTATTAGGTATGTTTACTGTATGAACTTCTTTTTTATTATTATGTATTGCACTTATTAGAGACACTGCTGCATCTGAATAATATGCTCCACCCCTATTTTCAAGTTCCTTTGGCTTAGTATCTAAATTATCATCTGTATATATTTCAAATAATCTATTTTCTACAGCTTTAACAACCTCTGCTCTTGTTCCTTTTCCATTCTCACTTGCAACTTCCTTTTCTTCTGATACCATATCTTCAGTCATTAAGTAATATCTGTGATAAGGTGATGGTATCATTCCAATAGTTTTTAAATAATCTCTATCCCATGCTATTGCTGGTATATTCTTCATGGAAAGAACCTCTTTATCGGTCATTGCATCAATTACCTTTTGAGTTATATCTTTACCATTTAACCAAACATTCTTTGCCCATACTAAGTGATTTAATCCTACAAACTCTACAAACAACTCTTCTGGTTCTACTCCTAATGCTTTGGCAAAATCCATTTTCATATGAATAGGAACATTACATAATCCTATGCATTTTACGTTTGAATACTTCTTAACTGCTTCTGTTACCATTCCTGATGGATTAGTAAAGTTAATTAACCATGCATCAGGACATACATCTTCAATATCCTTACATATATCCAATACTACTGGTATAGTTCTTAATGCCTTTGCAAATCCTCCTGGACCACAAGTTTCTTGCCCAATTACATTATATTTTAAAGGGAATCTTTCATCTTTAGCTCTTGCTTCAAGTCCCCCAACTCTAAATTGAGTTACAACAAAATCGGACCCTATCAAAGCTTCCTTTCTATTAAGTGAAACAGATATTTTTGTATTTAATCCAGCCTTCTTAACCATTCTTTCAGCTAGCTTTGATACTATTGATACCTTTTCCATTCCCTCTTCTATATCTACTAATACAATCTCTTTTACAGATAATTCATCTTTTCTTATTAAAAATCCATTAATAAGTTCAGGAGTATAGCTACTCCCTCCTCCAATTACAGTAATTTTTAAATCTTTCATAATAAAATCCTCCTACCCTCAATACTATTTTATATATTAATTATACCCCTTTTAAAATATTATTTCAATTATTTAAAATATTTTACGTAATAATATTTCTGAACTTTTGTAAAATAAATCCGCTGTGATATAACAGCGGACCCTATTATTTGAATGTTTTTACAATTTCCCTAGTCTTTAGTATATATTCTTCAGTTTTATCAACGTCGTTCTTAGCAATTCCTAGATATAATAAATCCATTATTAGTAATGCTGTCATTCTTGAAGTTATTGCACCTATTCTAATCTCTTTTTCCTCACTAGGAATATATAAAGGATAATCAACAATTTTGCTTAAAGAGTTATTATTAAACTTTGTAATTCCAATTGTTTTAGCCCCAGCCTCTTTTGCCTTTTTCAAAGCAAGGTTAACCTCTCGAGTTTCCCCACTATAACTGATTCCTATAGCAATATCTTCTGGGCCTATATGTACTGCTGATGCTAATTGGATATGTGCATCTTGTTGATAAATTGCCATTCTCTTAATTCTAGATAACTTATATTGAAAATCTTGAGCTACCAATCCAGATGCTCCAACCCCAAAAAGATATACATTCTTACATCCATTAAGTTGATCTATAGCTCTTTGTAAAATATCATTATTAATTAACTTATATGTTTGTTCCATCGCTTTCATATTTATAGCTTCAGATTTTTTCACCATAGTACCTATAGAGTCGTTCTCTTTTATTATAGTATTAAAATCTTCAACTTCATCATCACCATCTTTAGCAAGCTCTACTTTTAACGCTGTAAAACCTTTGAACCCTACCTTTTTCGAAAATCTCACAACTGCTGCCGCTGAAGTAGATACTCTTTCTGCTAATTCTTGTGCACTTAACATTATTACATCTTGTCTGTTTTCAAGAATATAATTAGCTAACTTTTCTTCTGTTTCTGTAAAACTCCCCATACCTTCCTTGATCTTGTATACACAACTCATAATAATCCCCCCTTCTTGTCAACTATAATTTTAATGATATATAGCCTGCTTTGTCAATTTTCTTACTTAAACTTCTTAAAAGCAAACTTTTGCCATGGTTTGATATAGTCAATCAAGAATATTTCTTCTTCTCTTATTCGTCCAACCACATTTGATTTTCCGCTATTCTTCATATCCCTTACTGCTATTTGAACCTCACCAGCATAATGTCCATATTCACTACTTTCTATAACTATATCTCCTCTTTTTATCATTTCCGGAGCATTAAATACTTTAAATTCATGTCCTTTATATTTAACCCTACTTTGAGTTGATCTAATGATATTATCAGAAAAATCTCCTCTATTGAAATGCATTTCTTCAAATAATATTTTTCTTTCAATATCTGGTGTTTCTTCATTTAATACTATATCAAATGTTACCATATCTTTTCTCATTGTAGATAAACTCTTCAATTCATCATCTGTTGGATAGCAATTAGATATTATTATATCATCTATATTTCCTAAAGCTATTAAATGCTTTGCTTGAACATCAATTGGTAACTCTCTATGAATTTCTAATGTTGGTAACCCATCTGTAACTGGCCATGGTCCAAATGTTCCTTCCTCAGTACTTGTAATAAATGCTGCTGTTCTTAGTCCATACTTTTTAAATCTCTCTATGCATTGCATGAAATGTTCAAAATTTAATCCACTATATCTATGAGGATAGAAATTGTGACATGCAATTAAATTTTCCTTATTTGGCATGTAGTTCATTATAGTATCTATATAATTTGTATTGTTACTCATATTTATTTCTATTTTTAATCCCTGTGGGTTAAAAGTCATTAATGATTCTTCTGATCCTGTATATCCAGCATCTAACCTTAATCCATCCGCCCCTATTTCCTTAAAGAATGTTAAGTCTTTATAACTAATCCCCAATTCATCAAATACTCTTGGACTTACATCAACTATAACTTCAAATCCTCTTTTATGAGCATAATCATTAATACCCTTAAATTTATTAACGATATTTTCCTTTGTATCATTTACTGAAAGTAAGCATGAGAATATTCTACTGAATCCATGCTCGTAAGCTTTATCAATATAATCATATATTTCTTTCTCTGTAGTCTTTTCTACATAAATTGATATTCCTAACTTTCCCATTAAAGTCTCCTCCATATACTATTATTAATTTGAAAATGGACAATTAACAACTGTGCATTTGCCCCATTGTTAATTGTCCATTATAAAATATCTTAAGCTTCCACTTGCTCTTCTTGTAATAACTTATTATCGTACATCTTAACAAATGGATAGTAGATAACTATAGCTATAATTATACATACTATATTTAATACGGAAGCTCTCCAGTCTCCTCCTGTAGCTAAAAATGCTCCTATTGGTCCTGGTAATGTCCATGGTGCTGTAACAACTACTGCGTTAACTAATCCCATTGTTGTTGCAAACCATGCTACTGTTGCAGTAACCATTGGTGCAATAATAAATGGTATTATTAGTGTTGGATTTAAAACTATTGGTGCTCCAAATATTACTGGTTCATTTATGTTAAATATACCTGGTACTAATGTTGCTTTTCCTAAAGTTCTTCCATAAGAAGATTTAGTAATTGTAGCTAATAATATTACTAATCCTATAGTACATCCTGAACCACCTATCCATATAAACCATTGGAAGAAAGGTTCTGCTGCGATTCCTGGTAATGCTTCTCCAGCTGCTTGAGCTGCAGTGTTAGCATCTAATATTTGTAACCATAATGGTCTAGCTAATGATCCTACAATTGATACTCCATGAATACCAAATGACCAGAAGAATGTAACTAATAATACTAGTATAAGAACTGATGGTAATGTATCTGTTGCTGATACTAATGGCGCTACCGCCTTTGATACTGCACTATGCCAGTCAAATCCTAAGAAGTAAGTTATTGAACCTATTAAGAATATAACTATGGCAGTTGGTGTTAATGCTTCAAAGGATCTAGCAACTGATGGTGGAACTTGTTCTGGCATTCTAATTCTAATATTCTTTACTGTAGTAAATCTTAGAACTTCTACAGCGATTATAGAAACTATAATACCAACGAACATTCCGCCTCCACCCATGTTAGCCATAGGCATCATAAATCCGAAACCTTCAATTACTTGAGGTACTAAAGTTAGCATGAATGCCATAGAAGCTAAAACTCCACCGGTAACTCCATCTAACTTATAGGATTTGGCTAAACTATAACCGATACCCCAGGTCGCATACATGGTCATTATATACATTGTCATACGATATGGTAAAAGTATTGTACTAGCATTAGCCTTTAAGTAAGCTGTTATTCCCCAGCTTTCTGGTAATGGTGGAAATGCAATAATCAGGAAAAATGATCCTACAATAATAAGTGGTAATGTTGCAATAATACCGTCACGAACTGCACGTAAGTGTCTTTGTTCGGCTAACTTAGCCATTGGCGTTGAAAGTTTTTCATCTAAAAATTTAGTAAACTTATCTAACATTTTTTTCCCCCTCGTTTATTATTTATATATTAAGATATAATGACTAGCTGTTTTACCCTTCCATTGTTTCCTTAACTTGTTTTAATAACTTAGGCCCACCTAATGGACTATAAGCCTGTGGTTGAATTAGGGCACATGGAACATTTGCTTCTGCAGCAAACTCCTTTAGATATTCAAAACGATGTCTAATTTGTGGAGCTACCATCGCTACATCATATCCTGCCTTAACTTCTGTTTCAAACTCTTGAGTGCTAACTGCTAACACTTCCATATCTATACCATTCTTTTCTGCTTCTTTTTTAAGTGCATTTACTGCTATAGCACTTGACATACCTTGTGAACAAACAAATAATACCTTCATAAATTCTTCCTCCTAAACGTTTTCTTTTAATGTAAATTTTTTATTACTATATTTTTATAATACACCTTTTTCTTAACTTTTGCAATAATATTTCATATAATTATGTTAATTATATGAAATATTATTTTAAATATATGTCTGTAGATACATCCAAAAGAATGATATCACTCCAAAAGCAACTCCAAATCCTGCGTAAGTATTCCAGAATTTTTTACAAAAACCTCTTTTAGTTTCTACAAAGAATCTTGTATAGGATAATGCAAATCCTAAAATCAATGCATTACCTATAACTATAGATATATTTCTATCTATTCCAATAAAGCCCAATATAAAGGGAACAAATAAACTTGATATAGTTCCTGCTAAAATAATAATCATAGCACTCTTCACACTAAACATTGGAATATCATAATCAGTCTTAGCTACCAACTTTTTTTTATTAATCACTTTTGCCATAAATTGATGCCCCCTTTGATTATTACATTTTCTAATAATTTTCTACTTATTGTCCAGTCTCTTATATAACCTTATCATGCATTCAATTAATGTCTTTGCTTCAATAGCAGTCATTAAATGATCTTGTGCATGAACAAATAATACTGACACCTCAGTTTTATCCCCTGCAGCTTCTGCTTGAATAATACTTGTTTGAATATGGTGTGCCTCTAAAAGTTCTTTATCAGCTTCCTTTAATAATCTATCTGCTTCTTCAAAGTCTCCCTTTTCAGCAGCTTGTAATGCCTCATAAGCCATTCCCTTTGCTGTTCCACCATGACTGATAATTTCAAAAATAATTACATCCATATCTAATTTAGCCATTTTACTTCTCCTCTATCCCTCTAAAGCCTCAAGTGCTTTAGTTATTCTTCCTTCATTCTCATTTAATATAGCAATGCTCTCTTCTCTACCTATGCTTGTAAGAATCATAAATATTGCTATTTTTACGTCTCTATTACTTTTTTCAAAATATTCTTCTGCTACTTCTCTTGAACAATCTGTACATGATTGTATAATTCTCTTTGATCTTTCAACTAGTTTTTCATTAGTAGCTCTTACATCAATCATAAGATTTCCATATACTTTTCCTAACTTTATCATTGCGCCAGTTGATAGCATATTCAGAACTAGCTTCTGGGCTGTTCCTGCTTTCATTCTAGTTGATCCTGTTATAACTTCTGGTCCAACTATTGGTGCAATTGATATCTGAGATACCTTCGATAATTCTGATTCACCATTACAAGTTACTGATATTGTTAGTGCTTTTACTTCATTTGCATACTCTAAACCACCAATTACATATGGTGTTCTCCCTGATGCAGCTAATCCAACCACAACATCATCACAACATATATTTTTTTCTTGTAAATCTTTTACTGCTAGTTCTTTAGAATCCTCCGCTCCTTCTTTAGCTCTGAAAATTGCTTCATATCCTCCAGCAATAATTCCTTGAACCAAATTTTCAGATACACCATATGTTGGTGGGCATTCAGAGGCGTCTAATATTCCAAGTCTTCCTGAAGTACCAGCTCCTATATATAGAAGTCTACCGCCTCTTTTTAACCTTTCTGCAATCTTGTCTATGGCTTTTGCTATATGAGGTAATTCTTTTTCTACAGCTAGGGGAACTAACTTATCTTCCTCATTTATCATCTTTACCATATCTATAGTCTCTATAGCATCTATATTTAATGTTTTCTTATTGACACTTTCCGTCACTAACTTATTCAAATTTATTTCTGCCATATTCTCAACTCCTTTAAGTAAGTTCTCTCTGTCTACGATTTCATAATATCACTTTTAAAATTTAATTTCAAGTATTATTTGAAAAAAATAAAATTTAATTTTATATTTTTTTGAAATTAAATTTCACTCCCTTATATTATCAATCAAATTCCTAGTATTTATAACAGAAAAAAGCCTATACAATAAACACATTTGTTACTAGTGTCTATTATATAGGCATACCCTATTATCAAATATATTTTAAGCTTTTCTAACCTTTTTCTTTAAAGTTAGTATTGCTAATATAGTTGATGAAGCCATAAGTATTATTATTGATAACATATTATTATCTCCAGTCTTTGGCGATTTCTTTTCTATTACAGTACTAATTGTCTCCACTGCTGGCTTCTCCTCCTTTGGTGTTACTTGGGACGCTTCTTCTAATTTTGATATCCCAAAATTATCTACAATATAAGGCTCTGCATTATTCTTACTTTGATCTATCTCATAAGCTGTTGCAGTTAACTTATCTCCATTAATAGTTATTCCCATAAAATTTTGAATTTGTGAACGAACAGGTCTAGATGCATCACTTGGGTCTGGACCATATATTGCTGCATGATGTTCATCTGCTCTATCAAATAAATCATAGTATGATTTATCTATCTCCTTATTCTTATAATATACCTTTGGTCCCGCTGTATTTGGCGTTACATATATAGTTCCATTAGGCTTTACTGAGTATTCAACACTTTGCCCATTAACAATTTCTGTTATCTTTGATTCCTCTGTTACTTTTCCATTTTTTAATGCCTTAGTACGAGAATATATATGATCATGTCCTTGCAAGACTAAGTCTATTCCAAGCTCCTCCATAATTGGCGCTACCTTGTTCCTTACTCCATTTTCACCCATTATATCTGAGTCAGTTGAGTGATTAGATGTTGTATATGGCCCTTTATGCATATTTACAACAATCCATTTAGCACCCTTTTCTTTAGCTGCTTTAACATCCTTCTTCATCCATTCAATTTGGCCTGTAGTAAAATTTGCATATTCATCTGAATTCTCGTTGTTATTTAAAACTATAAAATGAGCATTAGAATAATCATATGAATAATATGCCCCTGTAGTTGTATCTGAGCCTTGGGGAGTATTTAAATTAAAATGATCAATAAATGAATTTTTCTGCTTTTCGTGATTTCCTGCTACTGGTGCAAATGTAGTATTTAATAGATTGCTTTGTGAGTGAGCAAATAACCAATCCCATTGTTCCTCTTTATTACCACTATCTACCAAGTCTCCATTTAATGAAATAAATTCAGCATTTTTAACAGTATTGAATGCCTTTCTAATTGTTTGACCTGATAAATCTGCTTCCTCCTCAGTCTTTGCTTGGGTGTCCGCTATATTTATGAATGTAAACGCTCCACCCTTCGGTGCTGTCTTAAAGGTTCCTACTTCACTCCAATTATTCTTCTCCTCATCTCCAACTCTATAAAAATAATTAGTATCTTCCTTTAGTCCAGTTGCTTCTACCTTATGAAGAAGTTCTGATTTTGAATTTGTTGGCACTGAGCTTCTTCCAGTAAATTTTTTTGCCTTTGTGAAGTCGGGATTCCCCCCTACTTTCTCTACTATTTGTAAGTTACTATTACCAAATTCCTTTGCTGTATACCAAGTAAATCCCTTACTTGAGGTTGTATCCCCATAGAATGTGGCATTTACCTTCCTTATACTTTCTATTGATGTATTGGTGTTCGCTTGTACATTACCACTAATCCCACCTATTGTTGAAATTATGCATGTAGCTAAAAGCATTGTTAGTATTTTTCTACCCTTCATTTTCCCATCCCCTTTATCTATATTTAACACACAACTATATTTTAACTATCCATTGTTAATAACACTTAATAATAGTGTTATCCCCCTGTAAAAGCTATGTTAAATTGATAAAGGAAACAGCCTAGCTAATTACTCTTAAGCCACTTTTCTCCTGTGTACTTAATTCCCAAGGCTCCTAATGGTGCAGTTACAGCTATTGCTAGTACTGCTATAGCTAATATTAATTCACCAGATGCAACACCTGCTGCTAGTGGTACTGCACCCATGGCTGCTTGAACAGTTGCTTTGGGTAAAAATGCTACAATGCAAAATAATCTTTCCTTTAGATTTAAATTTGTTCCAATCAATGATATAAAAACTCCTATTGATCTTGCTATCAAACCTAATATTAAAACAAGTAATCCAAGTAAACCTGAATGTAATACAACATTTATATTAACTTCTGCTCCCACTAGAACAAATAATATTATCTCTGCAAATACCCAAACCTTATTAAACCTTTCAGATAATCTATTTGCTACCTTTGGATATTTATCTAACAATACAAATCCTATAGTCATAACTCCTAGAAGACTTGCCATAGGTATTATATCTTTTAAAATATCCTCGATTCCTGTAAGTATTATTGCCACCGCTAAAATCATTAAGGTCTTCTTTGTATCTCTTATATGATATTTTTTAAATATAGTAGTAAGTGCTATCCCTATAATCCCCCCTGCTACTAATCCTATAATTATTGATATTGGTATTCCAAGTAACTTTCCAGTAATATTAATATTCTCTCCTCCGTAAAAACCTAAGAATGTTGAAAAAATTGTTATAGCAAAAACATCATCTATAGAGGCCGCTGCTAAAATTATTGTTGGTATACCTTTATTACTTCCTTTTCCTCTATTAATGAATCCTAACATTTGAGGTACTACAACTGCAGGTGATACTGCTGCTATTATGAAACCTAACATCCCAGCTTCTATAAAGGAAATTCCTAATATAACCTTTCCTACTGCTGCTATAGCAAATCCCTCACATATACAAGGTATACAACTCATCTTTAGAGCTGTAGGCCCTATCTCCTTTAATGTATCTTTTTTAATACCAAGTCCTGCCCTTAATAATATAACTATTAGAGCTATCTTCCTTAAGTCTGGTGATATTTTTAGAATATCTTGATTAATTAAATTAAGTACATAAGGTCCTATAATTACCCCCAAAAATAACATTCCTAAAATTCCTGGAAGTCTTAATTTTTCAAAAACCTTATTTAAAATTAGTCCCAGTATAATTATTATTGCTAAACTTAATGCCATAAAATCCTCCAAAATTTAATTATTTTAAACATAAAAAAATCCTACAAAATAAAGATATTACTACCATTATTTTGTAGGAGTCATTAGCTTTTAGCGTTTAATGGCGAACTCCATCGCCTATTTAATTTACTCTTTTATCCTATCAGTTATTATTTATTTTGTCTATAGACTATTAAAGAGCCCACTTTTTATCTCCAGTAAAGTTTACATTTAACCATTTTTTTAGTTTTATATTTGTCATATTCCTGTAAACCTGTTCTCTAACTCTATCCATCTCTTCAAGCTCATTTAAATTTGAATCATCATTAAAGACAAAATCTATTTCTATTCTTAATTCTCTTCCGATTTTACTTACTCTTGTGTAAGAATCTTCGAAGTTATATTCCTCTTCTATATCCTTAACTATAGTATATATTTTATCATTAATTTCTTTATCCGCATTTCCATTAGCTATTTCCTTAAGGCTGTTAACTAAAGTAACTAAAGGAACCCTAATAAATAATCCCGATGTTAATATTACCATCACTGGGTCTACATACCTTGTTAAATTTGCCATAGAAGTCATTCCTAATATAAATGAAATTATAAATCCTACAAGAACTGCTGCACTTAAAACTGTATCCATAAGCCATTGATTACTTTCTGCCTTTAGTATATCCGAAGATAACCTTTTACCCTTTTTATACATAAACCAGTATATGAATGCACATCCAACAGTTGATACTATCGAATACCCTAAGGCCAAACTTGTATCTACAGGATTACCACCTGCTAATACCTCTTTAAATGCATTAGTAAATGTAATACTACACATTACAATTAAAACTATTGATTTAAATGCCACCGTTATAGGTTCTAGTATTCCTTTACCAAATGGGAATTTTTCAAAATCACTTTTTTCTATATAACTAGTTATATATATTGCTAATATGGATAAAAATAAACTTATTAATGAATATAATCCATCAAACATAATCATGCTTGATTTTATCATTACACCCCATGCTATTCCAAGTACAGCGAAAAATAAAGCACCAATTGCTGAAAATTTAAGTATGCTTTTTTCCACTTTCATCTGTTTCACCTCAATCAAATTTCTGCTAATACCATTATATCTTGTTAAAAATGGACAAACAACTAACTAAAATGGGGTAAATTCTTTACTATTATTGGGTAATTGTAGTTGTTACATTTTATTGAAATAACATATTAGTACCTATTTTTATGTTTATTAGTACTATATTGTTTTTTTAACTTCATATAATATCATTTGTGTTTTTCATCATTACATCTTACTACTATTGCTTAAATAAATAATTAATTTATTTGGTTACCTTATTTTAATATGTAACAGATATTCAATAACTAACATAGTATATATTATTAATTGTTCTTAAAGTATTTAGGAGGTTTTACTAATGGAAAATATTTATGAGTGTTGCAATTTTAATGATAATCAATGTGAATGCAAAGAATCTACTTGCTCTAATTCAGTTTGTAATGATATAGATTGTATTAATAATGAATTATGTGATATGAAGGCTGATATAGCAGCTGCACGTGCTAACCTAATAAACTTAGTAAGAGTTATGTGTATCTGTGGTGGTATTTTTGCTGAAGAAAAGCAACTTCTTATCTCTATCGAAAAGTCTTTGAATTCTCTTGATTGTAGCATTGCAAAAAGTAGAAAGTGTGCTCAATCTTTAGATAATGAAATCTGTTAATTCTAAATTGATTTAGTATCTAAAAACGTACTGATCAATTTATTCAGTACGTTTTTCCATAGGGGTACTCTATAAATCCTTATATATATATTAATGAATAACATTCCTTTCATACTTATAACAAAAAAACTTATAACCTCCATGCCATTCCTATCATAGTATAGAGTGTAGACAATAACTCTAAACTAAAGGAGGATACAAATGGAAACAAATATTTATAGCTGTTGTAATGATGAGGATAATTTCACTGACTCAATATCTAATTGCCAATGCAAAGATCAACAGCCACAACAATGTTGTAATGTTGACCCAGTAGATGCAACTATAAAGAAATTAGATAATGATTTATGTGATATGAAGGTTACCTTAGCTGAAACAAGAGCTAATCTAATTTTCCTTGCACAGACTATATGTAACTCTGGTTGCATAAGCAAAACTGAAAAAGTCCTACTTCTAAATTTAGAAAAGCAAATAAAATCCCTTACTTGTCAAATAAATGAAAGTAGACAGGACTTAGATTATTTAGATTGTTTGCTACACTAATTTAATTTTACCTATTTTTAGATAGCAAAGGGAATAAATAAAAAAGTAAAATAAGTAGAATGAATAAGAAGGTTAACCCTAATTATTCATTCTACTTATTTACATTTAAATATTATTTTAGATATTTATTTTTAACCTGTGTTGAAAAAGTCTCTAATAAAATAGCACAAACTAATATTCCAATTGTTATGAATCCAACCTCTCTTACATTAAAATAGAAATTACTCGCCATAAACAACTCAAACCCTATTCCCCCTGCTCCAGCTGCTGCTCCCATTGCTACTCCATTTGTAAAATTAATCTCAAATCTCATAAATGTCCAAGCCATAATATATGTCATTGATGATGGTAGTACTGCTTGGAAAACTATCTGCCACCAGCTTGCTCCACTAGCTTTAAGTGCCTCTATTGTACCTTCATCAATTTCTTCAAAAGCCTCTGAATAAGCTTTTATTAAATACCCTACTGTATGAAAGGTCATACCAATTATTGCTGCTTCACTTCCTAGACCTGCACTTACTGCAAAAATTAATACCCAAAGTACTGTAGGAACTGCACGTATAAATGCTACTACTCCTTTTATAACATTAGATACAATTTGATTAGATAAATTTCTAGCAGCAAACACCCCCAGTACTAATGCTATAATCCCTCCAATTAATGTTGTTAAGAAGGCTAATGATATTGTTACACCTATCTGACTTAAAGCATCATTAAAAGAAAAATGAGTTAAACTAGCTTCTAAAAACATGGTTTTAACATTAACCATTGTCTCTCCTAAAGCTTTGATTATATCTATTCCCTTATAGTCAAATGTAAGAAATCCTAATATGGTTAGAACTATTAAGCTTCCAAGAGTAATTTTAACGTACATTTGTGATGGATCTTTTGATTTAATTTTTATCCTTCCAGATATGTCTTTTCTAACATAAACATCTAAGGACTTTGGTATAGCTTCCATCATAATATCATCCTCCTGAGATAATTAGAAGTAAACTCAATTATAAATACAGAAATTATTATAGCTATTACAACTAAACTTGCTACCGAGTAATTCATACTCTTGTAGTACAGATCAAAAATAAATCCAATACCTGTACCTGTCAATATTCCTATTAATGTTGAGCTTCTAATATTTGTTTCAATCATATACAGTATCCAACTGATCATCTGTGTAAGACTTGATGGTATTATAGCTTGAAATATAATTTGAAAATATGAAGCTCCTGTTGCTTCTAACCCTTCAACAGCACTATCACTTGATTCATCTATTGTTTCTATAAATGCCCTTGTTAGTACTCCAAAGGATACAAAAAACAATGCAAAATATCCGGTTAAAATGTTTTGTCCAAAAGATAAGAGAAAAATCATTGCCCATACTGCATCTGGCACATTTCTCGAACATGAGGCAACTAATCTACTAAAACCACTTACTAATCCCCTTGATTTACTTACTTTAGATCCCATTATACCGAAGAATAAAGCAAATATAGCACCTATTGTTGTAGCTGCAATTGATAATAATATTGTTTCAACTAACTTTGATAGTATATCTGGAAACTTTGTTAATGCCTCTTCATTAGGTATAAACTGAGTAAACATCCACATGATTGCCTTAGGTACTGATGATAAACCTTTAATAGAATCAAATTTTGTTAATTGTGCAGATACTATTGCTATAAAGGTAATAGCAATAATTGCTAGGGTTATTATCCTATTTCTTTTTATTAAAGCTTCTATTTTCATTTTCTCACCCCTAGTCTGTGATAAGGCTACCATAATCTGAACCATATATCTCATGGATCTTTTCTTCAGTTAGTTCTGAAGGCTTTCCATTAAATACAGCCTTACCTCCATTAATTCCAATAATTCTATCTGAGTATTTCATAGCTACATCAACTTGATGTAAATTCAAAATACATGTAATTCCCATTTCTTTGTTTATCATCTTTAAATGATCCATAATTATTTTAGAAGCATTCGGATCAAGAGAAGCTATAGGCTCATCACATAAAACAAGCTTAGGGTTCTGAATTAAAGCTCTTGCAATTCCTACTCTTTGCTTTTGTCCTCCACTTAACTGATCACATCTCTTATAAGCTTGATCTTCTAATCCTAACATTGAAAGAATATGAAAAGCTTGTTTCTTCTCTTCTTCAGTGTAGATTCCAATGACTCCTTGTATAGTTGATTTATATCCTAATCTTCCATGAAGAACATTTTCTATAACACTTAATCTATTTACCAGGTTATAATGTTGAAATATCATTCCAATCTTTGTTCTTAACTCTCTTAGACCCTTTTTTTTAACACTTCCAACATCTGTATTATCAAAAATAACCTTCCCCTCAGTAGTATCAATCATTTTATTAATACACCTAAGAAGAGTAGATTTCCCTGCTCCAGATGGTCCTATTATAGAAATAAACTCTCCTTCTTCTACTGAGAAGTTAACATCTGTTAAAGCTCTTGTTCCACCTCTATATTCTTTACTAAGATCATTTACTTTTAGCAATTCCATATGTCTGT
The DNA here is from genome assembly GCF_051590805.1 of Clostridium zhoujianii. Lineage (NCBI taxonomy): Bacteria > Bacillati > Bacillota > Clostridia > Eubacteriales > Clostridiaceae > Clostridium > Clostridium zhoujianii. The sequence goes on from NZ_JBPUTF010000005.1 coordinate 93,006, forward strand.
TAACTCCTTCTATATAATTTATTTTGACAATGCTCTAACTGGTTCAAACCATGAATCTTCAACCTTTGAGAATTTTTCTTGACCCTCTTTAGGGAAAAATCCTTTAAATGTTGCTCCCTTCGGAACAAATATCTTTTCATTTTTAGTAACTTCCTCAGAGGTAAATGCTTCTATTAATTTCTTTTGGTCTTCTTCACTTACTACCTTTGTATTTATAACTATTGGTGAGTTTAAAACTGGCTCACTTGATATTGCAGTAAACTCTTTTCCTATGCTTGTATTAAATGGTTCTGCTGCATCTGACTTAACTCTATAAGTTGTACCTACTTCATTAAATTTTCCACTAACTGCTTCTACATAATTAATTAAAACTGTATCACAGAAAGCTGCTACATCTGATTTCCCTGTTACTACATTTACAGCAGCACCCTGATGAGACCCACCATATAAAACTTCTGAAAAGAACTTGTCACTTCCACCTTGCATTAAATCATCAACCTTTAAGTCTTTCCACTTATCTTGCTTTGAAAAATAAGATACTATTGATGCTGTTGGAACCTTAAATCCTGATGTTGAGCTATTTGATACAAATGATATTTTCTTTCCTTGAATATTATCCTTAACATACTGTCCATCTTTTTTATACTCATCTGCTTTATTCTTTGGTACTGCAAGCCAACTATAATAAACTGCATCTTCTAATGTTCCAGACTTACCAGTTGGAACAACTAATGGTAATACTTTTTTATTTTTATTATTTGTTTCAACATATCCTTGAGCTCCCATAAATCCAAGAGCAGCTGTATCATTTGCTAGAGCTTCAATTGCTACTGAATAGTCAGTTGTTAATTTATGTTCTACCTTCTTACCTGTTGCTTTTTCAACAACCTTACCTACTTCATTACGTGCTTCTTCAAGATCTCCTCCTGACTCATTTGGATACCAAACCATTGTTATAGTTTTCGAATCTGCCTTATTAGATTTCTCTCCTGAACAACCTACAAGCCCTGTTAACATAGTTACTCCAACTAAGCAACTCATTACCAACATAAGTACTCTTTTCATTAATATTCTCCTCCCAAAATCAAGTTGTATTGTTTCCTTTATTTACAAATTAATTGTATCTATCTTAAGTTAATTCAATATTATAGTCATGTTAACTAGTGTTTTGATTTTGTTAGAATACTTGTAAAAATTCACCTGGAGATTCAATATCACCTATTCTCAAATCACTATCTCCATAATTTCCATGATAATCAGTGCCTCCAGTTAGGATTAATCCATATCTTTCTCCTATAACCCTTATCCTCCTGATATCTTCTTCACTATGACTATGGTGATATATTTCCACCCCATCCAAGCCCCTAGAAACTAACTCTGGAATAATATCATAGGAATTTAACTGACCTGGATGGGCTATTATAGCTATGCCTCCATCTCTTTTTATGGCATCTAAAGCTTTAAAGATATCTATATACTCTATGTCATTGGCACATATACCAGCATTTTTAAATAACCTTCTATATAAATCTGAATATATTTTATCTGTGTAATGTTTATCTATAAGTGCATCCATTATATGCTGTTTATATATAACTCCACTATTTTTGCTCTTCTTAGCTATATAATCAATATCTATCTCATAACCATCTTTTAACAAAGTATTTATCTGCCATATACTATTAGCATTTCTTTTTTCTAATAAGGGTTCACATATTCCCCTTATATTGGTGCCTTCAAGATTAAAATTATATCCTAACAAATGAACCTTTCTATTATGTATAAAGTCATATGCTGATATCTCAACCCCTGGTATTACCTTTATTCCTTTTTCAATCCCTAGGTCTACAATCTCTTTCAATCCTTTTACTGTGTCATGGTTTACTATTCCAATGTGAGTAACTCCATTTTCTTTAGCCATATTTAATGTTTCTTCAGAATTGTAAGAACTATCTGATATATTTGTATGAACATGTAAATCTCCTTTCATAATAGCCCCCCCTATACAAACTTTCCTGCTTCCATGTTATATGTTTTATCACAGAGCCCTTCCATAAACTCAATATCATGAAATATTCCAATCATTGTTGTTCCTTCTGACTTTAGTTGTTCTATAAGCTCCCTAACCTTAATCTTTGAAGCATTATCTAGACTTGCAGTTGGCTCATCAAGTAAAAGTAATCTTGGATGTTTTACCATTGCTCTTGCTATATTTAATCTAAGCTTTTCTCCCCCTGAAAAATTATTAGGATAGCTATCCCAAAGATCTTTCCCTAGTTCAAAATGTATAAGCATATTTTCTGCTTCTTTTTCCGCTACCTCTTCACTATGTCCCATTTCAAGAACTGCTTGCTCAATTAATTCTCTTGCTGTAGTCCTTGGCATTACATTTAAAAATTGTGATACATATCCTATTTCATATTTTCTTAAATAAATTATTTCCCTTTCAGATGCAGTTGATAAATTTATTAGTCCAAATTTATTAGACATGTACCAAATATCCCCTTCTTCAGGCAAATAGGTTCTATATAAACATTTAAGTATTGTGGATTTACCACTACCACTTTTTCCTGTTATTCCTATAAACTCTCCTTCTTTAAGAGCCATGTTGATATCCTTTGAAGCAATGATATGCTTATTAAGAGTATGAAGGGTGAAGGTTTTTGATAAATCTTTTATTTTTAATATTTCATCCATATAATTCTTCCTCCTAAATCCTATAATTTGTTTTCGAAATAAGCTTCCCATCAACAAATACTGAAGTTATCACTGGTATGTTGTTATCTAATTTTTCTATTACTAATAAATCTGCCTTCTTGCCTTCTTTAATTGACCCAAGATAATTATCTATATTAACTGCCTTTGCTGGATTAATTGTCACAAGTTTAAACATTTCACATAAATCTCTATTATATTTCTCATTAAGGATAAATATAGAATGAAGCATTGCTGCTGGATAATAATCACTACATAAAATATCAACTTCATCTTCTAATACTGCCTCTGCTGCTGAAAGATTCCCTGAATGTGATCCACCTAAGAGTACATTAGGAGCCCCTGCAACTGTAAGTAATCCCTCTTTTCTAGCCTTCTTTGCCACTTCCATCGTAATAGGAAATTCACTTATACTAGCACCTAAGGTTTTTATAAAATTAATTTTCTCCTCACTATCATCATCATGAGATGCAATTGCAATATTATTTTCCCTTGCTAGTTCAGCTATACTTTCTATCATTTCTACTGTTAGCTTTTCTTTTTCTTGGCTATTTCTAACTATATTATCTATCTCATTATCAGTTACATATCTATAACCTTTTAATGTCTTTCTATACATTTCAATATCTCTATACTGTCCTTGTCCTGGTGTATGATCCATAAAGGATAAAAGATGTACTTTTCCCTCTTTTATATATTTCCTTAATTGATCTACTCCATTTAAATTATCTATTTCAAACCTTGCATGAAATCTATGTCTTATTAAGTGTTTCTCATTATGTGATCTACTTATAACAGCTATAAGCTTATCTACATTTTCACTCCTTCTTATAGGCTTAGTCTCAAATAGATCCTTACCATATAAAGATAGTGAATGAAACATAGTTGTTATTCCTGTATTAATCAACACCTTTTCGGCTTCCCTTATACTCAAATCAAAATCCATCATACTAGTAGGTCTTGGTGCTGACATATTCTCAATATAATCAGCATGTATATCTATGAATCCTGGTGATATATAAGCTCCATCTACATCTACCACCTCTATGCCATCTCTCTCTAATTCACCTGACTTCTCAATTCTTTTTATAGAATCCCCTTCTATGAAGAGCTCATATCCCTCTAAGATTCTTTCTTCTGTAACAATCTTTCCATTTATCAATAAATACATAAGTTGCCTCCTTATAGCAGTGATTGCACTAATTGCTGGGTATATTCATGTTGAGGATCCTCTAATATTTGATCAGTTAACCCTTCTTCTACTATTTTTCCATTTAGCATGACAACTGTTCTATCTGCTAACATCCTTATTACTCCTAAGTCATGAGAAACTACAACCATACTTATACCTAATTCTCGTTGAAGTTTTTTTATTAAATCCAGTACATTAGCTTGTACAGATAAATCCAATCCTGTCGTTACTTCATCTAAAAGCAATATAGGTGGATTATTAGATAAAGCCTTAGCAATCTGAACCCTTTGTTGCATCCCACCTGAAAAGTTTTTAGGGGCTTCTTTCATTCTAAATATAGGAATATTAACATGGCTTAATAATTCTCTTGCCCTTTGTTCCATAAAGGATACATTTCTATTTCCTGCTGCTATTAATTTTTCAGCTATATTACCAATACAAGAAAAATCCATCTTTAGTCCTAACATTGGATTTTGATATACCTTACCTAAAAGATTATTTCTAATATTTCTTTTTTTCTGAGATGATACATTGAAAATATTCTTATTACCATCAGCAAAGTTTCTTATATATCCTTCACCTCTAGTTACATCCTTATCAAAATATAAACATTGCATCATGGTAGATTTTCCACTACCACTTTCCCCTACTACTCCTAGTATTTCCCCTTCATATACCTTAAATGAAATATTCTGACAGGCATAAACTGTACCACATTTAGGACAATAATTTTTTTCTAATCTATCCTCTTCAAGGTTTCCACAGTATTCGCAGCCATCTCCAAATTGCTTTCTTAGATTTTTCACCTCTAAAATAGGTTTTTCAAAATTCTTCATACTTCATCCCTACCTTTTCTCATTTAATGTAGTAAGACAATTACTAGTATCATTACATTGATAGTAAGTTTCTCCTGTAGTTTCATCCACAAGTTCATCCATATAGACTCCTGTTTTTCCACATAATCTACAGAATTTATCATCAAAATTCTCTATTCTAAAAGGGTAATCTTCAAAAGCTAATGAAACTACCTTAGTATATGGAGGGACAGCATATACCTTCTTTTCTCTCCCTGCTCCCAATAAAATTAATGCCTCTGCTGAATCCATCTTTGAATTATCAAATCTAGGAATTGGACTTGGTGCCATAACATATCTATTATTCACCATTACAGGATGATCAGCTCCTGTGGACATTTCATCATACTTAATAATTTGCTCAAGCAATATTAACCATGCTCCACTATATTCTTTATCTCCATGAAGCCTCTTTGTTATATACTCACTAGGTTCTACCCTTCTTAATGGCTCTGGCGTTGGAACTTGAAGTACTAAAATCTGCCCTTCTTTTAAAGGTACTTCTGGAATTCTGTGTCTTGATTGAATTAAAGTAGCATTTTCAGTTCTATCTGTTGTTTCAACTCCAGTGGTTTTTCCAACTAATTTCTTTATGTTTACTGCATTTAGAGATTCATCTGCTCCTTGATCAATAACCTTTAACTTATCTTTCTTTCCTATTAATGAAAGGGTTAATTGCAAACCTCCAGTTCCCCATCCCCTTCCAATTGGCATTTCCCTTGATGCAAATGGAACTTGGTATCCAGGTATTGCTATTGCCTTTAAAGTAGCTCTTCTTATTTCTCTTTTTGAACCCTCATCAAAAAATGCAAAATTATAATTAGCCTTCATAAGCTTCTTCTCCTTTATGAGTTTTACGTATACTATCTAATTCTGATTGGAATGTTACGTAATGAGGTAACTTTAAATGTGATAAAAATCCTGTAGACTCTACTGAATCTATGTTGTAAAGAACAAACTCCTCATCTCCAGTTGGATATTTTTTATCCTTCTTCTCTAAACATTGATCAAGAATACTCATTGCTATAGCTTTTGTTTCATTTTGGCCATAACATATTCCATAACCTATCTCAAAGACCTTTTCACTTTCACCTTTATCATTTTGAACTGATGTTGGTATAAAGGATTCCACCTCTGTTACCCTTATTGCACCTATATAATAATCTCCTTCTATCTCACTATTTTCACTAATAGGATCTGCTACATATAAAGGTAGTTTACCAACTCTAAGCTCACCTACCGTTGGATGATCTATACCACAGGATCTTAATGCAGAATAAGCTAATGAATTAATTCCTCCTGTTTGTCCTCTAGTTAAACTTTGTAATCTTTCGCTTCTCTTTGTTGGGAATTCCAAACTCTTTTTTGTTATATCTGATGGCTCTTCATTATTATCTTGAAAATCTTTAATTAACCCTTCTTTCCTTAAATAATCAAGTACCTTAGGTAACTCTCTTAATGATGGCCCTTCATTTCTCCTTTCACTGACTTTATTATTAAAGGCACTAATCCACTTTTCTGATTCTTCCTCTGTTTCATCTAATAAATCAAAATCTAATAATCTATGGGTATAATCGTAAGTAGCCCCTAGTATTTGGCCACCTAGTATATCTTTAAAAGAAGCTGATATTCTTCTTTCTACCCACATATCACTTGATTCAACTGTTCTTGTATAATGCTTTCTTGGTAAAGTTGATCTATAGGCTCTAAGTAAAAATACTGCTTCTTCTATATTTCCTTCTGATTGCTTTATTGCTAATGCTGCTAATTCTCTGGAATAAATACTTGCCTCGGACATAACTTGATCTATCATACCTCTCATTCCTGAAAGAATATTTTTCACGTTAGCTACTTTACCCTCTTTTAATCTTTCATATTTTAATCTGTTTATTGACTCCTCAATGGCTTTTGTACCACCTTTAACTGCAACGTATCCCATTAACTACTTCTCCTTTTCTTTAACTTGAGTTGTCCTTGGTAAACATAAAACATTCTCATTCTTATCTAGGTATATTGCATCAATCCCTAGTGGATACTCTTCATTCTTACCTTTTCTCGACCCTATCCATTCACTATTTCCACTTAGACTTATCCTATTAATACCTTTGATTCCAGGCCCTATTAGTTCTAAATTATTTCCTTCTTCTATATAATCAAACTCTGCTATTATTGTTGCTGATTTATTGGGATCAACTAAATTTCCTATCTTTGCTCTTTTAAAGATTTCATCCAATTCCTTATCTACAGAATCATTAATAACAAAAATATAATCTGCTTCTTCTATAGGCTTTAACTTTGCATATGTTATCTGACTTACAAGACTTGTTATATACATCTCGTTTTTTGAAACTACATTAAAACTTACTTCTCCATCAAGTAACATTAGCATTATTAAAAATGTGCCTCTATAAGTGTAGGTATTCATATCTACTTTCTTTGCTTCACCCTCTAGATTCTCAATATTCCCTGGTCTTGCCATGGAATTCAAAAGCTTTCTATATGCACTTTGAACATCATGAACCAAATCTAATTTCATATAATTTCCTCCTTAAATATCCATAGTACTAAAATCAACTTTAGTTTCTAATATCTTTGCTTCTTCCATACTTTCTATATATTTAATCTTTTCTTCTGCTTCCAAAAGAACTTCTTCCCAAGTTTCAACTTCCTGTAATCCCCTTTTATATGCAGCATCTATAACTGCTAGATTACTAGCTAACTCCTCTCTATCACCTGCTACTATTCCAATACCCAACGCTCCATCAATATATATTTTTGCTTCACTAACTAATACCTCTCCCAAATAAAACAACTCTCTCTTTGCTGTTTCCCTTATCTTTATCATTACAAGTCCATGGTTTGAGTCTTCAATCTCTTTTACCTTATACTTATTTCTAATTTCATTTGCTAACTGCATAGCTAATTTTTCATCGCTCTTTATTAAGATTTCTGTTCGTTTTCTTCTATTCATATAATCCCCTCCTACAATTCGGATTATATCTTGGTGCCAAGTTAAGAGGTGATAAATGGATGTTAACTAATGTTAAAAGAATATTATTGAGCAAAAATGGTAAAAAAATAAGAAAGCTATTAGCTTTCTTTAAATTAATGAATATAATTTTAGTTTATATCTGATACCTAAACCTATCTCCTCTATACATTATCTCTGTATATTCCAATATGCTTCCATCTCCTCCTCTACAATTAGTTTCTAACTTAAGTACTGGTACAAGTTCTCCACATTCTAAATATCCTCTTTCCTTTGATGTAGGATAAGCTATACTTAAAAAGCTTTTTTCCGTAGAGTAATTAGAAAATCCATTTTTATTATAATACTCAAACATAGATGTAATCTTCTTTCCATCCTCATAAATATTGGGGAATACTGATTTTAATACATAGGAAATATGTATTGCTATAGCTTCTCCCCCTACTATTCTTAGTCTACCTACTCTATATATCTCATCTTTTTTTTCCGCCCTTAATTCACCATATATCTTTTCGTTGTATGGCACTCTTTCACAGAATATATTTTTAGATTCCAATTCATATCCTTGTTCTATTATTTTCTTAGAAAAGCTCTCTTTACCTGATAAAATAAGTTCAATATTTTCATTTCTATTCTTTAAGAATCGTCCTCTTCCTTGTAAAGAATATATATATCCCATAGCTTCTAATCTCTCATAAACATGACGTATCTTTATTCTAGGCACTCCATATTTATCCGAAAGTTCATTATCTGATGGTAGCTTCTCATCTGGTAGATATCGACCTTCATTTATATTTAAGATTAAGTTGTCCATAATAATATTTTCAATTGATATATCAGTTTTACTCAATATATTTCTCCTAACTATATTATTCTATTTTCATAATATCTCTGTAAAATAAATTCTTTATTGGCAATATGTAAAAATTAGATTAAAAAATAAGAACCATCTAAAAGATAGCTCTTAATTTTTAATCACACCGCCCATATATTTTTGTAATTTCATAAATCTTATTAGCTAAATCATTGCTAAGACTATTCTTTTCTACTCTCCATCCCCAATTAGCTCCTAGAGTAGAGGGTAAATTCATTCTACTATCATTTCCTAGATTCAAAAAATCCTGCATTGGTGCTATTGCAACATCTGCAATACTACTCCATACGCCTCTTATAAATCCCCAACTATAACCTTCTTCTTTATTTAAAGCTAAATATTTCTTAGCATTTATAACTTCCCTATCACTTCCGCTTGTCTCATACCACCCTAAGAATGTATCATTATCATGTGTTCCTGTATAAGCCACACAATTTTTAGAATATCTGTGAGGTAAATAATTGTTATTATTTGCTCCATCAAAAGCAAATTGTAATACTCTCATCCCTGGGAATCCTGTATCTTTTAGAAATAGCCTTACTTCATCTGTTAAATAACCTAAATCTTCAGCTATAATATTTACTTCTCCAATGTCTCTTTTAATATCCTCAAAAAATTCTTTTCCTGGCCCTTTTATCCATCTACCATTTACAGCTGTTTTATCTTTATAAGGTATTTCCCAATAAGATTCAAATCCCCTAAAATGATCAATTCTAACTATGTCATATAATTTTAAGCTTTCTTTTATTCTCATTTTCCACCACTTATAGTTATCTTTTTTCATCTTGTCCCAATCATAAATTAGATTTCCCCAAAGTTGTCCTGTTTCTGAAAATGAATCTGGCGGGCATCCTGCTACAACTAGTGGTTCTAATATATCTTTATCCATTTTAAAGCTATCTGAATTACTCCATGTATCTACGCTATCCTCCGCTACATATATTGGTATATCCCCAATTATCTGTATACCTAGTTTATTAACATAATTTTTTAGTTTCCTCCATTGAAAGTAAAATAAATATTGTATGAAATTCCAATATTCTATCTCATCTTTAAGCAATTCCTCATAACTATTGATTGCTGTAGCTTCTCTTCTTTTAATACTATCATCCCATTCATACCAGCTCTTAAATGAGAAGTGATATTTTAATGACATATATAAAGAATAGTCCTTAAGCCAAAAATCATTTTCCTTTTGAAACTCTTCTATACCATATCTTATTTGTGAAATATTATTCTTTTTATAATTTTCAAATGCTTTTTTTAAAACCTTAAATTTAGACAGGAATATTGCTCCATAATCAATTGAATTATCTAACTCTCCATAATTCTCATTTTTATAATCCTCATCTACTAAAAGCCCATCATCTCTAAGGAAATCATAGTCTATAAAATATGGATTACCAGCAAAGGCTGAAAAAGATTGATAAGGTGAATCTCCATAAGAAGTATGTCCCAAAGGTAGTATTTGCCAATATTTAAATCCTGATTTTTTCACAAACTCTGCAAATTTATATGCTTCATTTCCAAATGAACCTATTCCAAACTCCCCAGGTAATGATGCTATATGCATTATAACCCCTGCTCCTCTTTTCATAATGGCTTCCTCCACACTATTTCTTCTACTAAATTTATATTAGTTTTATATTTAGTATCTATATTGATAATATTTATATTTATTTGTTTATATTACAAATTATATCTCCACCTTTGTAATCCCCTACAAAATTTATTCCTCTCTTCAATTACATTTCTTCAATCAATTGAGTATTTTATATGGTCAATTAATTCATACTATAATACTAATCTATTTATAAGGAGGTTTTTTATGAGAGAAATTATATATTATAACGGTGATATTTTAACAATGGATGAGACTCTATATGTTGATGCCATCCTTATACGAAATGGTCTAATTCATAAAATTGGTTGTAAAGATGATATTCTAAAATTTAAAAATGAAAATACTAAAGTTATAAATCTAAAAGGTAAAACTTTAATGCCTTCATTTATAGATTCTCATAGTCATCTTTCTGCCCTTGCAACTACACTAGGCTTAGTTCCTTTAGGAGATGTAACAAGCATAGAAGAATTAATAAATAAAATTAAAGAATTTAAAAATTCTAAAAGTATTCCTAAGGGTAAGTGGATAGTAGGCTTTGGATATGATAATAACTCACTACCAAATAGTAAGCATCCTAATAAAGATATTTTAGATAAGGCTTCAATCGATAATCCAATAATGATATCTCATGCTTCCGGTCACATGGGTGTTTTAAATTCATTGGCCTTAAAGAAACTTGGTATAGGTAAGGATACCACTGATCCTGAAGGTGGGGTAATTGGTAGGGTTGGTAATACAAATGAGCCTAATGGTTACCTAGAGGAAAATGCCTTTATGCAATACTCTTCTAAAATGGATAAACCATCTTTAAAATCAATCTCAAAACAAATTGAAGAAGCCCAAAATATTTATTTAAGCTACGGTATAACAACAGCTCAAGAAGGAATAATGAAAGATGCTGAATTTAATTTACTTAGTTTTATTGCAGAAAATCATAAGCTTAAAATAGATTTGGTTGGTTATGTGGATTTAAAAAATAGTAAGTATTTAATGGATAATAATGAATACCTCAAAAAATATGTAAACAGATTTAAAATTGGTGGATATAAAATATTTTTAGATGGGTCTCCCCAAGGAAAGACAGCTTGGCTTACTAAACCTTATGAAAATTCAGCTGATTACCGTGGATATGCAATTTATAATGATAAAGAGGTGGAGGATTTTGTTAGAACAGCTTTAGATGAAAATATTCAACTTCTTACACATTGCAATGGTGATGCTGCTGCAGATCAATTGCTTAATTCCTTTCAAGACATCTTAGGAAAAGGTAACTCTGCAAAGAAAATACGTCCTGTTATTATTCATGCTCAAACTGTTAGATATGATCAATTAGATGAAATGAAAACTCTAGATATGATTGCTTCGTTCTTTGTAGCACATACATATTACTGGGGAGATATACATATTTTTAATCTTGGAGAAGATAGAGCTTTTAAGATAAGTCCTCTTCGTAGTGCTATAAAGAAAGGTGTACTCTATACTTTACATCAAGATTCTCCTGTAATAGCTCCTAATATGCTTGAAACAGTATGGGCTGCCACTAATAGATCTACAAAATCCGGTGTAATAATCGGTGCTGATGAAAGAATCTCTCCATTAGAGGCATTAAAAGGAGTTACTATAAATGCTGCATATCAATATTTTGAGGAAGATAAGAAAGGTTCCATAACAGAAGGTAAATTAGCTGACTTAGTAATTTTAGATAAAAATCCTCTTAAAGTTGATCCTATGGAAATAAAAAATATTCAAGTTTTAGAAACTTTGAAGGAAGGTAAAAGATTGTTTAAAAAGTAATCTTAACTTAATTAAGACAGAAACTATATAAGAGATTTAAAATAGAACAAGGTACTTAATATATCTTTTTAATTCTACCAGCTCTAACACATGTAGTCTTCAAAGAAATATGAAATACCCTGTTCTTATATGATATTCTTCTAGATATCATAAGATATAAATATGCTAAAACCATTTCTTTCTCTTAAAGCAAATTATACACAATATTATAACGATAATACTTATAACAATTACAAATGGATAACCATAATTCCAGTTATACTCTGGCATATTTAAATTCATCCCATACCATCCAACAATAAGGGTAAGCGGTAAGAATATAGTTGTAATAACAGTGAATAACTTCATTATGTTATTTTGATTAATATCTATCTGTGCTTGATATGCCTCTCTAACTTGTGTAACATAGTCCCTTAAATTAATAACACTTTGATATAGTCTATTTATTCTACTAGTCATTATCCTGAAGGATTTAATTGTCTTTTTATCTATTAGACCATTCTCATTTTCTTCTATTCCCTCAGCTATATTATAAAATTGCTCGTAATACCTTTTTAAAATCAATAACTTTTTTCTAAGTCCAATTATCTCTTTCAAATAATCAGATTTTATTGAATTTACTAATCCCTCTTCTAATTCAGCAATTTCTTCTTCAATATTCTCTATAGCATATGTATCTCCAATTGTAAGCTTATCAAAAAATATATCTAAAATCTTGCTAAGACTTGAACACTTTTGTTGATTTTTTACTAGTTCGCTCAATGTTTCTGAAACCATAAGTGTATTATCACAAATAAAAATAAGTATATCTTTTCTAAAATATATGCATATTCTCTTAGGTTCTTTAAATGGATCTTCAATGGATGGTACTTTTAAAGCTATATAATCAAATCCATCATGACTTTCAAATTTTGATGTTCTACTATTCAAACACTCTGATACTATTCTTTCGTTTATATCAATATCTTTCGCTAACTCTCCTAATTCCTCTAGTGTCAGTATGCAGATAAGTTCCTTTTTCCTATCAAGATATAAACTTTCTATAGTATCCCTATGTACAGTACTATTTTCCAAACAGTATATCACTATAATCACCTATTATTAATTATTCTTACTATGATTATACAACTCAAGGTGGTATATTACAATTTTATCCACGTCATTCCTTTATTCAATTATTTCTTGTACTCTACCTACAATTCCACCTACTAATCTAACCTTTATTCCATGAGGATGATTTGATGAATTAGTTAATATATCTTGAACAACTCCCTCTGTAAGTTTACCTGTTCTTTGGTCTTGCTTTTGTACGATTTTAACCTTTATTCCAGCTTTTATATCTGAACGATTCTTTCCATTCATAATTTAATCTCCTATATTCTTTAGTTCTTTTAATACTATAATATCACATTATATCTTTACATATCTAAAAAGACATATCCCTCTAAAGGAATATGCCTTCTTACAATAATTTTTTATTTTAGGTCATCTGGTATTTGCCAGTAATTATCCTTATTATTCTCTTCTAAATACTTTTTAAACGCCTCTGATTTATATGCTGCCACTATATCTTTAGCCCATTTAGTATCTACATTTTTCTTATCAACAACAGCTGTTATTTCTAAATCTTTAATAACAGTTTCTGATAAAAGAGATTTTGATGCATCAACCTTTGCTGCATATACTACGCTACCTGGTAATATAGCAAAATCAATATCATCCATTGCACGTGGAATTTGTAATGACTCCATTAAAGTTATATCAAGATTATGAGGATTCTCTACAATTTCATTTAAAGTTGCTGACATTGGATCTATTCCTTCTTTTAATTTAATCCACCCTGCCTTTTGCAATACATTGTATGCTCTAGCTGCATTTGACGGGTCCTTTGGTATTGCGACCTTTGCTCCATTTTTAATATCTTTAATTGAAGTATATTTATTTGAGTATATACCTGCTGGAACTGTTGGTATGTGTACTATCGATACAAGCTCTGCATTTTTTTCTTTGTTATAGGCATTTGCATAAGCTGTATGTTGTGCCACATTAAAATCAATTTGCCCCTCTGTTAAAGCCACCTCTGATAGTAATAAATCTGAAAAGGTTACTGCCTTAACCTCGTATCCTTTACTTTCTAGTATAGGCTTTACCCCAGCATCAAATAAATCATTATATGGCCCCGGAGATACCCCAATAGTTATAACCTTTTTATCATTAGAACCTTCCTCTGCTTTCCCACAACTAACTAACCCAAATGCTAGTGTACTTGCACAAAGCACTGTAATAACCTTAATGAATAATTTTCTCCCCATTTTATACTTGCCCCCTATTTAATATATTTACTTTAAATCTTCTGGTATTTGCCAATAATTGTTTTTATTATTTTCCTCTAAATACTTTTTAAACTCATCTGATTTATATGCTTCAACTATATCTTTAGCCCATTGTGTATCTTTATTTTTCTTATCAACTACAACAGTTATTTCTAAATCGCTAATTACATCCTCAGCCAATAATGACTTTGATGGATCAATTCTAGCTTCATATACTATACTTCCAGGTAAAACACCAAAATCAATATCATCCATTGCACGTGGGATTTGAGTTGAATCCATAAGCCTTATATCAATATTATGAGGATTATCTATCACATCATTAATTGTAGCCTTTACAGGATCTATTCCCTCCTTTAGCTTTATCCAACCAGCCTTTTTTAGCACATTAAATGCTCTTCCTGCATTTGAAGGATCTTTAGGTATTGCTACTATTGCTCCATTCTTTAACTCATCTATAGAGTTATACTTATTTGAAAATATCCCAGCTGGCACTGTTGGAATATGAACTATTGGTACTAGTTCTGATTTTTTCTCACTATTAAAAGAATTTAAATAAGCTGTATGCTGAGCTAGATTAAAGTCAATTTGCCCTTCCGTTAAAGCAATATTTGACTGTATGAATTCTGAAAAACTAACATCTTCAATTTCATATCCCTTTTTCTCTAATATAGGTCTTATTCCATCGTTAAACAGATCATTATATGGACCTACTGATACACCTATTGTAATTTTCTTTTTATCTTGTTTATCTTCATCTGATTTTCCACATCCAACCAAAGCAAATACTAATATGCTCATAAAAATCGGTATAATGACTTTTTTAGATAATATCTTTTTCATTTAGTCTCCTCTCCTTTTGCTAATGTCTTCTTACCTTTCTAGCTAATATATTTCCTAACCATTGAATTCCTTGAACAAAAATCACTAAAATAACTACTGTTACAACTATTACTGGAGTATCAAATCTTTGGTATCCATAAGAAATAGCTAAATCTCCTATTCCTCCCCCTCCTATTGTTCCCGCCATGGCAGTAGCTCCTATTAGCCCAATAGCTGCAGTTGTAATAGTTAATATTAATGACCCTAAGGCTTCTGGAAGAAGGAAATATCTTATTATTTCTAGTGGTGTTGCCCCCATAGCTTCTGCGGCTTCAATAATTCCTTCATCTACCTCAAGAAGTGAATTTTCAACTAATCTAGCGATATATGGGCTAATATAAACTATTAATGGTACTATTGCTGCACTTGTCCCAATAGATGTACCAACTACAAGCCTTGTAAATGGTACTATTGCAACTAATAATATGATAAATGGTACTGATCTAACTATATTTATTACATTACTCAATATAGTAAAAATAAATCTATTTTTAATTATTCCATCCTTCCTTGTTATAACTAAAGCTACACCAAGTGGAATACCTATTATTGATCCTATTATTAATGAGAAACTAAGCATTTGAAGGGTTTCAACAATTGCTTTTACTATTTGTTCATTAGTTATAGTTACCATATCAATACCTCCTCCACTACTACATTTCTATCCTTTAAATATTTGTAAGCTAACTCTATTGCAAATTCTTCCCCTCTTAATTGCACTATTAAATTCCCCAATACTGTTCCTTGTATTTCTGTAACTGTTGCAAATAAAATATTAGTTTCAACATCAAATCTTTTTGCTATAGCAGATATTAATGCTTCCTTAGTATTAGTTCCAACGAAACCAAGCTTTAACACTTTATTATTCCCTTCTTCACTGCTAAGTGAGTTAATGATACTTTTAGGAATACTATCTTTTATAACCGTTCTAACAAAACTCTTTGTTGTCTCTTCTTTAGGTCTTCCAAATACCTCCAACACACTACCTTCCTCAATTATTTCTCCCTTCTCTATAACAGCAACCTTATTACATATATCTTTAATTACGTTCATCTCATGGGTAATTATCAAAATTGTAATATTGTATTCCTTGTTTATTTTCTTAAGAAGTTCTAGAATAGATTCAGTAGTCTGAGGGTCAAGTGCAGATGTTGCCTCATCACATAATAGTATTAAGGGATTAGTAGCTAAAGCTCTAGCTATACCTACCCTCTGCTTTTGCCCTCCTGATAATTCATCTGGATAACTTTTAGCCTTACTCTCTAGTCCTACAAATTCTAATAACTCATTAACTCTTTTTTCTATTTCACTTTTAGGGGTATTATTTAGTTTAAGCGGAATAGCAATATTATCAAAAACAGTTTTTGAATTAAGCAAATTAAAATGTTGAAAGATCATACCTATTTGCTTTCTAAGGTTCCTTAATTCTTTAGTTGATAGTTTATTTAAATCTTTATCTGCTACAATTACACTTCCAGAGCTTGGCTCCTCTAATGAATTAACCAACCGGATTAAAGTGCTTTTTCCCGCTCCACTAAATCCTATTACTCCAAATATATCACCCTTATCAATCTTAAGATTTACATTCTTTAAGGCTTCTACACTTATATCTTTTCTCTTAAACACCTTCCCCACATTTTGTAGTTCAATCATGCTATTTCCCTCCTTCCTTTAGCTTTCTCTTTTATCTTTATCTAATTCTAATAAAGCTCTTTCAGCTAATTTTGCGAAATACTCTGAAGTACCTTTTAGTGCACTTTTATCAACTTGGAATTTAGGATGATGATGAGAATATGATTTACCAGTTCCAACATAAATAAATGTTCCTGGTATCTCTTCTTGATAATAAGCAAAATCTTCTCCACCTAATCCTGTTTGGCGCTTTTGAACTTCATATCCTATTTCACTAGCAACCTCCATTGAAATCTTAGTCCATTCTTCAGTATTATTTGTAGCAGGAGGTCCTGCATGCCACTTTACTTCTATCTCTGCTCCAAAAGATTGTGCTATGCCATGGATAACATCTTTGATTCTTTTTTCTATCAACTTACGTGTTTCAGGATTTAGAGTACGAACTGTTCCTTCTAAATAAGCTGACTTTGGTATTACATTCCATGTCTTCCCACTCTCTATATGAGTAATACTTATAAGTGCTTGATCAAATGCACTTATATTTCTACTTATAATAGTTTGAAGTGATGTTATTATATTAGCTGCTACTACTATTGGATCTATTCCTCTTTCTGGCTCTGCTGCATGAGCTCCAACACCTAATACAGTTATTTCGAATCTATCAACTGCTGCAGTTAATGGTCCAATGTTTGTCCCTATTGTTCCTACTTGTAAATCACTTGAAGTGTGTAATCCAAATATAGCTTGAACATCTGATAGTACTCCAGTATTTATTACTTGTTCTGCTCCATGAGCTGTTTCCTCTGCCGGTTGAAATAAAATTTTCACAGTTCCTGCCAACTCCGATTCTCTTAATTTTAATAAATATGCTGCTCCTAAAATTGATGTAGCATGAAAATCATGTCCACAAGCATGCATCTTTCCATTCACTACAGATTTATAGGATAAACTTGTTTCTTCCGATATTGGTAATGCATCTATATCCGATCTAATTGCAACTATAGGCCCATTCTCTCTGCCCTTTACCTCTGCTACCAAACCAGTTCTTAATGGTAAATCTAATACCTTTATTCCAGCTTTTACTAAAGCCTCTTTTAGAATTCTTGTTGTTTCAAATTCTTCATTTGATAATTCAGGATTTTGATGCAACTTGCAAAATATACTGCTAAGCTCCTCACCTAATTTATCTTTTACTATTTGTAATCTTTCAGTTGTCATATCTATTACACCCTTTCATAATTACTTCTTATATAATATTCCTCTGCTTTTCATAATGTTAAATACTTTAAATATATCCTACCAAGTAAAATGAGGCTATTTTTCTTATAAGAAAAATAGCCTCCTAGGGTAATAAATACCGTACGTGCCTGTTTTCTTATCTCTCAAACTCTACTTTGCAGGAATTAACACCATACATTTAAATGAAAAATGCTGGTTGTTGGGTTTCATTGGGCCAGTCCCTCCACCACTCTTGATAAGTTTTTATTTAATTTATAATTCATATATGTTTACTAGGAATTGTATGGTTTAATTATAACATCCTTATTTTTCTTGTCAATACAGTTTTGTATATTTTTTCTAAATATATCTTATTAATTTTATGCACAAAAAAGAACTCCCTAATAAGGAGTTCTTTTTACTATAGATATTACTTTAGATTATTTGTCAAATAATCCTCCGCAATTTTCATATTTTTTCATACTGCTCTCTAGAGCTTACTTTAATCTTGACATTAATACTACTGATTCTATGTGTGATGTTTGAGGGAACATGTCAACAGGTTGCACCTCAACAGTTCTATATCCTTTTTCCTCTAATATCTTTAAATCTCTAGCCAATGTACTTGGATCACAAGAAACATATACAACTTTCTTTGGCTTAGTTCTTCCTATAGCCTCTAATAATTTTATATCGCATCCCTTTCTTGGTGGATCTACAACAATTACATCTGCTTCTATTCCTTCTTCAATAAGATTTGGTATAATCTCTTCTGATTTTCCTACAAAGAACTCTGCATTATCTACATTATTTAACTTGGCATTTTCTTTTGCATTATTTATAGCAGCTTCTATTATTTCCACTCCATAGACCTTCTTAGCTTTTTGTGATAAAAATAATGTTATAGTGCCTGTTCCACAATATGCATCAAACACAGTTTCTTCACCTGTTAAATCAGCATATTCTAATGCCTTGTTATAAAGTACTTCTGTTTGCACAGGATTTACTTGGAAGAATGATAATGGGGATATGCTAAATTTAAATTGGCCTATGTAATCTTGTATTGTATCTGAACCATATAAAGTAATACATTCTTCACCTAATATAACATTTGTATTCTTTGGATTAACATTTAAAACTATGCTTTTAATTGCCTCTATATTTTCAACTATTAAATCCTTAAATTCATTTAAATTTGGAATATCCTTAGTAGTTACTACAAGTACTACCATTACTTCACCAGTCTTAAATCCCCTACGAATCATTATGTGTCTTAATAATCCTTTTGAATTAAACTCTCCATCTAAAGTTGCTGGTTCAATGTTGTTTTTCTTTATCCACCCTTTAGTAAGTCTAGCTACTTTATCTGCTATCTCATCTTGAATTAAACAACTCTCTAAGTCTATTATATTATGACTTCGTGGTGCATAGAAACCTATTACTACTTCACCATTTACTTTTCCAATAGGTAGCTGAACTTTATTTCTATATCTATATGGATGTTCTTCCATTCCTAATGGGGCTTTTACTAACCCTTCTGATAATCCACCTATCTTTGAAATACAATCCTTCACTCTTTCAAATTTAAAGTTTAATTGTTTTTTATAACTCATATGTTGGATAGAGCAACCACCACATCTTTTGTAATGATGACACTTAGGCACTACTCTTTCCACTGCCCTTTCTAATACTTCTTCAAGCTTTCCATAAGCATAGCTTTTCTTAACCTTTATTATTTTAACTTTAACCCTTTCACCAGTTAATGCACCTTCTATAAATATAGGATAGCTATCAATCTTAGCTATTCCTTCACCTTCATAACCTTGAGCTATTATATCTAAAATATATTCTTTATTCTTTTCTACCAACTTTTAAATCCCCTTTACATTCCTAACTTCAATAAATTATATCATATAACAATAGCCTTAGTCCTCCATTATTCTACAAATGTTTCACATCTTGTATCTACTGATTCTGTTGGATTATCACCTATAATCATAATATCCCTTGCTTCACATTTCCCATTACCATTATAAAAGCAATGTTTTGCATGACAGCATACTTCCGGGCTCATAAGTACTTCACCCATTGAAGATAGCATTTGCATTACTTCTCCAATGTAATTTGTATTACCTAAAGCTGCAATCTGGCTGACCATAGTTTCCTCCCTATAATTAGAACAATATGTCTCCCCACTGGTTGTGGAATCTATCCCCTCTATCATTATATATTCAGCTCCACATAATCCACCTTCATTATTCACACAATTTCTTGCTGTACAACTTAATTTAGTCATTACACTCATCCTCCCTTATACTTTTATAGTTAGTTTGGACAAATCAGGGAAATTTATTCTCTATTTTCCCACAAAAAAGTCGTAGCGATTATTAGGGAAGACTTTTTGGCGCATCTGCATTTCTGAAGCTTGTTTGAGGAAAATATTGCTGGCACATATATTTCTTTTTTACTCCCCTTAACTAACTTTAATAACATAATTATTTTCAAAAGTTATCTAAATTTTAATATGGATGATAATTTCCTGGAGCGTAAAAAATGCACCCTTTCGGGTGCAAATTACAGAATCAGTTGCCAATCAATTCCATATATAGATTATAGCTTATTTTTATTGATATTATACATTATATCCTAATATAAAATAATATATTTGTAAACTTTCTGTTAATAATTCTACTTATATTCTTTCAAAGAAAAAAACTCCCGATTAATCGAGAGTTTTTTTAATATATTATTCTACTACGCTTATCTTCATTAAGTTAGTAGCTCCAACCTTTGCAACTGGAACTCCTGCAGCGATTACTACAGTTTCTCCCTTATTAACAAATCCATTCTTTTCAGCTATTACAACAGACTTATCCATTATTTCATCAGTTGATTCCATTCTGTCAGCAACTATTGGATATACTCCCCATGAGAATGCTAAAGTCTTAGCAACCTTTTCATCTGGAGTTACTGCAATAATTGGGCACTCTGGTCTACATTGAGAAATTCTTCTAGCAGTAGCACCACTTTGAGTAGAAGTAATGATTGCAGATGCTTGTAATTCGCTTGCAGCATTACAAGTAGCTCTTGATATTACTCCACCAATTGCAGGAATATGTTTTTTAGCATATGAAACTGCTACTTCATAGTCTAATTGCTTTTCAGTTTCAACTGCGATTCTTGACATAGTTTCAACAGCTTCTACTGGATATGTTCCATTAGCACTTTCTCCTGATAACATTATTGCATCTGTTCCATCAAGAATTGCATTAGCAACGTCAGAAACTTCTGCTCTTGTTGGTCTTGGATTTCTGATCATTGAATCAAGCATTTGTGTAGCAGTTATAACTGGCTTTCCAGCTTGCTTACATTTATCTATGATCATTTTTTGTACTGCTGGTACTCTTTCTATTGGAATTTCAACTCCAAGGTCTCCTCTAGCAACCATGATAGCATCTGATGCTTCAAGTATTGAATCTATGTTATCAACACCTTCTTGGTTTTCAATCTTAGAGCAGATTAGTATATGTTCTCCACCGTTCTTCTTAAGTAATTCTCTTATAGCAACAACGTCAGCAACTTTTCTGATAAATGATGCAGCTATCATAGTAACTCCGATTTCACAACCGAACTTAAGATCTGCTTCATCTTTAGCAGTTAAAGCTGGAAGCTTTATTGATACTCCTGGTACGTTAACACCCTTATGAGTTCCAACTAGTCCTGTATTATTAACTACACAGTGAACCTTGTTTCCTTCTACTGATTTAACTGATAATCCTACTAAACCATCATCTATTAAGATAGTATCTCCAGGCTTAACATCGTTAGCTAATCCAGCATAAGTTACTGAACACTTAGTGGCATCACCTATCACTTCTTCACCTGCATATATTGTGAAATCTGTACCTAATTGTAATTCAACCTTATTTGGTTCGAATTTACCAGTTCTGATTTCTGGTCCTTTAGTATCAAGGATTATAGCTATTTCTTTGTTATACTTCTTAGATAATTCCTTAACTTTATTTATTCTTCCTGCATGTTCTTCATGATCACCATGTGAAAAATTATGTCTTGAAGCGTTCATTCCTGCTTCTATAATTTTTGATAATATTTCGTCACTTTCACTAGCTGGTCCTATTGTACATACCATTTTAGTCTTTCTCATGTAAATAACACTCCCTTTGTTTAATTTTGTCGCTGTTGTTATGATAAATTTAAAATTATTGGCATTTATTATTTTGATAAAACTTCAGCAATGTCATATAATTCTTGATCGAACTTTCTTTCAACTGCTAATGCTTCATCTATATCATCATCTGTTATTTTATTTCCTCTAGTTCCAATTACTCTTGAAGTTTTTCCTTCCATTAGCACTTCTACAGCCTTTGACCCCATCTTTGAAGCTAAAACTCTATCAAATGCACTTGGGCTTCCACCTCTTTGAATATGTCCTAATATTGTTGCTCTGGTTTCTATTCCAGTAACATCTTCTACTTCCTTTGCAAGTTCAAATGCTCCACCAACACCTTCTGCTAAAAGAACTAGGTTATGCATTTTCCCTGTTGCTTTTCCTTCAAGTATTGTTTTACATAATTCATTCTTATCAAAGTCTTTTTCTGGAACTATGATAGCTTCTGCGCCACCTGCAAGACCAGCATAAACTGCTATATCTCCACAGTGTCTTCCCATGACTTCCACTATAGAAACTCTTTCATGTGAAGTTGAAGTATCTCTTATCTTGTTTATTGCATCTAGCACTGTGTTTAAGGCAGTATCAAATCCTATTGTGTAATCTGTGTAAGCTAAATCGTTGTCTATAGTACCTGGTAATCCTACTGTTTTAACACCTAACTTAGATAGAAGCTTGGCTCCCATGAAAGATCCATCTCCTCCGATAACAACTAGAGCGTCTACTCCATATGCTTTAAGTATCTTAACAGCTCTTTTTCTTACCTCTTCTTGTTTAAATTCAACACACCTTGCTGTTCTTAACATTGTTCCACCTCTTTGGATAATGTCAGATACAGATGTTCTGTCCATACTAAATAGTTCTCCATTTATAAGACCAGCATATCCTCTTTGAACACCCATGACTTCTAAACCGTTGTCTAATGCAGTTCTAACAACAGCTCTTATAGCAGCATTCATTCCTGGTGCATCTCCACCACTTGTTAAAATAGCTATCTTTTTCATTTTTGTTCCTCCTTACACACCACTAGGGACCAACCAAGTCCCATATATACTAAATTTACCCACATATTGATGACCGATACTTATTGTACAAAAATTTCGGCAATTTATCAATGTAATTCACAGAACTTTTGCAACTTATTATATTAATTTGTCGTTTTCACCTATTTACAATATCTATTATACCCTAGCCAAGGTAAATTTATCGATAATTTTGAAATATTTCACGATTTAATTTTTGTAATAATTTTCATTTGATTATTTATCATTTTTTCCCTATTTTATTTTACCATTTCATTCTTTTGTTAGTATTTTTTTGTCCATTTAGTAATTAATAAGTCATTTTTTTATAAAATCCAAAGGAAAAATGATAATATTATGAAAAATAAAGTCGCTAATCTATATTAAGTTAAAAACCAGTAGTAAGCATTTATTATTGCTCGACCACTGGTTTTTATTATTCCCTAGCTTTTTCTAATTACTATAGATCGATTATTTTAGGATTACTTAAACTATAGTCTTTGGTTATTAACCTTTTATCAAAGTATCATATATGAACTTTGCAAACATAGAATTTGACCATGCAAACCATTCTCTTGTAAACTCCTCAGAATTATTACAATTAAAGCCTTCATGCATCAATCCCTTACCACCGTCAGTATTAATAAGAGTTCTTACAATGTCCATCTTTTCAGACCTATCAAGTGATGTTAACCCTTGAATAGAAAGAGCTATATGCCATATATATTCCTCAGGAGTGTGTGGACTACCTATTCCCCTAGCTTCACTTCCTTCATAATAGTAAGGATTATTTTTACTTAAAACAAACCTTCTAGTATTTTGATAAATTTCATCCCCAGCATTTCTATATCCTAAGTAAGGAATTGCAAGAAGGCTTGGTACATTTGCATCATCCATTAAATTTATATTTCCATTTCCATCAACTTCATAGGCATAAATATCGCCATATTCCTCATGATGAATAATTCCAAACTTATTTATTCCCTCTTCAATTTCTACTTTAATAGACTTAGCTTTTATTTTTAAAGATTCATCCTTATAAACTTTCTCAAAGATTTCCTCCATATATCCTAAAACAACAACTGCAAACATATTTGAAGGCAGTAAATAACCATATGTACATGCATCATCACTAGGTCTAAAACCTGACCATGTCATCCCTGTATAAGAAACTGGATTTCCCATACCCTCATTATGAAGTGTGTCTTGATATTGACAATTTAATCTTGTAAATCTATATTTAGATTTTTCAAAATGATTTTGTTCCACTGTCCATAAAGCAATTATTGTTTCTAAAACTTCCTTAACATCCTCCTTAAAAAAGCTATCATCTCCACTTTCCTTCCAGTAGTTATACATTAATCTTACAGGGTAGCAAAGGGAATCTATTTCGTACTTTCTTTCCCAAACCCATGGACTATCCTCTGTAATATCATTGTCCCACTTTTGCCCATTTGCCTCTCTATTAAATGCATTTGCATAAGGGTCAATTTTAATGCACTTAACATATCTATTAATAAGGCCTAAAAATAAATCTTTTAATACTGGATATTCATTTACAAATGGTAAATAGTGTTCTATTTGTGCTGCAGAATCTCTAAGCCACATTGCAGGGATATCTCCTGTAATTACAAAAGCATCTTCTTCCATTACATCAACTGTAGTATCAATCGTATTTATGAAACAATCGTAAAACATTTTCCTTAGTTTTTCATTCTCTAATTGCTTCCCTAACTTATTTCCTATTTCATATATACTATTTTTTATTTGCTCTAATTTTTTATTATTTTCCACTTAATACACCCTCCTCTTTAGTAGCTTGTATTCTATCAGTAATTTTTTTAGTCAATAGATTTATTGCAAGATGCTCTTGAAGCCTAGAGTCCATATCTATTCCCTCTTCCTCAACCTTTGCAACCGCAAGCTTGTAGTCTGCTAAATCTCCTATGGTTGAGTGTCCAACTTCCCCTATATAAATTATACTTACTCCATTTATTTTTATATTTTTCACAATATCAATTAATGACTTTGTTTCACCTGTTTTAGATAATATAATAACTACATCATGCTTTGTTAGATTTGATGATTCTAAATACATAAGCCAACTATCTTCCCTGTATTTGGTATCAATATTACATAAATTCAATTTTACTTCTAAAATTCTGCCTATGTAATGATTCATTCCACTTCCGCAAACCATTACCCTTTTTGCATTCATTATTTTATCAACTATTGGTTCAATTGAAATCTCTCCTAAAAGTTTTATTGTTTCAGCAAGATTTTCCTCAATAGATTCTAAAGCATCATTATTCTTATCATATCCTGTGGAAATCCTCTCTCTCTTTAAATACAATAAATCATACCTAAAGTCCCCAAAGGATCCATAGCCTAAATTTTTGATCATTCTAAATATAGTGGTTGTTGATACGCTAGTTTCATCCGCAATCTTCTGTATTGTAATATCAGGTTTTATTTCAATATTTTTTAATAAATTCTCAAAACATTGCTTTTCTGTTTTAGTCAAGTATTTCTCATTTTCTTGATACATCTTTAGTAAACTCATTAATCCCACTACTCCTTCTAAATTAAAGCTTTAGACCAGCTGTAATATTAATATTATACAAGATTTAATCTAATAAGAAACACTTAACTTAAACATTTACATATATATAACCTCTTATTTTATTATTATAGTTACAAAACTTTCTTTTTTAATATATGGAATAGTAATCATACCATTATCAAGTGATAATATTGCCTCTTCTCTCTCCCTTAAAGAACTTAAATATGCCTTTTCTTCTCCAATGTTAACCTTAATATTAACATTATGAATATCATCTTTGCTTGGATTTAATATTCTTAAAACATATCCATCTCTATTTTCAGCTTTCTTAAATGCAGTCAACTCTACATTTTCAGGTAACTCTAATATAGAATTTTCCCAAGGTCTTGCCTCATTCTTTTCTCTCTTAAATATATTTAATTGTCTAGATGGTACATCAACATTAAGCATGTTCGCTTCTCTAAATAATCTTCCAACTTCCTCACCTTCTCCAAGGAATAATGAATATTCAAAAGTTAATTTCTTTAAAAGCTGAGATGATGGTGCATCTAATCTATATCCTGAACTTCTTCCTGGTCTTATTAATAAATCTGCTTTCCCAAACTTACCAATACCTCTAAATAAGGTTAGTGCAATTTCCTTATTGTTGTAAATCATATATTCACAAGGACCCTTACTAAGTACTGCAAATGTATTTTTCGTATTATTAAGCTTAACAAATCTTTGCATTGGATAAATCGGTAGTTCTTCCTCTGTTGCTCCATTTTTAAGACCAACTTGATCCAATATTCTATTATTTCTAACTATAGTTCCAAAGTGATCTTGTGAAAGACTTTCTTCACTACACTCAACATCCTCGAATACAGCTTTAATAATATGATCCTTTGCTTTATTATCTATTGTTGTTCTAAAATCAACTTTATGTGATTCATCCTTTAAAGATACCTCAGTAATTATTTCAGAATTAACCATTTCATCTGATCTCTTATGATCTCTACATTCTAAAGGTGTTTCAATATTAAATATAATCTTAAATTTAACCTCATAGCCTGTATTCTCCATTAATTCAATAATTGGAGTTAACTCTTTTGTTGTAATTACCTTATCCTCTACTGGCGGTGAGAAATTATATTCATCTCCATCATCACCAGCCTCCTCAAAGTAATGTACATTCTCATAATTAATGTTATTTGATTTATTTAAAATATTTAATGTTCCATTATCATTAATTTTCACCTTCAAATAATTATTTTCAAAGGTTCTTTCATCTATTAATTTAACACTACCGCAAACTTCTTCTTCAAACTTTTCTCCATAACAAACTTTAATTACCTTGTATCCCATTTTAGGTAATATATCACCCTTAATTTTCACTTGTACATTAAATTTTGTTCCTTCAATAATTTCAGCTGCATCATGATAATTTTCAGTTCCATTGTAGTTTTCAATTTCCGTATTAATTTTCTCCATATTTTCTACTGTAACAAATGGTATTATATTATCATTCTCATCTTTCAATGTAAATTCCGTATCTTTACATATAAAGTTTAATAGTACTAGATCATTTCTCTTATAAGGAAGTGTATTAAATAATACAACAACTTCTTCATTTTCCTTAACCGATGTAAAATCAAGTTTATCCTTTAGTGTTCTTAAATTTAACCATATAAGTTCATTAAGTCCATGTCTTAAATTTAATAACCTATTTTTAACAGTTTCATTTATTGACTCTGGTGAAGATGAATATATTGAGTCATGGAATTGATTTTTAAAAATAGTCTTCCAATAATAATTAGTTATTGATTGATCATATTTTCCGCCAATAGTACTACTAATTATTGACATAGGCTCTACTACAAGGGGTAACATTACCTCATATTTTTTCATCTCATTTTTAATATCCATTCTTGTCGAGGTTATACCTGCATGTATTCTTCCAAGGGCAGCTGATTTTGCTTCACCTTTAAATACTTCAAGTCTTCTATTAGAAGATTTTATTTTCTTTATTACTTCCTTTGAAAACATCTCAGGATTTGATTGCTTTATAGTATAACCATCTTTTTCAACCATCTCTTCAAGCTCAGCAATTGTTTTTGCAATACTTTCTTGTGGCTTAGTATGATCACTTCCGCCCATTAATAGTATTTCACCATCTATAAATCTATTTTCAACTTTTTCTGTAAAGCCCATTATATCTTTATATGCATCCTCTTTATCCTCAGGTAAGTATCTATAATATCCATAACCTAGTGGAAAATGTATTGTTAAAATATTGTCCCCATTTGGTGCTTCCCATAAAAATACCGAATCCTCTGTATACTCATAGTTGAAACCTCTCCAAACGAAAAGTGACTTCATCCCAAGTTCTTTGAAAATTTGTGGAGTTGACTGTATTTGTCCAAATGCATCTGGTATCCATCCACACTCCATACAATGACCAAGATTTTCTGCAATATTACTTCCAATAATTAAATTTCTAAGTAATGACTCTCCACTAACTAAAGCTAGATCAGGCTGAGTATACCAAGGGCCTATGAATATTCTTCCTTCCTTGACAAACTTACTTATTTTTTCTCTGTTTTCAGGTCTTATTTGAAGATAATCCTCTACAACTGCAGTTTGCCCATCATATGTAAAATATTTATATTCACTGTTTGTTTCTAATATATCTATAAGCATATCAAACATATATACTGATCTAATTCTGTATGTATCTGATGACCTTAGCCATTCTCTATCCCAATGAGTGTGATTAATATAATGTATATTTTTCATTTCTTTCACCTTCTGTTGCTATATTTTTTAGGACTAAGAATGCTAACCCTCTTAGTCCTATTGTATATGAGAGACGATTAAGCCTCTTGGTTCATCTTATTTTGTTTAAGTTGTAACTTTAAGAATGGTGAATATAAAACCATATCTAATACAAATAGTAATGCATATAAAATTACTGGTGACCATTTAAATGCTGCTAAAACTAATACATTTAAAAATGCTGGCTCTGCCCCAGAGTTTAATACAACCAATGGAGTAACAAGCCCTGAGCTTATTGCAAAGAATGCTATAATCGCATTTATTACTGGTACAAATACAAATGGAATAAACATTATTGGGTTTAATACTATTGGTAAACCAAATGTTAATGGTTCATTTATTCCAAAGAATCCTGGTATTAATGAAACCTTTCCAACTGCTCTTTCAGCTGATCCCTTTGGTGCAACCATTAATATTAATACAACAAGTGCTAATGTTGAACCTGATCCACCTATCATTGCATAAACGTTACTTAATGTATTTGGCGCTACTTGAGTGATTGCATCAAAGCTTCCTGTTTTTAGATATAAATCAATATGTTCCATAAATATTGGCATCCATAATACTGATATTAATCCCCACATAATTGAAAATCCGTGAATTCCAAAGAACCAAAGTAATTGCATTATAATGATTACAATAATTACTGCTGGTAAGCCTGTCCCAATTCCTGATAAAGGTGTTACAATTGTTTCTGCTACAAGCTTTTGTAATGATTCAAATCCAAAACTTTCTACCACTACTCTTAATGTGGAGAATAGGAATAATACTAAAAAGAATGGTATTATTGCCCTAAATGAATCCATAATCATCGGTGGCACTGAATCTGGTAATTTAATTGTAAACTTTGATGCTATTAACTTTGAATATATATAAGCTGTTAATAGACCTATTATTAACCCTGTAAACACACCTTCGTAATTGAAAAAATTCGGTGTATATGCTGAAATTGTTTCTGTTCCAAGTATAATTTTATCTGGTATTGTTACAAAGTAAGTTACTAGTGCAATTAGTGATGTTACTACTGGCGTTACTTTTGGGTTATTCTCTTTTAAATGATTAGAATAAAAATATGATGATGATATAACTATAATTATTCCAACTAACCCCATTGCAACTATATTTATGTTTCCAAATATACTAAGTATCTTCCCTAAAAGTCCGTCTAATGGAACTCCCCATTCATTAAACCAATAATCCCCCTGTGACTTTACAAGTCCTGTTAAAGAACCTACTACAGTAAAAGGCATACTTAATATGAATGCATCTTTTATTGCCATTAATAAACTATTACTTGCTACCTTTCCAGCTATTGGTGAAAGGTATCTTTCTAATGCTTCTAGAAATTTATTATACATTATCCTCACTCCTTACAATTTTTCTTTAAGTTTATTATTTTGATATCATTTACAACCTCATTATATTTGATATCATTTACAAAACAAATTACTAAGTTCGTAAAATTTTTACTTTCTTTTACACTTAAAAATTACATGTACCTGAGCATTATAATATATCAAAAATACATGGATAATTTTATAGGTGAATAAATAAAAAAGAAGGGTAATTTGCTCACCCTTCTCCTTAACCTTCTATTAATTTTACGTTATCCTCGCCAAACTTATCTTTTATTATTTCGATCACTTCTGTCTCAGTATCTATCCATCTATCATTTGGTAATCTATAATATTGTCTTTTATCTGCCGCAAAAATATATACTGCTGTATTACCATTATTCCCTTTAATAATGTCTTTCATCTGATGACTTACCTCTTTAGCCCTTGCTTCATTCTCAACTCTTATATATAGTTTATCTGAATTTACTTTTTCTAACCCTTCTATGCTTTCACATATTAGTTTAGGTAGTTCATCTTCCTTAATACTAATTCTGCCTTTAATCTTTACTAATGAATCCTGCTGTATTAAGCTTCTAAGCCTATCTAGTGCCTTAGGGAAAACTATCACCTCTATTGTACCTGTTAAATCCTCAAGCTTCAAAAAGGCCATCATAGTATTATTTCTTGTTACTTTTTGATTTACCTCAGTTAGTATTCCACCTAAAATAACCGTATCATTATCATTTATAGGAGGATCTTCAACTAAACCTTCTACATCTATCTCATTAGTTAAACTTTCTTGTAACATTTCATATGATTTAAATACTGTATCAATGGTGGTTGATGTCTGTAATTCTAAACTCTTTTTGTACTCATCTAATGGATGTCCTGAAAGGTATATTCCAGTCATCTCTTTTTCCATTGCCAGGATATGTTTCTTATTAAACTCTTTTATATTTGGATAATTAGCTTTTGGTAAATCTATTGCTTCTTCTGCTATTCCAAATAAGCTAATCTGCCCATCTATATTTCTCTTTCGTTCACCTGAAACACCATCCATTATTTTTTCAAAAACAGCTAATTGCTTTGACCTAAATACTTTGAACCTATCTAAAGCACCTGCCTTAATTAAACTTTCAACAGCTCTTTTATTTACAGATGATAAGTCTATCTTATCTACAAAATCTTCTAAAGAAGTAAATTCTCCTTTTAATTTTCTTGCCCTTACAATACTTTCAACTACATTCCAACCAACGTTTCTTATTGCTGCAAGGCCAAACCTTATACTATCACCCTTAACTGTAAATTTAGAATAACTTTCATTTAAATCCGGTGGTAATACCTGTATTCCTTGGCTTTCAGCAAATTTAATATAATGTGCTACCTTTTCACTAGTACCCATTACTGAGTTAAGCATGGCAGCTATTGTTTCTACAGGATAGTATTTCATTAAATATGCAGTCTGATATCCAACTACAGCATAAGCAGCCGCGTGACTCTTATTAAATGCATAGGATGCAAAATCCATCATGGAATCAAATATTTTATTACCAGCTTCTTCACTTATTCCATTTCTAATACATCCTGGTACTTCAATATTACCCTTATCATCTACTATTCCATATATAAAGTTTCTTCTTTCTTCTTCCATAACTTTATGTTTTTTCTTTGACATGGCTCTTCTAACCATATCACTTCTTCCCATAGAATATCCGCCAAGCTTTCTAACTATCTCCATAACTTGTTCTTGATATACCATTACTCCGTAAGTTACATCTAGTATTTCTTCTAATTCTGGTACTATGTATTGAACTTTATCAGGATTCCTTTTGCACTCCACATACTTAGGAATCTCCGCCATAGGACCTGGTCTATAAAGGGAAATACCTGCTATTATATCCTCTAGATTATCTGGTTTTAATTCCTTCATGAAGGAAGTCATCCCAGGTGATTCTAATTGGAATACCCCAGCAGTTCTACCTTCTCCTAGCATCTTATAAACTTCTTTATCATCAAAATCTATTTTATCTAGGTCGATTTCTTTCCCTCTATTTTCTTGAATCATCTTAACTGCATCATTCATTACAGTTAAAGTTCTAAGGCCAAGGAAATCCATTTTTAATAAGCCTAACTCTTCAAGGGTTGTCATACCAAATTGAGTTACAATCATTTCATCATTCTTTTGAAGTGGTACGTATTCCACTAAAGGCTTAGATGCAATAACCACTCCTGCAGCATGAGTTGATGAATGCCTTGGTAATCCTTCTAGATCCTTACTAATATCTATTAAATGTTTTACTCTTTCATCAGTGTCGTAAGCAGATTTAAGCTCTGGATTTAGCTCTAATGCCTTATCTATGCTGATTCCAAGCATTGTAGGAATCATCTTAGCTATTCTATCAACCTCTGCATAGGAGTAATCCATTGCTCTTCCTACATCTCTTATACAAGCTCTAGGAGCCATTGTTCCAAATGTAATTATCTGTGATAC
This sequence comes from Clostridium zhoujianii, assembly GCF_051590805.1. Taxonomy (NCBI): domain Bacteria; kingdom Bacillati; phylum Bacillota; class Clostridia; order Eubacteriales; family Clostridiaceae; genus Clostridium; species Clostridium zhoujianii. Next base: position 125,529 of record NZ_JBPUTF010000005.1, read on the forward strand.
ATCCTCTACTCCATATTTATCTACAACATAATCTATAACTTCCTGTCTTCTTTCATAACAGAAATCAGAATCGATATCTGGCATACTTACTCTTTCTGGATTTAAAAATCTTTCAAATAGTAAGCTATATTTTATTGGATCAATTTTAGTAATTCCTAATGTAAAGGCTACTATTGATCCTGCCGCTGATCCTCTTCCTGGTCCTGTAGGTATACCATTTTCATTAGAAAACCTTATAAAATCCCAAACTATTAGGAAGTAATCAACATATCCCATTTGGTTAATTATATCTAACTCATATTCAAGTCTATCAACATATTCCTTTGCATTACTATCCTTCTCTGCTAATTTAGTAATAGCCTCTAAATCAAAGGGCTTTTCAACTAATTCACTAAATACCTCATACCTTTCTATTAGTCCCCTATAACAGGTTTCTTTAAGATATTCATAAGGTTCTCTACCTTCTGGCAATGGGAACTTAGGTAGCTTAGATTCATGGAATTTATAATCAAAATTACATTCCTCTGCAATCTTAATTGTATTTTCTAATGCCTCTGGTACATAAGAAAACATATCCCACATCTCTTCTGGAGATTTTAAGTAAAATTGATCTGAAGGATATCTCCTTCTATTTTCATCATCCACTGTCTTTCCCGTCTGTATACACATTAATATATCATGTGATGCTGAATCCTTCTGTTCTATGTAATGAACATCATTAGTAGCAACTAAAGGAATTCCAGTTTCTCTTGATATTCTTATATTTCCTTCATTAACCTTTCGCTGCTCTTCCATTCCATGATTCTGTAATTCTACATAGAATCCATCCTTAAATATATCCCTATAAAGTAAAGCTACTTCCTTCGCCTTCTCATAATTATCCTTTAATAAATAACTCTGTACTTCTCCTCCTAGACAAGCACTCAAAGCAATAATACCCTCACTATGTTCTCTTAAATACTCATGGTCTACTCTCGGCTTATAATAAAACCCCTCTATAGATGCTTGAGAAACTATTTTCATTAAATTTTCATACCCTACTTCATTCTTAACTAAAAGTACTAAATGGTTTGTATGATTCTCCTTATCCACCTGTTTTATATGCATTGATTTACTTGCCACATAAATCTCGCATCCTAAAATTGGCTTGATTCCTTGTTCCTTGGCCTGCTTATAAAAATCAACACAGCCATACATGACTCCATGGTCTGTAATGGCTATGCTTTCCATACCAAGTTCTTTTGCTTTTTTAATAAGTTTTGGAATCTTTCCTGAACCATCTAGTAAACTATATTCAGTGTGAAGATGTAGGTGACAAAACTTCTTATCTCCCATTCATTCACTTCCTTTCTATTCACTAGCTCTTAATTCTTCTGCTATCTTTTCAATCTTTCTTAATCTATGATTAACTCCTGATTTCCCTACTGGTGGTTCAAGCATCTCACCTAATTCTTTTAATGATTCATCAGGATAATTTAATCTAAGTTCAGCTATTTCCCTAAGGTTCTTAGGTAATCTTTTTAATCCTATTTGAGACTGAATAAGCTTTATGCTTTCAACTTGTCTAACTGCTGCATTTACTGTTTTTGATAGATTTGCAGTTTCACAGTTTACAAGCCTATTTACATTATTTCTCATCTCTTTCATAATTCTTATATTCTCAAGCTCTAATAATGAGGTATGAGCCCCTACAATATTTAATAAATCAACTATTTGCTCTCCCTCTTTTATGTATATAATAAATGAATTTTTTCTTTGTATAACCTTTGAGTTTAATCCATAGCTATTTATAAGCTTACATAAATCAATAGCATACTCTTCACTATGAGTAACAAACTCTAAATGATATGTTTTTTCAGGGTTACTTACACTACCGCCACCTAAGAAGGCCCCCCTAATGTATGCTCTTTTTTCTTCATCTCCACTTATCATCTCTTCTTCTATTCTGTAGTCTAAACTCATTACTCCATCTATATCTCTCAATATCCCAGTATCTCTAAGTAAATCCCTTACACCCATTTCTTCATCAATAAGAACCATGTATATATTATTTTTCTTTAATGAATTACTCTTCTTAACCATTAATCTAGAGTGAATATCAAAATGTTCCTTAAGTAATGTAAATATTAATCTAGCACTAGCTGGATTTTCTGTAGTTATCTTAAAGGATAGTCCCTTTCCGCTAAATCCAATGGTTCCTCCTACCTTCATTATTGCCGAAATTTGAGCTAAAGCTTCTGATTTACTTATATCTGTATATCGGCTTATTTCTCCTTTTACCTTTGATGAAAATGACATATGGTATTCTCCTTCTATCTATGATTAATCAATAATTTTCTATGTAATATGATATTTAATTATAGCATAAAATATTTAACTTAACGAGGCTAATGAAAGTTCTAATCCATAGAAATAAATAGCACTTATATATGATTCTAACCATTATGTTATAAACCAAAAATAAGTGCTATTTCATATTAATTTTTGTTTGATTCCTTCTCAGCTTTCTCCTCTTTCTCCCTTTCCTTTATACGCTGGGATAAATACATATATTCTATTATCTTCTTTCTATCATACAATAACTTTTTCTCCATTATTGTATCAACAAGAACTTCTGCAAGACGTTCAGAATCATGTTTTATAAAACCTTTTTTAACCTTAATAATATTTTCAGCTACTAAGTCAACACCTAACTCTTTAACTATATTCTTATCAAGGTCAACCATTTCTGATCCTTCTTCAATATATCTCTCTAAAAGTTTATCAGATACTCGTCCTGAATTTGCTATGACACAATCAACAATATCCTTTCCACCATACTTTTTCAGTACCTTTAAATGGTCAGATACTGAAAATCCGTCAGTTTCTCCTGGTTGAGTCATTATATTTGATATATAAATCTTATATCCACTACTCTTTCTTACTGCCTGGCTAATCTTTTTTACTAGCAAATTAGATATGACACTTGTATAAAGACTACCCGGTCCCATTACTATAGCATCTGCTTCTTTTATTGCTTCTAATGCCTCTTCTAAAGGTTCAGCATTTTCTGGATTAATCTTTAATTTTTTAATTTTTGATTTTTGCTTTATAGCTTCTTCAGGAATTTGAGATTCGCCACATACCTTGTTTCCATTTTCCAAGTATGCTACAAGATGCATGTCATCTAGGGTAACTGGCAGTACTTTACCTGTTACAGCTAAAACCGAGCTCATTTTTTGAACTGCATCTTCAAAGTTATCTGATACTCCTGCCATAGCTGCTAAAAATAAATTCCCAAAACTTTGATTTTTTAATCTTCCATCTTGAAATCTATATTGTAGCAATTCCTCCATTAAAGGCTCTGTATCAGCTAATGCTAAAATACAGTTTCTTATATCACCTGGTGGTAACATTCCTAGATCTTCTCTCAAATCACCAGAACCTCCACCATCATCACCAACAGTAACTATTGCTGTAATATTAGATGTGTAATACTTAAGTCCCCTTAACATTGTAGATAATCCAGTTCCCCCTCCAATTACCACTATTTTAGGACCTCTAACCAAAAGTCTTTTTTCATATATCAAACTTTCGATCTTTTTACTATCAAGAGATACCTTTAGATACCCCTTATTAACTAAAACTAAAATTGACTTCATTGCCTCAGTTACTGAAATATAAATAACAAATATACCAGTCAAGTTAAGAAATATATAAAAAATCTTATAATATATATGATAGAGTCTATGATTAACAAGTTCAGTAAAGCCAAATGCTATCAACAGTACCCCTAATACTCCAAATATAAGCCATCTCTTAACCTTTATCCCTGGCTTTAACCAATCTGCAAGCCTCATAGTTTCTTGACTCCTTTATGAAGATCCTCACTTATATCCCTATGTTCTATTCTAGCATTAAAATTATCCTTAACTAATCTTTCATGTATCTCATTAGCAATTGCTACTGAACGATGTCTTCCGCCTGTACATCCTATTGATATTATAAGTTGTCTCTTACCTTCTTTTATATAATTAGGTATTAAGAACTTTAACATATCCTCTAATCTTGTAATAAACCCCTTCGTTTCATTTTGATCTAAAACGTATTTTTTAACTGGTTCATCACTTCCAGAATACTTTTTCAACTCTGGTATGTAGAAAGGATTTGGTATAAATCTCACATCAAAAACTAAATCCGAATCAACTGGAATGCCGTATTTGAATCCAAAACTTAATACAGTTACTGATAAATCTTTCTCTGGAACGTCGCTTTCTCCATAATACTTAGTTATCTTTTCTCTTAAATCCCTTATTGCATACTTAGATGTATCAATAATTATATCTGCTCTATCTTTAACTTCTCTAAGCTTCTTTCTCTCTTCATTTATTCCATTTAACACCCTTCCTTGAGGTGATAATGGATGGCTTCTTCTAGCTTCCTTAAACCTCTTAACTAAAACCTCATCAGATGAATCAAGGAATAATATTTCATACTCAAACTCATTATTTTTTAAGAACATTAATGATTCGAATAAATCATCAAAGAATATTCCACCTCTTATATCTATTACTAATGCCACCTTTTCAATTGCCCCTGTATTACAAGCTTCTGCAAACTTAGGGATAAGCTTTGGTGGTAAATTATCTACACAAAAGTAGCCCATATCTTCTAAACTTTTTGTTGCTTCTGTTTTTCCTGCTCCTGATAATCCCGTTACTACCACAAATCTCATGGGTATCCCTCCTATCGATGTTACTCTATACGTATATTATATCATAGATTATTTTTTTAAGACCCAAATTTAAAAGATTAACAACATCTTAAAAAAAGGATTAAAAATAAATAAAAAAAGAGTAAGATTAATCATACTCTTTTAAATAAAACTGTACTAATATATTCGTTTTTTTATCTTGTCATCTACACTGTTGGCTAGACTATTCCAACTTCCAGCTGATGCTACTGTTAATACAAGTCCTGCTAATCCACCTACTGTTCCAAAGTAATACATGCCTAGCGTCATAATTATTACAGCACCTGCCATAATAAATAAGCTGTTCCCAAAATCCTTTGCAACCTTGTCCACTTTTTTTATCTTTAATAATCGTTCCTCTGTTATTGCAGGAATCAATGATATCTTCTTGTTAAACCTTACTAGTACTCCAAATATAGCTAATCCAACACCTGCTATTCCCATTACAATTGTGCCCATATTATCCCTCCAGCTTCCTTTATCTACTAATTATACCATTTAAACAATTACATTTCAAAGAATAACTTATGTAGCTATGTAAGATCCCCAATATTCTTTTCCCCGTTTTTTAAATAAGAGAAGATGGTTAATTCTAAATTTTTAGAATTAACCATTTTCTCTATAAATGATATTTAAACAAGTAAAATATCTTTACTCTTCTATTTCTATACTGTCTTCACCTAAAATTCTTACTTCAGGATGTAGGTCAACATCAAATTGCTTTTTAACTTCTTCCTGAATATGAGATATTAAGTCTAATATATCCTTAGCCTTAGCTCCACCCCTGTTAATTACAAAACCTGAATGCTTCTCAGAAACTGCTGCTCCACCTATGGCAAAGCCTTTTAACCCAGCATCTTGAATCAACTTACCTGCAAAATGTCCCTCAGGTCTTTTAAAGGTGCTTCCTGCAGACGGATACTCTAATGGCTGCTTTTCTTCTCGTTTCAAAGTCAATTCATCTACTCTTGCTTTAACCTTCTCTTCTTCTCCATTATTTAGTTCAAAGGTAGCACTAATAACAATAAACCCATCCTTCATAACTCTTGAAGTTCTATATCCTAATTCAAGCTCATCCTTGGAATAAGTAACAATATTTCCCTCATTATCTATAATTTCTGCTTCTTTAATTACATTTTTTACTTCACCATCATATGCACCTGCATTCATGAATACTGCTCCGCCTACGGATCCCGGTATCCCACATGCAAATTCAAATCCAGTTAACGAATTTTTTACTGCCTCTGCAGAAACATCCTTTAATAAGGCTCCAGTCTCAGCTTTCACTTCATTTCCATTAACTTGAATAGTATTTAAAGCACTTAACTTTATAACTACTCCCCTAATTCCACCATCTTTAACTAGGAGATTAGATCCATTTCCTATCACATAGTAAGGTATATTCTTTTCTTTGCATATTTTAAGAGTTTCTACTATCTGTTCAACACTAGAGGGATTTAATAGTATGTCTACTGGTCCACCTACTTTGAAGTATATATGTTCACTCATATTTGCATTTGTTTCTAATTGATTATCTGAATATATTTTTTGGAATAAATCCTTATATTTTAAATATTGATGCATGCTAAACTCCTCAACCTCTTAATTACTTATTTTTAACAAGAAAGTCTTATTTTAATAGTATAAAATAAATGACTTTATTAAACAAGATACAACTTCGTAACTTTTATCAATATATTATAGCATAATACAATGAATTTGTTACTTTCCTTTAAAATAGGTTACAATACTCTCTGCACTCTTCCTATCTATTGATGGTGTCTCTAATAATTCCTCAACTGATGCCTTCTTTATATTTTCCACACTACCAAATCGTGTTAATAGAGCTATTCTTCTCTTCTCTCCAACATTAGGTATATCATCAAGAACTGAATGTAGAGTTCTTTTATCTCTTAATGCTCTATGATATGTGATTGCAAATCTATGAACCTCATCTTGAATTCTTCTTATAAGTTGCATTAAGTTAGAACTTCTGTTAATCATAACCTCTTTATTATTATAGATAATTCCTCTTGTTTGGTGCTTATCATCCTTAACAAGACCGCAAACATTAATATCTATATTCAAATCCCTCAATACTTCTAATGCTACATTTACCTGTCCTTTTCCCCCATCCATCATTATAAGATCAGGGAAGTTTGAAAATTTACCTTTAGAGAAATCTAAATTTCTTTCTTGTATTTCCTGTATTTCTCTTAATCCATGCTCAAATCTCCTAGTTAAGATTTCTCGCATACTATTATAATCATTGGCACCTTTTACAGTTTTTATTCTAAACTTTCTATAATCACTATTTTTTGCCTTTCCACCTTCAAAAACAATCATAGTACCAACAGAGTCAACCCCTTGTATATTTGATATATCATATGCTTCTATTCTGTGAGGCGCTTCATCTAACTCTAAAACTTTCTGTAGCTCTTCCGTTGATATTTTATTAATTTCTTTCTCCCTTAATATTTTATCTTTAAACTGTTCTAATGTTAATTTTGCATTATCCTTAACCATTTGTAATAGATCTTTTTTATCTCCCTTTTGAGGAACCTTAATCCATACCTTTGATCCTCTTTTTATCGTTAGAAATTCTTCTAATAGATCTGCATCTTCCACTTTAGGGACATAAATATTTTTAGCAATTTTAGCAGTACCTCCATAGAAACTTATCATAAAGTGAGATAATATCACCTCATCTAATTCATCTGCACTGTTTTCTATCATAAAATCTTCCCGCCCTGTAATCTTACCATCCCTTAAGAAGAATATCTGTATACATGTATCTTTTTCATCTTTATATAAATTTATAAAGTCCTCATCACCTTCAGATACTCTAAATATCTTTTGTCGTTCCACCAAGTTATCTATAGCATGTATCTTGTCTCTAAATGAAGCTGCCTTTTCAAATTCAAGGGCCATGGATGCCTTATGCATTTCATCCTTCAATCTAGCTACTATACTTCTATCTTTTCCACTCAGTATATCCATAATTTCAGATATTATCTTATTGTAATCTTCTTTTGAGATATGTCCTCCACAAGGCGCACTACATTTCTTTATATGATAATTCAAACAAGGTCTAGTTGGTGGTTCTCCCTCAACTATACTTTTTTTACATGTTCTTATTGGGAATACTTTTCTTATTAAATTTATTGTTTCATGTACTGCTGTCACATTTGTATATGGTCCAAAATACTTATTTCCATCCCTAACAAAGTTCCTAGTAATAAATACTCTCGGAAAATCCTCATTTGTTGTTACCTTTATAAAAGGATAAAATTTATCATCCTTTAATGCAATATTATATTTAGGACTATACTTTTTAATTAAATTACACTCTAAGATGAGTGCCTCCATCTCTGAATCCGTTACTATATACTCAAATTCTGATATATTCTTAACCATACTCTTAACCTTTTCTGAGTGGTTTTTAGAATTTTGGAAGTACTGTCTAACTCTATTTTTAAGTATCTTAGCTTTTCCTACATATATAATCTCTCCTAAAGAGTTTTTCATTAAATAAACACCTGGTTTATCAGGCAATATCTTTAATTGATATTCAAAATCAAAAATTTTAGTCACCCCCATTGAGTAGTCTTAAATATTATTATACTCATTTTTATTGCTTATTCTATCCTTTTATAAAATCTTATTTAATAACAAAATAAAAGAACCCTCATTTTCATGGTCAATAACTCTACGAGTTCTAACCTTTCAAGAAATATAAGAGTTCCTATTCATATTCAAAAATAATTTTCATATTGCATAATGAAAACTTATAGCTATCTTATCTGTTTTTGTAAATAATTATCTAACTCATCATCCCCCATAGGTTTACCGTACAAAAACCCTTGCAGTTGATTACAACCAATTAACTTTAGATAGCTTGCTTCTTCCTTAGTTTCAACCCCTTCTCCAACAACATTTAATTTCAAACCATGAGCTAACTCAACTATTAATCTTGCAACCATTCCTTTCTTATTATTCTTATTTACCCCCTTAACAAACTTCCTATCAATTTTCAACTCATCAATAGGTAAGTTTATTAATTGGTTAAATGATGAGAATCCACTTCCAAAGTCATCCATACAAACTTCTACACCAATAGTATTTAATTCATTAATTATTTTTATTGCAATATCTAAATTCTTTATTATCATTCCTTCTGTTATCTCAATTTTTAAATATTTAGATGGTACATTATGCTTACTTAATGCCTCTTTAACTTCTACCAACAATTCGCCTTCTACAAAGTGCTTTGGAGATATATTAACTGATATCTGCATATTTATATTATCCTTATCTCTTAACTCTCTAATTTTTTCACAACTCTTTAATAGTGCAAATCTATCTATAGATGCTATAAGATTCCTCTCTTCAGCTATTGGTATAAATACTGAAGGCTTAATTTCTCCTAACTCTTTGTTTCTCCATCTAACAAGGGCTTCTAAGGAAACTATTTCTTCTGTATCACAGTTAACTTTAGGCTGATAATATAGTGTAAACTCATTATTCTTTATTGCATTAATTATTTCCTTCTCTATCTTATGCTTCTCCGTGAATACCTTTTTTGTTTCTTCATTAAATACCTCTAAGTAACCTCCTCCATTCTCTTTTGACTTATACATTGCTATATCTGCATATTTCACTATAGAATTAATATCTTCACCATCATCTGGATATATGCTTACCCCCATGCTTGCAGTTACTTCTATCTCCTTTTTATCAATAATAAATCTATCTTTTAAAATTTCAATTATACTATCTCCCAATATTCTTGCCTCTGTATCTTCTTTTATAGTGGCGACTACTACGAATTCATCTCCTCCCAATCTATAAACATAAGTCTTATCTGATACTATACTTCTCATTCTTTCTGCTATTAAGAATAATAACCTATCTCCTGTGTCATGACCTAAAGTATCATTTATCTGCTTAAATCTATTGATATCAAAGAAAATTATAGCAACTTTATTTTCAATATCTTTAATATTTGCTATTCCTTCTAACTGCTCCATAAAATTAAATCTATTCGGTAAATCTGTTAGTATATCGTAATATGCTTGCTTGTGGAGCTTCTTCTTAGATAATATCAATTCCTTAGTTTGATTTTCTAACTTCTTATTTAAACTCTTACTCTCTAATAACTTATCCCTCAAACTAAAAGCAACTTCTTTGTAGTTATTAATTAATGAGTTTATTTCAACAACATTACTATTTGGCCAATCAATCCTATCAAGAAGATTTATCTCTTCAACCATTCCCCTTGTACTTTTAGCTAGGTTTCTTAAACTTCTGAAAATCTTCTTATTAATTAAAAATATTATACACAATGCAATAACTGAGAATAATAGAATCAATCTAAATTGCTCCACTCCCTCTCTATACACAATATCTATATAATTATTAAAGTGAAAGTTATCATTTTCATTCATCCATTCATATGCCTTTAATGTACTAATAAAGAAATTATACACAAATGGAAATACTATTATTACTATCAAAGTATGAAAGATGCAATCCTTAAAATATATCTCATATTTTTTCCCTAGCCATCTTCTTATGGGAATATACGTAACTACCAATTCTGCTATAACTGCATTTATAACTGCATTTGTCGTATCCTTCAATATTAAAAATAATGTGTACTCATTATTTAAATTCCTTAAACTAATATTATTTACTACTAAGTATATTGGTACTCCAACAATAAGCCAAAATAATAAATCCTTAACTATTAAGTCAATGGTTTTATTATATCTATCAAATATTCCTATGAATATTATTTCTATAATAATATATATACTGCTCGGACTAACGTCAAAAAAAATCGAAACTGTGTAAATTAATATACTTACTATCAAACTTCTCCTAAAGCCCCATACACTAAATATTATTAACAAAAATATACTTGATAGATTAAATGTTATTCCAAATACAAAATTAATCTGATTTATTCGAAATAAAAATGCTACTAAGCTTAGGATTATAAATAATAATTCACTAAAAATATTAATATTTTTTCTATATCCTAAATCATCAAGCATATCTATTCCTCCAATTAAACTTAAATATCGTTTACATATACAATATACATTATAATATAGTCTATTCCATTTTTAAACATTTTTTGTAATATTTATTAAATTAGAAAGAGCATTGTATTTCTACAATGCTCTAAAAATATTTTTTATTTACTAAAAGCCGCATTCATCATGCTTCCAACAACTGGTGCTGCTGATGTTGCCCCGAATCCACCATTTTCAACAATTACGGCTACTGCTATTTCAGGATCATTTGCTGGTGCAAATCCTATAAACCATGAATGATCTTTCCCTGAAGAATTTTCTGCTGTTCCTGTTTTACCTGCAACATTTTTACCATTAAAATAAGACATTCCATTACTCTTAACTAAGTTTACCATATAATCAGTTATTATATTTGCATCCTCAGCCGATAGTGCTTGTGAGTATTTCTTACTGCCTATTTTCTTAACTGTATTTCCATTCATATCAACTACTTCATTTGCAAGCTTAGGTTGTATCATTATTCCATCATTAGCTATAGCACTCGCAACTAATGCCATTTGCATAGGTGTTGCTAAAATACTACTTTGACCAATACCACTTTGTGCAATCATGCCTTTTTCATACTTTTCTAATGTAGGGAATCTACTATTCTCAATTCTAAATCCATCTGCAGGAATTGATTTATTAAATCCGAACTTCTCTGCTGTTTCCTTCAACTTATCATTCCCTAGTTCCATTGCTAAAGTACCAAAAACTACATTACTTGATAGCTGAAATGCCGTCTTAAGATTAATATCTCCATGAGCCTGCCCACCTACATTAGGCAATGACTGTTTATCATTAAATACTATCCTACCTTCATCCTTAAATATCCTCGATGTAACACCAGGAATATTCTCTAATGCACTTGCTACTGTAATAGGTTTAAAAGTAGACCCTGGAGGATATAATCCTGCAACCGCTCTATTTATAAGTGGAATTCCTTCATTTTCCCCAGTAGCCATGGCTGCATCTAAATCATTGGGATTGTATGTTGGCTTAGATACCATAGCTAATACCTCTCCAGTCTTTGGATTTAAGGCCACTGCAGCACCTTTTCTATTCCCAAGAGCATCATAAGCTGCTTTTTGAATTGCTGGATCTAAAGTTGTAATTAATCCATTGCCAACTTTAGGTTCATCTTTTCCCCTTGTTTTAAAAGCCTCTTTTAATTCTTCCGAATCAAAATCTCTAAGAAAGCTTCTTAATCCCGTTCCTACACTACTATAAGTAGATAATTCTTCATCATAAGCAGCCTCTAATCCAGTTAATCCATACTTCTGATTAACATAACCTAAAGCATGAACATATAAGTCTCCCTGTATATATTCTCTTGATTGTGTAAGGGTACCTGTTTTCTCACCACTAGTTAAGGCATTCTTATCTCTATCATAAATAGTTCCTCTTAAAACTTCATTTCTCTTAGCCCATAATCTCTTATTTGTAGTCTTTGCAGCTATTTCAGGTGCCTTAAAAACTTGGAAATATGCAATATAAGATATCAAAGCTACAAGAAGAAATGAAAAGACTACCATTACCTTCTTTACATTATTTCTAAAGTCATTCATATTCTAGCCCTCCTCTGATACCTTTTGTAATATTCCTAGTGCAAAGAAAGTAGTCAGCATCGAACTACCACCGTAACTAACAAATGGTAGTGCTATACCTGTTAAAGGAATCACTTTGAATATTCCTCCGATTATAACCAATACCTGACAAGCTATCATTACACTTAATCCTACTGCTGTAATCTGTGAAAACTTATTCTCAGTTACAAAAGCTGCTCTTATAGCTCTATAGAATAGTAAGAAGAAGAAAATCATTATTCCTATCCCAAATACCATCCCAAATTCCTCACAAATTATTGCAAAAATATAATCTGAACTTGGTACTGGCACAAAACCTGGATATCCTTGTCCTAACCCAGAACCAAACATCCCTCCTGAAGAAATTGAAAATAATCCTTCTACAATTTGATGTCCAGCTCCATTTGGATCAGCCCATGGATCTTTCCATATCTCAACTCTATTTCTAACGTGACCAAATAGTTTATATGCTATACTAGCACCTATTGCAAATAGTCCTAAACAAGTTGCAACATATTTCTTTTTTGATGTAGCAACATATAATATAGATACTGAAACTCCAAAGAATATTAATGCAGAACCTAAATCTGTTTGAAGAACTAAACATCCTAGTGAGAACATTACTACTAGCGCTGGTTGTATTAATTGTTTTATACGATCTAATCCCTTCTTTTCAGAATCATAATCCTTTAAAACTGCTGCTAAATATATAACTAAAGTTATCTTTGCAAATTCTGAAGGCTGGAATCCCATCCCCCCGATAAATACCCAGTTAGTTGCACCATAAGTAGACTCACCAGTTATTAATCCATATAAATATGCTAATGGCATTAATACTAATGTTATTCCAAGATACACGTGTTTATATTTTGATAACTTTGTCATATCTGGTAATAGTACAACCGTTAAAATGTATACTATTATCCCCAAAATAAACCAAACCACTTGTTTAATTCCTTCTGGTGGCTCGATTCTATATATCATTGCAATTCCTATTACAGATAGAATACTTGCAAATATAAGTAAGAACTTATCTCCATCGGGATAAAACTTTCTGATTACGTAGTGTGCATAACCTATTACTAAACATAATACTACACCCATTATTAACGCACTTTTATTAATAGGATTCTTTAATATTGCTAGATTTCCAAAAAGAGCTATACATAAAATATATGTAAATATTAATAGCTTCTTTTCATCCTTTCGCATCTTCACCTTACCACCTCGATCCTTAAACCTATGCTAAAACTTTAAAATTCGTTGTTCCTATCTTTATTTCATCATTTCCAAATAGCTTCACTCTACCTGTAATTCTATTTCCATTTACAAAAGTTCCATTTGTACTGTTTAAATCCTCAATATAAAGAATATTATTTTTTATCACTAATCTAGCATGGTTACCTGATACGTGCTGATCTGATAATACAATGGAATTATCATCTTTTCTTCCTACAGTAATAGTACTTCTAACTGGAATTACTGATCCCTTTTTTATATTCGTACCCTCTACTGCTTCTAGCACTTCTAGCCCATGGGTTTTCTTGGATGTAGGTTGTCTCTTTCTTCCACCACCCTTGACATCTTTACTCATTATTTTTAGAGCTTGGTAAATTATAGAGTATAAAATAATTATAAAAATAATACCAAACACCACAGCTGCAATTTTAGAAAAATTCATAACTTCACCTCAAAAATATTTTTCCTATATAACTTAGATTATACAACAAATGATGTATAAAACCATAATTATTCTATTACATAATAATTAATTAAGAATTACAGCATCTTCTTTAAATACTTACCAGTATATGAATTCTTATTCTTAGCAATTTGCTCTGGAGTCCCTTGTGCTACTAATGTACCACCCTTATCTCCACCTTCTGGTCCTAAATCTATCATATAATCAGCACATTTTATCATATCCAAGTTATGCTCTATTACTATAACTGTATTACCTGCATCAACTAATCTTTGAAGAATCTCAACCAATCTACTTACATCATCAATATGTAATCCTGTAGTAGGCTCATCTAAGATATATAAAGTCTTTCCTGTACTTCTCTTTGATAGCTCATAAGCTAATTTAATTCTCTGAGCTTCTCCACCTGATAATTGAGTTGATGGCTGACCTAGTCTAATATATCCTAATCCCACATCATATAATGTTTGTAGTTTATTCTTAATTCTAGGTAGGTTTTCAAAGAATGTTAATCCTTCCTCTACTGTCATATTTAATATGTCGTCTATGTTCTTACCTTTGTATTTTACTTCTAGAGTTTCTCTATTGTATCTCTTTCCCTTACATACTTCACAAGGAACATATACATCAGATAAAAATTGCATCTCTATCTTTATAATTCCATCACCTGAACATGCTTCACATCTTCCACCTTTAACATTAAATGAAAATCTTCCTGGCTTATATCCTCTCATCTTTGCTTCTGGCGTTGTAGAAAATAGTTCTCTTATGATATCAAAAGTTCCTGTGTAAGTTGCTGGATTAGAACGAGGTGTTCTTCCTATTGGACTTTGGTCAATATCTATTATCTTATCTATATTCTCATAGCCTAATATTTCCTTATGAGCACCTACTGGATTTTTACTTCTGTTTACTAATTTATTCAACCCTCTATATAATATATCATTCACTAGAGTACTCTTTCCTGATCCAGATACACCTGTTACTGTTGTTAATGTTCCTAAAGGAATTGATATATTTATATTCTTTAAATTATTTTCTTTTGCACCCTTAACTGTTATTTTTTGTCCATTACCTTTTCGCCTTGATGTAGGTGTTTCTATCTTCTTCTTTCCAGTTAAATACTGACCAGTAATAGACCCTTCACATGCTTTTATTTCATCTAGCGTACCAGCTGCAACTATCTTACCACCATGTTCCCCTGCCCCAGGTCCTATATCAACAATATAGTCAGCTTCTTTCATTGTATCCTCATCGTGTTCTACAACTATAACTGTATTACCTACATCTCTAAGATTCTTCAATGTTCCAATTAATCTATCATTATCCCTTTGATGAAGTCCTATACTTGGCTCATCTAGAATATATAAGACTCCCATTAATGATGATCCAATTTGTGTTGCTAATCTTATTCTTTGAGATTCTCCTCCTGATAAAGTTCCTGAATTTCTTGATAGATTTAAATAATCAAGTCCAACATCAATTAAAAATTGTAATCTGCTCCTAATCTCTTTTACAATTTGCTCACTAATAATTTTATTCTTCTCAGAGAATTCTATGCTATTTAAGAACTCTAATTCTTCTCTAATTGGTAATTTAGTAAATTCGTTTATATTTTTATCTCCCACTCTAACTGCTAAAGCTTCTTTCTTAAGCCTTGCTCCGTGACATTTAGGACAGTGATTATTACTCATATATTGTTCTATTTCGCCTTTAATCATATCTGAGTTAGTTTCATTATATCTCCTCTTTAAAGAATTTATTTCTCCATCAAAAGCATAGTTATAGATAGCTTTTACCCCATCCTTTACATACTCTACAGGTAGCTTCTTACCCTTAGTTCCATAGAATAGTATATCTACAACCTTCTTTGATAAATCCTTTATTGGAGTTTGTAATGAAAAATCATACTCCTTACTTAAAGCTTTTAAAATTGCATATGTCCATGAATCTCCCTTTAATCTACCTTCTCCCCAGGTAGCTATTGCACCCTCCATAATACTTAGTTCTTTATTAGGTATAACTAGATTTTCGTCTATTTCATACAAGCTACCTAACCCGTCACACTCATCACACTTTCCGAAAGGTGAATTAAAGGAAAATAATCTTGGAGCAAGCTCATCTATACTTATTCCGCAGTCAGGACATGCAAACTTTTCACTAAATAATATATCTTCTTTATCTATAATATTAACTAATACTAATCCCTCACCTAATTTTAAGGCTGTTTCTAAAGAATCTGTTAATCTACCCTCTATTCCATCTTTTATAATTAATCTATCAACGACTGCTTCAATGTTATGCTTAATATTTTTTTCGATTTTTATTTCTTCTTCGCTTAAATCATATATTTCATTATCAACTCTTACTCTTACAAATCCGCTTTTCTTTATATTTTCAATTACTTTTTCATGATTACCTTTTCTACCTCTTATAATAGGTGCTAATATCTGAATTTTAGTTCTATCCCCAAGATTCATAACTTTATCCACTATTTGATCCACAGTTTGTTTACTAATTTCTTTTTCACACTTTGGACAGTATGGTGTTCCTACTCTTGCATATAATAATCTTAAATAATCATATATCTCAGTAATAGTTCCTACTGTTGATCTTGGATTTTTGCTTGTAGTTTTTTGATCTATAGAAATTGCTGGTGATAACCCTTCTATATACTCAACATCAGGTTTGTTCATTTGTCCTAAAAATTGTCTTGCATAAGCAGATAAAGATTCTACATACCTTCTTTGACCTTCTGCGTATAATGTATCAAAAGCTAATGATGACTTTCCTGATCCTGATAGTCCTGTGAATACAACCAACTTATCTCTTGGAATTTCCAAATCTACATTTTTTAAGTTATGTACCTTTGCTCCTTTAATTATTATCTTATCTTTCATAATGTAATCCCCTTTTCACTTAATATCTATATTTTGTACTTCTTCTTATAATTTAATCCCGAACATAAGTTCTATAACCATTTTAAAGTTTATCTATATTATTGTCAATTATACTACCATATTCTTTTATATTATATAATAACTACTATTAATTATCTAATAATAATTGTTTATTTTCATTCTCTGACTTATTCTCATAAATTATAAAAACCATGTGGATAAGTAAATAAAGTTATACACAAGCTTAATGCCCTAAAATAGGCGTTTATGTGTATAATGTGGATAGAAATTGCATTTCTGTGGATAACCTGTTTTTAGCTAATACTTTATCCACAGAAATTAAAACACAATATATACTAATTCTTTTTATTACAACAACAATATAGAGAAAGTTGCATAAAAAATAATTATCCGTTAAAATCTGTTACATACAAAGAGTAACTTTCTATAATAAATACACACATATTCAACAAAACTGTGGATAGTTTCTGTGGATAATGTGTATAAAAGAGGTGGATAAATGAACTATAATAAAAATATACACAAAGCAACCTTTATAAAAAGACCTAATAGATTTAATGCCCATGTATTATTTAAGGGAGAAGAAATTGTTGTCCATGTACCTAATACTGGGCGTTGTCGTGAAATATTAGTTCCTGGATGTACAGTTTTCCTAAGAGAAGAAACTAATCCTACAAGAAAAACAGCCTTTGATTTAATAGCAGCTTACAAAGAAAATACCTTAATAAGCATCGATTCTCAAATTCCAAATAAGGTAGTAAAAGAAGCTCTAGAAAATGGTGCTGTGGATAAGTTGAAAAAGTATCCTCAAATTTTAAGCGAAAAAACTTTTGGTTCTAGTCGATTTGATTTTAAACTATCTAATGAAAATGGTGAAGAATATTATCTAGAAGTTAAAGGTGTTACACTAGAAGAAGATGGTCATTGTAGATTCCCAGATGCTCCAACAGAGCGAGGAACAAAACACTTATTAGAATTGATTGATGTGAAAAATAGCGGTCGTGGAGCTGGAGTTCTTTTCTTAATTCAAATAGATGATGTAAAAAGTTTTAGACCAAACGATGAAACTGATCCAAATTTTGGTAACGCACTAAGACTTGCAGATAAACATGGAGTGGATATTTTCGCCTATTCATGCAATGTTACTGAACTAGGTATAACTTTAGATAAACCTGTGGATATTATATTGAGGTAGCTACTATACTATGCTATAGTAATTAATATATAGACTATAGAAAACAGGGGGATAATATGAGATTCAACTTTTGTCCAATTTGCGGAAAACAACTAGAAGAGAAATATAGCTGGGATGAAGGTGGAGTACCTTATTGTTCATATGATAATGAATTGTTTTTTGACTTACCAAAACCATGTATAATGGTTGCTGTTATTAAGGATGATGAAATACTCTTATTGAAACAGAGCTACATATATAAAAATTCTAAGGTTCTTATTTCAGGCTATATAGGTGTAGATGAAAAAGCAGAAGATACCGTTTATAGAGAAGTTTTGGAAGAAACAGGAATAAAGGTAGATAATATTGAGTTTCTTGGAACTGAATATATAGATGGTAAAGAATTGCTTATGCTAACATTCCAAGCAAGATATAAATCTGGAACATTAACAAAATCAGATGAAGTAGAGATGGCTGGATGGGAAAAAATTAATACAGCTATTGCTCAAATGGAAGAAGATGTTGTTGGTAAAAGGGTACTTCGAAAAGTCCTTTCAAATATTAATAAATAAAAAGAGATAAGCAATCAAATTGCTTATCTCTTTTTCTATTCTTTTAACTTTTCTAAAAGGTCTCTAAGTTCTGCAGCTCTTTCAAATTGAAGATTCTTTGCTGCATCCATCATTTCTGCTGTGTACTTCTTAATCAATGCTTTCTTTTCCTTTGGACTTAAGCTCCCGCTTTCTTCTTCAGTACTATATTCAACTGACTCCTCTGATACCTTAGTTGCTTCAATCACTTCCCTAACATCCTTAATTATTGTTGTGGGAATTATTCCATGTTCTTCATTATATTCATTTTGAACTTTTCGTCTTCTTTCAGTTTCTTTTATTGCCCTTTCCATAGATCCAGTTATTCTATCCGCATACATAATTACCTTACTCTCTGAATTTCTAGCTGCTCTACCGATTGTCTGTATAAGAGATGTTTCCGACCTTAAGAAACCTTCTTTATCTGCATCTAATATTGCCACTAATGCTACTTCTGGAATATCAAGACCTTCTCTCAAAAGGTTTATTCCAACTAAAACATCATATTCTCCTAAACGAAGATCTCTAATTATCTGCATTCTCTCAATAGTATCTATATCAGAGTGCATATAAGTAGTTTTTATCCCCAGCTCCGTCAAATACTTTGTTAAATCCTCAGCCATCCTCTTAGTTAAAGTAGTTATTAATGTTCTAAAGCCTCTTTCTGTTGTCTTTTGAATTTCTGCATATAAATCATCTATTTGACCAGTAACTGGTCTTATGATTATTTCTGGATCTAATAATCCCGTTGGCCTTATAATCTGCTCAGCAATTATTGAAGAATTATCAAGTTCATATTGGGCTGGTGTTGCACTTACAAACACTACTTGATTAACCTTCTTTTCAAACTCCGGAAATTTTAAAGGTCTATTGTCATATGCACAAGGTAATCTAAATCCATACTCAACAAGTGAATCCTTTCTTGATCTATCTCCTGCATACATTGCTCTTACTTGAGGTAATGTAACATGACTTTCATCTATAAACATTAAGAAATCTTCTGGGAAGTAATCTATTAATGTTTTTGGTGGTGTACCTGGATCTCTATTATCAAGTATCCTTGAGTAATTCTCTATCCCGCTACAATATCCCATCTCCCTAATCATTTCTATATCAAAATTAGTTCTTTGTCTTATTCTTTGCGCCTCTAATAACTTATCCTGGGCATTAAGCTCTCTTAGCCTCTCTTCAAGTTCATCTTCAATTCTTTTTATTGCTTTTTCTAAAGTCTCTGTTGAAGTAGCAAAGTGAGATGCTGGAAATATAGCTACATGTTCCCTCTCTCCTAAAATAGTCCCCGTTAAGACATCAAACTCTCTTATTCTATCAATTTCATCCCCAAAAAATTCTATCCTAATACCTTTATTCGATGATGATGCTGGTATTACATCTAATGAATCTCCCCTTACTCTAAAGGTACCTCTTTTAAAATCTATATCATTTCTCTCATATTGAATTTCAATAAGACTTCTTATTATCTCATCTCTATCTTTTTCCATTCCTGTTCTTAAACTAACTGTAAGCTTCTTATATTCATCTGGGTTACCCAATCCATATATACAAGATACTGATGCTACTATAATTACATCTCTTCTTTCAAATAATGCTGAAGTGGCAGAGTGCCTAAGTTTATCTATTTCATCATTTATTGATGCATCCTTTTCTATGAATGTATCAGTTTGAGGTACATAAGCCTCAGGCTGATAATAATCATAATAAGATACAAAATACTCAACAATATTGTCCGGAAAAAATTCTTTAAATTCTGAACATAGCTGTGCTGCTAAAGTTTTATTATGTGCTAATATTATTGTTGGTCTTTGTAACTTTTCTATTATATTCGCCATTGTAAAGGTCTTTCCAGATCCAGTTACTCCAAGTAATGTTTGCCCTCTATTACCATTGTTAATTGAATTAACAAGCTCATCTATAGCCCTAGGTTGATCACCTGTAGGTTTAAATTTTGAATGTATTTTAAATTCTCCCATAATTTCACCTGCTCTCTTTAATCGAACTTATATTCGTATCTATATTTTACTTTTTCCCCCTATTATAGTCAATCATATAATATTATCTTTGTCCCTATTTAATATTTTTATCCACAAAAAAGGTTGACTGTTACCAGCCAACCTCATTATATCACTTATCTTTATTTTCTCTATTTTCTTTTATTTTTTGTAATACCTCGCTAAAGTTTCTATTCTCAAATGATACTACCTTATCCGGTGTTACAGCTTTAGGAACTAAGACAGCACCAAATCCTCTCTTATCATTTTTCATATAAATCTCTTTAACACTACCTCTTTTGTCTCTTACTCTTAATGTAAAATTATATATACCCTCTTTCACAATTGAGTATATTTCTTTTTCAGATAATACTTCTTTATCGTTTATACTAAGTATCTTATCCCCAGCTCTTAATCCATGTTCAAATGCTTTTGAATATGGAATTACTTCAAGAATAGATATTCCATCTGCTCCACTCACAAATATAGGAGATCTCTTTTCCTCTAATTTTCTTTGAATTATCATCATACCTTCATGAGCTAGAGGTGCAAATAATACCACTATTATTTCTCCAATGAATCCAAACCTAGCTAACTGTGCTACAAGAGTAAGCAATATACCAAAACCTAATGTAAAAACCCCTGATGATATTGCCTTTTCTTTTTTCTTTCTTGTAAATGTAACTGAGGAGTATCCCAATACACCAAACATAGGAAGTAACGTAAGCACCATAGTGTTAATAATAGACATTATACTATCACTATTTAAAAGTGGCCACCATCCTGGTGTACCAATACTTTCCGTTCCAGCTCCAGATACAGAAGCTGTAGAGTAGGCAATGAAAATAGCTATAGGTAATACCCAATACCTACTTAGGGCATAGCCACCAATAATTCTGCCATTTCTATTGGAGAATACCGGTATAGCTCCTCTATCCCCATCAAACATCACTAAAATTCCTTCAACAATATGTAAAACACCTACAAAGGTCATAAGAGCCATAATATCAACCCTAAACAGTCCTTCTCCATTACTTGTTGTTATATTGAAATAAGTAAATATTAAACTTACTATTCCTAATACTGCTCCTGAATAAGAAAAACATACAAATCTAGGTTTTATAAACATTAACAGTACTGATAACATGAATAGGAACTCAATACCTGAATTTTTTGTAAATATTACTCCCAAATGACTTAAAATTAAACTTGCCAGTATCCCTGCAAATATACCTAATACTATTTGTGATAATGTAAGTTCTAGGGGAGAGTTTACACTCTCCCCTACTATCATTTTTTGCATTACAACTAATCTTCTATTTTTAATGAAAAACATTACTCCGAGTAAAACTAATATTAACATTAGTGAGGGCTCTACAATAACATATGCCACAGATCTTAATGTATATAGTACTAAATCCATAACTCACGCCCCTCCTACTTAATCTTGTCTTTGATTACCTCAAGACCTTTTTGGAATTGAGGATCACTATTTCTGTCATAGGCTCTATTAATATCTTCTTCTGATAACTTAACCTCATAATCAGGATTAATTCCTTTTTTATTAATGTTTTCACCATTAGGTGTGTAATACTTTGAAATTGTAACCTTTAATCCACCAATACCGCTTTTTATTTCAAAAGGTAATTGTACTACACCTTTTCCATAGGTTGTAGTACCTACTGTCGTTGCAATATCGTAGTCTCTTAAGGCTCCTGTAACAACTTCTGAAGCACTAGCAGTTAATCCATCTGTTAATATAACAAGTGGTGTACCTTCTGCTATACCTCCAACTGAAGATGATACATCTTTTTGATCATATTTATTTATTGTATAGGTTACTGTCTTTCCTTTTGGAATAAACTCTGATGCAATATTAACAGCTTCTGTTAAATATCCACCACCATTTCCTCTTAGATCAAGAATTAAACCCTTCATTCCTTTTGCTTTAAAATCTTTAAGCATATTATTAAAATCTTTAGATACATCTTTATCAAAACTTGTTAATCTTATATATCCTACTTCATTATAAATCATTTCACCCTTAACTGATACTGTCTTTACTGTGTCTCTCATTACGTCAACATCAAATACTTCACCATTACCTCTACTAATAGTAAGTTTAACAGCCTTCTTCTCTACTCCTGATATTAATGATACTGCCTTAGATTGATCATTTCCTATTTCCTCTCCATCAACTGCCAATATTACATCTCCTGCCTTTACACCAGCAGCTTCTGCAGGACCGCCTTCAATTGGAGAGTCTACAGTGACCTTATCATCTTTTAAAGCTATATATACCCCAATACCCATAAATGCTCCCGAATTAGATTCCATAAATTTATCATATTCTTCTTTATTCATGAAAACTGTATATGGATCTTTTAAGGCATTAGTCATTCCTTTTATAGCTCCTTCAAGCATAGCGTTATCATCTAATTCTCCATCATAAAGACGATTTAAGTCCTCTCTTACTTCAAATAAAGCACTATACTTATCTACATCTTTTATGTTCTTCATTACCTTTGAGTATTCAGCCCCATTAGGTCCCATAACATATCCATATTTTGCAAATATATTTCCTGCAAAAAATGATCCTATTATCGCTATAACAGTTCCTACTATCAAAAGATTTTTAGTAAGTTTTTTTCTCTTTATACTATTTTCTCTTCCTTCTCCCAATTGGCTCATTACTCAAACTTCCTTTCATTCTTCGAAGATACCCTTTCCTATAGTAAGTATTCTATTCTTATAATTATAAATTATACTCTTAAGAATTTTCTTAATGCTGCATAACTTGCAACTCCACCAACCGCAATACCACCTAGAATAAACTTCCATAATAGTGATATTGATACATAACTAGTTGGTACAAGCCTTACTGCTATCATATTAGCCGCTATCCATGAAGATACAAGCTCATAACTAATATATATTGCTATTACAGAGAATAGTGCTCCAAAGAACCCTATAACCATTCCTTCAATAATGAATGGCCATCTAATAAACCAGTCTGTTGCTCCAACAAACTTCATTATTCCAACTTCTCTTCTTCTTGAATATACTGTTAACTTTGTTGTATTCATTATTAAGAATATAGATACTCCTATTAAAATTGCAAATAGGATTATACCTATAATTTTTACACCTCTAACTATATTATGGACAGTATTTATTAAATCTTGCTGATTTTTTATACTTTCAACTCCTGGTAAATCTTTAACAGCTTCACTTATACTCTCTGCATAACTTGGATCATCAAGTTTTATTATGTATGACTCTGGGAATGGATTCTTTTCTAAAGTATATCCTTGTAACATCCCTTCACTCTCTTGCATACTACTTTCAAAGTTCTTAAAGGCCTCTTCCTTTGATTCGTATTGTATTTCCTTTACTCCTGGTTGTTCTCTAAGCTTAACTTCTATTTCTCTTTTGTCGATTAATTTTACATCATCAAGTAAAAACACCTTTAACTCTACCTTAGATTCAACACCTATAATTGCTAAATTTGCATTCTTTGCAACAAGTGAAAATACTCCTAAAACTAAGAATGTAATTAAGACGGTTATAACTGATGCTATACTTATAGTCTTATTTCTTTTTAAACTCTTAAACGCGTCTCCTATGAAATAATTTACTGTATTAATTTTCATCTTCGTACATACCTCGCTTTTCATCTCTAGCTATTTCTCCACCTTCTATAGCAATAACTCTTTTCTTCATGTTATCAACTATATCCTTAGCATGAGTAGCCATCAAAATTGTAGTTCCTGCTTTATTTACATCATCTAATAAAGCCATTATCTCTTTAGCTGTTTCTGGGTCAAGATTTCCCGTAGGCTCATCTGCAATTAATACAGATGGGTTATTTACAATAGCTCTTGCTAATGATACTCTCTGTTGTTCTCCACCTGATAATTCGTTTGGAAACATTTTGTATTTATGAGATAACCCAACGAGTGATAATACCATAGGTACTCTTCTTCTGATTTCTCTTGGTGATGCTTCTACAACTTTCATCGCAAAGGCTACATTTTCATATACATTTAGATTAGGAATTAATCTAAAATCCTGGAATACCATCCCTACTTTTCTTCTAAAATACGGAACTTCCTTTCTTTGTAAATCTGTTAAATTTGTACCTCCTACAACAATACTCCCTTTAGTAGGCTCTATCTCTTTTAGAAGCATTTTTATAAAAGTTGATTTACCTGATCCTGATGGACCAACTAGGAATACAAATTCCCCCGCCTCTATATCAATACTTACATCTGATAGGGCTTTTACATTATTATCATAAATTTTAGATACATTCTTAAATTTTATCATGTTAACACTCCTTAGCACTTTTAGATATTTTTCTTTAAAATACCTGTCCATCTTACAGTTATATTATACCATAGTCCTCTTATATGAGGATATAATTCACTATTTTACTTCATTATATATTTTTTTTATAAATTCGGAAAACTCGTCATTCTTAATTATCCTATTACTGCTCTATCAAACTTCCAAATCCTTTCCCTAACACCTCTGTAGCTTCATTTACAGTTATAAATGCTCCTGGATCTTCTGCTTTCATGAATTGCTTAAGTTTAATAAACTCTCTTCTATTCAGAACAGTAAATATAACAGTATTCTCCTCCCCTGTATATCCTCCTTTCCCCTTAAAAACTGTGCATCCCCTATCTACATCGTCTTTAATGTAATTAACCACAAGTTTTTGTTGCGATGTAAATATTATAACTTGCTTACAAGAGTTAAATCCATCTATAAATTTATCAACTAAACTACTAGTTAAATATACACTCAATAATCCAAACAAGCCAAGCTCTACTCCAAATGTATATATTGCTAATATAATAACTATTGAATCTGAAATTAAAAGTCCCTTACCTATATCCATATTAAAATATTTGCTTAATATTTTGGCAGTAATACTAGTACCCCCTGTTGATGAGCCTTGATTAAAAACAATGGCAGATCCCATTGCTAAAAGAACACTTCCAAAAATACTTGCAAGTATTAAGTTATCTGTTAGTCCTACTGGTGCCATAGTTTTTTCTATTACTGATAGTATAGCTGATAATCCAAAAGCTGCATATATGCTTTTTATACCAAAGCTCCCTCCAATGAAAATGAATCCCAATACAAATAACACTGCATTACACATTGTCATTACAATTCCTGGTTCTACATTAAATACATCGTTCAATACTAAAGCTAATCCTGATATTCCCCCTGAAGCTATCTTATTTGGAAAGAAAAAATACTCTAGCCCTATAGAAATTATTATAATTCCTACTGTGATTAATAGATATTCTTTAAACTTCTTCATTAGTTCCTCCTTAAGTTTAGTCCATTTCTTTAAAGCCTTCTCCTAAAATTTCATGAGATTCCCTAACACTAATAAATGCCTTGGGATCGATTTTTTTTATAAATCCTTTTAATTTAATAAATTCACTACGACCTAATACTGTATAAATTACTTTTATGTCCTTACCTGTATAAGCACCCTCACCTTTTAAGTAAGTACACCCTCTAAACAATTCCTCTAAAATAAATTTACTTATTTCATCCTGCTTACTACTCATAATGATTATTTCTTTACTAAGATTAAATCCATCAATAAATCTATCAACTGTAATCCCTAAGATAATTACACTAAGCATAGAATAAAATCCAATGTCTAATCCAAATACCATAGCAGCCCCAAAGGTTATTAAGAAATCTACTATAAGTAGAGCCGTACCAATATTGATATGTAAAAACTTATTTAATATCTTAGCTAGTATATCTGTACCCCCTGTAGAAGAGTTGTTATTAAATACTATTGCCATCCCAAAAGCCGAGATAATTGTTCCAAATACTGTAGCAATAACCAAATCATTTGTAATTGCACTTGGTGCAAAAAAACTTTCAATAATCCACATAACCACTGAAAGGCCAACACTAGCAAAAATAGTTTTCCCTCCAAAATTCCCATCAATGACCATAAATGCTAAGGCAAATAATAATAAGTTAACTATCAATGTAATAGTTCCAACGCCTATACTTGGAATAAGACTATTTATAACTATTGCTAATCCAGTTACACCACCTGCTGCTAAATTATTTGGTGCAAAGAAATACTCTACCGATATAGCTACCAATATAATTCCAAATGTTATTAATAAATACTCCTTTATTCTACTCTTATCCATACTAACCACTCCTCCTTTTTAATATCTAATTATAATTATAGTTCCTCTTGTCACTAAAAAATATCCTTTGTTGTTAATATTTAAATATAGTCTCAACTATATTTAAATATTAAAAATAGGGTGTATCAAAATAACCTACTATTTTGATACACCCTATTTTTATATCAATAATTTATTTCTTTAATTCTAAAGCCTTCTTAACTTTTGCTACTAATTCCTTAGTAGTTAATCCATAAGCTTCTAATAATTCATTTGGCTTTCCGCTTTCTCCAAATGTATCATTAACCCCTAGCTTTACTACTGGTACTGGACACTCTTCTGAAACAACTTCTGCAACTGCTGAACCTAGTCCACCTATGATACTATGTTCTTCTGCAGTTACTATAGCACCAGTTTCCTTAGCTGCTTTAACTATAAGCTCGCTATCTATTGGTTTTATAGTATGAATGTTCACTACTCTTGCATTTATTCCATCTTTAGCTAACTCTTCTTTAGCTTCTAATGCAGCTTCAACCATTATTCCTGTTGCTATAATAGTTACATCATTTCCTTCTGCTAAAGTAACACCCTTACCAATTTCAAATTTATATGTGCTTGCATCATTTACATTTGAAACTGCCATTCTTCCAAGTCTCACATAACATGGACCATTCATTTCTGCAACTGCTTTTATAGCAGCATCTGTTTCTATTGCATCTGCTGGATTGATTACAGTCATGTTTGGAATACTTCTCATAAGCGAGATGTCTTCTATAGCTTGGTGAGATGCTCCATCTTCACCTACTGTTAACCCTGCATGTGTAGCACAAACCTTGACATTTAATTTAGGATAACATATTGAGTTTCTTATTTGTTCGAAAGCTCTTCCTGCTGCAAACATTGCAAATGTACTTACAAATGGAACCTTACCGCATGTTGAAAGTCCTGCTGCAACTCCCATCATATTAGCTTCAGCAATTCCCATATTAAAGAATCTTTCTGGAGCAACATCTTTAAAATCTGCTGTCTTTGTTGACTTTGAAAGGTCTGCATCTAAAACCACTACATTTTTATTTGTACTTGCTAAATCTGCTAATGCTTTTCCGTAAGCTTCTCTAGTTGCTATCTTCTTACTCATTATTTGTCCCCTCCAATTTCCTTAATTGCTGCTTCACATTGTTCCTTACTTGGTGCTGTTCCATGCCAACTAGCTTCATTTTCCATAAATGATACACCCTTACCTTTTACAGTATTACAAATTACCGCAGTTGGTTGACCTTTATGATTCTTAGCCTTTTCAATAGCATCTAAAATTTCATCGTAATTATGTCCATCTATAATCATTACATTCCAACCAAAAGCTTCGAATTTCTTATCTATTGGTGATGGATTCATAACTTTTGTAATATCTCCATCTATTTGTAATCCGTTAAAATCTATAAATATTGTTAAATTATCTAATTTGTAATGAGCTGCACACATAGCCGCTTCCCATACTTGACCTTCTTCAAGTTCTCCATCACCTAAAACAGAATATACTCTATATGACTTATTATCTGTCTTTCCAGCTAATGCCATTCCAACTGCTGCTGATATTCCTTGGCCAAGTGAACCTGTTGACATATCGATTCCTGGAAGATCATTCATATTAGGATGTCCTTGTAATCTTGAACCGATTTTTCTTAAAGTTAATAATTCCTTTGGATCAAAATATCCTCTTCTTGCTAATGCACTATATAAAACAGGGGCTGCATGTCCCTTAGATAATACAAATCTATCTCTATTTCCATCTTTCGGATTTTCTGGATTTATGTTTAATTCATTAAAAAATAATGTTGTAACTATATCTGTTGCTGATAATGAACCACCTGGGTGCCCAGAAGCTGACTCTGTTAACATTTCAACGATATCCTTTCTAATTAGCTTAGAAATTTGAATTAGCTCTTCCTTACTTTTCTTCATTATATATCCTCCTAGATAATTTAATATGTTTATAGACTCTATTTTCCCCTAATTTTCTAAGAATATTTTAGCACATTTTTTGTAGTTTGGATATACTATATATTTAATTATGCTTACTTTTCTTATGTAAACATTTTAATTAGTATATACTATTTGTATTTATGATGTATTTTATTTTTATTAAAATAAAATCGAGATGAAATAAGTTTCATCTCGATTCCTTTTATTCCCTTCTATTTTTATACCAAACTTAAACTTATCAATAAAGCTTTGTTAACCTTTTCCATATCGCTATCAGTCATATGTCCTATCTTTTCTTTTAATCTTCTCTTATCTAGAGTTCTTATTTGTTCAAGTAAAACAACAGAATCCCTATTTAGTCCGTACTCTTCTGAAGATATCTCCACATGAGTAGGTAATTTTGCTTTATTTATCTGCGATGTAATAGCTGCAACAATCACTGTTGGGCTGTATCTATTACCTATATCATTTTGCATTATTATTACAGGTCTTATTCCTCCCTGCTCTGATCCAATAACCGGACTTAAATCAGCATAAAAAATATCTCCTCTTTTTACTACCATAGTCGTCATCTAAATAATCACACTCCGCAAAGCCATGTCTCATAATTATTAACATCAACAAGTTCTTTCTCATCATCAATAGCAATACTTAAGTTAATTTGACCCATTTCTATATAACCTTTTTTCATTATCTCAAAAAACTCGAGGTCTTTATCCTCTTCACTATATAGTATTAAATCTTCCTCAAATAATTTACTATTTTTTTTATTTTGTTTTTTTATTTCCAATATTCCTTTACTCTTTGATAGCTGTGACATAATTCTTCCTCCTTGGTAGTAAAGAGTTCTATGTATACTCAAATTATATTGCAAATTATGTCACTATGTCAAAGGATAATGTATATTTAAATACCCTTTTTTACAAATAAATTACTATTTATATAATATCCTCACTTTTTTTGTAGACTTATGCTATATATATCCTTAGTCTGTTAACAGTTTTCATACAAACTTCTACTACCATAGTCTAAGATAAATAACGCTCTCCTTGCCTACAGGTCATATGTATATATCTTTATATCCTACTGTGATGTTAATCTTGGCCTTTTTTTTATTTTTTATTTACCTATTAAATTTTCATCTTCTATTTATAAAACTATAATTTTAGCTTTCTTCTATGGTTAATTAATTATTTACTAATAATTTTCTGAAATAGGTGCATATACAATAGCACCTACTCAGAATACATTTTCATAAATTATCTAAGTTGTATATTTAGAATAGTCCCCTATCTATTTCTTTTAGCTCCTTAAAGTTTTTATATATTATCGTTACTCTTTCTTTTCCATCAATATCAAATATTTTTGTGATAATTGGGCTCTTGTCCTCTTTGTTGATATAAACCTTTGCAGAAGATATATGTTTGTTCTTACTTGACAAAGACACATCGACCTCAAGATACTTTATATCTCCCCATTCTTCTGCTCCTTCTTTTACTTCCTTTATTTCATTATTTAAAATATTATTATAGAATGCCAATGGATATAATGTATCAAAATTCTCCTTTATCTCGTATTCATCACCATTATCATTCATACTAACGAAACCATCTTTGTATATCTTAACCCTATCCTCCCCAAATTCTATTCTCATACCAATATCTTTACAATAATACATATTTGTTTCTTCTTTATACTCACTCTTAGTATTTTTTATTATATATTCTGCCTTTGTATTGTAAGCATCTATCTTTTTAATTTTTTCTATAATCTCTTCATTTGTTGGAGCATATGTATGCCTGAACGTTATTATTAATATGATTGATATAAAGGGAATTAGTAATAATAACAACATCCATTTCTTCCCTTTAATATTTTTTAAGAACTGCATTTCACTCTTCATATTTCCTCCAAGGTAAATTATTCATTAATATTCTTATTAGTACCTTGTTGAAATTATTCTAGTTTGTAATCATATATTCTAATGTTTTCAGTATTTCTTATATTATGTCTCTTGAATTGCTCGTTTATCTATTACTAAAAAATATGTATACTTTCCTTCTTAATATCTAATCTTTATTAAATATCCTCTAATATCGCAAAAGCAATTGCATCTTCACTTGTATGGGAAATTGTTAGATGTATTTTGTAATTAGTTAAATTAAATAAAGTTATTACCTTATCGCTTAAATTAACAGCTGGCTTTCCTAGTTCATCATGAATTATCTCTATGTCTTTTAGTCTAAACCCCCTAAACCCTGTTCCTAAAGCCTTACTTACCGCTTCCTTAGCAGCAAATGTCCCAGCTATTGTTTCCACATTATTCTTTCTACTTTTAAAATAATCAATTTCTTTTAATGTAAATAATCCAGGCAGAAAGTTCTCTGTTCTTCTAATAGATTGTGCTATTCTTTCTACCTTTACAATGTCAGTTCCAATTCCTTTTATCATTGTCACCATCCCCTCGAATTATATTTTACTATATATCAAAGAAAAATTTAAAACTTCTTTATATCGTCATATCTTCAATTTTGATTACTTGCCTTTATACTAATATTATCAAAATCATAGACATATTCATCAACATAGCTCCCAATTATATCAACTAGATGAATTGGTGATACTTCATTCTTATATAACATATCTAATAATTCCTTTACTTTATGTCTTTGAGTTGAAATTAAGTCTACACTATCTTTTACTATATTTATAATTTTTCCATTTTTCATATCATTTCTTTCTATCTCTATGCCATATGCTTGTACATCTTCGTAGTTACGTTTTGTCAGCTTATATGTGTACTTCATTTCCACACTATTTATAGATCTTGTAATAAGTAAGTTCTCTACAACCATACCTTTATACTCCTTTCATTTACTAGACATAATATTAATTAATAAGTAAATGGTATCATACTGTTTTCTAAAATATTGTCAAAGCATGGTGTGTATCTTTAAAAATTATTTTTTATTTATTGACATAAAAAAACTAATTATTCACTTCTTCTACTTTTATTTAAGATTTATTGGTTTATTTTGTTTACTTATAGTACTATTTTTGTCGAGTAATATACCTTCTTTCTAAATAATGCATTTTTATTCAAATAATATAATAATATCTATAATAAAAGGATGAGATTAACAAATTAATCTCATCCTTTTGTCCTATAAAACAAAAAAGAGCCATAAGCTCTTTTTTATATAACCATAATTCTCATAAACCATAATTGAAAAACGTGAATACGTTATCATCTCATATACCTATTATAACACAAAAATCAAACATTTCAAGATTTACTATAATATATTTTATTACACTATATTTCCTATTATATTTTATGGGATTATAATCTAATTTTCATTTATTTCCTCTGGTCTATCTTCCTCATAGTCCCTTCTTCCACCAACAAATTTAAAATCTTCTGCTACAACCTCTGCTATATACTTTTTATTTCCCTCTCTATCCTCATAGCTTCCCGTTCTTAATCGACCACTTAAACTTATATAACTTCCCTTTCTCATATACTTACATATTACCTCAGCCTTTTTACCCCAAACAGTAACAGGAATGAGATCAGCCTTTCTAGTTCCATCAGCGGATTTAAAGCTTCTATCAACTGCTACAATAAACTTGCTAAAAACTTTCTCTCCACTCTCTAGAGTCCTTAGTTCAGGATCCTTAATTAATCTACCTAACAATACTATTTTATTCATTTTAGCACCTCCTGAATATCTTCCTTAATAATAATTGACATATAAGGAAATTATTATTCAAGATTTAAAATAAAATTCTAAAATTTGTTTTCTTTTTTCTTTATCACTAAAACAGAATTAATCTCTACTCCAAACATAAAGATTATTGATGTTAAGAATAACCATATCATTAATATGAAAACAGCTGCTAAGCTGCCATAAAATCTTGAGTAATTATTAAAGTTATTTATATAAAATGAAAAAGCTAAAGATATTATTATCCATCCAAAGGTACTAACAATTGCCCCTGGCAGTACCTGACGCCACTTTAATCTTTTTGATGGAGTAAATTTGTAAATAGCAGCAAATACAAAAATTAATACAAAAATTATAACTACATACCTTAATATATTCCAAGTTACTAATATTACATCATGAAATGGTAAAATCTCTGTGAGATATCTTCCTATAGCACTACCAAAAACCAATAAAATAAGAGTTGCTACAACAGTTAATGCTAATACTATTGTGCTTATATATGAAATTATTGATCTTCTAATGTATGATCTTTTTTCTTTTATATTATAAGCCTTATTAATACCTTTAATAACAGCTCTAAATCCTGAAGATGCTGTCCATATTGACAATAGGATTGATATCCCTAATAATCCTGTATTCTGAGATCCAAGAATTTCCCTTATTGTTGACTCTGTTAACTCAAAAACACTAGTTGGCATTATTGCTTTTAATCCTTCAAGAATATCGATTGCATTAGGTTTAATAAAACCCATTAATGTAATAAGGAATATTAAAAACGGGAAAAATGCTAATACTAAATAATACGCAAGCTGCGATGCAAGCGCAAAAATATCATCCCTCTTTACTTTTACTATTAAATGGATTAATAAATCCACTTTTGATATTTTTCTTTCTTGTTTATTATCTATCATTAATTTCACCATTTTTCCTTATACTAATATTTCTATTATATATGCTTTTATTATAATTCTATGTTCATAATTCTTATATTTAATTTATATACTACTCATATTATCATAAAAATTTTTCCCTATTTCAAAATATTTATTATAAATCCTATTATCACAACATTCAATAAGTCTATATATATTTAACATTAATTTGTCCTATAGTATAATTTATATTGTAATAAATTTATGATATTTATTCTACTTAATAATGAAAGGATGAGATTTATGATTTACTCATTAGAAAATTCAACAGTTAAGATAACTGCAAGTAACCACGGTGGCGAAATCCACTCATTAACAAGTAAAATTACTGGAACAGAATATCTTTGGAATGGTAATCCAGAATTTTGGAAATATCACGCTCCAATCTTATTCCCTATAGTTGGTAAGGTTAAAGATTTAAAATATAGAGTCGATGGTATCGAATATGAATTACCTCAGCATGGTTTAGCAAGAATATCTGATTTCAACTTATTATCACAATCTGAAGATTCAATTACTTTTGAATTAAAGTACTCCGAAGATACTCTTAAGGTTTATCCTTATAAATTCTCACTACAAATCACATATTCTCTTGAGGAAAATGCAGTTAAAGTAACATATACAGTTAATAACTTAGATGATAAAGAAATATTTTTCTCAATAGGGGCCCATCCTGCTTTTATGTGTCCTATTGAAGAAAATGAAAAACTTGAAGACTATTCATTTAAATTTAATTCTAAGGAAACAAGTTCAATAATGTTGCTTAATAAACAAGGATACTTTACAGGTGAAAGATTAGATTACCTAAACAACTCTGACACTATACCTCTATCAAAAGAAGTATTTAATAATGATGCCTTAGTATTTGATGATTTAAAATCTAATAAAATTACTATTCAATCAAAAAATCATAGTAAATCACTTTCTCTAGATTTCACAGGTTTCCCTTATATGGGATTATGGGCACCAGCAGCAGGAGCTCCATTTGTATGTATTGAGCCTTGGTTTGGTCATGCTGACTATGATAACTTTACTGGAGAGTTAAAAGAAAAAGAAGGTATCATATCCTTAGATGAAAATAAATCTTTTGGATGTAGTTATACTATTTCTATTTCTTAATTTACAATGTAATAACACTCTAGTTGATTTACTTAAACTAGAGTGTTATTTTTTACTATCCAAAAGTGGTTTCCATTCATCTGGTATTAGTGAAGAATATATTCTATTTCTATATCTATCATCAACTAAAAGTACTCTTCCAATATCACTTTCAGTCCTAATAACTCTTCCAACAGCTTGCATTACTTTATTTATGCCTGGATATACATATGCTATCTTATCTCCATCCTCTTTATAATAATTCTTTATTATCTCACCTTGTAAGGATATCTTAGGATAACCTACTCCTACAATAACTGTACCTATAAGTCTCTTACCAGGTAAATCAATCCCTTCTGAAAATGCTCCACCAACTACACATAATGCTATTTTTTTACTATCTTCTGAAAATTGATTTAAGAATTCTTCCTTTTCTTTTTCATCCATATCCGATTTCTGAACAATAAATTCCTCTGAGCAATATTCCTCATATAGGAATTCACTTGCCTTTTTCATATAGTCATAAGATGGGAAAAATATAATGTAATTACCTTCCTCTTGTTTTATAAATTTCATTATCTTACCGCATATACTTGGCAAGGTTCTTTCTCTAGCCATATATCTCGTATTTCCTGGATAATGGTAAACCTTTAAGTTCTCTTTAGGGAATGGTGAGTTAAGTCTTAACCTATAATCTTCTATATCTCCCCCTAGAACCTTAATAAAGTACTCAAAAGGAGATAGTGTTGCCGAAAATAATACTGTTGCCCTACACTTATCCATTGTTGCCTTTAATCTTTTGGATGGATCTACGCAAAACAAGCAGATTTCTACTTCATCCTTTGTTCCTTCAACATAGGTTACATAATCATCTCCATATAATTCAGACATAGATAAAAAGCTATTTGAATCAAAGTATAAATCGAGTAGTTTCTCATGAAAGCTCAATTTATCCTTCCTACCTAATACTTCTTCAGCCTCTCTTGTAAACACTCTTAGTAATTGACATAGCTCTTTTGGCATTTCTTCAGTAGATATATAATTTCTATCTTCTATTTCACAATTTCTTCTTTCTTGTATGAAATAGTCATTTATCTTATTAATATGCCTATACAATGATGGAACTTTTCCTCTTGTCTCCCTTCTAAGTTCTAAAAACTTACTTTTATATAGACTTGCAGTATACATATCCCGTCCTCTGCTAACAAGATTATGAGCCTCACCTAAAAGGATTATATTATCCCTACCTTTTTCATCTATTACCCGCCTTAGGTATACTCTTGGATCAAATATATAATTATAGTCACAAATTACTCCATCGCTCCAATTTACAAGCTCTAATGATAATTCAAAAGGACATATTTTATATTTTTCTCCATAATGTTGCAATATTTCCCGGGAAACCCCTTCTTCATTCTCAAGTACTTCAAAAATCACATTCTTCACCTTTGAGTAGTAATCTTTTGCATAAGGACAATCTTCTGGATTACAGCTAACTTTATCATTAAGACAAATTTTTTCTTTCGCTACTAAAGATACTGTTCTAAATATCAACCCATCTTCTCTTAGTTTATCAAAGGTATCTTCAGCCACCTTTTTATTTACATTCTTCGCAGTTAGGTAAAAAATTCTGTCACCTAAACCTGCCCCTATTCCTTTAATACTTGGAAATATAGTTGAAATAGTCTTTCCTATTCCTGTAGGTGCCTGAACAAATAACCTTTTGCCTTCTCTTATTGTTCCGTACCATGCCTTAGCTAGTTCTAACTGACCTTTTCTATATCCCTTAAAAGGAAACTGTATCATCTCTATTGTTTCATTTCGAACCTTCTTATGTTCATAATCAGCCATAGCATATTTTTCATAACTATTAACTAGTTCTTTAACAAACTCCACCAACTCTATATATTCATACTTTTTTCTAAAGGATTTTACTTCATTGCAATCTAAGTTGTAATAGCTTAATTGAACATAAATATAAGAAATGTCTTTCTCCCTACATAGCATATACGCATATATTTTTCCCTGTGCCCAATGCATAGTATTATAATCTTCTGGGATGTCTACTAAGGGGGTGTATGTAGATTTAATTTCTTCTACAACCACATCACCATTCTCTACAATGATACCATCACATCTACCTTCTAAATGTAATTTAAATATCCCCATACTAATATCTGCCTTTAGGAAAACTTCTTTTTCATAGTCCTTATATAGCTCCTCATTACTTTTTTGTAATTTTTGATGTGCTCTTACTCCCTCAATAGCTCTAGCATTTGTAATAAACCTATTATCAAGACTACCTCTACTCATAATAAATTCAATAAATTCTCTAACGGACTTTTTAATCTCCATAACTCTCACTAATTCCTATCTAAATCAATTAAAATTAAACATACCAATTATATTTTTTATAGCGTAAAAAATAGGAGAAAAATTTCTCCTATTCCGCATGATACTCATTTGCTATTTTTTGTACTAATTTTTTAATTACACTTGCTTGAGCTACTAGAGAAATAACCAGAATAAATATTCTTATTCTTTCTTCATCGCCTTCATCTAAATCAAAGTTTTTCATTAGCTCATCTAACTTTCCTTCATCCCCTATAGGATTAGTTAAAAATGAATCATAACTCTCTTGTTGAATTTCTGCAAATACCTTATAGGCAGATTCCCAAGAAATAATATCATCATCTCTATCATTAATTTCATTAAAAGCTAGGCTAAATACCTTTTTAATTTCTTCTGTCGTTAAAACTGGTCTCATATAACTTAATAAAACCAATTGAACTAAGTGTAATTTGGTATAGCCTCTTTTTTTGCCATCCTCAGGTTTTGTTATAACTTCACTCTTAATATAGTTTTGAACTATATTGTTTGTATATTTATCATCAGTAAATTTATCATTAAGAAAATCTATAACTTGTGATAAGAATAAATCATATTGTGGTAAATCTCCATATGAAATCATACTACTCTTAGACATTTCTTCAGCTAACCCTTTAATATAATTAGAATCAAGCTTTTTGCCCATATATATTCCACCTTTATTTTTTATTATTTTATTATATTATATAGTAAATAAAAACTTATTACAAGTTATTTTTACCATTATAATGTTTTTTATTCATTTTCCACTTATATTTTTTACTTAGATAATATCCATAATATTATCTACATAATAGTATATTTTTTATTCATTTTTCGACAAATCAATTAACTATAGACTCTTATTCTACATTTTACAATTAACAGTTTTTGCTTATTTTTCTCTTTATATTTTTCATCCGTTAGATTATAATTCCTATATATATTAATCAAACAATGTAGACAAGCCATTCTTAATTTAAAAATAATTTTTATTTTTTTAATTGTAAACTATTGACAATTCTAATTTATGGTAGTATATTCTATATATAACATAGTTTTATAGTGAAATTTGTAATTTATTAAATTAAATTTGAATTTAAGGTTGACTTTAAATTACAATTTTGGTAACATAGCATAGTAAATTGTCGAAAGATGCAAAAATCAAGGAGGAAACTTTATGAAATCAACAGGTGTAGTAAGAAGAGTAGATGAATTAGGAAGAATAGTAATCCCAATAGAGTTAAGAAGAACTCTAGACATAGCTGAAAAGGATGCTTTAGAAATCTATGTAGATGGAGAGCAAATAATATTAAAGAAATATGAACCAGCTTGTATCTTCTGTGGAGATGCTAGAGATGTTATTAACTACAAAGGTAAGAACATCTGCAAAAACTGCTTAGAAGAAATGAGAGCTAGTAAGTAATTAAATTATATTACATAGAGAATATATCCCCTATATTCTCTAAAAAGGTACCTCTATCCCCTAGAGGTACCTTTTCTATATTTAAATATTCATTGAGTGCTTATAAACTTCATTTTTAGGAAGTCCTCTTTCTTTTGCTACCCTTTTAATAGCATCCTTCTTAGATAGCCCTTCATCTATTAAATTTATTATATGCTCTTCTATACTTAGCCCTTCCCATTTCTGTTTATTTTCTTTATCTATTTCATTCTGTTGTTTACCTTCTAATACTAATACAAATTCACCTCTTGGCCCCTTATCTTCAAAGAACTCTATTACGTCTTCTAATGTACCTCTTTTGATTTCTTCATGCAGCTTTGTTAATTCTCTACATACAGCTATTCTTCTATTGCCTAAACTTTCATATAGCAATGAAAGAGTACTTAGTAATCTATGGGGAGATTCATAAAAAATTATTGATTCTCTTACTTCCCTTATCTCTTCCAAAAGTATCTTTCTGTCCTTTGTCTCTCTCGGTATAAACCCTCTAAATATAAATCTTGTTGTATCTAATCCAGAATAAACTAAGGCTGTTGTAATAGCTGTCGCACCTGGTAGCACATCAAAATCTATCTCTTCTTCTATACATTTACTAACTATAACTGCACCTGGATCTGATATTCCAGGGGTTCCTGCATCCGTTACTATAGCAATACTCTGACCTTCCTTAAGCCTATCTATAATTTCATTACTCTTACCTTGTTCATTGTGCTGATGATAACTTATAAGTGTTTTTTTTATTTCAAAATGATTTAGTAACTTCAATGTTTGTCTTGTATCTTCTGCTGCAATAATATCTACTGCTTTTAATACCTCTAATGCTCTTAATGTAATATCCTTTAAATTGCCTATAGGCGTTGGTACTAAATAAAGTTTTCCTATACTCATTATAGTTCATGCCTCCCATAAATCTGATTTATTTCGTCGCTATAACCACCATTATCATTATAAACATATAACGGTGCCTCCCATTTCAAGAAGCTTCCACCATCTCTTTGACCTTCCACTAATACTATATTAGGTGCCTTCTTTGTATTAGGATGGACCATTCTTATTCTCTTAGGTTCAATCTTATATTTTCTCATAAGCGTTATAATGTCTGCTAAGCGTTCTGGTCTATGAACCATATACATTCTTCCATTATCTTTCAAAAGCACCCTAGAAGCAGCTATAACATCCTCTAAATTGCACATTACCTCATGTCTTGCTATTGCTAACTTATCTGATGGGTTAACTATACCTGCACTATTAAGCTTATATGGTGGATTAACAGTTAATACATCAAATCTTCCAAGAGTTTTAAGGAAATCTATATCCTTTAAATCTCTTGTAATAAATTTAACTTTATCTTCCACAGAATTAAGCTTTGTGCTTCTATTAGCCATCTCTGTCATCTCATCTTGTATCTCAATTCCAAGTATTTCTTTTGGCGAATATTTTCCTAACATAAGAAATGGTAATATGCCTGTTCCACTACATAAATCTATAACCCTAAAGTTCTTTTTCACATTTGCAAAATATGATAATAATACTGCATCTACTCCAAACCTAAAAGCATCATTTTTTTGAATAAGTTTCAAACCATTAAGTTGTAAATCATCAATAGCTTCATCTTCATATATCTTAACTTCATTCATATTAATTACCTCACAAAAATAATAAATATTATTATACATTAATATTTCATAAGTAACAAATTACAAGGTTATTTTATAGCTATTACTAATCTGTAATTTTAACTAAAAGCCTATCCTGCACCTTTTTAGATATCTGATTTTATGTATTCCTTAATATTTTCTTTAAATTAAATAATATCAAAAAAAGAGAGCATTTCTGCTCTCCATAATTTTAATTAAGTATTCTTCTTGCTCTCCAGAACTTATATACTGATGATACTTTAACTACATCTCCAGTCTGTGGTGCGTGAATCATTTGTCCATTACCAACATATATACCAACATGACCTGAATGCGGGAATACTAAGTCTCCTGGCTGTAATTCAGATTGCGATACCTCTCTACCTGCATTTATTTGTGAATATGTTGATCCTCCTATTTCAATGCCTGTAACACGTCTATAAACATATGAAGTAAAACCTGAACAGTCAAAACTATTTGGTCCTTTTCCAGCCCATAGATATGGCTTACCTAAATGTCTATATGCCTCATCTAATATAGCTGCTTGAGTTGCATTTGCTGTAACTCCATCACCTCTGTTAGGCGCTGATGCTTGATCTTCCTTTTGCTTAATAAGTTTCTTAGCATTCTCTATTGCATCAACCACTTCCTTATCAACGACAGGACTCTTTATTTGATTAGCACTTCTAATTGCTCTTAATTGGCTCACAGCACTTTTAAGCTGATCTAATGAGCTATTAGAATCCATACAAATATCAACTTGTGACTTAACCATACTTCTTTCCATAGGTATTAAGTTTTCTCTTGCATATTCCTCTGCTGCTGCATTAGCTTCATTAAGAACAGGTTGTATTTCAGCTTTCTTTACATCTAATTCTTCTTTTTGCTTTTCAGTATCTTCATTAATCTTGGCAATTTCCTTACTCTTATCCTCTAAAGAACCTATTTTTTCATCTAGCTTGTCCTTTTTTTCTACAAGTTCTTGTACAACTTTCTTATCTAGTTTTACAAGCCTACTAGCTGAATCAACTTTA
This sequence comes from Clostridium zhoujianii, assembly GCF_051590805.1. Classification (NCBI taxonomy): domain Bacteria; kingdom Bacillati; phylum Bacillota; class Clostridia; order Eubacteriales; family Clostridiaceae; genus Clostridium; species Clostridium zhoujianii. The sequence continues at coordinate 166,749 of NZ_JBPUTF010000005.1, forward strand.
CTTATTAAATCACTAAAACTATCTGCACTAAATATTAAAGATATGTAACTAGTTTGTCCACCTGATTTATAAAGTTCTCTAAGTCTTTCCCCTAAGACCTGCTCCTTTTCAGATATATCTACCTTTGATTGCTCTATTTCCTTCTTCGTATTATCTATTTCTTTATTTATATTCGATATTTCATTATTATTCTTATTAATCTTCTCAGCTAGTGGACTTATTTGATTATCTAAAACTTGTACCTTTTCTCTAAGTTCCGCAAGCTTCTTTTCTAATTCTTTTTGCTTATTTTGTACTTCTTGTAGCTCTTGACTTGCCGGTGTAGCACTTACTGGCATTGCTGGCATTACAGTACTAAGAACTATTACTCCTGCTATAATTGCAGCTAAAATTTTATTTTTCATAATATATATGGTCTTTTGACCACTCCTCCCCTCCTGTATTTCGTCATTTTAATAGAATCACACTTTAAATTATAACATCTATAGGGGGAAGCCACAACGGTAATTGATTCTAATTTAAGATTTATACATTTCATTATCCTTTACTACCTTTGTATACTTACCATATGCTTTTATATTCTTCTTAATTCTACTTTATGTAAATAATTTCATCATATTTCTTTACATCTATATTTCACAAAGATATATTTGACAATGCCATTTCAACAATATATAATTATACTTGTACTACGGGGTGTGGCGCAGATGGTAGCGCGCATGGTTTGGGACCATGAGGTCGCAGGTTCGAGACCTGTCACCCCGACCAGTAAAAAAGGTAGACTTTTAAGTCTACCTTTTTCTTTACCCTATTTTTATTTATTCCTAAACTTATCTTCCTTTCCTGCCGCCCTACATAAAGAATATATCATTACTAGCGCAATTACATATAAACAGATAAATACTATAACCATATTCTTATCTCCCTTATAAACCCTATTGAAATAGTATTTACTCTTTTTATTAAATTTATTTATCTATATATAATTTAACCATGATTTTTTGATTCTTTTATTCTACCAATGATTAAATAATAATTTCCTTATGTTTCTTTTTCTATTACTTTAGGCTATTATATTTATATACTTATAGTAAATTCTTAAAATATTTCAGAGGTGACAAATGTTAAAAGATATAAAAGCAGCAATTTTTGATTTAGATGGAACACTAATTGATTCAATGTGGATTTGGGAAAAAATTGACGTTGATTTTTTAAAAGATAAAGGCTTTGATATGCCTAAGAACTTAAAAGATGAGATAAATCACTTAAGTTTCCAAGAAACTGCGCATTATTTTAAAAATAGATTTAATTTAACTGATTCAATAGATTCTATTTTAGATACATGGCACAATATGGCCCTTAAGCACTATACAGAAAGTGTAACTTTAAAGGATGGAGCACTTGAATTATTACAGTACCTTAAAAAGTCCGGCATTAAAATTGGACTAGCTACTAGTAACTCTACCCCTTTACTAGAGGCTGGATTGCGTTGTGTTGGTATATATGATTACTTTGATGCTATAACAACTACAGATGAGGCTAAAAAAGGTAAAAATAATCCTGATGTTTATCTATTAGCTGCTAATAAATTGGATACTATTCCTAGGGAATGTATTGTATTCGAAGATATATTAGAAGCCGTTAAAGGAGCTAAATTAGCAAATATGAAGATAGTTGCTATCTATGATAAATTTGCAGAATATCAAAATGCTGAATTAATAAATATTGCTGATAAATATATATTGAATTTTCATGAAATACTATAATAAAAAAACTCCCATAACGGGAGTTTTTATTACTTTCTATCTACACCATATTTCTTTTCTAATTCCATAACAACATCAATATATTTCTTTTGTTGTGCTTCTTGAATTAATTGTGCAGTTACCATGTCTTTAACTTCATCAAAAGATTTTTCTTTTGCTTCATTCTTAGCTTCAACAAGGATTAAATGATATCCAAATTGAGTTTTAACTGGTTCACTTACTTTTCCTATTTCTAAATTGAAAGCTTCTTCTTCAAACTCAGGAACCATCATCCCTCTGCCGAATGCTCCAAGATTACCACCTTGTTCCTTTGATGGACAAGTTGAATATTTCATTGCAGCTTCTTCAAATGTTAAAGTTCCTGCATCTATTTCTTTCTTTATATTCTTTACTTCTTCTTCATTTTCCACTAATATATGCTTTGCTGACACTGTTGCTGCTTCTTGGAATTTTTCTTTATTATCTTCAAAGAATTTCTTTACTTCATCATCAGTAACTGTTACTTCTGATAATATTTTATTTATTGTCATTTGAGTAAGGATTTCTTTTGCTAAGTTATTTACAGTTTCTTTATATTCTACTGTCTTATCAAGCTCAATCTCTTCTCCAAACTTATTCATTAATTCAAATGCTATTGTTTGCTCTAAAAGTTGTTTCTTGCCTTGTTCATTATTGAAATACATTCTCTTATCTTCTGGATATCTCATTATTATTGCATCTAAGTCCCTATCAGTTACTTCATTTCCTGCAACTACTGCTAATACCTTATTTTCCATCGTTTATCTCCTTCATATATATAAATTAGTATACCTACATTTTAACAGTATCTTCCCTTAATCACAACTTATTATTAATAATAATTACTATAAATACTCTTGATAATTAATAATAATTATTATATAATATTTTATAATATATTGGAGGTGCTTTTTATGATTAATATAAATGAATTAGCTCCTGATTTCACTCTGATGGGATCGGATGGGAAAGAACATAAACTAAGTGATTATAGAGGTAAGAAGGTTATATTATACTTCTATCCTAAAGATAATACTCCTGGTTGTACTACTGAAGCATGTGACTTTAGGGATAACTATACTAGTATTCAGAATAAAAATGCTGTAGTAATAGGTATTAGTAAGGACAACCTAAAATCTCACGATAGATTTATCACCAAATTTGGTCTTCCTTTTATACTATTAGCTGATGAAGATAAGGCTATTTGCTCATTGTATGATGTAATTAAAGAAAAAAATATGTACGGTAAAAAAGTTTTAGGAATTGAAAGAAGTACTTTTATAATCAATGAAGAAGGAATTCTTATGCATGAATTCAGAAAAGTTAAAGTTAAGGGCCATATCGAAGAAGTACTTGCATCTTTATAATTTAAATCTAAAAACCTACTAATTAAAATATTAGTAGGTTTTTAATATTATTTTTTGTAAAACAAAAAGCACTAACATAAGTTAGTGCTTTTTCCTGGTGGCTCGACCAGGAATCGAACCAGGGACACGAGGATTTTCAGTCCTCTGCTCTACCGACTGAGCTATCGAGCCAAAACAAAAAACCTAGCAACGTCCTACTCTCCCACACAGTCTCCCATGCAGTACCATCGGCGCTGTAGAGCTTAACTTTCCTGTTCGGAATGGAAAGGAGTGTTTCCTCTACGCCATCATCACTAGATTTATCAAAG
>NZ_JBPUTF010000006.1:0-127215 GCF_051590805.1 Clostridium zhoujianii
GATCAAACTCTCAATAAAAAGTTTAATCTTAATCTCAAAAACTTACTCATAAAAAGAATTGCTGGTTTTTAACTTATATATCTGTTCAATTTTCAAAGACCAATTTGTTTGTCGCACTCAAGCGACTTCCTTATCTTATCACTCTACTCGAATTCTGTCAACATCTTTTTCTAAAAACTTTTATAAAAAGATTTTTTAGAAACTTCTTAGTGTTGAGAACTTCGTATCTCAGCGACAAGACTTATCTTACCATATCATTCGACAACCTTCGACTAATATTATCCCTTTATAGATAGTTATTCTAATAATACTCTATATATCTATTATTTTCTACCTAATATACATATTGACACACTAGGATTAGTGTTCCTATTTACTTCTAGTTTTATAGTATAAACCTCCTTATTTTTATTAAAGACTAAAAAAACTATATATATTAATGAAGCTATTTTTAACTTCTATATTATATTTATAGACAACCACTTAAATATATCTAAAATCATCCTTTCTTCTCACCTCCCCTTAATCATATATAATATGCTCTTATATTTACCTAATTTAATATTTATTTTCTATATGAAAATTAGAGGTGGGATAAAACCCACCTCTTTAAATGATATATTTATGGACTGCCTTTTTGTTTTCCTATTTACATAATTTCTTAAACTCATCTGCTACGAACTGTACTTGTACTCCTACAACTACTTGTACGCTTGTTTTACCTGGTCTAATTATACCTGATATACCTGCAGATTTAATAACTTTTTCATCTACTAAAGATTGATCTTTAATTTCTAAACGTAATCTAGTTATACAGTTATCAATAGATACTATATTTTCTTTTCCACCAAGACCTCTTAATATAGTAGCTGCTACTTCTGTGAAGTCATTACTTTCTAGTTTTGCACTAATTTCTTCACTTGTATCGTCATCATCTTCTCTTCCTGGAGTCTTTAAGTTGAATTTTGTAATTACAAGACGGAATACGAAGTAGTAAACAACACCAAATGCTAAACCAATTGGAATTAATAATAATGGATTTTCAGCCATTGGAGCGTTAAAGCTTAGGAACCAATCTACGAAACCAGCACTAAAGTTGAAACCTGCTCTTACTGGTAATAATGCACATATAGCTGCTGAGATACCAGTTAAACCAGCATGAACTACATATAAACCTGGAGCTAAGAACATAAATGCAAATTCTAACGGTTCAGTAACTCCTGTAAAGAATGAACCAACAGCAGCTGCTAATAATAAACCATAAACAGCCTTTTTCTTCTTATCTTTAGCTGTATGATACATAGCTAAAGCACCAGCTGGTAAACCAAACATCATTACTGGGAAGAATCCAGTCATGTACATACCGGTTACTCCCTTAACACCTTCTGATGCTTGCCCCCAGAAGTTAGCGATATCATTAATTCCTGCAACATCAAACCAGAATACTGAGTTTAATGCATGATGTAGACCAGTTGGGATTAATAATCTATTAAAGAATGCATATATACCTGCACCAATAGCACCAGTAGAAATTATTCCTTCTCCAAATGATACTAATCCACCATAAACAAATGGCCATACAAATAATAGTATTAAAGCTGCTACAAGAGAACATAATGATGTTACTATAGCAACACTTCTTTTTCCACTAAAGAATGCTAATGCATTTGGTAATTTAGTACTCTTAAACTTGTTATAACAAGTTGATCCAATAATACCACACACTATACCAACAAATTGATTTTGAATCTTACCGAAAGCCGCTGGTACTAACTCTGGATCAATACCTTTTAGCATTGCTACAACGCCTGGTGCTAATAATGTTGTTATTGTAAGCCAGGAAACAAGACCAGCTAATCCTGCTGTTCCATCATTATCATCTGACATACCAACTGCAACACCAATTGCGAATAATATTCCCATGTTGTCAATTAGAGCTCCACCAGCTTTTATTAAGAAAGCTGCTGCTACACTATTTGCACCCCAACCACTTGGATCCATCCAATAACCGATACCCATTAAGATACTTGCAACAGGTAAACATGCTACTGGAAGCATTAAAGATTTCCCGATTTTTTGTAAATACTTCATCATAATAAAAATACCTCCATCTTATTTTTCAGGATTTAATACTTTTTTCTTGACGATTGTTAAAATAATTCTTGTATGAGTACTTTTTGGAAACAAAAAAAGCTAAAGAGAGGTAACGATATCTCGTTATATCTCTTTAGCTAATGCCCAATATTATAATGGTCGCACGCCAATCATCAATTCAATTTATTATCCTTGACCTAAGTGTATAATAAAAACCTTTACAAGTCAACTAGTAAATTAAACTTTTTTTCTACTATTTTTTATTGACACAAAAACCTCATAACTATATAATTAGCTTAAGACGTGTTACTGTTAAATCAGGCATAAGTTTTTGAAAAAAACTTATGCCTTTTTTTAATATTTTTTATCAATTATATACAAACTAACTTATAATACAATTAATTTAAGGGAAAGGATGTGAGTAATCCTGTTCATTCAGGATTTAGCTTATGTTTGGATTTTTAAAAAAGAAGAAAGAAAATGACACTTTGGAAAATAATTTTAAATTAGTATCATCAGTATCTGGTAAGGCAATTCCTTTATCAGAAGTACCAGATCCTGTTTTCGCTCAAAAAATGGCTGGTGACGGAATAGCTATAGATACTATTGGTGATACTATTGTAGCTCCTGCCGATGGAGAATTAACTTTAGTATTTAAAACAAAACATGCTTTTGCATTAACATTAAACAATGGTATTGAACTTCTAGTTCATATTGGTATTGAAACTGTTTCTTTAAACGGAGAAGGTTTTGAACAATTAGTAGAGCAAGGAGCTAAAGTAAAAGCTGGTACTCCAATAATTAAAATTGATAGGGAATTTATTAAAAACAAAGGTCTTTCACTAATAACTCCTATATTAATAACAAATCCTGATATAACAAAATCAATTACTCCAATGGAGAATATTGAAACTGTGGCTGGAGAAACTGTTGTTATAGAATATACGATCTAGTATCTGTTATCTGTAAAAACATAAAAAAGCTAAGCATCTTCTGATGCTTAGCTTTTTTATTATAGTTTCATCGAAATCCTAAATCTCTCTATATGCATTGCTAAATAGGCAATTTCATCTTCTGATATACCTACAGATAATTGCTTTTTCAATATTAATGCTACTTCTTCCGCTATTGCATATGATTTTTTATATCTAATCTTTATAATTCCTATTAAATCATTACATATTGGTACATTCGTCATAACTCTTTCAATAGCAAACCTTATATGTGTTAAGAATCTTGCATAATCTAAGGATTTTCTATCAATTTCAATATTTAGCCTATCTTCTACATGCTCTACTATAGTATTAGCAATGTAACTATATTTAATAGTATTAGATAGTTTACCATTATTCATAGCTGAGTGGATATGTAGAGCTATAAACCCAACCTCACCTTCCGGTATAAAGACTCCTACCTTCTTACCAACCTTATCAGCAACAAACTCTGCTAATTCATACTCTTTTGGATAAAGAGTTTCTATCTCTACTAAAAATGGATTTTGAATTTCTTCATCCTTTTCAAGTCTTTTTATAGCAAATGATAAATGATCTATAAGCCCTACATGTATATTTTCATTTAACTCACCCTTAATTCTTTTTGAAATCTCAAGAATTGCTTCTTCACAAACCACAAAGAACTCTTCATCTACAGTATTAATTAACTTTTGTAAATTTCTTACATTATCTTCATTCTCTATAGTAAAAACCTTTTCAATTTCTGTGCCAGCAGTTATGATATCTCCAAACTTTTTACCAAATCCAATCCCTTTTGAAAATAGTATCTTTTCCTTACCCTCAGTTCTAACTAAAGCTATACTGTTATTAAATGACCTGGTTAAAACAGCATCTTTATTCAAAGTTACAGCCATCACATTCACCTCTCTCCATAAATGTTTATTACAGAACTCCTCAATTTTATACATCTAAATTGTATAATATCAAAGAAGTATGGTCAATGTTAATATAAAGAAAAGAGGTAAGAAATCTTACCTCTTTTTCATAATTAGGGATTTAAATCCATAATGCCACTTAAACTTATACCAAATATGTTATTCTATATTTAATATTTTATTAAGCTCATTTTTATATCTATCTGCTTTAACTCCAAATATTGCTTGCATTCCATTACCTACTTCTACAACACCTGATGCACCTAATGACATTAATTCTTCTTTATTAACCTTAGATTTATCTTTTACTTCGATTCTAAGTCTTGTGATACATGCATCGATGCTTACAATATTTTCTTCTCCACCAAAAGCTGCTAATACTAAAGGAGCTTTTTCTACTATTTCACCCTTTGATCCCTTAGCTTCTTGATAATCAGCCTTAGTGAATAATTTTGTTTCCTCTTCACTTTCATCTCTACCTGGCGTCTTTAAATTGAACTTCTTGATCATAAATAAGAATAAGAAGTAATAAACCAATGCATATACTACTCCTACTGCTATTACCATAAACCACTTAGTTGGCACTCCTGCTCCTGCTGGAAGTAATCCAAATAAACTAAAGTCAATTAATCCTCCTGAGAATGTCATACCTATAAATACATTAAATATATCCATTAACATAAATGATAATCCTGCTAATACACAGTGTACACCATATAATACTGGAGCAACAAATAAGAATGTGAATTCTAGTGGCTCAGTAATACCAGTTAATAGTGAAGTTACTGCTGCTGCCACTAACAATGAACCAACTTGCTTTTTCTTAGTTGGAGCTGCTGCCTTATACATTGCAAAAGCTGCTGCTGGTAATCCAAACATCATAAATGGGAACTTACCTGCCATAAACCTAGTTGTCCCACCTACTATTGTTGACATAGTATCTGCTGATGCGCCTACTAAATCTGTCATGCTTGATAATTGAGCAAAGTATGCTGTATTAGCACCTGCAACTGTTTCCCATGCTCCATTAACTAAAATTTGACCATCAACAAATGAACCAAACCAGAAAGGAGTATAGAATACATGATGTAATCCAAATGGAACTAATGCTCTTTCAATAATACCGTATAATAATGTTCCTATAGAACCTGAATCTCTAACTAAAGTTGCAATTACTGATATACCATTTTGTACTACTGGCCATGCAAATGCTAATATTGCACCAACAAACGCCATAACTATAGATGTAACTATTGGGACAAATCTTGACCCTGAGAAGAAACCTATTACTTGTGGTAATTGGATTTCATGAAATCTATCATGCAGTATAGCTGTAATAATACCTGTAATAATACCACCAAACACCGACATATTTAAAGTAAATATACCAAGATTAGTTGTAACATAGGTACCATATTCACCAACATTTTCCGGAGTAATTACCCCTAATTGGGTAGTTCCTAAAGAAAGCAAGGTTGAAATAACTTGATTCATTACTATAAATCCAAAAATAGAAGCTAATGCTGCTGTTCCTTTATCTTTCTTTGCTAAACCTACTGCAACACCAACTGCAAATAAAAGTGGAAGATTTCCAAAAACTATATCACCTATATTTTTCATAACTGTTAATATAGCCGTAACAACTGGGATATTAACAAATGCTATAAGTGGTTGATAAACTGATGGTGGATTATCTAATCCTGATATTCCAAGAAGTGCTCCACCTACACCAAGTAATATACCTGCTATTGGTAATGCTGCTATTGGTAGCATTATTGCTTTACCTATTCTTTGTAAAAATTTAAGCATTTATAATTCCTCCTAATACTTATTATTTTCCTATCAATAATAGTTTATAAGGTCTATTTATTTATAAAAGCTGGCCAGCTTAATGGTAAATTAGACAATAAAAAAAGACTCTAATATAGCTTCCCCATATTTACTCAAAATATTACTAAGTAAATATAGAACCAACGCCTATACCAAGTCTTGCCTGCATTACCAGTTACACCTTAATTATTTGATTGTATTTTTATAATAACACATCTAAAAATGTCTGTAAAGGTTTTTATAGATATTTTATAGTCATTCTAAATCTTTCTATATGTATAGTTAAGAATGTTACTTCATCCTCTTTTACTTTTATATCTAACTCATCTTCAATTATTTTTGCCACTTCTTCAGCTATTTTATACGATTCTTTATAGCTAACCTTTATCATCTCATTTAATTCATTATTTATTGGTCTATTTTCCATTATTCTTTGCAGTGCAAATTTTATATGAGTTAGGAATCTTGCATAGTCTAAAGATTTTCTATCTATCTCAATGTTTAGTCTATCCTCAACATGCTCTACTATTGTATTTCCCAGGTAACTATTTTTTAACGTATTTGAAACTGTCCCATTATTTATAGCTGAATGAATATGTAGTGCAATAAAACCAACTTCATCTTCTGGAATAACAAGCTTTGAATGTTTCGCTATCTTAGCTGCAACCATTTCTGCAAGCATATATTCCCTAGAATATAATGTTTCTATTTCCACTAAAAAAGGATTTTCTATAATCTCTTTATTTTTCATTCTCTTTACGGCAAAATATAAGTGGTCAATAAGACCTATATGTATTCTTTCATCTAGTTCTTTATTTATTTTCTCAGATACTTCATATATTGCCTCTTCACATACTGCAAAGAAATCACCATCAATCTTTTCAATAATACTATTAAAATTAGCCCTGTTTTCATCATCAGCTATAATAAATACTTTATCTACTTTAGTTCCTTTAGGTATCTTGTATCCAGGTCGTCTTCCAAATCCAATACCCTTATCAAAAAGTATCTTCTCTTTATCTGATTCAGTAACCAAAATTATATTATTATTAAATATTTTTGATACAATATGATCCTGAGTTAATTCTACCTTCATCCTATCACTCCTCCCTATTTAAAGTTCATTTCCTTTACCTTATAAAAAGTAATGTGATCTTGCCAGCCACCATTTATAAATAAATAATTCTTATTAACACCTAATTCTTCAAATCCACATCCAATTAAAACCTTTTTAGATTTTTCATTATCTACTAAAGCCGATGCCTCTATTCTATGAAGCTCTAATTCTTGGAATGCATAGTCTACAACTAAATTTACTGCCTCTTTCATCAAGCCTTTTCCTTGCTCATCCTTATCAATAGAGTACCCTAAAATTCCACTTTTAAATATACCATATACTATATTAGATAATCTTAACTTTCCTATTAAGATATCACCTTTAAAAATTCCAAAATCCATAGCACTTCCATTTAAGAATTGTCTATAACTATCGCTTAGTATACTTCTTTGAACCTCTAATGTATAAAAGCTTGAGTCTCTAACTGGCTCAAATGCTTCTAGATGATCTTTATTTCTAATATAGTACTCCAATAATTTTTCTGAGTCCTCTGGTGTAAGGATTCTTATCATAAAATTCTTAGACTCCATTTGAGCAAAATTATACCTTTCTCCAGAGTTATAATCTAATCTACTGATTCCCATAGCTATTTCATTATTATATAATCCTTGAGAATATATATTATCTGTAAAAATTCCCTCTAAGACAAATCCTAAATCTAAAAATGGCCCTAAAGTTACTGTATCTGCAGTAAATACATTAACTTTATTCACATTTGAATCCTTAAATATAGCTTTAAGTAGCAAACTTAAGGTCTCTTTCAATAATGCATAGTCATCTACTCTATAAAATTTAAATTTAATATTGCATTTTCTATTATCTGTATCTAAATCTACTATATTAAATCTACCTATATTTATTTTGTTTTTATCTCTTATAACATATTCCTTATTATCACTTGGATTTATTGAAATAGTTACCCCCTGAGCCTGTGGCATAAAGTCATCTCCTAATTTATCTTATTATAGTTATTATATATTATAAATTATCTTCTCTACAATACAAGGTTAATTAATTCATTAACATAATCAGCTTCACATTCTCATATATTTATTTTATAACTAATATTGCTGGGAGGGATTACTATTAAATTTTTTAAAAAACCTAAAATCTCAAAGCTCTCCTTAATTTTTCCTTGTATATTAATTTTGCTAGGTGTTCTTATTGGTTATAAATTATTTGTTTCTCCAACTGAAAGTACTAAGGAATGGAAGCTTCCTGATACTTCTGGTAAAGGTGTAAAGTTTGTTACTGAAGAAAGCCTATTAAATGATATTAAGGAGACTAATAAAATTATCCCTTTAGAACTTGAGTTATCTGAGACAATTATCGTAGATAATAGTTGGGGTGATTGGGATATATTTAAGAAGTATAAAAAAATAACATATACCGCTGCTTGTTCTTACTCTATGGACTTATCTATCTTGTCATCTTCAAACATAGAAATAAACTCATCCAAAAAAGAAATTGATTTAAAAGTTCCAAAACCTGAGGTTTATAGTATTAATATAAATCATGATAAAACTATTTACCAAGAAGCAGTCACAGGACTTTTACGGTTTGGAGATTTATCCTTATCTTCTGAAGAATACGGAGCTATTGAACGCGAGCTAAAATCAAGTATTTATAATAAAATGAATGAGTCTGAATTATATGCTAAAGCATCTGAAAGTGCTAAGGCTTCAATGAAAACTTTATTGAGCAGTATCCTTGGTGAAGATGTTAATGTTAATGTGGAATTTATCTAAAACAATATAAAAGAGCTAAGGTCAATAATTCAACCTTAGCTCTATACTTCTCTAAATCTGAATCCTATTCTACTTTGAAGCTATTATATCCTTTATAACTTCTCCGCCAATAATCATACCTGCTACTGGCGGTACAAATGATATACTTCCAGGTATTTGTCTCTTTTGTGCACACTTTTTACTACCACCTGTGCAAACACAACCGGTTTTACAAGTAACTACATCTTCTGTTTTTGGCTTAGTTGGAAGTTCTTCTGAATAAACTACCTTAAGATTCTTTACCCCTCTTCTCTTTAACTCATACCTCATAACTTTAGCTAAGGGACAAACCTTTGTATCATATATATCAGCTACTTTGAACTGAGTAGGATCAAACTTATTACCAGTTCCCATAGAAGACATTATTTTAATTCCCTTTTCGTTGCAATACTCAACTAAAGCAATTTTAGCTGAAACTGTATCAATAGCATCTACAACATAATCAACATCATCTGGAATTAACTCAGGTATATTTTCCTTAGTTACAAATACTTGATGAGTTATAACATTACACTTTCTATTTATTGAAAGAACTCTATCCTTCATAACTTCAACTTTGACTTTACTTATAGTCTCATATGTAGCGTGTATCTGTCTATTTAAATTTGTTAAACATACTGTATCATCATCAACAAGAATTAAAGTCCCAACGCCTGCTCTTGTAAGTGCCTCTACTGTGAAGCTTCCTACTCCACCAACTCCAAATACTATTACTTTACTTTCTCTTAATTTATCTAAACCATCTTTCCCTACTAATAGCTCTGTTCTAGATAAAGGATGTTGTAACATATCCATCTCTCCTTTATATTTTCTTATTTATCTATTTTATTTTATATCTGTACTTAAAACAAGTATATATAAAATATTTACTTATATAAAAAGTAGTAAATATTGTATATAATTAAAATTGACTATTCTTTTAGGAGGCAAATCGGTGAAAAATTTATTTAGAAAATTACTTAAACCTATCATACAAATTGAAGAAGAAAGTATAGAATTTAAAGTTGGTTTTTGGAAAGGGCTATGGGCTATTTTGTTATGGCAATTTCTAACTGTTACATTTAGCTTAGTAGGGAACTCTATCTTGGGCTTTGATTTTTCAGGCAAAACCTACACTCTAATGATTATATTTGATATAATTTCTATTCCATTAATATCATTGATATTAATAAATACATTTGGTAAATTGACTTGGCGTAAAAATACATTTAAAAAATTTAATAAAAAGGATTTTTTGTACTTAGCATTATTTATAGTAGTATTTAGATTATTATTTGATGCCTTTATATTCCCGATATTAAATTTAATTCCTCAAGGTGACCTTTTAAATAGTGTTGAGGAATTAGTAGAAAATAATACCTTATACTTTATCCTAAGTGCATGTATTGTAGCTCCTATAATCGAGGAAGTTATATGCCGTGGCATTGTAATGGGTGGATTATTAAAGAAATACTCTCCAAAGGTTTCTATACTATTATCAGCATTTTTATTTGCTGCTGCCCATGGGAATATCCATCAAGGAGTTAATGCATTTATTCTAGGGGCACTATTCGGATATATATACTATAAAACTAGGTCAATTTATCTTACCATCTTCTGTCACTTTGTAAATAATACAATTGCTTTTATTGCTTTTGTACCGGAAACTATACCTGGGATTATTATAAATATATTTGTCTCAGTAGCTATAAGTATCCCTCTGATTATTTTAATCAAGAAAAAACTTCACTTTAACTATCAAGAAAACTTTGTAAGTACACTTCCTGATAAAAATATCTATGTATACAGAGATTTATAATGGTAATAAACTAGCTTTTTTGCTAAACTATATATATTAAATTATTTTAGGCTAACTTGTTAGCCTAATTTTTTTGGAGGAGTTTTAATTATGACTTTAGGAATAATAGGTGCAATGAGCGAAGAATTAGAAATACTACTTAAGGATATGGACCTTGAGGATAAAAAAGTTAAGGCTAATATGACATTTAATAAAGGTAAGCTATGGGGAAATGATGTAGTTGCTGTTGTCTGTGGAATCGGTAAAGTTAATGCAGCTATATGCTCTCAAATTTTAGCTTCTGAATACAATGTTGATAAAGTCATAAATGTTGGTGTTGCTGGAGGAATTGGCAAGGAAATATATCCTGGTGATGTTGTTGTTGCAAGTAATCTTGTTCAACATGATATGGATACTACCGCCTTTGGAGATCCTCATGGTCAAATACCTAGACTTGATACCTTTGATTTTAAATGTGACGAAGAACTAGTTAAACTTGCTAATAAGGCATGTGATAATGTAGGTGGTTTCAATACCTTTACTGGAAGAATAGTTTCCGGGGATGTATTTGTTGCAAGTATTGAAAAAATCCAATGGCTTGAAAAAGAATTTGGCGCATTATCCTGCGAAATGGAAGGAGCAAGTATTGCTCACACATGCTACTTGAACAATATTCCATTTGTAGTTATCAGATCTATTTCTGATAATGCTAATAATGGAGCACATATGGACTTTGAAAAGTTTACTCCAATAGCAGTTAAGAACTCAACTGCTATCTTAAAAGAAATGCTAGTAAATATGTAATTAAACTTTATTGGATGCTAAGATAACTACTGCTTATTTTTAGCATCCTTTTTATTTTTAATTTATCTAATGTTCTTACTTGATTATATTGGTAGTTATTGTATAATTATTGAAATATCTATTTTTAAGGAGATGATTAAATGATTTTGGGTTTACTAATTTTTATAGCTTTATATGCTGTTATTAATTATTTTATTGGCAAAAGAATCTTTACATCTATTAACAAAATAAAAAAGCTTAACTCAAAAGTATACTGGATACTTTTTTCTTTTATAGCTTCTTCATTTTTAATCTATGAGATAAGTAGAAAGTTCATGCCCCATATAATCAATAAAATCCTTGCTTTTGTAGGTTCATACTACTTAGCAGTATTATTCTATATAATTATCCTTTTCCCACTAGCATTCCTTTTAACTAAAGCTTTTAAAAATAAAAAAAGAAACTTTGATTTCTATACTCTTTCATTGATAATTGTATTTCTAATTACTATAGTAGGAAGTTACTTAAGCAATACTACTAAAACTAAAAATTATGATATTCTCATAGATAAGCCTATTGCAAGTGACTCTATTAAAATTGCTTTAGTTTCAGATATTCATTTAGGAGATATCATTGGTAATAAACGACTATCTAAAATGATAGATAATTTAAATTCTCTTAATGCAGATATGGTTTTAATAGCAGGAGATTTAGTAGATATGGATTTAGAGCCTGTTCTCCATGATGAAATGCTAGCACAACTTAAAAACATAAATAGCACATATGGTACCTACATAGCTCTTGGAAACCATGATTTCTATACCGATAGATCTGATGAGTTAGCTACTATCCTTTCTGAATACGGTATTAATATATTAAGAGATAATTCAATCCTAGTTAATAATGAATTCTATATAATTGGAAGAGATGATGTTACAAAATCAAGGTATGGTGGTGATAGGAGTAATCTTGAAGATATACTACGGGATGTTGATACCTCTAAACCATCAATTGTAATTGATCATAATCCTGATTATATCAAGGAATCAACAGATAATGACATAGATCTTCAAGTATCAGGGCATACACATAGAGGACAAATGTTTCCTATAAACTTTATAACTAATATTCTGTTCCCTGTTGATTATGGATATGGTAAATTGGGCAATACAAATATTGTTGTAAGTTCTGGTTTTGGTACATGGGGTCCTCCTATAAGGATTGGAAGTAACTCAGAAATTGCTTTTATAAATCTCCATAATTAAAAGGATGGGAGTCTAAACTCCCATCCTTTTAATTATTACTTCCACTCTTCATCCTCAGGCTTCTCTAACTTAAATCTTCCTACAGATTTTATTGTTTGATCTGCTACCACACTTAGCTTCTGAGCAGATTTGTATACAATTTCAGAAGAATAACTCATCTCATCTGAAGCTGCATTTATCTCTTCTGAAAGGGCTGCTATACCAGTTGAAACTTCTGATATTGATTCTATCTTCTTCATAATATAATTATTACTCTCTTTTATATCCCTTGATGTCTTAGATAGGTTGTCAATTTCTGGTGTCATTTCGTTTATAGATTTGGAGATATCTCCAAAAGCTACTGTAGAACTATTTATAGTTTCACTCTGTACTTGAAGTTTACCTGTCATTTCGCTTGTCTTTTCTACAAGCTCATTTGAACTTAGAAGCACTTTCCTAATTAATTGATTTATGTTTATTGATGATTCCTTTGTTTGTTCTGATAGATTACGTATTTCGGAGGCAACTACACTAAATCCTTTACCTGCTTCACCTGCCCTAGCTGATTCAATAGCAGCATTTAACGCAAGCAGGTTTGTTTGCTCTGCTATATCATTTATTAATGAAGTTATCTCATCTACCTCTTCAATACTATTTTTCATTACAGTTAATACCTGAACAAACTCGTTGAATATATTACTGAAATCTTGGAATGAACTATTTAGTTCATCCATATCAGAAAAGCTTAATATAGCTTTATTATTAACATTATCGGCCATTAATGATATAGATTCAATAGCTCCTAAACTACTATCCAATAGTTTCCTAAAATCTGAAATTTTATTTGATATATGTACTATTTCTGAAGACTCTTCTGAAATATTTGAAGTTACAGTTGCTATTGATTGTGATATCTCACTTGTAGTATTCATTAATCCCTGGGACACCTTAGTCAACTCAGTAGATTGCTCATTAACGTCACTTGCAGATACATTAATTTCTTTTATCATCTCTATCATCCCAACTTGCATTGCATCAGTTTCAATTGCAATTCCACCAAGTTCATCGCCTCTTGTGAAGTGTTTGTCTCTAATCCTATAGAACAACTCTCCTTCCTTTAATAATTGGTAGTGAGTTCTAAACCTATGAATTAAAGTTGCAAACTTCTCAATAGATTTATAAACAGATACTAATCCTATTACTAAAGCTATAAATAAGAATACTCCATAGAATATAACTATTCTATGGCTCGCTGAATACAATAAATTCGAATCCACACCCAAACTCTTTGTTAACTCTCCCAGAACAATTCTATTTAATGCATAGATGCAGGTAATACTACAAATAAATATTATCGAAAATATAATACCCACCTTTCTTGTAATACTAACCTTTAAACTGTTTTTGTACTTTACATCATAATTTGAAGCCATATCTTTCCTCCTAAGATAAAATATGCGCTCCCCCCACAACATCTACTAATTATATATTTTGTAATAATATATAATTACGGAGTATCTATTATATTAATTTTTACTTTATAACAACATATTTTGTATAATTTAGCATATTATTAAAGCATCTACTAAAAAAACAATACCTATCTATTAAATATGTAAAAAAAGATGTATCAAAATAACATAATATCTTGATACACCTTTGTATATATATTAACTTAACTTATGAACAAATAATCCACTTCTAAGCTTTGGTTCAAACCAAGTAGATTTTGGAGGCATTACCTGATTAGTATCCGCAACATCCATTATGTCACTAACTTCTGTTGGATACATTGAAAATGCAACCTTCATATCCTTATTAGCTCTTCTCTCTAGTTCTTTAAGACCTCTAATTCCTCCAATAAAATCTATTCTATCAGAAGTTCTTACATCTTCTATTCCTAAAATAGGAGTTAATACATTATTTTGAAGTATTGCTACATCTAAGCTTTCTATCGGATCATTAGGATTAAATATTCCATCCTTAGCCTCTAGTAGATACCACTTATTTTCAATGTACATACCAAAAGTATGCTTAGTAGCTGGTTTAACAGCTTCCTTAGATTCTGATATATTAAACTTTTCTTCTAATTTACTGAAGAATTCATCATTACTTAATCCATTTAAATCTTTAACAACTCTATTATAGTCCATTACCATTAAATCATTGTCTGGGAATGCAACTGCTAGGAAATAGTTAAACTCTTCTTCTCCTGTATAGTCTGAATTCTCTTCCCTTCTCATTAATCCAACCTTTACTGCTGAAGCTGATCTATGATGGCCATCTGCAATATATAGATGCTCTATTTCTCCAAATAAAGCTACTATTTCTTCTACTATAATTTCATTATCAATAACCCATACTTGATGACCTATACCATCCTCTGATACAAAATCATAAACTGGTTTTCTTTTTGTTCCTTCTTTTGTCCATTCTTTTATTACTTCTGAAGTTACTTCATCCTCTCTGTAAGTTAAGAATATTGGACCTGTATTGGAATCACAATAATTTACATGATTAATTCTATCTTGTTCCTTATCAGCTCTAGTGAATTCATGTTTTTTAATTATATTGTTTATATAATCATCTATTGATGCACAGAATACTAGTCCTGTTTGTGCTCTTCCATTCATTATTTGTCTGTATATATATAAACAAGGTTTATCATCTTGCATAAATTGGCCATCTTTAATCATATTATCAAGATTTTCTCTGGCCTTCTCATAAACCTTCTTATCATGTACATCTATTGAAGGATCTAAATCTATTTCAGCCTTATCAACATGAAGAAATGAATAAGGATTTCCCTCTACCATTTCTCTAGCTTCCTCACTATTCATTACATCATAAGGAAGGGCTGCTATTTTTGAAGCTAAGTCCTTAACAGGTCTTATTCCTTTAAACGCTTTAACTATAGCCATATTCGACTATCCTCCTTTTACTAAATATTAAAGAATTCCTTAATAGTAGATGCTACTTCATCTCCAATTCTAGTTTGAGCTTCTTGAGTTGATGCTCCAATATGAGGAGTTACACTTACTCTTGGATGGTTTACTAAATCTGTATTTGTAGTTGGTTCTTTAGCAAATACGTCCACTCCAGCACCTGAAACTTTACCACTATTTAAAGCTTCTAATAATGCTGCTTCATCCACAACATTACCTCTAGCACAGTTAATTAAGTATGCTCCCTCCTTCATCAATTCAAATTGTTCCTTACCTATTACAGCACCCTTTTCTTTATCATATGGTACGTGTAATGAAATAAAGTCTGACTTCTTTAATACTTCATCTAATTCTAAGAATTCATATTCTAAATTCTCTTGTTTACCAAATAAATCATTGTATACAACAGTCATTCCTAAAGCTGTAGCCTTAGTAGCTAAAGATCTCCCTATTCTACCCATACCTATAATTCCTAGAGTCTTACCACCAATTTCAACTCCTGTATACTTCTTTTTGTTCCATTGTCCATTTACCATGGTTACATTTGAATCATTTATAAATCTCGCTACTGCAAACATATGAGCTAGTACTAATTCTGCAACAGAATCTGAACTTGCATTTGGAGTGTTCTTTACTGCAACATTCTTATCATGAGCATACTTAACATCGATATTATCAACGCCAACACCAGCTCTAACAACTAACTTAAGTTTTCCACCTTCAGCTTTATCTAATACATCAGCTGTAACCTTTGTAGCTGATCTAACTACTAATGCATCGAACTCCTTTAATGCTTCTCCAAGCTTGTCCTGTTCTATATGGTCATCTACAACTTCTATTCCAGCTACTCTTAAATTTTCAATTGCTGCTGCTTCTAACCCGTCGTTTGTTAATACTCTAATCATTTAATAATCCCCCTTAATATTCCGCTTATTTAACTTTAGGATAAATATTTGTTCATATATTCTATCAGGGTTTTCAGGCTCCTATACACCTATAAACTCCCCTATATTTAATATTTATCTCACCTAAATTACCTTAATACCAAATACATTCCTGCCCCAAATGTATTTCTGTGATATACAAGTGTTCTTTACAAGTCTATTATATACTATA
This sequence comes from Clostridium zhoujianii, assembly GCF_051590805.1. NCBI lineage: Bacteria > Bacillati > Bacillota > Clostridia > Eubacteriales > Clostridiaceae > Clostridium > Clostridium zhoujianii. The sequence continues at coordinate 16,582 of NZ_JBPUTF010000006.1, forward strand.
TTTCTTTTAAATGGTATATATTTTCAAATTTATTTTTTAATCTTCGTCAAAAAATAAAACAGACTCAGTTTCTCTACAATATTTCACACACATACATTGCGCTAATTTCCTAGGACATTTATAACAAAGACACCCAATGTCATCTCCACCACACTTTCCATTCTTCTTTTCTGGGCATTCCCCACAATTAACTCCATTACCTGCTGCCATAAAAATATCTCCTCTCTTTTTTCTATATATAATAATATATCATATGTTTAAATAAGAAATATAAGATATGTTATATACCTATATGTTCTGCAACTATAAAAATAAAGAGAAGCCTGTAATTTTTCTATTACAATTGCTCCTCTTTACTATTAGTTAAACTAAAATATCCTTTTTACTAAATACAATATGTGCTAACACATATGAAACTACTATAGTTCCTACCATTAATGCTATTCCAAGGCCCATACTAAAGCTTGGATTATTAAACATAAGGGCTACATTCCCATCAACAACAGCAGCTGTATTTCCGTAATTTAGGAATATAAGATGTGCAAACTTACCTGCTGCTCTTGACATTATACATATCATTGTTCCTGCAACTGATATTATTACCGATAGTGCCATTGTTATCATACTACTCTTAAATACTGCTGATATTAAGAATATAAATGCACAACATGCAACAATAAATAGAACTTGTAATGCAAGACTTTGTAATAAAGCTTCTCCTCGTGTTGAAAGTATTCCACTATTCTCCACTGGCATAATTTGCGCTACACTATCTGAATAATCAAAATAGAATTTTGTTCCTATCACTTTTGGCATCTTCGCTGCATCAAATCCAGTTATTGCACCTACTACTCCAAAGGCTGCAACCTCAAGTCCCACTATCATTCCAACTACAGTTAAAACAACAGTTATAAACTTTGATAATATTACTTTTCCTCTTGAAATTGGTTGCACTAATAAGAACTTTAATGTAGCTGGTGTTGATTCACCTGAAACAATATCACTCATAAATACTGCAATACCTGCTACTAATACTATTAATCCAATCATTTGTAGTAGACCTGTTGCAAAATTAATAGCATCAAATTCCCATTCTTCTACTGGCTTCATATCATTTTCTAGATACATATTTATTTCTTTTAATCTATCTTTATCATAATTCTTATACCTCTCTGGTATAGTTGTATCTTTTAATCTCTCTTCTACACCTTTCTTTTCATCTTCCAATTGTTTTTTCCATATATTTGGATCATCTGGGTTTTTCTTTCTTTCCTCTTGAAGTTTAATTTCTTCCTTAAACTTTTCTATATCTTTTTTTGCTTGAGCCTTATCTTCTTCTGCCCACTTATCATTATATTTTTCAGCATTTTCAATTCTCTCATTTGCCCATTTTATTTGATCATTTAACTGTTCAATTCTCCCTTCTGGTGAATTATGATATTCAGTTTGTTTTGCAGAGTAATTATTTAAAAAGGCTGCCCCAATAACACATAAGGCAAATAACGCAAATACTATCCACGTCTTCCCTCTTTTAGATATTTTTATAAATTCATTTTTTATTAGAGTAAATAGCATTATCTTACTCCCCCTTCCACAAGCTCCATGTATCTTTGTTCAAGTCCTTTTCTATTCTTAAATATTTCTTCTACTACTACATCATTAGCAAGAAGTGCTTTTAATACTTCTGATGTCTTTCCAGTCTTAGCTATTATGTGAATCTCATCTTCTGCAATTGTTGCTGAGTCAACATCTCCAACACCCTTTAACACATCTGCAGCCTTTTCTTTATCACTTGAAACCATTAATGTTAAGCTATCAAGCTCTGTATCCATTGTATTATCATGAATATCTTCTATAGATTTAATAACCCCTCCATTAATAAATGCAACTCTATCGCAAAGGTTTTGTACTTCGCTTAATATATGGGAAGATATGAATACAGCCATTCCTCTTTCTCTAGCTGCTTTCTTTACAACTTCTCTAAAATCTATAATTCCTGATGGATCAAGTCCATTTGTAGGTTCATCAAGTATTAATAACTTAGGATTTCCTATTAATGCTGCTGCAAGTCCCAATCTTTGCTTCATTCCTAATGAATACTTTCTAACCTTGTCATTAATTCTATCTTTTAATCCAACTAACTCTATTATTTCTTGAACTTCTTCCTTAGATACTTTTCTAATTCTAGCAATTTGCATTAAATTTTCTCTACCAGATAAATATTTATATAACTCTGGATTTTCTACAACTGCTCCAACATTCTTAAGCGCTTTCTCTTTTTGCTTTTGAACGCTATTACCGCATATTATTATGTCCCCTTCATTGGGTGATATAAGTCCAACTAACATTCTTATAGTAGTAGTTTTACCTGCTCCATTAGGTCCTAAGAACCCAAAGATTTCTCCCTCATTTACTGACAGATCTAATCCTTTAATGATTTCTCTTTTTCCAAGGGTTTTCTTAACCCCTTTAACTTCTAAAACCTTCATTATGTCCCCTCCAAATATCTTATAATTCTATATTAATGGAAATAACTTAATATTAAAGATATATTTTCTTACTATTTTCTTAACTAATTCTTAATATGGCCTAAAAAAAGCTAATCCAACTAAATATAACTAGTTGGATTAGCTTTTTTAATTAAAACAATTCTGAGCTTGCGATAGAATTGTGATATTAACTTTATAATTTACATAAATAATTGGAATATAACTAAAGCTGCTACCCCTGGAATACCAAGTATACCTGCCACTAAAGCAGTTACTGGATTTATACCTATGTTAATATCAATACCAAAGTTTGCTGCTATTGCATTAACAACATATAAAAGCACTACTCCAAAAATACCATTTAACAATATTTTTAAAGGCCACTTAAATAGCTTTAATATAATAAATAATATGACTACTCCTATTACTCCAAATACTATAAGCTTCGTTCTATCATCCATAGATTGTAATAACTCCACTCTCCCACCCCATTTACTGTTTAATTTACTCTGCCAACCTCATACATTGGTCTAAAACATATTCATTACTTACTCTAAGTCCTTTTTCTCTAGCTAAACCTAGAAGATATTCATAACGCTTTTTTGCTACTTCCTCTGAGTATATAGCTACTTCTATAAGCTTGGAATCTTGTACATTATCAAAAATGCATCTTGCTGCTTCAAGCTCTGCTTTAGTTTCTTCCATGGCTTTTATTATGTCATCTACTTTAGGCTTCCTATCTATCATCCCTATAAGATATTCAAGAATATTAATTTTATTCATAACTAATCCTCCAAAACTATTTATCCGATCGCTACCATTGCTAATGCCCCATCTTCTATAAGTGGAGCTAAGCACTGCTACGCGCCTGGATTAGTTCTTCTAAGCATCAGATGCAAGTTGGGTATTCCTATTAAGAAAACTTCCACCTGAAGCTAAGAATCACTTTATTTGAAGTCTTGACATCTTATTGTGGTAGTATACAAGCTTTTTTAAAAATTAGTAACACTTTTATTTGTTCTACATATATTGATGGTATAAGAAGCTTTTCACTCATTATCAAACAAAAACTTCTAAAACTCCCATCTATCTATTAAAGGGCCCTATTTATATTGGGCCCTCCTTTTTTTTATATAACTGTTCTTCCTTCTAAAGCCTTAGATAAAGTTACTTCATCTGCATATTCTAAATCTCCACCAACAGGTATACCTGCTGCTATTCTAGTTACCTTTACATCTAAAGGCTTTAAAATCTTAGATATGTACATAGCAGTTGCTTCACCTTCTATATTAGGGTTAGTCGCAATAATTACTTCCTTAACTTCTTCCTTCATTCTTGAAACTAATTCTCTAATTTTTATATCTTGAGGCCCTCTTCCTTGCATTGGTGATATGTTCCCGTGTAGTACATGGTACATTCCATTGTACTCTTTAACCTTTTCCATAGTCATTATATCCTTTGGTTGCTCAACAACACAAATAATGCTACCGTCTCTATTGGGATTACCACAAATTGAACAAGGGTCTTTATCAGTAAAGTTTCCACATACTGAACAGTACCTTACAGTTCCTCTTGCCTTAACTAATGCCTCTGCAAACTCTCTTACTTCTTCTCCAGGTAAATTTAATACATGAAGTGCTAATCTTTGAGCTGTCTTTTGTCCTATACTAGGAAGCTTGGCAAACTCTTCTATTAATTTTTCTATGGCTACTGGATAAAAATCCATAATCATCCCATTCCTTTCTTAACTAAATAAAGCATACAGGTAGATCACTCCATCCCTGTATGCTCTAACTATATCCTAGAATAAACCAGGTATATTCATTCCACCTGTTAATTTGCCCATTTGATTTGAAGTTTCTTCTTCTGCCTTTCTTAATGCTTCATTAACAGCACTAAGAACTAGATCTTCTAACATTTCTACATCTTCTGGGTCTACTACTTCTGGCTTTATATTAATTCCTAAAATTTCCTTCTTACCATTAACACGTACAGCTACAGCACCACCGCCAACAGAAGCCTCAAATTCAGCTACTTCCATTTGCTTTTGCATATCTTCCATTTTCTTTTGCATTGCTTGTGCTTGCTTCATTAAGTTGTTCATATTTCCGCCGCCGAAGCCACCTGGAAATCCACCTCTTGCCATAAATAATTCCTCCTTAATAATAAATCTATTTCCTATTATATAGCATTTTATATAACAATACTATCATAGATTTATAATATTTTTATCTTTAACTTATCTATATCTTATTACCTTTATTCATCAATTATCTCTAATGCAGATTCTCCAAATGCCTCTAGTAATACATCTTCTGGATTTCTTTCAGACTCTCCCCTACCTGTTGATTCAACGGTAAATTTAACCTTTAAGTTTTCTCTCATAACCTCAGAGACAACTTCATTTATAAGCCTATGGTTATCTGCCTTCTCTAATCTCTGCTTATTAAAGGCATATTGATCATCATACTGTATTGTTACTATTCCATTGCTACAAGCTATTGGCTTTCCAGTCATCATAGATGCATAAACTACCATAGCTCTTCTAGCCTTAACAGCTTCTAAAATATCCTTCCAAGCTCTTTGAATATCGCCTATAGAACTCATAGCTTCGCTATTTCCTTCAACATGAACTGATGAAGTTGTAGCCTGCTCTCTATGTACAGCTGGCTTAACAGCTTGTTGAGGTCTCTGTCCTTGTTGCCCTCCACTCCCCTGTGATATTGGAGCTGATGCTACTTTAATCTTACCATTTCTTAATGCATCTTCAAGTTTATTTATTCTTGCTAATATTACTTCATTTGAAGTATCATACTCTATTTTACACATCTTTATTGTAGCTAATTCTAAATATAAACGCCCTTGTTTACTAAGCTTTGCGTTGCCTTCAGCTTCTTGAAGTATTCTAATATCTCTCATAATCTCTTCTACTCTTATTCTACTACCTTGTTCTTTTATAAGATCGATATTTTCAAGAGACATATCTAATACTTCTTCTGGATTATTAGTTACCTTAATCATTAATAAATTTCTAAAGTGAGCGGTTAAATCCTTAATAAATAGATGTATATCTTTACCTGCAAAAACTATTTTCTCTATAACAGTCATTGCCTTTTCAATATTTCTTTCTATAATAGCTGATGTTATATTAAATAAGTGTTCATTAGTAACTAACCCTAACATTCCTACTAAACTATCATAGTCTACACTACCATCTCCCATAGCAATTGCTTGATCAAGGATACTAAGTGAATCTCTCATAGCACCATCAGAAACTCTAGCTATTAAATCTAGACATTTATCATCGCACAAAACTCCCTGTGCTGTAACAATAGTTCTAAGTCTTTCAGATATATCCTTATTACTAATTCTTTTAAAATCGAATCTTTGACATCTTGATAATATTGTTATTGGTAACTTTTGAGGATCTGTAGTAGCTAGAATAAATATTACGTTAGCTGGTGGTTCCTCTAAAGTCTTAAGAAATGCATTTACTGCACCCATTGATAGCATATGAACTTCATCCATTATGTATACTTTAAATCTTGCTTCCTGTGGTGGATATTTTGAATCATCTATAATATCTCTTATTTTATCTATACCATTGTTTGAAGCAGCATCTAGTTCTGTTACATCTATTGCTAATCCTTCATTAATCTTTTTACACATCTCACATTCATTGCAAGGTTCACCATCTTTTAAGTCTAAACAATTAAGTGCCTTTGCCATAACCTTTGCTGTAGAGGTCTTACCAGTTCCTCTAGTACCACAAAATAGATAAGCATGTGCAATTCTGTCATTTGATATTTGATTTTTTAGTGTAGTAGTTATATGTTCCTGTCCTACTACATCATTAAAATTCTTAGGTCTCCATTCTCTATATAAAGCTGTATAAGCCAAGGCCTCTCACCTCTCTAACATTGATAATTTCTGTACTTACTATTATACACCAATGGATTGAATATTAATATTACAAAAAACCATTTCTATGATAAAATAGGAATAGTACAATTTTTTAGGGAGGTTAAAAAATGAGTCTTTATGATGAAAAATATTTGTCTATTGTGAAAGATATTTTAGACAATGGATACTATGATAATAATAGAACTGGTATGCCTACATATAAATTGCCACATCAAATTATGCAATTTAATTTAGAAAAGGAATTCCCTATACTAACTACAAAATTTGTAGCTTTTAAAACAGCAGTTAAAGAAATGCTTTGGATATATCAAAAACAATCAAATATAGTAGAAGATCTTAGAGAAATGAGTGTTAAGATATGGAATGAATGGGAAGGTGAAGATGGTACTATTGGAAAAGCCTATGGGTATCAAATAAAGAAATTCCATCAAATAGATCAATTAATTGAAGCTTTAAAAAATAATCCACAAGACAGAAGAATGATGATAAATCTTTGGAATTGGCAAGACCTACCTGAGATGAATCTTGCACCTTGTTGTTTCTTAACAATGTGGGATGTAACTGATGGCCACTTAAACTGTATGCTTATCCAAAGATCTGGAGACATGCCTCTAGGTGTTCCATTTAATACTGCTCAGTTCTCTGTGTTAACTCATATGTTAGCTCAAGTAACAGGACTAAAGCCAGGACTATTTACACATGTTATAAATAACGCTCATATATACGAAAACCAAATAGAGGGTATAAAATTACAATTAACTAGGGCAAATGAAACTTATGAAGCTCCAAAGTTATGGATTAATCCCGAGATAAAAGACTTCTATGCCTTTACTCCAGATGATTTCAGACTTGAAGATTATAAATATCATCCAGCAATAAAAATGGAGGTGTCTGTTTAATGTTATCAATAATAGTTGCGGTAGCAGAAAATAACATTATCGGTGGAGACAATAAATTATTATGGCATATTTCTGAGGATCTAAAAAGATTTAAAGAAATTACTATGAATCATACTATTATAATGGGTAGAAAAACATTTCAATCATTACCTGGAATTCTTCCTGATAGAGACCATATAGTAGTAACAAGAGATAAAAACTTTAAAGTTGATTCTGATAGCGTACATATAGTCCATAGCTTAGATGAAGTTTTAGATAAATACGCTAATTCTGAAGAAGATGCTTTTATTATAGGTGGAGGCGAAATTTATAATTTAACATTCCCCCACTGTAAAAAACTATATTTAACTAAAATTAAAAAGGGTTATAAAGGTGATACTCACTTCCCTGATATTAATTTTAAAGATTGGAAAATTACATATTCCTCAGGAGAAAAAATAGATCCTAAAAATAATATTGAATTTGAATTTATAGATTTAAAAAGAAAATAAAGATAAAAGCTAATGTTGATTGTAACATTAGCTTTTATCTTTTTGATTACTCCGAATATATGAATTTATGCATCTTTTCAGTAGTGACTTCTTTATTTATATTTAATCTATAATCACCTGGAACATCATTTGTGCTCCAATGATCTCCGTCATTAGGGAATCTATTTTGTTGAATCTCTACTTTTCCTATCCCTAAGATATCTGTACCAATTGACGTTACTTCTCCATAACTTAAGTTAGTAGTAACTAAAGGTAAGACTTCATTAACAAAATTATATAATTCTCCTGTACTCATATTACTTAACTTGCTAAATATTAAGGAAAATACATGCCTTTGTCTCTCTGTTCTCTTAAAATCAGTTCCTTCAGTATACCTTATTCTGCAATATGCTGTAGCTTGGGTTCCATTTAAATGTTGTTTACCTGGACCTTTAACAGGAGGTTCATTAGTTCTATTCTTATTATTGATATCATTTATATAGCTATTTATCCATTTAAACTCATCACTATCAACTTCAATATCAAGCCCACCTATCTTATCTATAATCTTTGGTAATGAATTTAAATTTACAGTAATAAATTTGTCTATATCTAAATCAAAATTATGATTTATTGTTTTTAACATTAGCTCTGGGCCACCAATAATCATGGCCTCATTTATTCTATTATCTCCGACTCCAGGTAGCGTTAAGTAAGTATCTCTCATAATAGAACTTAATTTAATTTCCTTAGTATTCTTATTAATAGTCAATATCATATTACTATCAGATAGCCCACTAGTGCCTTCATCTCCACCACGGTCTACTCCAAATAAACCTATATTAGTAATATGATTATACTCATCTTTCTTGCCACTTTCATTTAATACTTCTTCTCTATTTATGTCAACATTATCCATTTTAGAAAACATATAGTATCCATAGGTAGCTGCTCCGCATGCACCTAATAAAATCACAGTTAATATTGATACAAGTGTAACTACTACTTTTTTCTTCACGCTCCACTTTTGCTTTTCTTTTTTCATAGCTCCTCCTCCATAAATATATTTCTAATACTAAGTATTATACCGTAATTTTCCACATTGTAAACTTCTCTTATTTTAATATAAGAAAAAGAGGGTATCCATAGTAAACTGAATTCCCTCTCTTTCTTATCCTATTGTTTGTCCTATATTGTTAATCCTATTGAAGAGTAACCTATTTAATGTCTTTGTTTCCATAAAAAAATCCTTTCCTTTTACCAAGAAAGGGTTTAAATAAAATATGAACCGTGCACCCCAGTTCGACAATAATTCATATGCGTTACCTATGCAGTTAGCTCAAGCCAGATTAATCCACGGCACACGAAAGTGACCACTTATCGCTGCTTCCTTCCGGACCTGACGAGGTTCATGGGTTCCGTTGCGTGGGACCCGACTATCAACACCACTTACATAGGGCAGACCATACAAATATAAAGCCTCTCTGGGGAATTCAATCTTGCTATAGCGGATTGCAAGTTACAAGGCACCGCTGACTCCCCATCTAGCACGGCAATGGCGGAGAGAAAGGGATTTGAACCCTTGATAGAGTTGCCCCTATACACGCGTTCCAGGCGTGCTCCTTCGACCACTCGGACATCTCTCCATACCTACTATTATATCTGATACTTCCTTATAATATCATAGATATAATAGTAATTCAATAGAATATTTCCCCTATCGAAATATAGCTTATTCCTTAATTTTCTTTATTTTCTTAATATAAACAATAGCTGCTAACCCTATCATTACTCCTATAATGCTTATAATTTGAGCAATCCTCATTCCACCTAGCATTAAACTATCCGTTCTTAATCCCTCAATAAAGAATCTTCCAACAGAATATAAAGTTATATAACTTGAAATAACTATACCAGTTTCACTCACCTTCTTATTATATAAAATAACTAATAGAATAATGCATACTAAAATATTCCATATAGATTCATATAAAAATGTTGGGTGGTAATAGCTTGTTCCAATTTTCATTCCATCTTGAATAAACTCTGGAAACTTACTTATGAATTCGTACGATACAGGACCACCATGAGCTTCGCTATTCATAAAGTTTCCCCATCTACCTATAGCCTGAGCTAATATTATTGATGGTGCTGCAACATCCATATACTCTAAGAAATTAATTTTTTTAACCTTAGCAAATATAAAGCCTGCTAAAAAAGCCCCTATTAGCCCACCATGGATAGCTAATCCTCCTTCTCTTATTTTAAATATATCTATAAGGTTATCCTGATAATTACTAAATTCAAAAGCTACATAGTACAGTCTTGCTCCTACTAATGCACAAGGAAATGCAATTAAAAATGCATCTGTTAATGTATCAAAGCTTAGATTCTTCTTCTTACAATTGAACCATGCTAATACTAATGCTACAACAACTCCCATTCCAATAAGAACACCATACCATCTTACCTCTAGTCCAAAAATTTCAAATGCTACTGGATTCATTTAATCTCCTCCGTTTTCAGTCTTCTTTTGCTAAAAAAATTCTTTAGTAAATCACTACATCTTTCATCATAAGTCCATATAGTGTTCACAAAAGAATTCAAACTTCTATTATCAACTAGATTTACTACCGATCCACAAGCTCCCATATCCTTGTTAAAAGTTCCAATATAAACTTTTGATAATCTACTTTGTAATATTGCTCCTGCACACATAGGACATGGTTCAAGAGTAACATACATATCACAGCCTGTTAATCTCCAATCTCCTGTGATCTTGCAAGCTTCTTTTATTGCTATAATTTCAGCATGTTGTGTTGGATCCTTTGTAAATTCCTTTACATTGTGACCTTTGCCTATTATTATACCATCTTTCACAATAACTGCCCCAATAGGAATCTCACCTTTATCAAAAGCCTTATACCCCTCTTCTAAAGCATAATCCATAAAATCCATAAAATACTCTCCTAAGCAAGAAAGGGCAGCTAATAGCCACCCCACCTTAAGTATATATTCTAACTTTTTTGATACGGTTCTTATCTATTTCCTCTACAACAAATCTAAGATTATTAATAAGAACTTCCTCATGTTCATCAGGTATTCTACCAAGCTCTTCAATTAATAAACCACCTACAGAATCTAAGTCCTCAGATTCCATTGATACACCTATTAAATCACTTATATCATCAAGTCTTGCGCTACCATCTACAATATACTCATCCTCTTTAATAACTTCTATCATATGGTTTTCATCATCGTACTCGTCTTCAATCTCTCCGACAATCTCTTCTATTAAATCTTCGATTGTTATAATACCAACTGTTCCACCATACTCATCAAGAACTACTGCCATATGGTTTCTAGTCTTTTTCATTTCTTTAAAGACCTCTGTTATCTTTTTAAACTCAAATGTATAGTAGGGTTCTCTTATATATTTTTCAACCTTAAACTCTCCAGTTTTATCATTAGCCATTATAAGATCCTTAACATTCAAAATACCTACTATGTTATCTATAGTGTCATTATACGCAGGTATTCTCGAGAACTGCTCTGTTCTAATTACGTCCAATACTTGTTCATAAGTATCTTCTATATCTACTGCTGTAATATCCACTCTTTGAACCATAATGTCCTTAACCTGCATATCCGCAAAATCAAAAACATTAAATATCATTTCCTTCTCAACATCCTCAAGGACTCCTTCCTCTTCACTGACACCTACCATTGTCTTTAGCTCTTCTTGAGTAATAAATGGTTCCGATGCCTTAGGATCTCCACCTAATAATCTTATAAATACTGAAGATATTCCTGTAAAAATAGAAATAAATGGTTTAAATAAGAATACAACCAACTTGATTGGCTTACCAACAAGTAATGAAACCTTCTCAGATTTTTGCTTTGCTATAGACTTTGGTGTTATTTCACCAAAAATAAGAACTAACACCGTCATAATTAATGTTGATATAGCAACTGCCGCTTCACTACCACCAGACATCTTTACTGCTAAAGATGTAGCTATTGATGATGCTCCAATATTAACTATATTGTTTCCTATAAGAATAGCTCCTAAAAGCTTATTAGGGTCTTCTATTAACTTTGCAACAAGTTTAGCTCCCTTAACTTCTTCTTCCACCATGTGTCTTGTTCTAATCTTACTTAGAGACATTAATGCTGTCTCTGACATTGAGAAAAATCCTGACATTATTAATAATACTATTAATAGAATTATCTCAAACGTATAACTAGGGTCCAAAAATAATCACTCTCCTAAATATATAAATACTTTTTATTTTATTGTTTATTATAACATATTATTTTTAGATTTTATAGAAATGATAAATTTCAGAAAAACTACTCTATTTGAATCCAATTACTTATCTTAGAATACACCTTAAATCCTCTTTTCTTATACATTTCATACGCCACAGAATTTTTTTCAATTACAATCAAGCATATTTTTTCTGTATCCTTTTTCTTAAGAAAATCTATTGCCGTTTCTAATAACATTTTTCCATATCCTTGTTTTCTATACTCTTTTCTTAATCCAATATCAAAAAAACCCTCATTATTTTCTATAGACACATTCATAAATCCAATAGTAATTCCATCAGCTTTAACTAAAAAAAATCCATTATTTCCATCTACTTTTTCTAGATATCCCTTAGCTTCTTTTAAATCAATATATGTTCCATGTGGCATGTCCATAAACGAACTATTATAATTATCTACATACTCATTTAAATTTTCAGCAGATATAGGAACTATATCTAGAATCTCTGCTTTACTTTTTCTTTCTTCTAATATCATAATAAATGATGAATATTCACTGTATAATTCAATAGCTTCTGCCACCTTTAATACATCATTATTTCTTATTCCTAATAAAATTTTAGTAGCACTATATTCTTTAGAAATTAATGATCCTCTCTCTATTAACTCTTTTAGCACCTTCTCCTTATTATCTATTCCCTCTAATATATCTATATTATGTATATAAGCAACATGCATAACTTCTGCTACTTCCAAAACCACTGAAACTTTACCTAATACTCTCCCATCTTCGAAGTAAAATAGTACACCCTTACCATAATTGTAGGTATCTATTTTAATATCCTTTTCTATTTCCATTATTGTTTTCTTTTCTTCTTCTCTTCTAGTAATAAATTTATAAACCAGATTTTTTTCTTTATTATCTAGTGATACATAATTTTTAACCATATATATTCTCCACTAACTATATTTTTATCCACATCTCTATTATTTTCAAATAACTTATCCACATTTACTCCATATATCCTATTAGTTATCAACAAATCACATTCTTGCGGTACAACTCTTAGCCTATTACTAAAAATTTAAAGACCTGGATATCTTCCAAGTCTTTATTAATTATAATTTTAAAGTATACTCTCTACCTTCATATAATTTTTTTCCCATATTACATTTATAGGGTATATCCTTAATGTATATAAATCCTAACTTTTCTAATACCTTCCCTGAAACAGGATTTTCTTTGGCATGCCTACCCCTTATTTCTTTTATCCTTAATTCTTCTTTTGCAAATTTAATAACTCTTTTCATTGCTTCTGTTGTATATCCAAATCCCCAAGCTTTTTTTCCTAAATTATATGCTATTTCAAATTTACCGTACTCTTCTTCAATATAGATTAATCCAGTCCCAATTAAATATCCCGTCTCCTTTGATAGAATTGCCCACCTATACCAATCATCAGAGTCTATTTTACTTGTTTCTTCTCTTATCCAGCTAATAGTTTTATTTATGTCATTATGACTAGTCCAAAACATATACTTGGCTACATCAGCATCACTTTCCCAACAATCAAAGACTTCCTGTGTATCTCCTATACAAAATGGCCTTAAAATCAATCTATCTGTCTCTAAAATTGGTGTCTTCATATATGTGGCCGCCTTTCACTTAATATATAAATAAACTATATTTCACAATTTTATACTATTACCAGATAAGTGTACCATATTTTGTAATATTATCATTATTAAATTTTCTTCTCTCACAAAAATAACCCTATTAAGTAGATATTGCACTAGAGTTTAAGTTACATCTACTCAACAGGCTATTAATCATATTACAACAAATATTATTCTTTTTAAATCTATTTAAATAATGATATTATATCTGGATTGATAAAATAACCTGCTGAAATTATTATCATTATAATTGCTGCTCCTATCAAACCTACACCTACAACTTTTATCTGTTTATGATAGTATTCATTTGTTGACTTCTCATATTTAGGTAAATAAATATATTTATATTTAACCCACTTAAGCTCTGCACCAATTAAGTTCGGTTTAATTATCGAAAATATTCCAAAAGCCATAAATACCATTGCTATAAATATAAAACCTAAGACTGTACTCATCATCAAATATTTCATCTCCCTTTATAATTATACGATTTATAATTAATTTAATTAATATTGTATCATATCGAACGGCTTTCCTAATAGCTGAGTCTCTATAAGAATTTCTTACTATATAGTCAATAACTAAATTAATTTCGCCATTTTATTTAATATATACTATCAACAAGTAATTAATATGATATAATATTATGTATACATTCCAAATAAAGGAGGATTATAAAAATGAAATTTTTTATTATAGAAGGTACAATAAATAAATCAGCTCCAATAGATGAAAATATTATGAATGAACATATAGCCTATTCTACAACTGCAGCAAATGCAGGATTAATACTAGTATCAGGACTTAAATCTGATGAGAGTGGTGGATTATCCATTATGAAAGCTGAGTCACTTGAAAAAGTAGAAGCTTATCTTTCCGCTGATCCACTTAAGGTTTCTGGTATCCAAGACTATCGTGTTATGGAGCTTACACCTCATTTCATTCAACCAATAGCTAATGAATGGTTTGGGAGATAACTCATAATATAAACTGATATACCTTAGTAAAAATAAAAAGAATGGATTAAACTTAATGTTTAAACCATTCTTTTTTCCTATTTGGTATCCCCAGTAGGAATCGAACCTACATCTATCCCTTAGGAGGGGACTATTCTATCCATTGAACTATGAGGACATATATTATTAAATTACATTTAAATTCTATTATAATTAACATTAGTTGTCAACATAATAGAACACTCTAATAAAATAAAAAAGAGCAGATGACAACTCTTACTTATATATCATCTACTCTACTAATTATCTTAAGCTACTTGAATATTTGCCTTTCCATTCATTAATCTTCTCACTACCACTACAGTTACAGAGATTAATGGCCATGAAGCAACTGTAAATCCTCCTGCTATAATCCACTCTTTAATAGTTATTGGTGTTAATGTAAATACCATTCTTCCCACAGGTGTCATATAACAAATTCCTATACACACTATCATTCCAATTACTAAGGATAACTTAAATTTTGTTACAGGTAATGCTACCCTTACTAATATAACTAAACTAATTCCAATAAATATTAAAAGTGCCACAGATCTACTATGCTCTACACTAGCTCCTGAAAAATATGTCATTGCATATCCTATAGTAACAAACACCACCATAATTATCCCATTAGGAATACTAGTTGATAATATCCGCTTCAAAAATCCTGCTTCAACTCTTCCATTAGATGGCTGTAATGCTAAGAAAAATGCTGGTATACCTATAGCGCAAGAGCCTACTAATGATGCTTGTATTGGTAGTAATGGATATGGTAGTACTAATGCTGAAAATATAAATGCTAAAAATACAAAGAATACTGTTTTAGATAAGAATAGTTCTGCTACCCTTTCTAAATTATTAATTTGTTTTCTTCCCTCTGCAACCACATGTGGAAGTGCTCCGAAATCTGAGTTTAAAAGCACTAATTGTGCTACTGCCTTAGTTGCATCTGAACCCTTTGCCATGGCTATACCACAGTCTGATTCCTTTAGTGCTAATACATCATTAACTCCATCACCAGTCATTGCTACTGTATGTCCATTTCCTTGAAGTGCTTTTATTATATCTTTCTTTTGATGTGGAGTTACTCTACCAAATATAGTGTAGTCATCTACTACCTTCTTTAAATCTTCTAATTCTGTAGGTAATGTCCTTGCATCTACATATTTATCATATCCTTCTACTCCAGCTCTCATGGCCACAGCCGATACAGTCACCGGATTATCTCCTGATATAACCTTTAAATTTACTCCCTCTTCTTTAAAATAAGTTAACACGTTAGGTGCTTCTTCTCTTATTACGTCCTCTATAAGAATTAATGCTTTTTCTTTAATATTTTCACATAATCCTTGTTTTAAGGATATCTGATCTACCTTTCCAAGTAATAAAACTCTTCGTCCTTTTCTTGCTTCTTCTTCCACTTTATCTTTAAACTCCTCATATTTATCACCTAATAATATTTCAGGAGCTCCCATTACCCAAGTTCCATAACCTTTTAATATAATTCCGCCCCATTTTCTTCTTGATGAAAATGGAATCTTTTCTAAAATCTCTACTTCTAGTTCTTCTGAGTACCTTTCTAGAATTGCTTCTTGTGTTGGATTTTTACTAGGTAAATTATGAACTAAGGCTGATAACACCTCATCTACCTCTTCCTTATTGCCATCTAAATTAACTATATCTACAAGCTTTAATTTCCCCTCGGTAATAGTTCCTGTCTTATCTACGCAAAGCACATCTACCCTTGCAAGTACCTCTGTTGCAGATAATTGTTGCACTAAAGTTTCGTACTTAGCAAGCTTAACTACTGAAACTATAAAGGTAGCACTTGTTAACAGTACTAATCCTTCTGGTACCATTCCGATAATACCAGATACCGCTCCAATTGAAGCATCTCTCCAGTTAGCTCCGGTAAACATCATTTGAGTAGTTGTTAAAATAATTCCTATAGGTACTATTAACCATAATAGCAACTTAATAACCTTAGTAATTGATGATTGAAGTTCTGAATTAATTATCTTAAACTTTCTCGCCTCATCTGCTAATTGAGATGAGTAAGTATGTGTTCCTACCTGTTGAACCTCTGCATACCCTTCCCCAGCAACAATAAAACTTCCAGATAAAATTTCATCACCTTTTTTCTTATATACTGGATCTGATTCACCTGTAAGCATAGACTCATCTACTTCTAACTCATCTCCATCTACTACTTTGCAGTCCGCTAATACTTGATTACCAGTAGATAAGTATACAATGTCATTTAAAACTAATTCTTCTACTGATATTTCTTTTATATTTCCATTCCTCAAAACCTTTGCATGAGCCATACTAAGAACTGATAGTCTCTCAAGGGTCTTCTTCGCATTAAGTTCTTGTACAACACCTATTACACTATTAACTACAATAACTACTGCAAAAATAGCTTCCTTAGGTGATCCAGCTATAATACAAACTAATGCTAGCACCACATTAAGAGCGTTAAATACATTAAAGAAATTTGCCCTAACCATCTGGCCTAATGTTCTAGATGGTGCCTTAGGTATTTTATTTACCTCTCCCTTTACAATCCTTGATCTTACCTCATTATCTGTAAGTCCAGTAACCTCACTTCTTATATTAAAAGATGAACTTATAATATTATTATTTATATCTTTACACTCCATGTCATACCCCTTATCACTATTCCTGCTTATGTACCTTATACTTTTATTCTAGAGTACCTTTCTTAAAATACTCTTAAATAAATAGAAAAAAAGACTTAATTATTAGTTAAACTTCTTAATTTTATCTTATTATCTATTTGTACTAATCTAAGCAAAAAAAAGAAGAGCCTTAAGCTCTCCTTATCTTTCTGTGTAGTATGCAACTCCAATGCTCCCAGGTCCAACATGTAATCCAATGATTGGCCCTATAGATTGTATCCCTACAGCTCTACCTAATTTTTCTTCTAATCTTTTAGCAAGTTCTAATCCTTCATCCTCACAATTAATATGATGAACTATAACTTCTCCTAATCCATTAGAATCTATATCCTTAATAACTTTATTTACTATTGTATCTACTGCTTTCTTTTTAGTTCTTACTTTGTCAAAAACAGTTGTCTGCCCTTTCTCTACTGTTAGGATAGGTCTAATTTGAAGAATCGTTCCAAATAAAGCTGATGCACCACCTATTCTTCCGCCCTTTTTCAAATATTTAAGGGTGTCTGGTACAAATAAGAATCTACTAGTATCTATTACCTTCTTTGCTATAGATACAACTTCCTCTATAGATTTACCTTCCTTTGCTGCCCTTGCTGCTTGAAGTGCTTGGAATCCCATTTGCATACAATTCGTTCTAGAGTCTATTAACTCTATTCTTGCATCTGGATATTCTTCTAATACCATTTCCTTCACTAAATGTGAACTTGAATATGTGCCACTCATATCAGAAGATAGAAATATTCCTACTACATCATCTCCATTACTTACTTTAGCTTTAAATAGCTTTAAAAGTTCATCCATACTAGGTTGTGAAGATGTTGGTATTTCCCCTGACTCATCCATCATTTTATAAAATTCTACGTTGTCTAAATCTACTTCCCTATAACTCTCTCCATTTAAAACAACGTTTAATGACACGATAGAAATATCATATTCATCAACTAGTTCTTTAGGGATATAACCTGTACTATCAGTTATTATCTTTACTCCCATTTTATCCTCCTAAATGTATATAGTCCCAATAATTTATAATGAAATTATATCATATATATACTAACCAGTTCATACCTGATTTTACCTCGGATTCTTCACTGATTCCAATCTAACTTGGTCAGGCTTTATCAGAAACTCTAAAATCACATTATTCTTATTTGGACCTGGAATATTTAATCCTGTTCTTACTCCAACTACAACTATATAACTTCCCTTACAAGCAAATGGTGGATTTAATGGTCTTATTGACATAATTTCAGCAAAAGTAGCACAGAAAACAAACTTATTTCCATACAATTTCTTTAACTCTCTATCTATATGTGGAGTAAGCAAAGTTATTATAACTTTATCTCGCGTCAATGGAGGTACTATTCTTTCATCCTCATTTGATCTTGCTTCGCCTATTATATAATCTTTTACAGCTCCCCATCTCTCTACCTTATTATAATTCTCATCATTTGAATTAAAATATACAATAACTGGGGAATTAATTAACTCTTTTCTGTTCATATATAATTTTCTATCACCATATATAATTGTTTTTAACGCTAATGGTAATTCTTTTCTAAAAATAACATCTCGTTCTTCTAAATTTTTATTAGATAATTCACTATCTAAATGTAAATCTACTTTTAAAATATATGTTTCAGCTACCTTTTCCCATGTTGCTAATACCTCATCCCTTATTTCCTCAAGTCTATTACAGGCATAATTCTCTCCTATATATAAAAATAGATCACCTGTCTCATCAGAATGGGTTAAGGTATATTTTCTGGGCATTATCTCAGTGCTAGTCTCCATACCCTCTTCAAAATCAATAAATAATTTTTCTTTTAAATAATCTGACAACCTTATACTCCTAAACTATTATTTCCTATTCATTTATATGAAGTAACTCTACTATTAGTTCTTTAATTTATATCATAGATGTAATATACTATTTTATATGAAATCATTTGAAGATAGGAAGGGTTTATATATGTTAAGAACAATATTATTTTATCCTGGTGTAATCCTAAGTATATTTGTAACTACTATTGCATTACCTAGGGCAAACTATTTAAAGCGTAAAGGAAGAGTAGATGAAGCAACTGAATTTATTCACAAAATAACCCATAGGTGGGCAAAGTTTATAATGAAGATTAGCGGAGCTAAAGTAACTGTTAGGGGGCTAGAGAATATTCCAAAGGATCAAACAGTTGTATTTATGGCAAATCACCAAAGTCACTTTGATATACCACTAATTATGAGTACTATTGATGTACCAAAAGGATTTATCGCAAAAAAAGAGCTCGAAAAATGGCCCGGTGTTAGTACATGGATGAAACAAATAAGGTGTATATTTATGGATAGAGATAATCTTCGTAAATCTGCTGAATCTATAGTTCAAGGTATCAACATTATCAAAAGCGGATACTCCATGGTAATATTCCCTGAAGGTACTAGAAGTAAAGGTGGAGATACCCATGATTTTAAAGGGGGTAGCTTTAAACTTGCTACCAAACCTAAGGTTCCTATAGTACCAATTACTATAAATGGTACGTATAAACTTCTAGAGCAAAATAATAGTAAGATTAAAGCTGCAAGTGTTGAAGTAATTATTCACCCTGCAGTTGATGTTAAAAATCTTTCTAAAGAAGAAATCAATGTTCTTCCTGAAACAATTGAGAATATAGTTTTTTCATCAATAACTAAGTAAAAAAGAAGGTAAACGGATTTTCCATTTACCTTCTTCTTTCGTTTAACTAGGGTTACATTGAGAGTAAGTAACCTAACCAACTATATTATTTACCCACTTCCCTGATTTTAGTCTACCAAATTCAAAGAAAATCTTTATTACTTCTTCAAGACATATTAATAAATAAACTATATATATAGGAACTGATAAGAATATAGCTCCTATAAATGCTATTGGAACTGCAAATAGCCATATTGTTCCTGCTTGTACTAACATTGAATAAGTTATGTCTCCACCACCTCTAAACACACCAACTATCATTACAACGTTATAGGATCTAATTATGCAGAAAATAGCCATTATTCTAAGTACCTTTAAGGCATCTCCATAAGTTTCTTGGGTAATATTGAAAATTGTTAATATTAAAGGTGCACATACCCATATTAAAATTCCTAATACTAATCCTACTATTAGTGATAGTAAGCCTATTTTTTTAGAATAATCAACCGCTTCATCTTCATGTCCTGCACCAATTTTATTACCAATCATTATTGATGCCGCACTTGCAAGACCTATACAAAGTACCATAAACATATTATTTAAAGTAGTTGCAATTTGCATTGTTGCCACTGCACTTGTCCCTATTTGTGCATAGGCTATAGAATATGCAGTCATCCCAAAAGCCCATACAAGTTCATTAATAATAACTGATGTAGATGTTCTAAAATACGTCTTAACAAAATCCTTGTTAAAACTAAACATTTCTTTTAGTCTTGATGCAACTTTATTTTTCTTTATATAAACCATAGTTATTATATATATCATTTCAATAGCTCTAGCTATAGTTGTAGCCATTGCTGCTCCAGCAACCCCCATAGACTCTATACCTAAATTTCCAAATATAAATACCCAGTTTAAAAATGCATTACTTATTACCCCTATAAGGCTTGCATACATAGGTAACTTAGGCTGTTCTGTACTTCTTAGTGCTGATGAATATCCTTGAGTAAAATTTGTAAATAGACAACTAATTGCAACTATCTTTAAGTAGCTACTGCCTAATGCAATTACATTGATATCCTTTGATAATATACACATTATTTCATTAGAAAAAATAAAGGCTCCTAATGCAAAAATAAAGGATGCAATAAATCCTACTGTAATATCTAACCCTAAAACCTTACGAATACTTTTGATATCTTTCTTACCCCAATACTGTGACATAAATACACTTGCACCAGCATTAATCCCTGATAAACAAAGGGTAAATATAAAGAAATATTGATTTGCTAATCCTACTGCCGCAATGGCTTCTTCCCCTAGTCTACCTACCATCACATTATCTACAAGATTTAAAGATGATGTTATAAAACTTTGTAGTGTAATAGGTAGTGCTAAGGTAAGAATTGATTTTAAAAACTTCTTATCCTTTAACGTCTTCATAACCTTCTCCTTTGTAAAAATAAAAAAAGCACACGGGTAGTCCAGCCGCCCGTCTGCTTTCAAAATATACTTTTTAAATATTCCTGCTATATTCTCTAATATTTATACTTCCTTGTCAATAGCTTCTAAAGCTTTTAGCTGTAAAATGCTATCTTCAATTTCTTCCAATGGAAGATTACCCTTTTCTAGTAATTCCTCCGGTTTTTCCTTTAGTCTATTGTAAAAATCTAAACCTGCCTTAATTATCTCTTTGCTATTATTGTTTATCTTTAACATATAAAATAACATGTCTTCTGCCCTATCAAATTGATTTAATAATTCATATATAGTGAATATCCTTTTATCATCTTCTAGAGTAAGTTCATATTGCCTTAAATCTTCTATCATTTTTTCAGCATCATCTAGATATTTTTTATCTATAGAATCATCTTCCTCATAAGCTTGAACAAAAGCTTGAAGGGCTTTTCCAAAATGTATAACTTTATTCATCTCATCCTTTTGGCTACTATAAACTATACCTTGAAGGTTTAATAATTCACCTAATGCAATATATTTCTCAGCATTATACTGATTATCTCTACTAATTATTGCCTTAATACTATCAAAAGATAAGGAGCTTATTGTATCTAAATCTAAACCTACTAACCCCTTAAACTCTTTATTTATAGCCTGGCAAGCCTTATCTATTTCATTATTTACTATGTTCTTATCAACTTCTCTTTTAACTAATTTTAGTGCATTTTCAATTTCTTTTATATAGTCATTTTTTAACATGGAATCACCTCGATAAATTTACTTTAAATATAAATATAGTATATAATTACTTGTTTTAAAAATAAATAGTATTTTATCTATTATTTTATAAATATAATTTTCTCTACAAGGTCAGACAAAGTCAGATAAAAAAGTATAAGATTCTTAAGTTATCTCTTTGTAAAATTTTCTCACTGTCCTACAGTTATTTATGTAAACTTCATTTTTAGGGATAAATTTCATGCAAAAATACTTCTTATCTTACTCCTTTATACTTATAGAATTCACTTTAAATTCAAATAGTACCCATCCCTCCTCCTTATTTACTAGCCTTAGATATGAAGCATTAAGTGATAGTACTAAGTCTTCATTTTAGTAAATGAGTCTTTTATTAAATCCTTTACTAATAAAAATAATACACCACCAAGAAATATACACCCTATGTATTGCTAATGATAAAATAATCGTCTTTCAAATTTAAATGTTCGTGTTTTTATTGGTATTTTTTAATTATTTTCCACTTTCATATTGATTTTTTTGTTTATATAGGCTAAAATCTCCTTGTAATAAGAACTTTATATTTAAAAAATTGAATATTGTTCACTTATATAAATCCTACAATATGGGTTGGATGTTTCTACCGAGCTACCGTAAATTGCTCTACCTATAAGTGTCTACTAATTAAATATCTTAATTTATGAGGAGTTGTTTATAATGAATTATGACGTAATAATAGTAGGTGCAGGTCCAGCAGGTATATTTACTGCCTATGAGTTAAAGAAACAAAAACCACAATCTAATATTCTTTTAATTGAAGCAGGAAGAAGAATAGACAGAAGACATTGTCCAAAGGAAAAGACAAATGTTTGTGTGTCTTGTAAGCCTTACTGCCATATCACCACTGGTTTCTCTGGTGCTGGTGCATTCTCAGATGGAAAACTATCTTTAAACTATGAAGTTGGAGGAGATCTTCCAAATCTAGTTGGAGCTGACTTTACTCAAGAATATATTGATTATACTGATTCTATATATTTAGACTTTGGTGCTGATAGCCATGTAGAAGGCTTAGGTCATACAGAAGAAATTAAAGAAATTAGAAGAAAGTCTATTGAGGCTAATTTAAAGCTCGTTGATTGTCCAATAAGACATTTAGGTACTGAAAAAGCTCAAGAAATATATTTAAAAATACAAAACCACTTATTAGATAATGGTGTTGAAATAAGATTTGATACAACCGTTAAAGATTTAATTATAAATGATAATAAGGTATCTGGTGTTATCTTAACTGACTCTATAACTAAAACTAAAGATGAAGAAGTCTATAGTGAAAAAGTTGTAGTTGGTACAGGTAGAAAAGGTGCTGACTGGCTTAAAGATATGTGTGTTAAACACAATATTAATCATAGAGCCGGTACTGTAGATATTGGGGTTAGAGTTGAACTTAGAAATGAGGTAATGGAGAGTGTTAATAGCGTTCTTTATGAATCAAAGCTAATTGGATATCCTGCTCCATTTAGGGACAAAGTAAGAACCTTCTGCCAAAATCCTGGTGGATTTGTTAGCCAAGAAAATTATGATAATAACCTTGCAATAGTTAACGGACATTCTTACAAGGATAAGAAGTCTAACAATACCAATTTAGCTATATTAAGTTCTCATGATTTTGCTGAACCTTTCAATCAACCTATTGAATATGGTAAAAAGGTATCTGAACTTGTTAATATGCTTGGTAATGGTAGTATCTTAGTTCAAAGATACGGAGATATCTTAGATGGTAAGAGAACTTGGCAACATGAGCTATCTCAATCAAATGTTAAGCATACTTTACCTGATGCAGTAGCTGGAGATCTAACTTCTGCTATGCCATACAGAACTATGACTAACATATTAAACTTCATTGAATCTATGAACACAGTAGTTCCTGGATTTGCAGGTAGAGAAACTTTACTTTATGGACCTGAAATAAAGTTCTATAGTAATAAGATCAACTTAGATAAGAATTTTGAGACAAATATTCAAGGTCTTCACTGTTTAGGTGATTCTAGTGGTTGGACTAGAGGACTTATGATGGCATCTGCAATGGGTGTTATGATGGGAAGATTATTATAATATCATAAATTTCTTAAACCAATAAAAGAATACTCATATTAGTCTATAGAATGCTATTCTCTAGCTAATACGAGTATTCTTTTAGTATATTTTTATTTAATATCATTATAATTCTCTTACAAAGGTCCATCAAATCCGTATTACATCAGCTTCTTGATATCTTATTATCTTTGTATCCAGATATATCTATTTCTATATATCTTCTTCTCTTAATATCTTTCGCCTTCTAAATTATCAATAAATACTAAAAACTTTTATTTATTGATAATTTTTTCAAAAAGTTAAAGTCACTTTTCTTCCCTAAAAGAGCACATAATTCATTTCCATCACTAAAACTTATATCAGTAACTAATTTAGAATAAGCAAACTTTCTTATTAGTCTATATAGTCCATAAATTATAGTGACCGGTATTGCTAGTGATATGAAATAAATAGCTAATTGACTATCTATTGTTCCCAATTCAGATATATATTCATTTAAAAATATATCAGCAACTAAAACTATTGGTAACAAACCAAAGAAATAATAAAAGGGCATAATATTAAATTTCTTTTTTGAATCATAGCTTGAGACTTCAATATTCTTAAGATCCTTTATATCATATATTTTATAAGAAATAACTTTAAAATATGGATTGGCATTACCAATAAAAATTCGTTTATTAGTTATTATGATAGAATAAGTAAATGAATAATCTCCAGTTCCCATTAAAGCACTGGATGAAAAAGCAGTAATGTTAGGACCTTCCTTAAGCATTTCATAGTTAGGTGCAACAAACATTTTTTCAATTTCTTCATCAGGTGTTAATTTCGACTCTACTTCTGCTTGAAAATTTTCAATCACCTTAATCACTCCCACACCACTTATTAGGTATATATTACCATTTTGTATATTTACTTTCAATGTTGGATATGGTGATTCCTAGCTTGAAATACCTCATATTTATTCATAATTCATATCTATCTATTCCTCAATATACATCTATAATCCCCTTCTTTGTAATCTCCATATACCCCATAAGATATACATTTTGCCCCCCATTACATATCTTTAAAAACTTGCAGTTTTCACATCCCTTAGGCTTACCCACATCTTCTCTAAGCTCCATCATTACTGGTGAGTTAAAATATATACACTTTATCTTCCCCAGATAGGAATTGAAGGCTTCTTTCAGTACTTACAGTAGTTTTGCTATATCTATTTATAAACCTATTTTTTTCTCGTCTTAATATATTTATATATTTGCATTTTTTGTTTATTTTGTAATCTATTGTGATTTAAGTAATACTAATGTAATATATTAAATAACTCTTTGACTTATTTCATTTCAACCTTTAAACATTCCACATGAATTTTTTTGCTACATTTCAAATTTAAAATTCTTAATTAGAACTTATATCTAACAAGGTTGTGAAAATTTAAATAAACGATATATATTAAACCCTTTTAACAAAACCAAATGTTTTACAAATTTTAGAGGTGAAAATTTATGAATTTATTTTATTCAATAAAACAAAGAAAAGCCACAACTATCTTTTTCATTTTATCCTTTACACTATCAATACTTATATTTTCGCTAGGAAGCTCCGCAACTATTTCTCAAAATAATAGAGCTAAAGCATTTAATTCAGATAATAATAAATTTTTAGTATTTATACATACAAATAATATCTCTTTATCTGAAGTTGTAAATGTTTTTAAAGATGAAAAAGTAACAATTATTCTTGAGAAAGAAATTAATGAAAAAGGTATTATTGTTCAAAGCATCGTTGCTAGAAATGGAGAAGAATTCTATTTAGATTTAAAAGAAGGTGGACAAGTATTTAATAGTTCATTATTAAGCACTAATAATAGTGCCATATTCTCCACTAGGATAAAAGAAGATGAACTTATATTAAATTCATCTGTTGAAAATAAAGCATTAACGTTAAAAAAAGAATTCTCAGTCTTCGATATCCAAAAGAGTGTAATCCTGCCCTATGAAACATTTGAACAACTTTATGATAAAAAAGATATGAATCAATCAAATGTTAATGTAATCATACGAGGTGAAGTTAACACTCTAAGTAATGCTGTTGATATGCTCGATAAGTATTTAAAATCAAAAGATGAAAATTTCAAACTAATAACCTCTCCCTATTTATCAGATAACAAAAGTATTGAAGGTGAAGCTTTGCATAAGGCTACATTCTTCGTTGTATTAATTACAATAATTAACTCTATTAGCATTTCTTCACTTTGGGTTAAAAGTAGAAAAAAAGAAATCGTTCTAAGGAAGGTATTAGGAGCTGAAGATAAAGATATAGCTAAAATTTTCTTTGGTGAATTAGTTATTATTGCTATAGCGTCCCTAATTTTAGCTTTAGGAATCCAATATATATTAGCAATTAATACTAATGGTTTTATTTCAACTGTTGATGTTAGGCTGCACAAGGGCAATTTTATTTCTTCATTTATGTTAGCTATATTTTCAGCATTTATAGTAACATTGCCCTCCTTAAAATTTATATCTAAAGTTCAACCAATTGAGATGTTAAGGGAGGAATAACAATGTTAAATGCACTTAAATCACTTAAAAGAATGAAATTTTTAGCTTTTCTTATAGTATTACAGTTTTCAATTGGTTTAATGATGCTAAATTCATCAGCAGTAACTATAGAAACTTCACGGAATAAGATGAACTATTTTAATAATCTTTTTGACTTTAATAAAACTCACCTTTTAAGAGTCTTTCCAAATGATTCAATATTTCAAAATGATAATATTGATTTTTTTGCCGAAGCAACACCTATAATTAAAGACTTTCACAACAAATTGCAGGAAATGAAAAGTAATGACATCATTAATAGAAGTAGTATTTACTTTATTTATCCCAATGCAATCTCAGAACTATATGAATATTGTCCAAAAGAATATTTGCAACTGCCTCAAGATCTTCCAGCTAGATATACTACTTCAATAATGATAAATTATGATTTTTTTAATAGGTATGATCTTAAACTTTCTGAAGGACGAAATTTCACTAAAGCTGATTTTGAAATTGATTATAAAAAAGAGAATATACCCTTAATCCTTGGAAAGGATTATAAGGAACATTATAAAATTGGAGATACAATTTCACAAAATATTAGTGACACAGAAAAAATAACATTTAAAATTATTGGTTTCTATGAAGATAATGCAATACCTTCAATTCTTAGCAAAACAGAATTTATTGAAAATATAACTTTTTCTAATGCTTTGTCAATATTTCCAACTGTAAAAAATTTAGATTTCTTTAATGAAACAGTAGCCATAAATGATGTTGGTTGCTTTGTAGAGGCTAATAATGATATGTCCATCGATTATGTAAAAGAACAGTTTAAGAAAGATTATGGTAATAGTAATTTTATCATAAGAGATATACCTTTAAAAGATGACTATATACCTGCTAAAGAAGTATTGTATAAAGATGTAATTAATTCAGTAGTATTAGGATTAATATTAACAATACTATCTGTTATAGGTGTGATAAGCGTATTATTGGGTGAAATAAAAGAAAGAAGAAAAGAATTTGGTATTAGAATAGCCTGTGGTGCAACAATAAACGATTTATGCAAAGAATTATTCTTTGAAGTTCTTTATATAATGGGGGCATGTTCTCTACTATCAATAGTTAGTTTATGGTTAAAACAATCATTATTTATTACTGCTAAGATAATAAATTTAAATATAGTACTGTACAATGTAGGCTTAGTTTTGATTCTTACTTTATTTATAGGAATAATACCAATTATAAAATTAAGAAAAATTATTGTTGCTGATTTAATGAGAGGTGAATAGATATGAATATTATAGACTTGAAAAATATAAATAAGATATATGGAAGTGGCGATGCTAAAACAGAAGCTTTAAAAGATATTAATATTAGTGTAAAAAAGGGTGAATTATTAGCTATAATGGGACAATCTGGCGCTGGAAAATCAACTTTATTAAATATATTAGGTTGTATTGATATCCCAACAAAAGGTGAATATTACTTAGATGGGCAAGATGTAAGTAAACAAAATTCAAAAGAATTATCAAAAATACGAAATAAGAAAATCGGATTTATATTTCAGAATTTTAATTTACTATATGATTATAATATAGTTGATAACGTGGCAATTCCTCTAAGTTATTCTGATAATAAAAAGAAGCTTAAAGAAAAAGCAACTAACATTTTAAAAGAAGTAGGATTAGAAGAACATCTCAAAAAAAATCCCAAACAATTATCAGGTGGACAGAAACAGAGGGTGGCTATTGCAAGAGCATTAGTAAACAACCCTGAAGTAATTCTAGCAGATGAACCAACTGGAGCGCTTGATAAAAAAACAGGTACTAGTATCTTAGATATGCTATTGCAAATAAATGCCCAAGGTAAAACTGTTATTATAATTACACATGATATTGAAGTTTCTAAGAAATGTAATCGGATTATACAAATTAGTGATGGCAGCATTGTTAATGATGTATTACACAATAAAGATTGTGCATTATAGATTATATTTATATGAAATCATGAATCACTAAGGAAGCTATTATCAGCTTCCTTCTTCCTTATCAAGTATTGATCACTAGCTGATAGCTATATTAAACTCATTCATTTTCATTTCACACACTCCTAATTCACTTATTATTATATCCTATTTGTTCCATGATAACATCATTTTGACCTCAACATACACCCATAATCCCCTTGTCTATAATCACCATAAACTCCATAAGCTATACACCTTGCTCCACCATTACAAATCTGCACAAACCTACAATTCTCACACCCCTTAGGTTTGTCGCCTTCTTTTCTCAAATCTAACATAACAGGTGCCCCAAAATAAATATCCTTTAATGATGCCTCATTCACATTTCCCACTACAATAGGCAACCTTCTACAGGGCATAACATCACCATTTTCCAATACAACTATCAACCCCTTACTAGCATTACAGCTATATCCACTAGTTTCTCCACACAAAAATTGAAGACTTCTTTCCGTACTTACAATAGTCTTACTATGTCTATTTATAAACTTGCCTTTCTCTCTTCTCAATATATTTATGTATCTTGTTACCTCTTGTGGGGATAATGTATCTACCTCTCCCCCTGATCCATTTCCTATTGGAACCATTCTATCGCTCCAAACTTTATAGGCCCCAGCTCTTCTAGCTGCTTGTACTACTTTGCCAAAGTAATTGTAATTTTTATTATTTGCTGTAAATGAAACTAAGGACTTTATTCCATACTTATTTAATAACCTTATAGCCTGTATAACTTCATCATATGACCCTTCTCCTCGAATATTATCATGCATAGTTTTATCCCCATCTAAACTAACTTGTACTATTCTTGGATTATAAGTTTTAAGTTTCTTTACAATATCCTCAGTTAAATATGAACCATTTGTAAGTATTCCAAAAGTAAACTTATCTTTATTTTCCTGAAAATAATCAAGTAACTGAAAAAGATCCTTCCTAACGAAAGGCTCTCCTCCAGTTATATTTATATGACCTTTGCATTTGATTTCATTTATATTGTTATACTCCTCTAAAAGTTCCTTATACTGCTCACCTATCTCAATCAATTTATCCGTACCCATCTCTTGGCAATCATATTCTTGCTGATAGCAATGCTTACACCTCTTATTGCATTTATTAGTTATATGCCACTGTAATACTAATGAAGACATTAATCATTACCTCCACCACATCCACCACACCCACTACAGGAAGAACAAGAACTACAAGATGAACATGAGCTACAAGATGAACATGAGCTACACCCACTAGAATTATTGCTGTCGTTAATTACATTACTACTACTTATCGGAATAGCTCCTAAAATACTTTCCCCTATTCCTTGAGCTAAAAATGCAGCCATTAATATATCGTAATTAGCTCTCCTAAAATCCTCATCCTCCATGTTAATATCCCTTGCATTATTCATATTAAAAGCAGACTCATATGTCTTTAAACTTGCTTTTCCTTTTTTAGTAATATATTTATTCTTAACCTTATCTGCTGCCCCTAAAAATCCACCAGCTACAATTATTAACTCAATTACAAGATAGGTAACTGCCATATTATTAACTATACCCGATAATAATCTTAGAAACCCCGGAAGAAAGACTAATATAGCCATAACCCTTACTACATTTATAATTCTTTTATTATTACTAGGATTTCTAATTAAATCCCTGCTCTCTAATCCCGGCTCTATTTCTGAGACATATGTATTTATTGCATCTATTACATCTCCTTCAATTTTTACCTCTGATACAGGTTTTTCACTTATAAATTCATAGTATATTTTTTGCTCAATAGTTGTTAAATTTCCTAGATCAATACACGGCTTTGATTTAAATACTCCTTTATTATTATCCATACAATCAATATATCCATTTACATATAACTTATAACAAAAAAACCTTATTCCATCTACTGCACTTACCTTGCCAGCTTCCTTTAGTACAAAATACTCGTTTTCTGTAAGAGGCTCCACTATAAAATTCTTGGAATCTTGCTCTTTAACTACAATCCTCATTATTTGTATTAAAATAAAAGCATAAATTGCATATACAAATAAAAATGAAATCCCCTTTATAAATGGTAAAAACATATTAAAATTCCCCCCATAAAATATATTTACTCCCTATCTATCAAATAAAACACTTTTAACTAAAGCTAAAGCTTCCCTTGCATAAAATACTGGAATTAAATAAGATACTGTATTGCTTGTGTATAACTTTACATCTTCATATCCATTTCTATTTGCCAATATACTGCTTCTAAACCCATGGAAATCTGTAGTTACTACTTTAACACTACTTTCTCCTATTGGTTTTTTACTATGTTCTTCTATCTTATCTTTAGAGTATTTAAAATTCTCATAAGTATTTGTAGACTTATCCTCAGTTATTATCTTTTCACTAGGTAAACCTTGTTCTAGTAAATATCTTTTCATGGCCTCTGATTCTGAAATTCTCTCATCTGAACCCTTACCTCCTGAAAGAACTATATATCCATCATTACCATACTCATTTATACACTTTAAAGCTGCGTCTAATCTATCCTTCAAGGTTAAGCTAAGTTCATTACCATTATTAAGTCCAGCCCCTAACACCAGAATATAATCTGTATTAACCTCACTTTTCTTTGGATATCCAATTATAACTGCTTCAACCGCTAAAAATCCTACTAATCCAATACAAACTAATATTCTAATTAACTTATTTGCTTTAATAAAACTCCTATTATCTTCAAATTTCTTTTTCAAGAAATGATATAAAATTAAAATAACACCAGCTATTGCAATTGCTCCACTAAATGCTATCTTTCTACTACTTAAAAGGTTAATTACTATAAAATATCCAATGAAAAATACTCCTATTATAAGGTCTATAAGCCTTTTCAAACATATCATCTCCTTTTATTTCATTTTACCAATAAGGAAAATATTTGTAAATCCATTTATTGTTACGCCACTTTCTATCGACTTACCCCTTATAAAATAAAAGCATATAAAAAAGAACCACATTACTTTAATAAAAATAATATGATTCTTCTTATATTCTAAACATTGCTTATACTGCTAATTTTCTGTATCCAATATATGATAAAACACCTGTTATTACAAATGTAAGTATATAGGCTGATACTAATCCAATAGCTAAGCTACCAGCTAATAATCCTGCACTTACGCTAGTTATAATAACTAAAGACATATGAACTAATGCAATTGCAATTATTATAAAATAGTATATTATTACTTCTTGGAATATTACCTTTCTAATCTCATTCTTCGTATATCCTAATAATCTAAGCTGTTTATAGTTTTTTCTCCTCTTCAGAGCCTCCACTAAAAACTTATATACTATAGTAAAACTTAATATTACTACAACAACAGCAAAACATACTAATGATATTACACTTAAAATACTTCCTGATTCATAACTACAAGCTATTGCTATAGTAAAGGATGTTGCAAGTACTAAGGATAAAATTAAATATGTGGATTTTTGTAATGAGTAATGTAAGTTACTTATTGATATTAATTTAATTCTATCTGTAACTAACTTTTTATTCTTATACTCAGAAAACATAGTTGGAATAACATACCTTACAATTCCCTGAGTACCAAAGCTACATATTACAATTAATACTGTTAATAGGTACATTTTATCTTTTGGATTAAATGGTATTAAAAATAATAATACTGGTAATAAAAATATAATAATATAGTTTTTAGGCTTTAGCTTTATATTCCTTTTATCAGGCATGAAAGGTTGATTCTTTCCCTTCATTAATTCAGTTACTTTTTTTCTATATACGTTTCCTGTGTTTACTAATATTACAAACATAAATTGTGTAGCAATAATAATACAAGTCATTACAATACCAGTTTGTGATATATATCTAGGACTTCCATCAAAGCCTATTAATGAGTATGCTCTAGCAGTGATTAATGGTGATACCATACCACCTATTACGCAACCAAGAATAACTGATAAAGTACTACTGATTATATTTCTAATCATAATTATTTTACTAATTTCAAATACAGATCTACCTGAAATAGTTATTACTCCGTACTCTTTATATTTATCCTCCAAATAATAGGAGTTTGCAAATAGCATAAATAAAATTGCTACAGCTTGTATTACTAAACCAAGCAAAAACATTGTATGATAGTCAGCACTTTTTCTTATTACAATATTCTCATTAAAAATTAGATTGAAGGTATTAAATATTATTGCAATTGAAACTGTCATTGCAAGGATATAAAATAGATTGTTTTTAAAATCCTTTCTGAAAGTCATTAGTGTATATTTAAATATTCCCATGCTCCCTACCCCCTATAATATATCTATAAGATTTTGAGACTCTTTTGAAGTGATATCTACAATATTATAGAAGTATTCTTTCTGGGTTCTTCCAGCTCTTTCAACAACTTCATCCATCTTTCCGTCTCTAATAAATATTAACTTTTTAGAGTAACTTGCTATCATATTGTCATGAGTTACCATAACTATTGTAATTCCATCTTCTTCATTTAATTTTTGCATCATCTTTAATAATTGATGTGAATTTTTAGTATCTAAATTTCCTGTTGGTTCATCTGCAACTATTATCTTTGGATTCGTTACCAAAGCTCTTGCACATGCAGCTCTCTGATTTTGACCTCCTGAACATTGACTTGGATACTTATTTAATATCTTTTCTATATCTAACTTGTTTGCTATATTTTTTATTCTCTCTTCTATATCCTTACTTGACATAGATGCTAATATAAGTGGTACTGCTATATTTTCACGTATAGTAAGGTTGTCTACTAAATTAAAATCTTGGAATATGAATCCTAAATTCTCATATCTAAATTTACTAATTTCCCTTTCCTTCATACTCAAAAGATTTTTCCCTCTAAATCTTACTGTCCCTCTTGTAGGTGCATCTATTGTTGATAAAATATTTATTAAGGTAGACTTACCTGATCCAGATGGCCCCATTATACATATAAATTCTCCTTCGTTAATTTTTACAGTTACACCATTTAAAGCAGCTACTTCCTCCTTGTTATTACCATAAATCTTGTACAGATTATTTGCCTCTAATATTTCTCCGGTTATTTCCTCATCTTCTTCTAATTCAAAAAATCTCACTTCTATATCTTTTTGAACTGATTCTATTTTTTTTAATGAAATTGTAAATTCTCCATCTATATAAGCTATTGCGGTCATAATATTTGCCATTTCTGGCTTTACCATCAACCTCTCCATATTACACAATGCATTATCACCTATAACTTTATACTTAATACCCTTAATAAACTCCCCTTGTTTTAGAGTATATATTGCATCACTCTCTTCATGATAGAAATAAATATTAGCAAAATTACTTATATATATTTTTGTTCCTTCCTTTACTTCTACTTGATTAGCAGATAGACCCACTTTTATATCTGACTTTACCTCAAATACAATTTTTTCATCATCTTTTAAAAACTTTAAAACTCTTTCTGAAATCGCTCCCATTATTCTCAACCTCCATAGTTCTATTTTTCCTATATTTTAATTATATACTTATCAAATCATTTTTGTCCATTCTATTTTTATATTTATCGAATTAAATTTCAAAAAAAAGATGATTAGCATACTAATCATCCTGTAATATTGAATATGTCTATATCTACTTTTTTCCTAATTTCATTAAATTCTTCAATTTCAAAGTTAATTGTCATATCCATTATTGAAGTTCTTAACCCATTTTCTGACTTTGCTTTAAGATTCTTTCCTCTGCAAATAACCTCATTATCTTGCTCTACACAATCTAATTTTTCATTATTAATATCATTTGAGTAGATAACTTCAAATTTATTCTTATTACTTTCTACTTTTATGTTATATGAATATACATGCTCAATTATCTCAAATCCCTTTATTGTAGATAACTGATATATTAATATCCTTCCTCTATTGGTTATATATAATTGTTTTTCTTTAACATTATTATATGCAGAATCTTTTATATCAACTAGAAATCCATCATATTTTGAAGCAACTATAACTTCATCTTTAAATAATTTATTTTTTATCATCTGAGGAATTTTCTTTGCTACTACATTACTAATTTCTTTATTCTTATCACCTCTATAATAAAGTCCCTTAGCTTTAATTAATAATCCTTGTTTTATTAATTCATTTCTTATGGTCCAAAAATCTTCTGTAAAGTCAGCTATCATTAAAATAACTTCTTTTTCTTTATATTCTTTACCCTCTTCAAATAGCTTACTTATCTCTTCTAATACAATTCGCCTTTTCTCCTTTTGTACTGGCATAGATTGCAATTTACCATCTTTAAAGAAAGTATTTATAACATCTTGTTTATATTCTTCTTCTCTTTTTCTCTCTTCTTTTCTATCTTCCTTATTAATTTTAATAAAGTCAATTATCTTGTTATCTAATATATCCTTATTAAGAGTAAAAACCACATAATATTGCTCCTTAGAGGATGTTACAACTCCACACTCTTCTAACTTCTTTAAATGAAAGGAAATTGTAGATGGTGCTAAATCTAATCTTTGGGCCAATAGTTCAACATACATAGGACCTTCATTTAGAGTAGCTATTATCTTTAATCTTGATTTATCTGATAGAGCCTTAAAGAGCTGTATTGTTTTTTCCATTTTAAATCTCCTCTCCTAAGTACTTATATAAATTATATTCTTTTATCATATAGAATTGCAATAAAAATGGGAGACTATTGCCTCCCTATGAAACCTTATCAAGTAATATTTTGTACTCTTTCATTATATTCTCATAAATCTCCATTACTTCACTGCACTTCTCGTTAGCTTGTCTAACTATGTAATCATAATTTTCTATAACTATTCCGACCATCTCATAATCTATTTTGTTATTCTCAGCCATATCTTTTAATATTCCTATTATTTTAGGTTTGCTAAATTCATTTTTATAACTTCTTACACCAAGTAATGCACTAAGAATATCTGCTACTGCCACTATTCTTACCTCTGTAGATAGTTTATCTCCGGTAAGTCCAAATGGGTACCCTGTTCCATCAAGTTTTTCATGGTGCAGAGCTGCCATATCCCTTATATCATCAATATTTAAATCACTTAAAATATTATACCCATTAATAGCATGAGATTTAATTATTTCAAATTCTTCTGATGTAAGCTTTCCTGGCTTCTCTAATATTTCTATAGGTATAGTTATCTTTCCTATATCATGAAGAGTTGCAGCTATAGTAATTCTTGCTACTCTTTGCGCATTTAATCCACATAATATAGCAAGTTCATGGCTAATAGCCTCTACTAATATTGTATGCTTAACTGTTGCTTCGCTTCTAAAATCTATTGCATAAGTCAACATCTTTACATATCCAATTACCTCTTCACGACTTACTTTTCTACCATCAAAATATTTATATAACTCCTCTGCATATGTATTATTATTTAAATTATTTACAACATTAAATCTCTGATCTGCCTCAATAAATAAATCTATATTTTCTTTTAAATAATATTTTTCTTTCTTTTTTAGGCAATCTACTCCCATTAATTTTTTATTTAAATATACTATAGCTATGTGGTCTGCCAAACTCAACATTAAAGCTTCTTTAGGATTATCTTTTATATTTTTTCTTTCTATGTATTTAGCTGTAAAATGATGGCCTAAAATTATATTTGATAAATCCGATAATGGTGAGAAATGCTTAATAAATAATGACCCATATACTGCATGATGAAATGGCTTTACAGAGTCAATTTCTACAAGTCTATCTCTTTCTGTCACCTTATATGCTCCTATATCATGGAACATTGCTATTGTGCATATTCTTACAATCTCTTCTTCCCTATATCCACCATCGGCCTTAAGTAAACTTAACATAATATATGCTACCTGTTCCCCGTGATTTAAAAGCCTTTTATCTACTGAATTAATAGTTCTATGTATAATGGTAAGAATATCTTTTAAGGTTACATCTTGTATCATAAAAAACATCTCCTTATATCACTAATACTCCTATTAATATTTTCGTATAATCAATCTTTTACTTAATCAAAAAATATACCCAAACTATTTATTATTACTTACATATATTTATATATCTTTTAAATTTACCTTTACAAACATAACAATTATCTATTATTTCAAAGCCTGCTTCCCTTATATGCTTATCCATTTCTTCAAAAGTAATTATAACTAACTTATCTGCAATTTTTCGTGCTGTTTTCATAATATCAGTTTGCTCTTTAATAGTAGTTGGTGAAAATAATCCATATGGTAAATCTACAATTGCCACATCATAATGCTCCTCTACCCTATGCATATCCTTATTCTCTATAACATTCTCATATCC
Organism: Clostridium zhoujianii; assembly: GCF_051590805.1. Taxonomy (NCBI): domain Bacteria; kingdom Bacillati; phylum Bacillota; class Clostridia; order Eubacteriales; family Clostridiaceae; genus Clostridium; species Clostridium zhoujianii. Next base: position 53,886 of record NZ_JBPUTF010000006.1, read on the forward strand.
AAAGAACTCTAAATTCCTTATAGCATTTCCTGCAATATTATCATTTATTTCATATCCTCTTACATTAATCCCCATTGAAAGAGCTTCTAACACTACCGTTCCTACACCACAACAAGGATCAACTAATCTACAGCCTAAGTTATTACCAACTGCTATATTAACTACAGCTCTTGATACCCTTAAGCTTAATGAATTTGAATAAGAAAAAGGTTTTTCATCGTGAATATGCCATTCATAATCATTTCTTTCGTATATTCCAAATATCCACTTTCCCTCAAACTTAGTTACTCCTAAAGTTACTTTAGGTTCATGCATATCCGGTTCTCCCTGGATAACCCAGCCTATTTCCCTTAAGCTTCTAAGCCTCTCTTTATAATCAACATCTCCGCCTTCAACTTTTATATAACAAACCTTAAAATCATCGTAGGCCAACTTATCCTCTACAATATTCTGAATTATCTTTTCTAGAGATTCTTCAGAATAAATTATAGATATACTTTCTTTTATAAATGGACTTCTTGAGGGATTAATATACTTATCAGATAAGAAATACTTTCCTGCTGGAACCTTATTGAAAAGATATTTCATCTCCATATCGCATAAGTTTTCTTCAAAAGTTGGGTAATTAATAGCATAAAAATATTCCTTTGATATAATTTCACTACTATTTAAATTTACATCCCCCACCAAAACACCCCTTTCTTTTTAATAGGTCTTTTTCCAAATTGATTTACTAAACATAATTAACATAGGGTAAATCTCTAATCTACCAGCAAGCATACAGAAAGATAATACTATCTTGCTTAAGGGTGAAAATGCTGAGAAGTTCCCTGTAGGTCCAACCATTTCAAATCCAGGTCCTACATTACTTATTGCCGTAAGTACAGCTGTTGATGTTGTAACCAGGTCAAATCCATCAAAGGCTACTATAAACATTGCAATTAAACTTATTACAATATACGCTCCTATAAATAAAAATACTCCTGATATAGTTTCCTCATCTACTGCCTTACCATCTATTTTAACTCCCTGTATTCTCTTCGGATGAAGTATTCTATCAATACCACGCCTTATAGCTTTTAGTATTATAACTATTCTTATAGTCTTTACTCCACCACCTGTTGATCCAGCCATGGCACCTGCAATCATAAGCATCATTATTATCATCTTACTCAAGGTAGGCCATAGGTTAAAATCTACAGTAGCATATCCTGTAGTTGTTATTATAGATGCAACCTGGAATGAACTTTGTCTTACTGACTCACCTATATTTCCCCCATTAAAATCTAATATATTTATAGTTATAAATACTATAGATACTCCAATCATTAATAAGTAATACTTTAATTCCTCACTCTTAAAGAAACTCTTTATATTACCTTTGATTACTTGGAAATACAGGGCGAAATTAACTCCAAATAGTATCATGAATATTGTTATAATCCACTCTACTGCTGGACTGTTAAATGCAGCTACACTGGTATTCATATTAGAGAATCCCCCTGTTCCTGCTGTCCCTAGTGCATGTATCACTGAATCATAGAATGAAAGACCTGCCACCATTAATAATATTGTTTGAATTATTGTTAACACAAAATATATTATGTACAATATTTTTGCTGTTTCTTTTATTCTAGGTACAATCTTACCTGGATTAGGTCCTGGACTTTCTGCCTTTAATAAATAAATTGTATTAGACCCTAATGACGGAACTAATGCAAGTATAAATATCAGGAATCCCATACCTCCTATCCAATGGCTAAAACTTCTCCAAAATAATATGCCCCTAGGTAGTGATTGTATTTCTGTAAGTATTGATGCTCCTGTTGTTGTAAACCCCGATACTGTTTCAAAGAATGCATCTATATACGAAGGAATTGCACCACTTATAACAAAAGGAATCGCCCCAACTGCTGCTATTACTAGCCAAGATAATCCTACAGTTAAAAAACCTTCCTTTGCATACATTTCACTACCCCTAACCTTAATCCTACGTAGGAATATAGCTAGTGGTGCCATAATTATCATTGTCAGTAAAAATGCTATAGCATCTCCATCACCGTAATATAGAGCTACAGCAGATGGAATTATTAAAAGTAATAGTTCATATAATAATACATTACCAAGGACCTTTAGAACCATTTTATAGTTCATACTATCTGACACCTCCGCAGAAGATGTCATCAATATGTGAAAGCTTCATATTCTTAGTTACAATTATTACTCTATCATCTACTTTTAAGTAATCATCACCTGTAGGTATTATTATTTTGTTATTTCTAACAATTGTAGCCACTAAGGTATTTTCATTAATATCTACATCCTTGAACTTCTTATTTATATTTTTAGTATCGCTACCTACCTTTATTTCTATGGCTTCTGCTTTATCATTACATATCTTATACATATTTTCTAGGAAGCATTTTCTTGTATTCTTTAGGGACCTTACATACCTTATTATTTTATATGAAGTAACTAACTTTGGATCTACTATAGAATTAATCCCTACAGTTTTACCTATTTCCCTATAGTTATCTCTTGTAATCTTAGTAATTACATTACTTATAGATTTATTATTTGCTATAAGTGATGCTATTATATTATCCTCATCTCTCCCTGTTAAAGTAATAAAACTATCAACCTCAAGTAGACTTTCAGATAATAATAATTCCTCATCCATTCCATCTCCATTTATTATTATAGAATGTGGTAATAGTTGATTTAGTTCTTCACATTTATCAAAATCCTTCTCTATTATCTTACAGTTAACTCCCACTTCAGTAATCATTTTTGAAAGGTAATATCCAATCTTACCTCCACCTATAATCATAGCTCTTTTTACTTTTCTCTTATACTTTCCAAGCCTTTTAAATAAATCTTGTATATCCTTATGCTCACCTATAACATAAACTCTATCATCTCTATGGAAAACATAATCACCCTTAGGTATTATGAATTCATCATCTCTTTCTACTCCACAGAATAGAACGCTTCCTCTTATAAAACCTATATCGCTTATTTTCTTACCTTCAAGTGCTGTATCCTGCGATACCTTAAACCCAACTAAATTAACCTTACCATCTGAAAAATTATCTATACTACATACTGATGGATATTTAATTAGCTTAGCTATTTCTATAGCTGCAGCCTTTTCTGGATTTATGACTAAATCTATTCCTACTGCTTCAGTAAGAAGAGTTATATCTTCATCATAATCTGGGGTTCTTACTCTTGCTATTGTATGTTTAACTCCTAACTTTTTAGATGCAAGAGAACAAAGCATATTTAATTCATCACTATCTGTTACTGAAATTAATAAATCTGCATCCCTTACTCCCGCTTCATAAAGCACCTTTAAACTAGTACAATTCCCTTTAACACACATTACATCTAAATTATTATTGATACGCTCCAAAGCCTTATCATCGTTATCAATAATAGTTATATTATCTTCATCTACTGAGAGATATTTTGCTAAGGTATATCCCACCTTACCTGCACCGACTATAATAATGTTCATTCTATTTCTCCTTGATATGTAAGCTTAGTCCTTTTTTAACACTTCAATTATACCTCACAAGTTTCATTTATCATAGATACTAAATTTCCTAGGCAATATTATTGAATAAAAATGGTGTTCAAAATAAACTTTCTTATTTTGAACACCATTCTTTTTATTCCATATTTGCTAATCTCTTATAATTGTTGTATCTCTCCATTGCATCTTGTTCTGTCTTCTCAAATAGCTGTTCCGCTACTTCTGGGAAGGCCTTAGCTAATGATGCATATCTCACTTCTCCCATTAAGAAATCCCTAAAGCTTGCTTTTGGTTCCTTTGAGTCTAGCGAGAATGGATTCTTTTGTCCTTTTAGTTCTGGATTATATCTATATAGAGTCCAGTATCCACACTCAACAACCTTCTTTTCTTCCTCTTGAGAATTAGACATACCAATTTTAATACCATGACTAATACATGTAGAATATGCAATTACTAATGATGGTCCATTATACGCTTCCGCTTCTGTTATAGCTTTAATTGTTTGGTTTTTATCTGCACCCATTGATACTTGAGCTACGTAAACATAACCATAACTCATTGCCATCATACCTAAATCTTTCTTTTTAGTTCTCTTACCAGATGCAGCAAATTTAGCTACTGCTGCTGCAGGAGTAGATTTTGAAGATTGACCTCCAGTATTAGAGTAAACTTCTGTATCAAATACTAGCACATTTACATCTTCTCCTGATGCTAATACATGATCGAGTCCACCATAACCAATATCGTAAGCCCATCCATCACCTCCAAATATCCATTGAGATCTCTTAACTAAGTAATCCTTATCCTTTAGAATAGTTTTAGCTATTTCATTATTCACTCCCTGTAAAGTGCTTATAACTTTATCAGCTCTTTCCCTGGATCCTTCACCGACATACATATTATCTAACCAGTCTTTTAATACTGATTTTGCATCCTCTGAAATATCTGAATCCAAAGCTATCTTAATATTTGCTGCTATTCTTTCTCTTATAGTTTTAACAGCAATATACATGCCTAATCCAAACTCTGCATTGTCTTCAAATAATGAATTTGCCCAAGCTGGACCATGACCTTCTTTATTAGCTGTATATGCAGTAGCTGGCCCTCCAGCTGCCCAAATTGACGAACAACCTGTTGCATTAGCTATCATCATTCTATCCCCGAATAATTGTGTTACAAGCTTAGCATAAGGTGTTTCACCACAACCTGCACATGCCCCTGAATACTCAAGTAATGGCTGTTCAAACTGACTACCTTTAACAGTCTTCTTATTCATAGGATTTTGCTTCTTTGATATCTCTTCAACAGCATAATCCCATGCCTCAATTTGATCATGTTGACTATCTTGAGGTTTCATAACTAGAGCTTTGCCTGGTGCTGGACATACTTCTACGCAATTTCCACATCCAGTACAATCTAAAGGTGTAACTCCTATGGTATATAACATAGTTTGCTCTGTCTTTACACCCTTAGCAGGAATTAACTTCATGCTTTCTGGAGCCTTAGCCTTCTCATCTTCTGTTAATAAGAATGGTCTAATAGTTGCATGAGGACATACATATGAACACTGATTACACTGAATACAATTCTCAGGAATCCATTCTGGTACATTAACAGCTATCCCTCTCTTTTCATAAGCAGTCGTACCAGCCATAAAGGTACCATCATCAACTCCTGAATTTACAAAAGTTGAAACTGGTAATAAATCACCTTCAAGCCTATTCATTGGCCTAACAATATTTTTAATGAAGTCAGGAACTTCCTTATCATCCTCTGTCTTATCATCCTCTGCATTCTTCCAATCACTTGGAACATCTATCTTTACTATTGCACCTACTCCAGCATCAATAGCCGCATTGTTCATATCTACTACCTTTTGACCCTTCTTACCATATGAAGTAACAACAGCTTCTTTTAAATATTTAACTGCATCTTCAACTGGAATTATATTGGCAATCTTAAAGAAGGCAGCTTGCATTATCATATTAATTCTTCCACCAAGACCTATTTCTTGGGCTATCTTAACTGCATTTAAAGTATAAAATTCTATATCATTTTCTGCAATATACCTCTTAAGCTTTGCTGGTAATCTATCATTTAATTCTTCTGGTGTCCAAATACTATTTAATAAGAATTTACCCTTCTTCTTTAATCCTTCTAATAAATTGTAAGTATATACATATGATTGATTATGACAAGCAACAAAATCAGCTGTATCAATCAAATAATGTGACTTAATTGGTGTTTTACCAAATCTTAAATGAGATACAGTTATGCCACCAGATTTCTTAGAATCATAAGAAAAATAACCTTGGGCATACATTTCTGTATGATCCCCAATAATCTTTATCGCACTCTTATTAGCACCAACAGTACCATCTGACCCTAATCCCCAGAACTTACATGATGTTGTTCCTTCTGGTATTGCATCTATTTCTTCCTTTGCTTCTAATGATGTATGTGTAACATCATCAATTATTCCTATTGTAAATCTATCCTTTGGCTTATCACTACTTAAGTTTTCATATACCGCTGCTATATGTGATGGGGTTGGGTCTTTTGATCCTAATCCAAACCTTCCACCAACAACTAAAGGAGGATTTTCTTTTCCAAAGAATGTTCTTGCAACATCTAAATATAAAGGTTCTCCTATTGATCCAGGCTCCTTAGTTCTATCTAGTACCGCAATCTTTTTTACAGTAGTTGGGATAGCTTTAATTAACCTTTCCATTGAGAATGGCCTATAAAGTCTAACTTTTACTAATCCAACCTTCTGCCCCTTTGAATTTAAGTAATCAATTGTCTCTTCAACAACTTCTGTTACAGATCCCATAGCTATAATAATTCTATCGGCGTCAGGAGCACCATAATAATCAAAGCAATGATACTCTCTGCCAGTTAGCTTTGTTATTTCACTCATATAGCTTTCTACAACTGTTGGAATATCATCATAATATCTATTAATTGATTCACACATTTGAAAATACACATCTGGATTTTGTGCAGTCCCTCTAGTAACAGGATGATTTGGATTAAGTGCATTATTTCTAAAATTCTCAACTGCATCATAATCAACTAATCTAGCTAGCTCATCTTGCTCTATTATCTCAATCTTTTGTATCTCATGTGAAATTCTAAATCCATCAAAAAAATTAATAAATGGCATCCTAGCTTTAATTGCTGTTAAATGTGCTACCCCTGCTAAATCCATGACTTCCTGAACAGATCCTTCTGCAAGCATTGCGAAGCCTGTTTGCCTTGTAGCCATAACATCTTGATGGTCTCCAAATATACTTAATGAAGATGTAGCGATTGCTCTTGCAGATACATGAATTACCGCCGGTAGTCTCTCTCCTACTATCTTATACATATTAGGTATCATAAGTAACAAACCTTGAGATGCAGTATATGTAGTACTTAGTGCACCTGCTTGTAATGATCCATGTAAGGCACCTGCTGCACCTGCCTCTGACTGCATTTCCACAACCTTAACTGGTTGCCCAAATATGTTTTTCTTCCCCTTTGATGCCCAATCATCAACACTTTCCCCCATAGGTGTTGATGGAGTTATTGGGAAAATAGCTGCTACTTCTGTAAATGCATAGGAAATATGTGCAGCCGCAGTATTCCCGTCCATAGTTTTCATTTTTCTCATGATTCATCCTCTTTCTATTTTATAATTTTATTTTTTACATTATATAGATAAATTTACTTCATACCCTTTATGATGTTCTAAAAATTAGAATTATATGTATGCAGTTAGTTTCTCTTTTTGTGAATAGTGGAATTAACTTTTACTAATACTATATTTAGACCTTAATATAAAAATTAAATAAGAAATAATACCACCTTACTTCTTAATTCGAGGTAGGGTGGTATTGTTTTATTCAATATTATTCTTTATTAATTACTTTATCTTTTTAATAGTACTCTTCTTTTTAATTCATTTTTAAGCAAATCATATTTCCAGTCATTTATATCGATGCTAATAACAGCACTACGTAACTCCTCATCCCTTAACTTTTTTAACTGATTCTTAAATATTCTCTTCCTATCTTCTAATCCATCTTCCATATATTCTAATGCCATCTCGGCTATAAAACTATTATCTCTAAGCTCCATTTTAATGACCCCTTTCTTTATAATTATTATATTCACTTATTAATATATAATATCCTTAAATTTAAATTATATGAGGCTATAAACAAAGAAAGCTTTACCAAAATGATTTGTAAAACCACTTTAGTAAAGCTTTCTTTCTATATTCTTATAGTTCATCTTTAATTTTCTTTAATTTATTCTGAACTAACCATAGTTTTTTTTGCTTTCTATTATAAGCAACCATTCTATTCTTATTATTCTTATTTTCATCAAGTAATTTTATATATTCTGCATCTGCTATTTTTAATGCCTCTTCGATTACCAAAAGTTCTTCCTTAGTAAACATACTCTCTCCTCCACTTACTTAACAGCTTAAATTATTTATATATTATAACATAAATATTTATTACTATCCCCTAAGTATTAAGCAACAATTAATTTTTATAATTACTTTACAAAAAGCATTATCTAATGATTTTCTCCATAATAAAATTTATTAAATATTGATCTTTACGTTTAACTGTTTGTTCTTTTATAACCTTATACCCTTTCCCTTCAAAAAATGATTTTGCTGTTATAGATGCATGTGTTGTAATAATCTTAATCATACTTTCCTTCGCATACTTCTCTATTTTATTTACAATTCTAGTTGCTATTCCTTTTCCTTGATAATCTTTATGGACATACAATCTATCGAGATACCCACTAAAGTGTAAATCTCCAAACCCTACAATAATATTGTTTTCCTCAACTACCACTGAAAAATGTTCTGAAAGTGACTTATCCCACCCTAAAATGTTAAATTCTTTTGGTGCCCATACCTCTATTTGCTTTTCATTATAATCTTTTGAATTAACTGAATGAACTGTATTATAAAATAACTCAATAATTTCCTTACAATCTTCGGACTTGTATCTCCTTATATTCATTATTTATCCCAATGGCTAGGGCGAACTATTGATATTGGTAATCTTGTATTAGAATCTCCTTTAGCCCCGTTAATCTGAGCTTGAGTAATGAATATACTCCTTGAAAGATTTGCCCCTCTTATATCTGTATCTCTCATATCTGCACCAATTAGATCAGCTCCACTTAAATCTACATCCCTAAGGTCTGTTGCAATAAGGAGTGCACCTCTTAAATCTTCTCCCCTTAGGTTTACTTTCTTAAGATTTAAACCAATTAAGTTTAATCTTCCAGCAATTATCTTTTTACGATTTAGATTAGACTTTTTTCCTCTACGCTCTTTACTTCTCACAGCCTCACTAGTCATTGCAAGTAGCAAATTAACATTATTTCTATGTGCTACTAAATCTAACTTTATAAGAGAGTCAGGATCTAAATCAGTAAGTCTAATAGTTTCATCTATAATATTAATGATTTTATTTTGAACAAGGTTATCTTGTGGTATACTAAGTGCTTCTTTTAGATACCATAACATTTCATGAAGTTGCCTCATTATTAAAAATATCTCAAACATTTCCTTCGATATTTCTGGATTCCCTCTCCAATCTTTACCGCCATATGTAACTTGAGCAACTTTTTGACCTGATCCAAAACAGTCATAAGCCATACATCCTTTAAGCCCCTTATCTCTAAGGCTTTTGTGAACAGTGCATTTAAAATCCGGTTGTAAGTTTATACAGGGCTTACCTGCATCTTTATTTGTTGGAAAACCTTCAGAAGCTGAAAAATATAATGCAACACAGCAAAATCCGAAGCATTTTTCACAATCTACTCTCAGGTTCTCATTTAATTCCTCATCATACTTAACTTTATTTTTATATGTCATCCTTATTTTCACCTCATATTATTAACCTATAAGCAATTTCAACTTCTAAATTATACCATATCATTGTGTAAAACTGCTGTATATATTGAGTTTTGAAATTTTATCTCCCTAATACTATTGTGGATACTTCATCCTAGTTTAGGTAGGCTTCGAATATGCTAGAATCAATTGTAAAAACTAGTATCCAAGCTTTGTGCAAGGTGTATCTTTATTTAATGGAAAATAAATGGCGTGAATCAACATAAAATCTAATTTACTTATAGTATGGTTCACTGTAACTATTCCAAGTGGAATGTTAATGATATAAATAATTAATAAATTCATCAATATAATCTGAAATACCATCATAGTTTGACCAATACAAATAATGATTAGAATCTTCAATAGCTATTTGTTTGCTATGTTCAGACCATGATGCCAACTGCTTTTGTACTTCATTCCACTTACTTCCGCTATCAGAAGAAAGTACAAGTATTGGTATATCACCTAATTTTCTTTCCTTAAGAACTTTTTCAGCATTCTCATTAATTAACTCAATACTATTGAGAGTCGATGCATTACCTGCATACTGATAGTACATGGCTTTGTCTATATCCTTTTTATTATCTGGCAGTTGTGTATTTCTAATATTCTCACCATACATAGGTAAAAAAACACCAACCTCTCCTAATAAACGATTTATACCAAATACTCTTGTAAATGCAGCACTACGGTTCACTATTTTGGCAGTTAATTCTGAATCAGTGCAATAAAACTCTGGACTACCTGAATCTAAAAATATAATTCCCTCCACCCTCTCTGGATATTTTTGTGCATATCCGATTGCTTCTAAAGATCCTAGCGAGTGAGAAATCAAAACAACCGACCTATTTAAAGCCACCTTATCTATAATAATAGAAAGCTCTTTTACAATATTTTCAATACTACGTTCAGATTCTGTCTCTGTACTCCACCCGCTTCCTGGATGGTCAAAGGTAATGGTCTGTCCTATGGCAGATAATTTATTTTGAATGGCATAAAAATCAGTATAGGCACAAGGTGTTCCTGATCCTGTAATAAAAATAAAAACAGGATCTCCATCCCCCTGCAAATAGTAATGAGCTTGATATGTTTCTACATCAACAAATTGTCCAGGGGCAGTATATGTTTTTCTTTCAATCCCTATCATAACAAGTTGCCATATCATTCCTAAAAACATTGCTATAATAAGCACACTCATTATTATTAATTTTTTAGATTTTATAATTCTTTTCATTTGAACTCCCTTTTTTATTCCACCTTCAGGAACACTGACAAAAATAAAATCCTATATTCCCTTTTCCTTGGTAGTTCTTATTTTATAAACATCATTCTTTTCTTCACCCTTAAGATTAGTTCCTACATCTAAAAGTCAAACTTTTAATAACTTGAATTCCAACTCCATTTGGATCCTTTATAAAAAAGCATTCCATACTTCCACCTAAAACAATTGGCCCACTAGAAATAAGATTTTTTTCTTGTGATTTCTGTAAAACCTCATCATAATCCAAAGGACAAACCCCAATAGAAATTCTGCTATTTAAAGGAAACTCTACTTTTGAATTTTTATCATAAATCAGCTCAATTTTCATTCCATTATCTCCCTCAAAAAAAGCAATGGACATAGATTCATTAGGAGAAAACTCCCTCTCTACCTTCATTCCTAAAAAGTCTCTATAAAACTCTTTTGATTTATTATAATCATCTACCTTAATAGTTATCCAATTAATTACCATACTTTTTCTCCTCTAAATTCCTTTTAATTTCTTCACTCTCTACCCATAGGGTATTTCCAAAACTTAATCTTTTAAAACCTAATTATTTAATATTATCATAATTAGTTATATTTGGTAAAGACATCACATCCAGTAGTTTTTATTTTGAAAAATATGGTAAAATTGTGTATATGTAGATTAAGGAGATGAAATTAATGAATATTTTTAAGAAATGTATATCCGTATTTTTACTATCAACTTTAATAACAGCTAGTTCAATAGCAAATGTTAGCTCTAGTACAAAGGTTCCAAAGAAAGATAAAGATGTAGCAAAAATGATGAATGACTATATGAATGAATTAAACACTCAATATCCTTTTAGTGGTACAGTTCTTGTGTCTCAAAAAGAAAAAATTATCTTTAGAAAAGCTTATGGTAAAGCTGATTATGAAAATAATATACCTAATACACCTAAAACTAAATTTTCTATAGCATCAATGACAAAATCATTTACCGCAATTGGAATAATGATACTACAAGAAAGTGGTGAGTTAAATGTAAAAGACTATATATCAAAATATATACCTGACTTTCCAAATGGAGATAAAATAACAATAGAAAATTTACTTACACATACATCAGGAATTCCAGATTATTTCACTTGGGATTTTTGTCTTTCTGAAGAATCTAAAAAAAGGCAAACTCCTGAAGAAATAATAAACTTATTCAAGAACCAGCCTCTTTCCTTTGAACCTGGGAAACAATATCAATATTGCAATTCAAATTATGCATTATTAGGATATATAATTGAAATAGTATCTGGCGGAAAATATGAAGACTTTTTAGCTGATAACATATTTGACCCATTAGATATGAAAGATACAGGCTTTTATTTAGATTTAAAGAATGTTAAGAATAAATCTAGGCCTTATCAAAGAAGCGAAAATATTCTAGATAATTCCTTACAAAGTCCAATATACGCTAATCCTACATCAACTTATGCCGCAGGGGGTATGTATTCAACAATAGATGATTTATACTTATGGAATAGAGCCTTAAGTGATGGCAGATTATTAACTCAAGAATCCTTGGATCAAATGTACAAGAGATATTTACCAGAGATAGGGTATGGCTATGGATTTGTACTAGATAATGTCCATGGACAAAAATGTATAAGTCATAGTGGAAGCTTGCCAGGAGTTGATTCTTATATATTAAGATTTATTGATGAAGATACATGTATAATCATATTGTCAAATCTTAAGGCATCGAAACTTGCAAAAATGGAGACAAATTTATATTCTATTTTACATGAAGGAAAATATGAAACACCAGAACAATTTAAAGAAGTAAACATTGATTCAAATCTTTTAGATAATTATACTGGGAAGTATGAATTTGCTCCAGGTTATGACATAGAAGTTATTAAAAAAGATAATGGCCTATCTTTTGTTACAAAGTCCTATGGAATTTCCCCTAGTGAATTTAGTACAATCTTTCCATGTTCAGAAAAAAAGTTTTTCCATAAATATCAGGATTTAAATATAGAATTTATGGATATACAAAATGGAAAATCTCAAAAAGCTATAGTCACTACTTTTGATATGCCAATAGAATTTAGACGTATTGATTAATTGAGTTAAGAAATAGAGCAAATATATAGCCAATGATATTTTATAGTAAATTTCATTACGTTATCTGTTAGCTGAAATTTGCTACAAGAGCTAGCGCCATCTATTTCAGTAAATGAATTCAAAATAAATAAACGACTTAAGCTCTATAACTTGTTAGCTTAAGTCGTTCTTTATCACCTATTCTACTTTGCATAACTTGAAAAGTTTATTAAGAATATTTTTGTACTAACTTTAAACAATTAAAAATCTATACAAACTAACAAATCCGGATAAACTTCTGCTCCCAACCTGTATTTGAAATATTATCATTTAATTTATTATTCAAATAATATTTCAATGCTTCTACCTCCTCTTTTCTAAGATTATTTACTAATTCCTCTACTTCATCTTCCAAAATACAATTATTTAAAATTTCTACTAAATCATCTAAACTTTTAACCTCATTATGAATAACTTCAATTTTATCCTTAGTAAATCTACAAACTCTTATTTCATCTATTAATTCCCTTAATCTTTCATCATCCATATTTTCATTAGCTACAAAAATTTCTCTCATTTCTTCTTCCTCTATTTTATAGCTTAAAAATATATTTTCTAAATTATTATTTTTAATGCATTCTTCAATTCTTGGGAGTAAATTTAAAGCTGTCATTTTAACATAATTAATTTCATAATCCCTTACTATTTTTAATTTATTACATATATTATTAGCTGCCTTTATAATATCTGCTTCTATTTCTTCTATGCTCATTTTTTTGAAAATATATAGTAATATTTCTCTTTCATAGCTTTTTACTTCTAATTCAAATATATCTGCCTCTACCAGCTCTAAGGCTATAACATTAGTAAGTACTGGTTCAAATATATTTATTAATAATCCTTTATAATCTCTACAATAACTTTTTAAAATCTCTATTATTTTTTCTTTCTCAAAGTTATTACAGAATTTATTTTCAAATAATAATCTTGTAAGATATTCATTAATGAAATCTATCCCTTGCAAATCTTCATCTACAGGATTTGAAAGTTGATAATCTATACTGCAAGTTATTTCATGAGCCAAAAATCTATAATCATAAACTTTGAGACCATTTTTAAATCCCATTACAGTATCCTCATATGATATATTTTCTATCCCAGTTGATGTTTTTATTACCTCTTCTAGCAAATTCTTACCAATTGTTATATCCTTCTCTATTGTTATCCAAGAATCCTTCCATGCACCTTCTAGACTTTCACATTCAAATATGTCTACCATAGATTTTGAATTTTTCATTTCTTTCTTTAATAAAAAGGTAATAGACTTTAAAAGTTCTTCAGCAATTTCAATTGGAACTGATGAACTATCTCCCATGGTATATCTTTCTGTAACTTTTCCTAATAAAATCCAAAGCTTTATTGTCATTATTTCTTTATCTTCATTACTTATATTAGCTAGGTGTGAATTTTTTAAAAGATCTAAATAAAAATTATTATCCTCCATAGCATCTCCTTTTATAGCCATAAGTTATCTTTCTCTATTTAATCCATATCTAGTATTACGGCATAACTCTTCAAGACTTGTTCCACTTAAATATTCAATAGACCCCTGACATTCTTTATTGAAGCATTCCTTCATAAATTCTATTAACTCATCATCTGCTATTTCTTCCATTGCTTCTCCCTTAAAAAAGTAAAAAATATCCTGTAGCTCTTCTAATGTTTCTTCATAGTTTTCCTGAATGATGTATGGGGAATCACAAAATGCTTCGATTAACTCTTTTAAAACTCCATCTCCAAATTCTACTCTTCCAGTATTCTTTAAACTTTCAAACCTTTTATTAATTAGACTTTCAATTTGGATATCTGACAATGTAACTCCATATTTTATTGTCATCTCATTGCATTTTTTTATTTCCACTGCTAATTGTTTTTTCTTAATATTTTTCATAGTTAAAGAAACTTTCTCATTCATTACTATCACCTCTAATGTAGTTTACTGCTATTGTTATATTAGTACTAGACTTGAAATTTATACTATTTTGTGGTATTATAATAGTATAGTAAAAAGTGCTGTAACACTTGAAATATCAAGCTTTACAGCACTTTTTTATAATTTAAAATAAGTTTTTTATTTTTTTAATTCTATACTTCTTAACCCATCATAATATCTTCTTTTTAGATATTTATCAGGTATTTATCTCCAAACTTTGCTTACTCTAATTATTATAATCCAAATTTGTATTTTTGGATAATAACTCAATAAACTTTTTGCTTTTTCTTGAATAAGATGTTTTAGAGATTCAGGTTTTACTGTGGTAATATAGCTACCATATCTAATAAAGTAATTAGATATAAATCTTCTTCACCTAACTTATAGATTCCCATTATAATTGTTTTAGTTCCACTTTCTATATTTATTAATGAATAATGCTCTTTATAAAAAATCAGAATACTACATATTTTCAATATGATCTGCATGTTGAAACTTTTATCCCATATTCAAATATAAATAAATCGTAAAAATTATTCAATGTATAAAAACCTCATTTATTTGTGATAGGGTTCATTATTTATAATTCTAAATATATGTGTATTATTACCCTTATCTATTATCTAAGAATTCTTTTAATATTTTTATGATAAGTAATTATATATAATTTCTACAACTCAATATCCATAATCCTTCTTACAACGTCCTCTACTTGTTTAGTACTATGAATTAAAGCATCTCAATAAAAACTAAATAACTTAAATACATAAAAACTCATAAATCCCTTCTCATATTGTAATAATATAGTAGCTAAAACTATTGTTCTTATTTTTAATAAATCTAAAGTAGCTCTTTCATAATCTCATATATTTTACGGGTAGTATTAACATTTCTCACTGTCATTCTTTTGTACAATCCATTTCCAATAAGTTTATGTAGCCCACTTTTTGTAATATTGCTTTTATCTAATGTCCATAGAATTGCTCCTGGCACATACATAACTGTATCTATTTCAGGTTTAACTTTTAATTCATTAATCAAGGTCTTCCTATCTACTTCTTCCCATAAAAATAGTACATCGCTTCTCATACTTTTATCATTCTTCCATGATTCAGGAAGAACTTTCATCATATGTTCAAAATCATTTAGACTACGGATTAAAACTCCAATATTCAGCTGAAACTCCTTAAATATAGCTTCTTGCAGTAATGTTGTAATTTCTGACTTTGTATGTTTCCTATCAGTAAATATTACATTACCAGAATTAATATATGTTACAACAGATTCCATACCTATTCGTATAAAAGTTTCTTTTAGAAGTTTCATATCGATTTTATTTTTACCACCAACATTTATTCCTCTTAATAAAGCAACATAAATCATTTATTTACCACCTTATAAATTCTTTATTAATCATTTTTGCATGTTTATAGCTACTTTTTTCATCATAGTATTTATGATACATTTAGCCAGTTTCATCTAATTTGTCTTTAACATAAACATCGAATAACATTCTCACATCTAAAAATTCTAATTTATCTTTTGCAAAAGTTTTGTAATTTAAATTATACCATATTATGTAATCACAATATTACTTATGATACATTATGTCCAAATAAAAATAGCCTTAGACAAGTTATATATCTAAGACTAATAACCTCATTTACTTATGGTACGGTTCATTATTAATAATCCTAAATCCTCTATAAACTTGCTCTAGCAACATAACTCTAAATAGTTGATGTGGGAATGTCATCTTAGAAAAACATAGCTTATAATTAGCTCTTTTTACTACCTCATCAGACAGCCCTAAACTTCCTCCAATAATAAATACAATATTGGAGTTCCCCATCACTCCACAATTCGATATGAATTTTGAAAACTCTTCTGATGTTAAATGATTTCCTTTTAAATCCATAGCTACTACATAAGCAGTATCTTTTATCTTAGATAAAATTAATCTACCCTCTTTTTCTTTTATTTGTTCTTCTTCTTTTTCAGAAGCATTATCTGGTGTCTTCTCATCAGGTAATTCTATTATATCTAGTTTGCAATACCTACTTAACCTTTTAGCATATTCATCTATAGCCTGCTTTAAATATTTCTCCTTTAGCTTTCCAACTGCAATAACTGAAATGTTCATAAAAAATCCTCCTGTGTTAATAATAATATATTACCACAAAGGAGGACGAAACCTTAGGCATATTTAAAGAAAATAATGAGCCAAATATCCCTTCATTATTCTCTTTAGTAAGCTCTATGCTATTCAATTTTATAATTGTCTACATCTATAATGATAGGGTTATCTGCAGTAGTACTAATTACCTCATCTTCAATCTTTTTAACTTTAGGCAAGGTAAGTAGCAATAAGCTATTATCAAAGGATGCCTTTAGTTTAGTTACATCTACTTCACTTATATAAAAATTCTTTACTAAATTCCCCCCTGTTTGTATAACTGTAACCATTGCATTTCTACCATTAGAATAACTTTGTTTCTTTTTTATTGTTAATATTGCTTTATTCTTTTCGAAATCTATGCTTACATCCTTTGGGGTCAAACCAGGTAGATATCCCTTAATCAAATAATAATCACCATAATCTTTAAGTTCTACATCATAATTATCTTCTTGAGTCATCTCACTAACTAAATCATTAACTAAATCGCTAGATAATAGCTGATCAACCATACCATTTATAAAATTATCATTTAAAAGAGTATCAAAAATGTTTATGTTATTCCCATTATTGTAGTTATTCGGATTATTATTGTTATTGTTGTTAAAATTAAAAGGAAACATTCCAAACATACATATCTATCTCCTTACAATAGAAGCATTATAATATATATGTATTAAATGTTTTCCAAATTGACACTATTATAATTAATATCCTATATCTTCATTTAAAAATATAACATGAATTCTATCTTTTCTTCCTTGCCTTTTAATTACTGTATATTCATTGCATATCCTATCTTTACTATTACAATCCATACAGTATCCAGTTTTAGTACATGGTGTAGATTTATCTAACCTTTTAGAATTTGTAGGTGCACAAATTTCTCTATTTCTATTTATTGCCGCCTCTAAATCCTTTACTATCTTATTTACTCCACATACTACTATTACTTTCTCTGGTCCATATAACATAGCTGCAACTCTATTTCCATTACCATCTACATTATATAGCTCACCTTTCTCTGTTATTGCATTACTACTTGTAAAATATGCATCTGTAAAGAAAGAGTCCTTATATATTTTCACTAGTTCTTCTTGATTTAGCCCCTCTTTATATCTATCTAAAAATTCATAATTATTACTTCTTAAATAATCAATTACTCCGGTTTCAAATAAAGTCATTGACCCTCCACAGCCAACTTTAGAACCTTCTGGAACTATTTCTTTAATTTTTAAGATAAGTTCTTCATTGTTTTTTACTAAGTATCCCTTCATATTATTAGCTTCTAAGGCTGATATTGTTCTAAGTATCTTTTCTTTATTTACCCACTCTAAATTCTTATCCATAAATTAGCCTCCCCAAAATTAACTATATAAATTTAACTATATATAAATTTTACCATAAAAAAAGAAACTCATAACTATGAGTTTCTTAAAATATTATATTACTTTCCACAGCACTTCTTATATTTCTTTCCACTTCCACATGGGCATGCATCGTTTCTTCCCACTTTGTTCTCATTTCTAACAATTCTTGATTCTCTGTACTCTTTTTGAATTTCTTTTCTCTTTTCCTCTGAGAATATTCCATCCCATTGAGGTAATTCATATAAGTATTCAGCTTTAGCGTCTAACATGTTGAAATATAACTTTTCTAAGTTTATATCAAATACTAGTTCAGTGCTACCTTCTAATGTTTCTAAGTCATATGAGTTATTTAAGCTATCATTAATTCCATCAACGAATCCCATAATAAACTCTTCAGTTGTATTATACTTTTTAGCTAAGTCAGCTATTGTAGCTTTCTTTATTTCCTTGTGATTTGATAAAAGCTCTTTATATACATTTGTTTCTATTTCACTATATTCTGTCCAGAAAGCTTCTTCTCCCTTAGTCTTAACATAATCAACGACCATATCTGTCCAATTCTTATATAAACTCATGTTTTCTCTCCTCTTTCTTCCACTTAATATAAAAAATTATACTAAGTTAGAACATTATTTTCAACTATAATTAACCAATCTTATAATTGGAATTATTATCACAACTAAAGCATCTCCCACTAGTACATTCACTTAAAATAGGAAAAGTTTCTTTTTCATTAACATATTCGTCTATTCCTTCATCTACATGTTCTGAACATGCATAAATACACTGATTATCCAAATCATCATCCTCTTTCAGACTATAACTCTATATATTCACTTGGTGCTTTTCTATTTGCCATAGAAAGTAATATATCTTCTCCTTGCTTAATACCATACTCTTGTACAACACTTAGCACAGTTTGGAAGGCTAAGTCAGGATGATTATTAGTATTACTTAAATGTCCTAATATTATTTTTTTCCCTAGACCGTTTTTAGCTATATCAACTATAGCCTTACCACAATCTTCATTTGATAAATGTCCAACTTCACTTAAAATTCTTCTTTTTAGGCTATACGGATATGGCCCAAACTTTAACATATTAACATCATGGTTACTCTCTAATAGAATAACTTCCGAGTCCTTAATATTACTGTAAATTTCTTCTGTAAATGTACCAAAGTCAGTAGCAACGCTAACTTTTTTGTTATCGCAAACAACGCTATATCCTACAGGGGCTATTGCATCATGAGGTATGATAAAAGACTTTATAGCTAAATCACCGATATCAACGGTGCTTCTTCTATCCATTATTTTTATATTATGTTCTTTTATTTTTCCTATAGAACTTTCCATAGCTAGCCATGTTTTATCATTTGCATAAATAGGAATATCATACTTCCTTGAGAGTACACCTACTCCTTTGATGTGGTCACTATGCTCATGTGTAATAAAAATACCCCCTAAATCTCTTGGATTTTCTCCAATAGAATTTAGCGCTTCATCTATCTTTTTACCTGGCAACCCTGCATCAATTAGTATCTTTGCTTCTTTTGAAGAAACAAAAATACTATTTCCGCTACTACCACTGTATAATGAGCAAAACTTCATTTAATTTTCCCCCATCTATTCTTCAATCCTGTATATGTCCGCTCCTAGTGATTGAAATTTGTTTTCTATATGAGGATACCCTCTATCAATATGTTCTATGCTTGTAATTTCGGTTTTTCCTTCAGCAACAAGACCTGCAATAACCATTGCTGCTCCTGCCCTTAAGTCAGTAGCCTTAACTATAGCACCTGTAAGTCTATTAACTCCATCTATTATAGCTACTCTACCTTCAACCTTTATGTTCGCACCCATCTTCTTTAATTCATCTATGTGCTTATGTCTATTTTCCCAAATAGATTCTGTAATTAAACTTCTACCTGGAACTGTACTTAATAATGATGACATAGGTTGTTGTACGTCCGTTGGGAATCCTGGGTAAGGAGTTGTTTTAATGTTTACTCCTTTAAGTTCCTTATCAACAGCAACTCTTATACTATCATCACCTTCTTCAACTATAGCTCCCATTTCAGTTAACTTAGCTGTTATTGACTCTAAATGCTTAGGTATAACATTAGTAATAGTTACATCTCCCTTAGTAGCTGCTGCAGCTATCATAAATGTACCTGCTTCAATTTGGTCAGGTATAACACTATATGCACATCCATTAAGTTCTTCTACACCCTTAACTCTTATTACGTCGGTTCCTGCACCTTTAATATCAGCCCCCATAGAGTTTAAGAAGTTAGCAACATCAACTACATGTGGTTCCTTTGCAACATTTTCCAAGGTCGTCATACCTTCTGCTAAGGTCGCTGCTATCATAACATTAATAGTTGCTCCAACTGAAACAACATCAAAGAATATATTAGCTCCTATTAATTTGTCCGCCTTTACAGTTACAGCACCATGCTCAATAGTTACGTGCGCTCCAAGAGCCTCGAATCCTTTTATATGTTGATCTATAGGTCTTACCCCTATAGGACATCCACCAGGTAGTTCAACTGTGGCCTGTTTAAATCTTGCTAATAAGGCCCCTATAAAGTAGTATGATGCTCTCATTCTTCTAACATCATCTGTACATGCTTTGAAGTTATTTAAATCCGTACTGTCTATTTCTAATGTATTATTATCAATCTTATTTACCTTACAACCTAATGTTTCAAGTATTCTTTCTAAACAATGAACATCCTCTATATCAGGTATGTTGTCTATTATGCACTTGCCTTTGCTCGCAGCCACTGTAGCAGGTAAAATAGCTACTGCAGCATTCTTAGCTCCATTTATATCAACAGAACCCCTAAGAGCCTTTCCTCCGTTAATTACCAATCTTTCCATCCAATTCACCCTTATTCACAGATTATATATATTAAAATTCCCAAAAATCATAAAATTATCCAAATATTTAGTACTCAGACATTATAGTCCTATTTTAATTAATTTCTATCTTACTCATTATATCATAAACTATATTTATTTAAATCCTTTTTTTATGCCAATTTGTTGTTTTTTTAATATTAACTATATATTATCTTAATTCTTGCCCTAACCCTACTAACACTATTCTTTATAAACCTTAATAATGATAATTCTATTTTTTTATATATGGTAATATGTTATAATTTATAACAAAGATTGTATGTATTTAATATACATAATATTATCAGATGAGAGGTTTGCTATGAAATACTATATTGTTGCACTTTTTGACGAAGAATCTTATAACGTTATAACACCTATTCAACGGAAGTTTTCTAAAAAATTTAGAGCTAATAGAAATTCACCAATTCCTTATATAGCTTTAAATGTAATGGAAAATCCTAATGTTGAAAAATTAAATCCAATAATAGAGAAAGTACTTAAACCCTACAAGAAATTTAAGATTGAACTGTGTGACAATGTTTCTATATGTGAATCTATGAGGACTATAAACTTAAAAATAGAAGATATAGGCTACATAAGAAAAATATGTAGATCATTAACAGATACACTTGAATTACATGGATTTAATCTTAAATCCTCTCCTAAGGAAGAACTAGCAATATCTTTGGCTAATATTAATTACTTTAATAAAGATAGTAAAAAACATGAAAATGATAGTGCTTGTGATCCTCTTGAGAAAGATGGTAAGAACTTAACTCTTAAAATTGATAGGGTTGAACTTTGGAAGATATCTAATAACAAAAAAGAAACTTGTTTAAAAACATATACGTTAAAAGATTTTTAAAATGTATAATAAAAAATTCCTAATTAATACTATAATTAATTAGGAATTTTTTTAATATTTTGCTTTTTTAAAAAATATTTATTTTGTATTCGTTTTCTGCCCTTTTCTTTATTTTAAAGATTTTGTAAAATATATAAAGATGGATTGCCTTGAAAATTAAGGGGGATGTAAATATGCAAATTTCAAATTTGTTTAAGATACAAAAGGAAGCCAATAGTAAATTAGTTATTGACACAACTTTAAGTGAATATAAGTTATTCGCTAGAAAGCATCTTCAACTTCAAATTAAGATGAGTGAATTAGCTAATGAGACTAAGTGCTATAAGTATTGGCTTAATGATGACAGTATCCTTGACAAAAATATAATTTTCCAAAAATACATAGCTTGTTTAAAACAAATTCTTTCACTTGGATTGGATAATAACTATGATAGTGTTGAAGAAGTCACACTACAACCTAGTGAATATTGCTTAAGTGACCAATTCTTAAACTTATATATAGACATAAATGATTTAATAATATCACCTTCAAAGGACCATTTTATAACATTGATTGAAGACTATTTTAGCTTAGGTATTAGCCTAGGATTTTCAGAAGAAATAATCCTAGATGGTTTTTATAACTTTAGAAATATACAAATAGCTCTCTAATTTTTAGAGGGCTTTTATTTATATTCTTCTCACCTCTGGGAATACTAACCTTGAGGTGATGAAATAATGATGCCAATAATATTCGCAATAATTTCTGGAATTGCTATGAGCCTCCAAGGTGTATTTAATACTAGACTTGGAGAGAAAATTGGAATCTGGGAAACAAATGTACTTGTTCAGGCCAGTGGATTAATTTTAACTTTAATAATAGCATTCTTTTTAGGAAAGGGAAGCTACCGTGAACTTCGAGATGTTAATAAACTTTACTTATTAGGTGGGGCCCTTGGAGTAATAATAATATTTACTGTAATGAAAAGTATTGGAGGTATGGGGGCAACCTACGGCATAGGAATTATTCTTGTTGCTCAGTTACTTGCTGCTGCTTTGATAGATGCCTTTGGATTATTTGATAGCCAAAAAGTAAACTTTAGTATTAAAGAAATATTAGGGGTTGCAATTATGGTTATTGGTATTATAGTATTTAAATGGAAACACTGATTTAAGGAGAACTAATATGAACTTTTTTAGTAATATAAAATTTCTATCTAAACTAACTTTAAATAATATACATCAGTACTTTATTCCAAGAGATTCTTCCCTAAATGATACTCTTGTAAATAATTCTGTACATTGGTATGGTCACGCTACAACCTTAATTAATTTATCAGGAACAGTTATTCTTACTGATCCTGTTTTATCTAATACCTTAGGAATATTTAAAAGAGTTGTAGAAAAACCTAGTGATTTAAAAGATACTAAGATAGACTATATATTACTATCTCATGGTCATATGGACCATATGGATTTTCCATCCTTAAGAAAGCTTGATAAAAATATTACTATTATAGTTCCTAAAGGATATAAACGCTTAATAAAACTATTGGGCTACAAAAATGTTATACTGCTTAGACATGGTGAAATTTATGAGGACGATAATATTAAAATTACTTCACTTAAAGCCAATCATGATGGGCGAAGATTTTATGTTGGAATAGATGATGAAAGTCATTCTTTCCTAATTGAAAAGAATGATAAGAAAGTGTTTTTTGCAGGGGATACAGCCTATACAGATGACTATAATGATTTGAAATGTGATGTAGCTTTAATGCCTGTAGGTTGCTATAAGCCAGATAGGTTCTCATACATGCATTGTACTCCACAAGAAAGCTATAAGATGTTCTCTCAAATGAATTCTGACGCCATGATTCCTATTCATTATAAGACTTTTAGGATATCCCTTGAGGATTTTGATGAAACTTATAGTATTCTTGATAATTATAAAGATGAAAAAATAAAGTTAATTAATATAGGTGAAACTTATAAATTTTAAAAGCAGTTGTCTAAATAGACAACTGCTTTTACTCTATAAGATTTTATGAGTATATAAAACCAGATCCTATCTTATGCTATATTAACAAAACTACGCATACCTATATAATATATAAAGAAGTAATTAATAGGAGTTTAGTATGTTTTCTTCTAGAAATAAATTAGATAAAAACTTAAAGTATTATTTATCAAACAAAAGCTATAAGAAATATAGAATTTTAATCAAATGTAAAAACTTTAGAGATGGTGTATCAAAGAAGGTACTTTCCTATAGGGGCGAGGTTATTCATTCTCTTGAGTACTCTGATATAGTTTGTGCTAGCCTTGATGGCCCTTCTATTGAAAGACTTATAGAGTACCCAGAAGTCCAACATATTTGCTTTGATGAATATCTATTTCTTTGCGGTATGAGTGTGTCTACTGCAAATAAAGTCCATATCTCTGAAAAGTATAGCCTTTCTGGCAAAGGTATTGGTATTGGCTTAGTAGATAGTGGTGTCTATCCCCATCCAGACCTTTTGAATCCATCTAATAGAATTGCTAATTTTGTAGATTTAATTAATGAATTACGATTCCCCTATGATGATAATGGACATGGCACCTGCATATCAGGTCTTATATCCAGTAGTGGAATCTCTTCTAATAACATGTACAAAGGCATTGCACCTCACGCTCAAATTCATTGTTATAAAGCTTTTGACAAGTTAGGTAAGGGATATGCCTCTAATGTATTATTTGCTATTGAAGAACTAATAAGAAATTCTGAAATTAATAATATAAAGGTACTCTGTCTACCTTTTGAGTTGTTAACACATAATATTCAAGTTATAGAAGCTTTTAATAGTACATTCTTAAAAGCAAATGAAATAGGCATAGTCCCAATAGTACCTAGTGGTAGTAATTCAAATGTAAATAATTCAATAATGGGTATTGCAACATTAGATACATGTATAACCGTTGCTGGTGTAGATACTGCTTTATCTTTAAAGCCTTATAAATATTCATCAGCCGGTCCCTATTCCAAAAGTAACAAGCCAAATCTAAGCGCTGCATGTGTGAATATTACATCACTAAATGCAGATACAGCATATATTTCCGAAAAAGAAGGCTTCAAGCTATATCCTACTAAGCTTGAAGCCTCCTATAAAACTTTTAGTGGAACTTCTCTTTCAACCGCATTCATTAGTGGTATTTGTGCACTTTTATATGAAAATAATCCAAGCTTATCATTCAAAGATATATCTTCTATATTAAAGCTATCTTGTGAACTTGGAGAATTCTCAAAATTTCAACAAGGAGAGGGGGTTATAAATATAAGTAAGCTACTAAATTAATTTGTAATATATCCTGTAGGATCAACAGGTGCTCCATTTACTCTTACTTCAAAGTGTAAATGTGGACCTGTACTCCTACCTGTGTTTCCAACCTCACCTATCAATTCACCCTTTTTAACTTCATCTCCAATCCTTATATTAAACTTACTTAAGTGAGCATAAATAGTTTCAATATTGCCTTCATGCTCTATTAATATTTTATTTCCATACCCACTCTCATAATGACATTCTTTAACTATTCCATCCAAGGCAGAGTAAACAGGATCGCCTATCTTATGAGCAATATCTAATCCATTATGGTTTCTACCCCACCGTTTACCGAAATTTGATGTTATGTATCCTCCTCTAGTAGGATGTTCTAGAAATGCAAATCCATCTTCTATTGGATTTTTGCTGCCTTTATAAATAATATTATCCTTACTATTTTCAATCACATTTTCATGTAATACATTCTCACCTATCTTTAAACCATTTTTATATGTTACCTCTGCTAACACTTCTTTGCTACCTACTTCCCCCTCCTCAGTCTTGCTTTCCCCTATATACATATCACTCTCACTAATAATCTTAGTGTTTGGTGCTATCTCCTCTACTCTGTTTTCTTTGCACTTAATATTTACATCAACAATAGATTTATCACTATTTTCCTTCCAAATCTTATCTGCAATATTTTCTATGGAATCTAATAGCTTAATACTTGTTTTTACCTTTTCATATTTTATATTGGATTTTATATCAATAGCTAAAATGTTCTCTTCCTCTATATTACTTTTCTCTATATATAACTCTCCTAATTTTCTTAAAACCTTTTTTCCCTCATCTTCTGTTGCTATTACTCCATAATCTTTATCCTTTATGCTCATTTTTATTAATGTTGCTTCCCCATTTAATGTACCTAATATATTATTTCTAATTTCATCTTTCTTACTTACAGCAACTTCATTTCCAACTTTTTTATATTTAAAGTCATTAGCTGTTAGATTAACTTCAGATAATCTATTATTAATATTAGAAACTTCATTCGAACAGACTTCTTTGGCTTCAGACTTATTATCATAATAACCTACAACTCTCTCCTTAAAGTATATTTCATATATACTTTCCTCTTCTCCGAAAATATATTCCACTGATATTAGTGAAATACAAATACTTAATAATGATATTAAAACAATTCTTTTTTTTCTACTAATCATACATCATCCCTTCTTTTAGAAACACATAAATTACTTTTCCCACTAATTAAATTTTTATACATTTTATATATTTTTTCATAAGTTGTTATACCTTTTGGTGTTTGCTATAATTAACTTGAACATAATATTTACTATAATTTGAATAGATAACATTCTTTATTTATAGAAAAGGGGGGAAAGTTAGCTAATGAGCACTTTCATGCTTAAAAATAATAATTTCAACTTCACTCCTGTCAGCAATGTTTTTATCGAAAAATACATGCCTCAGGCAAGGGGAGAATTTGTAAAAGTCTATTTACTTATGTTAAAATACAATATTTCTAGTGAACCAGGTGTAAATGGTTCTATACTAGCTTCTTCCTTAAATTTATTAGAATCCGATGTTATGAATGCGCTAAACTATTGGAATGAGCAAGGAGTTATTAAATTAACCCCTATCGACAAGATGAATAACTTCAGTATTGAATTCATGTCTTTAGAAGATGATCCAACTGATAATCCTAAAGATGTAAATCTACTAGATGCACTTAATAATTCTGAAACTACAGATATGCTTAGAGATATTGAAAAGATTCTTGCTAGAACCCTTTCCACTAAAGAAATGGAAATATACCTTGGATGGCAAAATGACTTTTCTTTTTCTTCTGAGCTTATATTAATTTTAATCGAATACTGTGCATCAAAGGGTAAAACTGATTATAGATATATAGAAAAAGTAGCTTTAGCTTGGAATGATATGGGTATTAAAACTATTGAAGAAGTTCAAGTCTATATCAAGAAAACAGAAGATAAATGGATTAAAATTAGAAAAATACTAACTTACCTAGGATTAAAGAATACAGAGATAATGAAACCTCAAGAAGATTTGCTTGATAAATGGATTTCCACATATAACTTTGATTTAGAATTAATTCAAAAAGCATGTGATATCTGTTTCCAACGTCTTAATCGTGCAGATTTTAAATACATAGACGGAATATTATCAAAGTGGTTTAAGGATAATATTAAAACTCTAGAAGATGTTGCTATTAAAGATAGACAGCATAAAAATACTTATAATAAAGGAAACTCTCCAAAGAATACTAGTTCTAACCTTGGTGGATTTAATAACTTCGAGCCAAGATCCTACGACTATGATTCTTTAGAAAAGAAATTGTTAGGATGGGATACTGATGATTAATGGTTATCAATCTAAACTTATGGATATATATACAAAAATAAGAGATGAAGAAGCTAAATTACTTAAAGATAGGAAAGCTGAAATAAAAAATCTATTTCCTGAAATTCTAGAAATAGATAATAAAATTCAAAAGCTATCTCTAAGACTATCTTTATCTATATTACAATCAAAGGATAGTGAAAAAACTTTATCTGAATACAGAAATCAAATCACAGATTTAAGAGTGAAGAAATGTGAAATGCTTGTATCTAAAGGCTACGATCCTGAATACCTAAATCTTCATTATAGATGTAAGAAGTGCCAGGATACAGGATTTATAGCAACAAAAAGATGTTCTTGCTACAAACAAAAATTAATTAAACTCTATTATAAGAATTCTTTATTAGAGGATACACTAAGAGTTAAAAACTTTAATAGTTTTGATATAAGCTTATTTCCACAACGTAAGATAGGTGATGAGAAATATTCATCACGAAAAAATATGGAGAATACTTTAGAATATATTCGTGGAGAGTATATTCCTAACTTTAACACTTCAAATACTAACTTACTATTCTATGGTAATCCTGGAAGTGGAAAAACTTATTTATCCTATTGTATAGCTAAAGAGCTTTTAGATTTAGGATATTTGGTAGTATATAAAACTTCAGATGAGCTTATTAGTGACTTAAGAGATATTAGATTTAACAATAACTCTAATCTAGAAGAACTACTATTAGATTGTGATTTATTAATAATCGATGATTTAGGTGCAGAGCAAAAGAATGAATTCTCCGTTACAGAGTTATTTAATTTATTAAATAAAAAGTTATTAAGAAATAAAAAAATGTTAGTTTCAACCAATCTTTCTTTACCAAGCATAACTCAAGTATATAGTGAGAGAATCTGTTCACGACTAATAGGGGATTTTAAATTATGTAAGTTCTATTCAGAGGATATAAGAATCACACTTAACTTAAAAAATAATAGATAAAATAAATGTGGAGAAGATTTTTATTTGTAATAATCTTCTCCACATTTTTATCTTGTTAAAATATTAAAAACAAAAAAGCATCAAATAATTGATGCTTTTTTAAGTGGCGACTCAGAAGGGACTCGAACCCTCGACTTCCAGCGTGACAGGCTGGCACTCTAACCAACTGAGCTACTAAGCCATACTTTGGTGGGCACAACAGGGCTCGAACCTGTGACCCTCTGCTTGTAAGGCAGATGCTCTCCCAGCTGAGCTATGCGCCCAAAGTAAAAAATGGTGACTCCTAGGGGAATCGAACCCCTGTTACCACCGTGAAAGGGTGGTGTCTTAACCGCTTGACCAAGGAGCCATATATAGTTGTTTGAAAATTTAAATGGAGCTGGCAATAGGAATCGAACCTACAACCTGCTGATTACAAGTCAGCTGCTCTACCGTTGAGCCATGCCAGCAATTTAAATGGCGACTCAGAAGGGACTCGAACCCTCGACTTCCAGCGTGACAGGCTGGCACTCTAACCAACTGAGCTACTGAGCCATAAAATTTACTTTGGTGGGCACAACAGGGCTCGAACCTGTGACCCTCTGCTTGTAAGGCAGATGCTCTCCCAGCTGAGCTATGCGCCCAAAGTAATAATGGTGACTCCTAGGGGAATCGAACCCCTGTTACCACCGTGAAAGGGTGGTGTCTTAACCGCTTGACCAAGGAGCCATATAGGTTGTTTGAAAATTTAAATGGAGCTGGCAATAGGAATCGAACCTACAACCTGCTGATTACAAGTCAGCTGCTCTACCGTTGAGCCATGCCAGCAATTTAAATGGCGACTCAGAAGGGACTCGAACCCTCGACTTCCAGCGTGACAGGCTGGCACTCTAACCAACTGAGCTACTGAGCCATAAAATTTACTTTGGTGGGCACAACAGGGCTCGAACCTGTGACCCTCTGCTTGTAAGGCAGATGCTCTCCCAGCTGAGCTATGCGCCCAAAGTAATAATGGTGACTCCTAGGGGAATCGAACCCCTGTTACCACCGTGAAAGGGTGGTGTCTTAACCGCTTGACCAAGGAGCCAAATTGTCATTGTGTCTCTACCGATATTGCTCGGCGCTGACCACATAGACTATAATACAGAATTTAATTATTTGTGTCAACACATTTTTATAATTTTTTTTATATTTTTTAAAAACCTTATTATTTTAACTATATTTCCAACTTAAATTAATATTGAATATCTTCATTTTTCTCAATTTCTTTAAGGTTTTTTATGGCCTTATCATACATTAATAATGTCATTTCTTTTCTATTAATTTCTTCTTTTATTTTATTAATTTCATCTAATGCAGATTTCAAAAAATCTCCAGTCTGGATATTATTTATAGAAATACTATATCCTTCTCTCTTAAAATTTTGTCCTGAAGCTATTACTTTTACAGGTAATTTTTTATTAATCACACATATTATTTCTTTTTCCCATATTCCTCTCTTATTAACCTTATATTTATCCCTAAGTAAATTTAGGTCCTCTAACTCCTCCTTTAACTCTTCTTCAAAAGAATCTTTTAATGCCTTGTAAAAAAATATCGATATTCCCCTATTCAATTTAATTCTTAAAAACTCCATATTATTAATAAGAAAGTCGTCAATTTCTCCCTCACTAATCAACTCCACTTCACTATACTTATATGTATATAAACCTGTTCCTGTAGGATAATTTACTATAACTTCATCATAATTCATTCTCCTAACTTTAAATTCCTTGCCATTATCATTATGTTCCCCAATAACTTTAACTTTCATAGCTAATCACCTCAATAGTATTATTCCTATCTTTAATAGGTAATATTACTGTGGTAGAATTATTTATAACATATATTAAGGAGATAAATTTATTATGATTCATCACGATATCATTATTGTCGGCGGCGGTGCTTCTGGCATGATGGCTGCAATAGTAGCAAAAGATCTTGGAAAAGATGTAGCAATAATTGAAGGAACTGATAGGATAGGAAAAAAAATCTTAACAACAGGTAATGGTAGATGTAATATATCTAATTCTACAATTGCATACCCATATCCTACCTACCACAGTAGAAATGATGGTTTTTATACAGACTGTTTAAATAATTTTTCTATAGAAGATACAAAAAATTTCTTCTTGTCTTTAGGACTTCCATTAACAGAACTGGAAAAAGGTAAACTTTATCCACAATCCTTGCAAGCCTCTTCTGTTGTGGATATCTTTAGATTATCTTTAGAGGAAAGAGAAATTCCTGTGTATACAGATTGTAAAATAAAATCTATCCACAAGGATAAAGTTTTTAAGTTATCCACAAATAACGAAGAGCTATCTTTATTCACATGTGGAAAATTAATTTTAGCCTGTGGAGGAAAATCAGCTGTTAAAACTGGTTCTGATGGAACCGGCTATAAATTAGCAAAGGAATTTGGTCATTCAATAATAGAACCTCTTCCTGGTATAGTTCAATTAAAATTAGATTATCCACATTTAAAGGCTCTAGCAGGAATTAAATTCGATGCTAAAGTATCGGTAATTGTAAATGATTCAATAATTAGAGAAGATACAGGCGAAGTATTATTCACTGATTATGGGATATCTGGTCCACCTATACTTCAATTATCCGCAATAGCTTCCAGATCTATTGCCAAAAAGCAAAAAGTTGAGTTAATGATAGATATGTTGCCTAAAATGTCTATTGATGATGTTGATAATTTTGTCCAAGGACACTTAGCTATTTTCTCTCATAGAAGTATTTCAAATGCACTTATTGGAGTAATAAATAAAAAACTTATTCCAATCTTCTTAAAGGATATTGGAATTTCAAATATTCATATGCCATGCTATGAATTAGATTGGCAAGACAAATCCTTATTATGTAAAAGATTTAAAGAATGGATATTTACATGTACAGATACAAATGGATTTAACAGTGCTCAACTTACAGTTGGGGGTATAAATACAAAGGATGTTAATCCTAAAACCCTTGAATCAAGATTAGTTTCTGGTTTATATTTTTCAGGAGAAATTCTTGATGTAAATGGGGATTGTGGAGGATTTAATCTTCAGTGGGCTTGGAGTTCAGGATTTTTAGTTGGGAATAGCGTTTAAGCTATTCCTTTTCTTTTACCCACTTACCTTCTAATTTAGTAAGCTCAACTCCAGCTTCACTTTTTATTGTATGAATTGTTACTAACTCATTTTCTTCATTTCTTATTACTTGTGCTGAAACATGAACTGTATCTCCGTATGTTGTTTCTTTCTCGAAAACAACTTTTATTCTCTTTAACTCATAATCCTTAATAACCTCTACAGGAACAGACTCAATAGCCCATTCTATATATTTAACGTTATTTACATGACCATTTGAATCTATATCACTATATCTTATATTAAAATCTTTATAGTGATCTTCCTTCTCTAACTTTAATATATTTTCCATTTCAATATTTTTTTTAAGATCTCCATCTGCCCCATATCTAACATATTGCTCTGGTAACACTCTCATAGGGCGCCTCTTTTCTATATTAATTAAGAAGAATAAAGCGATAGCTTCTCCTAACAATTTCCCTTCTGAATTCTTGATATAATAGCTTCTATATGCATAAAACTTTTTAAATCCAATAGGCTCAGTTTCTACAGTTATAGTATCTCTATACTTTGGATATTCTTTGATTTTTATATCGTACTTATAAAATACCCAAGCACAATTATTTTCTACTAAACTCTCTATAGTCTCTCCTAGACTTTCCGCATGATAATTGCCTACATCACAAAGAAAATTCACTATAGATGATAATTTACATTTTAATTTATAATCTACATCATAATAATTTATTTCATATTCTTTACTAAATTTGTTTAACATATTAATCACCTCTTATATAATAAGTATTTTATCACAAATAGCATATAATTCCATGTTCACCACCTTAAATTTTTTATAATTTTATATAACTATACAATTATAAAAGAGAGTGCATCAAGATATACTTTGATACACTCTCTTTATATTTATTTTTTTCTAACTTTTAAATAGAACATAACTCCCATTAAGCACCATGCCAGTAAAGAGATTATAGACTCTTTTCCTAAACCCGCTGGTGACATAGGTAAAAGTAACAATAATATAAATATAACACTAATTACTACTCCTAAAACAGAAAATAACTTTCCTATATTATTACTGCATTTTTTGTATGTTATAAATGAAACATAAAAATAGGCTATAGATGCACCTAAAGATGACATATCAACAATCCATGTAATAACCTCACGTCCAAACCATGGAGCAATTAAACTTATGAATGATAGGAACAATACAGCATTTCTATATACTCCATTTTTATTTGTCTCTCCTATTTTATCTGGTAGCATCTTATATTTTGAAATTGAACCTAATAACTTAGAACTACAAATCATAAATCCATTTATACCACTCCATACTGCAGCACATAGAGCAATAATAAGCATGAAAAATGCTCCTTTTCCTAATGTGCTTAATACAGCACTTCCAGTTGCCCACTCAAGGCCTATTACCTGTTCTGGCGTAAATGCTAATGCTGTTATTATGTTTAATAAATTATAAATTAAAGTTCCTATAAATAGTGATATGACAGCAATACGTGATGCCTTTTTAGTTGAAAAATTATATTCTTTACTTAATTGAGGTATAGCATCAAATCCGACAAATGCGAAAGGCGTTATTGCTAGTACTCTAGCTATCCCACTTATATTAAAGCTGTAATCTTTAATATAAGTTTCTATAAATACACCTCTTTGTCCCTTAAATAACATCCCAATAAATACAATTGAAACCATGGATATTAGCGCAAATATTATTGCATTTTGTACCTTACTACTTTCCTTTAATCCCTTTATATTTAAATAAGCAAAAGCTAAGATAACTATAGTAGATGTAAGAATATCCCCTATATATACATCATATCCTGCTACATTATATAGGTATCCAAATTCTAATATACCTCCAAATAACTTCTTAATAACTAATGGGAAAGCAGTAGCATTTAAAGGGATCATAGTGAAGTATGCTAATGTAAGGAACCAACCTACTATAAAGCCATGCTTCTTCCCTAAATTATTATATGTATATGAAAATTCTCCCCCCTCTTCATTCTGAGTACTCATCATTACCTCATAGTTTCTTTCTATAATCACAATACATAATGTTCCTAAAATTAATCCTATAGCTGTATTTATAACTCCTGCTTCCTTCAAGAATTTTGTTCCTGGAAGCATAAATGATCCCCATCCAATAATTCCACCAACTACAATGGAAAATACATCTAACTTACTAAGATATTTCTTCATACTTACTACCTACTTTATTTTATATTTAGTAAAGAAAACCTATGTGGAGAACTCCACATAGGTCTATATTAATAACAACAGGTTCATTTTATAAAAAGAGTGATGACTTATGCAGGTATATTAAACTTCTTAACTAACTTAACCCCTACTAATCCCCCAACAACAAGTGCTACTAAGAACACCCATCCTGATAAAGATAGGTTAGCTATTCCTGAGAATAAAGCACCAACATTACATCCACCTGCAAGCTTCGCTCCATATCCCATAAGTATACCAGCTAGTCCATAAAATGCAACATCTTTAGCCTTAAAGTTTATATTGAATTTCCACTTTCCAGCTAATAACATACAAATAGCTGCTCCTAATATAATACCAATATTTCTTACTGAAACTGGATCACTTAATATTCCACTATTAACAACTTTAACACTTCCCTTAAATGCTTCTACAGCACCAAAGTCAAAACCTAACTTACTAAATAACCAAACTCCCCAATGAGTATATGGTCCTGATGCACCCCAACTTGACTTAGTTGTGTTAATTATAAATATAAATACTATTGCTAATAAAGTTGCTCCAGTAAAGAATGACCATCTTTGAATAAATAACTTATGATAAGTTTTGTAACTAAATACTTTAAACTCTTTATCTTCTTCAACTTCTTTTTCCCAATCTTGATACTCTTCTGCTACATAAGTACCAGCTTTCTTTCTCTTACCTTCATACATCTTAACAACAAAATATAATCCTAATAATAGTAGTAAAGAAACTAATACAGCACCAACATATCCAAAAGTATCTGGTAAATACACAGTAACACCATTCTCATATAAGAAAGTCTTCTTTAATGATGGTAAATGCCATGTTCCAAGCATGCCACCTATGCAGAAGAATATTAATACTATTAAACCTCTTCCTGAACCTTCACCAGTATCAGATAATGTACCTGAAGCACATCCTCCACCAATTATCATACCAATCCCAAATAATATACCACCTAATATGAATCCTATAGTAATTGCAGAAACACTTCCTGTACCAGGAATAGTTATTGCATCCTTAGCAGCTCTAAAAGCAGCTTCTGCACCACCTTGTGCTGCTGCATAATGAATTCCAGCTGCACCTATTACTGTAATAGCAAACATAAATAATAATGCCTTCGTTAAGCTTCCATCACCAGTCATTGATATCTTTCTAACTCCACCAGCGAAACCAAATCTTGATCTTTGTAATATGTATCCTAACATCAATCCTGTAATTAAGAATAATGCTAAATTACTTTTATCTGCATATTTAGTAATTATAAATGTAGTAATTGCAGCTATAATTCCAACTCCGATAAATACTTGTCCTTTTTTCATAGTATCCTCCTTAGTATTTTAATTTATATAAAAGCTTATAACTTTTCATATTGTTTGTTATTTATCAATCATACCTTTCCAATTTTAAGAGCCCCTATAATAGGCTCTACATTTTATTAATCAAAATTATAATCTGTAACTATTTTTTCTCTTCCAGTTATCATATCATTGTAATATTCATAGAAACTTATTCCCATAAATCCACCTGAAACATTATAAATATTATCGAACCCTAAATGACCTAATGCTAATGACGCATTATAACTTCTTTGTGCACTTCTACAATGTAAGTATACTGGTATATCCTTAGGTATTTCATTTACTCTATCTCTTAATTGACTTAACGGAATATTTTTTGCACCAATAATATGACCTAATTCATATTCATCTTCTTCCCTAACATCTATTATGTATCCATTGTTTTTAACTAAATTTCTTACCTCATGAACATATACTTGCTTAAATGTCCCTTGAAGAATATTAGTAGCTACTAATGCTGCATGATTAACAACATCTTTTGCTGTCCCAAATGGCGGTGCATAACATAATTCTAAATCAGCTAAATCATAAACAGTTCCACCAAATTTAATTAATGTAGCTACTACATCTATCCTCTTATCAGCGTTTCCTCTTCCTATTGCTTGAGCACCAAGTACTCTCCCTGTAGGTACTTCAAATATTAATTTAAAATGAAGTGGCTCACTTCCTGGCATTAACCCAACTTTATCTTGGGGTATTACTCTAACAACTTCATAATTAATGTTCATATTTAGAGCTTTTATCAGTCCCTCTGTCAATCCTGTAGATGCCCCATTATAATCAAAAACTTGAATACATGATGAACCAATATATCCTGTATTTCTAACAGGTAGTCCATGAATATGATTAGCTACTGATCTTGCTTGCTTCTGAGCTGGTCCTGCAAGTGGAAGCTTAGTTACTGTGTTTGTTAATGCATTATGCACTTCTATAGCATCTCCTACTGCATATATGTCTTTATCATTTGTCATATAATTAGTATTAACCTTTATAGCTCCAGTTTGTCCTATTTCTAATCCTGCTTCTCTAGCTAGGTCAGTCTCTGGTATAACCCCTATTGCCATAACTACAGCATCTGATTCTATTTTCTTTCCTGACTCTAGTACAACTAAATTCTTTTCAAATGAATTAACCTTGTCACCAACAATAAGATTTATTCCATTGTCATACATAGCCTTATGTAATACTTGTACCATATCATAGTCAAATGGCTTCATTATTTGATTCATTGCTTCTACTAAAGTAACATCATATCCTGCTTCTTTTAAGTTTTCAGCAACTTCAACCCCTATGAATCCACCACCTATAACAGTTATCTTCTTACTGTTGTTACCTTTTATAAAGAAATTTAGTTTAGCTATATCAACTACATTTCTTACTGTAAATACATTTACTTCATCTATTCCCTTTATAGGCGGTACTATAGCCTTAGCCCCTGGTGAAAGTACTAGTTTATCATAACTCTCGGTGTACTCCTTTCCACTAACTACATTTCTTATCCTTACCTCTTTATTCTTTCTATCTATAGAAACAACTTCACTAAAAACTCTTGCATCTATTTTATATTGACTAAAGAAATTTTCAGGTCTCATTAGCACTAAATCTTCATGATCCTCGATTTTTCCACTTAGATGATATGGTAAGCAACAATTTGAAAATGAAACATTAGGTCCTCTTTCAAACATTATTATTTCATTACTCTCATCTAGTCTTCTAAGTCTAGCTGCAGTTGATGCTCCTCCAGCAACTCCACCTACTATAACTATTTTCTTTCCCATGTATATCCCGCCTCCATTTATTTGAACTAATCAGTATACATTGTTAAATTTTTATCCTTCTCAATAATAACATATGTGAATCCCTTTTCATAATAACAACTCCTTATCCATTATAACTAATCCTTATAACAGCATTTCCTAATTTGACATCCTTTGCATTAGTAATATAGACTATATTTACAATAATACGGTTAGGAAGTGATTATATGAATTTAGTATCTCTACGTTCTTTTTATACTACTGTGAAGTTTAATAGCATTTCTAAGGCAGCAAAGGAATTACATTTAACTCAACCAGGACTTAGTATGCAATTGCAAAGTTTAGAAAATGAAATTGGTGCAAAACTTCTTAATAGAAGTAATAAAGGCGTTGGATTAACAGAGGAGGGATCTCTTGTCTACGAATATGCACATAGCATGCTTTCATTAGAAGATAATTTGCAAATAGATTTGAAAAACCTTAAGAATAAAAAATCTAAATTACTTATTTCTTCATGCAAAAGTATTGGAGAACACATACTTCCTTGTAGTATATATACCTTCAAAGAAATTCATTTTAATATTGATATTTCTATGGAGATAGATAATTCCTCTAATGTCTTGAAGAAACTTATGGACCACACTACTAATATAGCAATAATTCAAGATATGATTGTACCAGATAATATATCTACGATTCCTATAATGTCAGATAGATTAATATTGGTTGGCGGAAAGAATACCAAGAAAAACTCTATATCCCTATCTGAATTAACTTCAATACCTTTAATTTTAAGAGAAGAAGGTTCTGGTATATTAGCTTTATTAGAAAAGTCACTAAAAGAGAATCTTCTAACTTTAAGTAATTTGAACATATTACTTTCTTTAAACTCTTTAGAATCTATTAAATCATCAGTTGCCTCTGGTAGGGGATACTCCTTCTTACCCGAATCTGTTGTAAGTCATGAATTAAGAACTGGTACTCTACAAAAAATTAATATTGAAGAGTTAGATATACCATTTAATTATTACGTTGCTTTTAGAAAAAACTATTTATTTACTGATTATGAAAATAAATTCTTAGATTTTTTAACTTCAAAGAAAAGATGTTTCTGTTATTAAAATAAAAAATTAAAAGGAAGCAAATTGCTTCCTTTTAATTTTTTCATTATTTATTTAATGCTTCCATTAACTCATCTAAATTAAGTCCGTGTACCATAGCAGCTTCTTCTATAGTTTCTGCCTGTGCTGATGGACAGCCAACGCATCCCATACCAAAACTCATTAAAACTTCTGCCTTATCTGGATTTGCCTTAATTACTTCTCCAATTGTCATATCCTTAGTTATCATTCATATCACCTCTTTGTAGCTAATTATAGTTATTGTTCTAAAATAAATTATATTTTATTCTTAATAAAAAGTCTTCTTAAAATATAATAAATTATAGTTCTGTTACTCTCATTGTTTGATCTCTCTTTGGACCAACTGAAACAATTGAAATCTTTGTTCCTGTAAACTCTGCAATTCTTTCTAGGTATTTCTTAGCATTTGCAGGTAGCTCTTCATAACTTCTTGCATCTGCAACTGATTCATCCCATCCATCAAACTCTTCATATACTGGTTCACACTTAGCTAAATCTTCTAAGCTAGCTGGGAAGTAATCAATTATTTTATCATCGAATTTATATCCCACACATACCTTAATTTTCTCAAGTCCTGCTAATGTATCAATCTTTGTTACTGCTAAAGATGTTAATCCACATACTCTAACTGTTGATTTTACTATAACTAAGTCTAACCAACCACATCTTCTTGATCTTCCTGTAGTTACACCATATTCATGGCCTTTTTCTCTAATCCATTCTCCAGTTTCATCATTTAATTCTGTTGGGAATGGCCCCTTACCAACTCTTGTTGTATAAGCTTTAGTTATACCCACTGCATTAGTTATAAGATTAGGTCCTATACCTACGCCGTTGCTTACTCCACCTGCTGTAGTATTTGATGATGTAACATATGGATATGTACCATGGTCTATATCTAGTAACATACCTTGAGCACCCTCAAATAGAACATCTTTATCTGCTTTAATAGCATCATATACTTGTACTGATGTATCCTTAACAAATGGTCTTAATTTATTTGCAAAGTTTTTATAATCACTTAATATTTCTTCTACATCAAGTGGTTCTCCATTAAGAACCTTTGTGATGTAATCATTCTTCATTGCCACGTTCTCTCTAAGCTTTTCTTCGAAAACTTCTTCGTGCATTAAATCACATACTCTAATACCACATCTTTCAAATTTATCTGTATAACAAGGACCTATACCTTTACCGGTAGTTCCTATATCATTCTTGCCTCTAGCCTTTTCTTTTAATTTATCTAACACTCTATGATACGGCATAATTAAGTGAGCTCTATCACTAATTATAAGCTTATCAGGTGTTACCTTAACTCCTTCTTTCTCTAGGTATCCTATTTCTTCAAATAAAGCCTTAGGATCTACTACAACTCCATTACCTATTACATTTAGTTTGTCATCGTATAATATACCTGAAGGTATTAAGTGAAGCTTGTATTGTCTATCTCCAACCTCTACAGTATGACCTGCATTATTACCTCCTTGGAATCTAACTACTACATCTGCCTCTTCTGCCAGATAATCCGTCATCTTTCCTTTTCCTTCATCGCCCCATTGAGCGCCTAAAACAATAAATGCTGACATATACATTGCCTCCTTATGAAAAATCTCCATATTTCATACTAGCAAAGTGAGACCCATAGGTCAACATAGTAATCGAATATTTTTTTGCAAATTTAATGAATAATTCGTATAATATGTGTATGATTATATAGACAGGGCTATTATTCACCATTTAAATATTGAAAAGGGGTGCTTATATGACTATATACGAAGAAGCTTTAAAATTTCACGAGGAATTAAAAGGTAAATTAGAAATAAAGTCAAGATGTTCTATAAATAATGCTAATGATTTAAGCCTTGCCTATACACCTGGTGTGGCTGAGCCTTGTAGAGAAATACACAAAGATCCTACTAAGGCTTATACATACACAAGAAAATGTAATACTGTTGCGGTAATATCTGATGGAACTGCGGTTCTAGGATTAGGAGACATTGGACCACTTGCCTCATTACCTGTAATGGAAGGAAAATGTGTACTTTTTAAAGAGTTTGGAGATGTTGATGCTTATCCTATAGTTCTTGATACTAAAAATGTAGATGAGATTGTAGAAACAATCCTTAGAATTTCCCCATCACTGGGCGGAATTAACCTAGAAGATATTTCTGCACCTAGATGTTTTGAAGTAGAAAAAAAACTTAAGGAAAAACTAGACATACCAGTTTTCCACGATGACCAACATGGTACTGCTATAGTTGTTCTTTCTGGTGTTATAAACGCCTTAAAAATTGTGAATAAAGAATTAAAAGATTTGAAGATTGTTATAAATGGCGCTGGTTCTGCTGGTACTGCAATCTGTAAGTTATTACTTTCTTCTGGGGTATCTAATATTGTAATGTGTGATATTAATGGAATAATTACTACAGACTCTGAATTAGAAAATGATGCTTTAAGAGAGTTAGCTGAAATAACTAATCCTAACAAAGAAAAAGGATTATTAAAGGATGCTATGAAGGATGCTGATGTATTTATTGGAGTATCTGCGCCAAATATAGTTTCTAAGGAAATGGTTGCATCAATGAATAAAGATTCAATCCTTTTCGCAATGGCTAACCCAACTCCTGAAATATTCCCAGAGGATGCAAAGGATGCTGGAGCTAGAGTTGTTGGTACAGGTAGATCCGATTATCCAAACCAAATTAATAACGTATTAGCCTTCCCTGGAGTATTTAGAGGCGCTTTAGATGTAAGAGCAAGTGAGATAAACGAAGAGATGAAAGTTGCTGCTGCATATGCTATTGCTAATGCTATAGATGAAAAGGAGCTTACAGCTGATAATATTATTCCAAAAGCCTTTGACTTAAAGGTTCAAAGAATGGTAGCTGAAGCCGTAAAAGAAGCCGCTATTAGAACTAAAGTAAATAAAATTTAATTTTAAATATAAAAAAGAAGTTAAGTGCTGTATTACTTAACTTCTTCTTATATACTTATCACATTGATTTAGATTTATCTGCACATTTAACCATTGCTTCTATAACAGTAGTTCTTAACCCTTGCTTTTCAAGCTCTGCTACTGCATCTATTGTTGTTCCAGCTGGAGAGCAAACCATATCTTTTAATTCTCCTGGATGCCTTCCTGTCTCCAAAACCATTTTAGCTGAGCCTAGAAGGCTTTGTGAAGCCATCTTATATGCTTTAGCTCTAGGTATTCCAAGCTTAACTGCACCATCAGCCATTGCTTCAATAAACATGAATACATAAGCTGGTGATGATCCACATAATGCTATAAATCCATGAAAATCTTTCTCTTCTAACTCTACACATTCACCAAAACTTTCAAATATATTAAATATATAATCAAGCTCTTCTTTTGTTATAATTACGTTAGGACACACAGCAGACATAGCTTCTCCTACAAGTGCTGGAGTATTAGGCATAGTTCTAAC
Organism: Clostridium zhoujianii; assembly: GCF_051590805.1. Taxonomy (NCBI): domain Bacteria; kingdom Bacillati; phylum Bacillota; class Clostridia; order Eubacteriales; family Clostridiaceae; genus Clostridium; species Clostridium zhoujianii. The sequence goes on from NZ_JBPUTF010000006.1 coordinate 95,724, forward strand.
TATCTTATAGCCTTCTCCTAGCCATTCCTCCATATCATCAATAGTTATTCCTGCTGCTATAGTAACTATAAGCTTATCCTTTGATAGATAGCTTCTAATTTCATCTATAACTTTCTTATACATATTAGGTTTTACTGCAAGAAATAGAATATCTGCTTCCTTTGCTACAACCTTATTATCTAAAGTAGTATTAACCTTTAAATTTTCTTTTAAGCTATTAGCTGATTCTTCTGTTCTTGTAGAGATAATTATATCTTCTGGTCTTTGAAATCCAGAATTAATTAATCCTCCAACCATAGCCCCACCCATGTTGCCACAGCCAATAAATCCAATTTTTTTATTCATTATAAATCCCCCAAATCACTTGTTATTCTTGATGAACAACATCTAAATCTCCAAACTTACTAAGTTGACCTAAGAAGGCCATCTTTACAGTACCAACTGGGCCGTTTCTCTGTTTTGCAATTATACACTCAGCAGTATTCTTATCTTCAGTTTCTCTATTATAATACTCATCTCTGTATAAAAACATAACAACATCGGCATCCTGCTCTATAGAGCCTGATTCTCTTAAATCCGAAAGCATTGGTCTATGGTCAGCTCTTTGTTCTGGAGCACGTGATAACTGTGATAATGCTATAACTGGACATTCCATTTCTTTAGCTAGCGCCTTAATAGATCTTGATATTTCAGATACCTCTTGTTGTCTACTTTCAGAAGAAGATCCGGACATTAATTGAAGGTAGTCAATCATAATTAAATCTATACCATACTCCATCTTAAGTCTTCTGCATTTAGATCTCATTTCCATTACAGATACACCTGCTGTATCATCTATGTACATTTTAGCTTTAGATAAAGGCCCCGTAGCCCTCGCTATATTTTCCCAATCCTTATCTTCAAGAGCACCTGTTCTAAGCTTAAGTAAATCTACATTTGCTTCAGAACATAATAACTTATATGCTAGCTGCTCCTTAGACATTTCTAGTGAGAATATAACTACACTCTTACCTTCTCTTAGTGCTGCATGTTCTGCAATATTCAAGGCAAATGTTGTTTTTCCCATTGAGGGTCTGGCAGCTATAAGCACCATATCCCCCTTTTGGAAACCAGATGTCTTTGCATCTAGATCTTTGAATCCTGAACTTACTCCTGTGATTTCTCCCTTGTTATTAAATAGTCTTTCTATTTCAAGGAAACCTCTTTCTAGTACAACATTTAATGGTTCAAAATCACTAGTCGTTCTTTTTTCTGCTATATCAAATATCTTCTTTTCAGCCTGATCTAAGACTTCCTCTACTTCACCTTGCTTATTATAACTATCCTCAATAATTGTTGTAGCTGACTTAATAAGCCTTCTTAAAATAGACTTTTCTTCAACTATCTTTATATATGAAGATAAGTTTGCAGTTGTAGGTACTGATGAGCTTACTTCAGTAATGTATGTTACTCCACCAGCTCGTTCTAATTGATCAGTTGATTTCAAATATTCTAATAGGGTCAGAAGGTCAACAGCCATATCATTCTTAAACATTTCAAATATTGCCCTATATATAACTTTATGACCATCCCTATAAAAATCATCTTCTCCTAATTTTTCTGCCACTTGCGCTATTGCAGATTTATCTATAATCATAGACCCTATTACAGACTGTTCCGCTTCTATACTTTGTGGCAAACTTCTCATTACTGGAGCGTCCAAAAGTAACCCTCCCCTCTTCTTATTTAAATACTATTTCTAATAATTCTTCTATATCACTGACAGCTTTAACATCAATATCTGTTAAGCCTTTTGGTATTTCTTTTTCATTATCCTTCGGAACTAATACTAGCTTTATTCCTTTTCTTCTAGCTCCATATACCTTTTCAAATATTCCTCCTACAGGTTTTATCTTTCCTCTTAAAGAAATTTCTCCTGTAATTGCAATATCTTGTCTTAAAGGTTTATTTAATAATGCGCTTATAACACATACAGTTATAGCTGCACCTGCTGAAGGTCCATCTATCTTTCCTCCACCAACTACATTTACATGAATATCATAATCTCTTATATCTTTATCAGTAAATTTTCTAATAACCGATGCTGCATTATATACAGAGTCTTTTGCCATAGAACCTGCTGTTTCATTAAATCTTACTGATCCTACACCCTTTTTCTTTGCTGGGAATACAGCTGCTTCTATTTCTAAAGTTGAACCAATAAACCCACTTACACCTAATCCGTATATATGACCTATTTCAAATTTATCAGTATAATCATCTCTTTCAAAAGGAGTATATCTACCTATTGAAATTACTTCTTCAACATCACTAAGTTTTATTTCAAAACCTTCAACCTCTGCTCTCTTTTCACTATATAAAGCAAATCCATAAGCATCAGTTAAAATATTTACAGCTTTTCTCCCCTCAATAGTATATCTACTAATATATTCAGCAACACCTTCTTCAAGTTTTACCTTTAACTTATTAGCAGCGTTTATAACTATTTGTTGTATATCTGTTGCAGCTAATGGTTCAAAATATACTTCTGTACATCTTGATCTTAAAGCAGGATTTATTTCTCCTGGCTCCCTTGTTGTTGCTCCAATTAAAACAAAATCTGCTGGTGCCCCTTTGTCAAATAAATACTTAATATACTTAGGTGTATTTTCATCATCTGGATCGTAGTATGATGAGGAGAACTCCACTCTCTTATCTTCTAAAACCTTTAATAGCTTATTTTGAAGTATATTATCTAACTCTCCAATTTCATCTATGAATAAAACTCCACCGTGAGCCTCTGTAACCAACCCTGGCTTTGGTTCTGGAACTCCTATATCAGCTAAATCTCTTTTACTTCCTTGATATATTGGATCATGTACTGACCCTAATAAAGGATTTGTAATCTCCCTCGGATCCCATCTTAATGTAGTTCCATCAACTTCAACAAACTTAGAATCATCATCAAATGGGGTAAAATTTAATTCTCTAGCTCTATTTAATGCTATTCTAGCTGCTGTAGTTTTACCAACCCCTGGAGGTCCATATAAAATAATATGTTGCGGATATGGTGATGATAACTTAGAAATAAGAGATTTAATAGCTCTCTCTTGACCTACTACTTCATCTAAAGTTTCTGGCCTTAAAACGCTCATTATATTCTTATTCGTTACTTTTTCATCAAGATTAACTAAATCCTCATACTTCTTTTTAGTCTTATTATTTTCGCTGCCCTTCTGCTTTTTTATAACAGAAAGTCTTACTTCGTCTATATACTTTTCTTGCTTTTCCATAATAGACTGTTCTACTTTAGATTCAATCTGATTTTGTACGTACTTACGAGCAATCTCTTCAGCTATCCAATCCACTGTATTTTCTAAAACCTTATTTACTTCTTCCTCTTTAGGTATAACATCCATACCCTTTCCATCTGAGGCTATCATATTTAATGCATATGCTCTTTCACAAACATTTGCTGACTTTGTATACTTTTGTAATTTATATTTTACTGTCCTTGCTCTAACTGCTCCTTGATCTAAAACATTATTTAATATCTCAAATAACACATTAATCTGAGCTTCTTGAGACAAGTTTCCATCTAATACTTCTTGTAAGAAGCTTGCTTCCTCATGAAACTTCAATATTACTCCTCCTTAATTTTGTGGAACAATAATAACTTTCATCTTAGTCGACACTTGAGGATATAACTTAACTTCTATTTCATATCCGCCAACGATTTTTATTGTATCCATTACTATTTTTTTCTTATCTACTTTTATTTTGTATTGAGCATCTATTAATTCTGCTACATCTTTACTCGTAATTGCTCCAAATAGCTTACCACCATCTCCAGCTTTAGCAGTTATTCTTATTTCTTTGCCTTTTAGCTCTCCTGCTAGCTTTTGTGCTGCTTCTATTTCAGCCAACTTTTGCTTTCTTTCATTTTCCTTTTGATTATTTAATATGTGAAGACTTGCATCTGTAGCTTCTTGAGCTAATTTCCTTGGAAATAAAAAGTTTCTCGCATATCCATCTGATGTATTAATAACATCACCTTTTTTACCTATCTTTTTAACATCTTGTAATAAAATTACTTTCATGTCTATTCACCCACCCTTAAATGTTTTGTCATTGAATCTTTTAGTTTTTCTATAACTTCATCTATAGTAATACCAGATAATTTTGCTCCTGCAATATTCATATGTCCTCCGCCTCCCAAGGCTTCTAACACCACCTGTACGTTAATATCACCTACAGATCTACCACTAATATAAATATCATCATTTATATTAGCTAGAACAAAGCAAGCTAAAATACCTGAAATATTAAGCATTTCATCTGCTGCTTTTGCAACAATAACTGTATCTACATTATTAGGACATACAGCTATAGCTGTATGATTTTCATTATCTACTTCCGCAGATTTTATAGTTTCTGCAATTAATAGATAATCTTCCAAATTATCAGTAAACATCTTCTTTACTTGTATGGTATCAGCTCCCATATTTCTTAAAAATGAAGCTGCCTCAAAAGTTCTTACTCCAGTTTTGAAGGAAAATCCTTTAGTATCCATAACTATCCCTGCTAATAAACCTTCAGCCTCTACAGTTGTTAGATTAGGCTTATCAACAATATATTGAATTATTTCTGTGATCATTTCTGACGTAGATGATGCATATACCTCTATATAATTTAGTAATGCTCCTCCTATTATATCAGGACTTCTTCTATGATGGTCAATTATAACCTTTCTTTTTGCTCTTTCAACAATATCTACATCTGAAACATAGCTCTTATTGTGAACATCTACAACTATAATTAATGTTTCATCATCCAATTCTTTATTAGCCTCTTCTAAAGATATAAACCTACCTTTATATCTTTCATCCTTTGCTAATTTTCCTAAGAAGTACTCTATTGGATTAGTATCATTATTTAATATAATATTACATTCCTTACCAAGTTGTTTAATAACAGAGGATAATGCAATAGCAGCCCCAAAACAATCCATATCAGGATTCTTATGACCTAATATATATACTTTACTGCTTTCATATATTAATTCCTTTAATGCATGCGATACTACCCTTGCTCTTACTCTTGTTCTCTTTTCAATTTCTTTAGTATTTCCACCAAAGAACTTTATATCTTCATTATCCTTTACTACAACTTGGTCTCCACCTCTACCTAAGGCAAGCTCTTTTGCTACTGTAGCAAAGTTGTTATTCTCTAATGGAGATATACCACCTCTACCAATTCCCATACTTAATGTAACTTCTAATTTATTTCCTTTATTTATAGTAGAAATTTCATCTAATATAGGAAACTTTTCTTCTATCTGTTCCTTGATATACTTATCCTGCACTGATAATATATATTTATTTGTATCATATTTTCTTATCATTGCATTAATTTTATGTGCATATGCATTAATCATTCTTTCTACTTCCGCTACAACTAATGGTCTATTATTCTCTTCTGTTGTATCCAAAGCCTCATTTAAATTATCTACTTCGATTAACACTACACTTTCTTTTGTACTATCCAAACCTACTAAATCACTTATATCGTTAAAGTATACAAGTATAAAAACATCTTTATCTCTAACTATTCTAGTGCTATGAATATCATATAACCTACTATTATATTTTAATCTTTGGTGTGATGACTCTTCATTCCTCACTACTTTATCTATATTCATACCCCTAGCTATACTTACGATATTCTTACCTAATAGCTCCTCGCCTTTTTTCAGATCGTTAAATCTTTCATTATGCCAAACAATTTCTCCATTTTCTTTAATAAGCGCCACTGGTAATGCTAAATTGCATAAATTACCGGATACACTCTTATCAATAGAACTAGTAAATTGTTTCATGTCACTTTCTTTTTTCCAATATATATTTAGGGTATAGAAATTATCTATTAAATATACCAAAAATATTATTGCTCCAATAGCAACGTAGCCTTTATAGCAGGAAGCTACAGATAGAGTAATTAGTGCAATAGGCTTTAGATATGGCTTAAGAACTTTAAGTCTTTTCATATACTAGCCTCCTGTAAGATACTAATCTCTTCTCTTGCTTATATAACTTTTTAATTCACTTAAACTCTTTCCATCTTTCTCAACTTCATCTTCTGCTTTTATCCCCATATCTAATTTATTTTTCATTGTATGATCAATCTCAGATAATGAATATCCTAACTTCTCCCCTAGTACATAAAGAATTATTATAGCACCTGATATACAATCAATTATAGCATCTTGAGCTACATTAGTTCCTTTAGTTAATAATCTAAAAAATTCACCTACAATACAAAGTAATTGAGCTTTCAAGTTTTCTATTATTTTAACATTTGCCATTATGTTAAGTTCCTTGTGTTTCATTGAATTCACCCCTATTTTTCCTTGTATATATATTGTAGTTTTTTTTACTAACTATTGCAACATATGTTATAGGTTTTTACCATAATATGTATTGATGCATACCTTTATTAATTATAGTATTTACAAAAAGTATAAAAAAGAAGCCATAAAGCTTCATATAATAATATTTATTTTAATAAAAAAACCTCTGATAAAATCAGAGGTTATTATTACTATTCAGTTGTGAATGGTAATAATGCTATGTTTCTTGACTTCTTAACTGCTGTAGTTAATTCTCTTTGGTGCTTAGCACATGTTCCAGAAATTCTTCTTGGTAATATCTTACCTCTTTCTGTAACGAACTTTCTTAACTTAGCAACATCTTTGTAATCTATATTTTCAGCTTTATCTACACAAAAAGCGCAAACCTTTTTTCTAGATCTTCTCATTTTGCCGCCTGGTCTTCTAGCATCTCTCATTACTTTTTCCTCCTTACCTTGAAATTTAGAATGGCATATCTCCATCATCTACAGGAGTTATGTCATCATTGAAGCTCGCTCCACCGAATGCATCGTTGTTTGAGTGAGCTGAATAATCAGAATTTGAATTTCCGTATCCACCATTGAATGAATCTGCATTTTCCCTAGCTCCACCGTTGCCTGAACCAATGAACTCAAAGCTTTCTACTGCAACATCTGTAGTATATCTCTTTGTTCCATCTTGAGCATCATAGCTACCTGTTCTAATGCTTCCAGTAACAGCTATTTGTCTACCTTTAGTAAGGTATTGGGATATTGTTTCTGCTGTTTTACCAAATGCTACGCAATTGATAAAGTCAGTCTCATCCTTCTTAAAAGGTCTTGTAACAGCAACAGAAAATCTACTAACAGCAGTACCGCTGCCAGCTGCAAACCTTAATTCTGGATCTTTTGTAAGTCTTCCAATAAGAATAACCTTATTCATTACAATACCTCCATATTAAGCTTCTTCTTTAACGATGATGTGTCTGATAACTCCATCAGTAATTCTAAATATTCTATCTAATTCTCTTGGTAATTCTGGACCAGCAGTAAAGTTTACTAGAGTATAGTAACCTTCGTTTACTTTTGCAATTTCATAAGCAAGCTTTCTCTTACCCCAGAAATCAACATTTTCAACAGTTCCGCCACCATTTTCTATTACACCCTTAAATTTTTCGATATTAGCTTTAACAGCTTCTTCGTCAAATGATGGGCTTAGTATGAATATAGTTTCGTACTTTCTCATCTAATTCACCTCCTCCCCTCGGACTAACGGCTGTACTTTGTACAGCAGGGATTACAATTAATAATTTTAACACCTAATTAGTTTTTTTTCAAGTTTTTTTTACACTTCAGAGGTCTTTACAATCTTTTTTGCACCTTTTACAAATTTTGCCCTTGGAATCATTACTATTCTGCCACATCCTGTACACTTTATCTTAATATCTGCTCCCACTCTTATGACTTCAAATTCATGAGTACCACAAGGATGTTGTTTTTTCATTTCTACTATATCACCTAAATTAAAAGTCTCTACCATATTAAATGCCTCCTACTCTTCTTTTTGTATAAACTCAGTTTTTGGATATGGTATCTCTATACCTTCCCTATCTAATGCTAACTTTATTTCCTTTCTTAATTCTCTCTCCATTTTCCATTGCTTTAATGGCTTACTTCTACCAGATACCCTTATTGTTACACTTGATGGATTTAGTGAGTTTACTCCTAACACCTCTATTGGCTCTGTTACTTCATCATTTCTTTCTTCAAAGTTCTTACACACATTAGATATTATATCAATAGCATTATCTATATTATCCTCATATGCTATTTCTATATCTACAATAAACCTTATATTACCTCTTGAATGGTTGGTTACTTGAACTATTGATCCATTAGGTATAAGGTGTATATCACCTGTAAAATCTCTAATAACAGTTGTCCTAATTCCAATTGTCTCTATTATTCCTGTAAATGTACCTATTGTAACATGATCACCAACTCCGTATTGATCTTCAAAGAGTATAAAGAATCCATTTATTATATCTTTAACTAAACTTTGTGCTCCAAATCCCAGAGCAAATCCACCTACACTGGCTAGTGCTACGGATACCCCCTTAAAGAAATCAGATAATAGTATTGCTGCTCCAATAAAATATGTCATGTACTTCAATATACTTTTTAAGACTTCTCCTATAGTTAATGCTTTTTGAGTATCCATTGAAAATTTCGTATTACTTTTAATTTGCCTATCTACAAATTTATTAATCAACCTATTTCCAATCTTAATAGTAAAATACATTAATAATAATACTACTATTATCTTTATTCCTTTTCCTATTAGGTATTCTATATCTGAAATACTAATCTCTATAATACCTAAATCCAAACTAGTAGCTTCAGTCTTGAAATTAAATAATGCACCCAATTTCATATTAATCACCTATCTTTATTTTATTAATTTAAAACCCTCACTATCTTTCATATAGATATTTTTATACTCAACAATATTAGAATCAATAATGTCTTCTATTATATCTATTTCACTAAATCTAGTACATATGCCACAACTTTGTGTTATTGAAGTTGGTGTGGGCATTATTTTAAAGTCATATCCCTTCTCACTAAGCTTCTTATCTGCTTCCATTGCCTCGTGGGTATTTTTATATACTATAATATAATATTTCATATTATCCTCCTATAATTACAACTCTACATTTATATTATATATGTTTTTTCATATTAATAAAGTAAGAGTAATAGATTAATATTCTTTGTTAAATTAAGGTGAATTTTATTATATTTTACATTATAATTAGTAAGTAATATTAGAAATCTTAAGGAGCATATTATGATAAAACTAAGACATTTAGTAATAGGATTGTTAATAGGATACTTTACAGGATTTGGCGTTTCTATCCCCCTAGGGCCCTCCGGAATAGAGTCAGTTAATAGATCAATCACATTTGGCTTTATGGAAGGTTTCAAGGTTTCCATTGGGGCTATATTAGCTGATATAACATGTATACTTATAATAAACTTCGGTTTATTAAGTTTTTTTGCAATTGACACTTCCTTTGAAGGTGCTTTTTGGATACTATCAGGAATTATATTAATTATTTTTAATTATATCTCTAAAAGATATCCTACTAATTCCACTAGTATATTTAATAATAGAAAATTGGGGGGGACTATTTTCTGGTTACTTAATTACTTTATTAAATCCAATGACACTCTCATTATGGTTAGCGGTAAGCGGAACTGTTATGAGTGTTTGGAGGTCAAAGGGTAATTTATATTTCATCTGCTCTTTCCTTGCCATGGTGGTTGGAAGTTTAAGTTGGTTTGTGCTACTTAACTTTCTAGCTACAAAAGGTTTTAGACTTTTCAATAAAAATATAGCCAAAAAGACTTCCTCAATTCTAGATTATGTACTATTATTTTTAGGTATAGTCTTTGTAGTATATGGGACTATAAAATTATTTTGTTAGAAGGTGTCTTTATGGATGTATATTTAGATAATGCAAGTACGACATTCCCAAAACCTAAAATAGTGGCTGACTCAATATATGATTACTTAATCAATATTGGCGGTAATGCTAATAGATCAAATTATTCTAATTCACTTGAAAGTAATCGTCAGCTTTTATTAGCTCGTGAAAGAATATCTCAATTTTTTAATTATGATAAATGTGAAAATGTTATTTTCACTAATAATATAACTACATCTTTAAATCTACTTATAAAAGGTCTATTAAAATCTGGTGACCATGTTATATCTTCTTCAATGGAGCATAACTCTGTTCTTAGACCATTAATAGATTGTAAAGAAATTCTTAATATTGAGTTAGATATAATCCAAGCCTCAACGGAAGGATTTATTGATCCTAATGATATTAAAGGGAAAGTGAAAAGTAATACTCGAGCTGTTATTATTTCTCACGCTTCTAATGTAACTGGCTCAATTCAAAACTTAAAACTTATTGGCGAGATTTGTCGTGAATTTGATGTTTTTTTCATTATTGATACAGCCCAAACTGCTGGTGTCATAGATATTGATATGAAGAGTCTTAAAGCTGATGCTATTGCTTTTACTGGCCATAAAAGTCTTTTAGGACCTCAAGGTGTTGGTGGCTTTATCATTGATGATAAGCTTAATGATTCTTGTTCATCAATTTTAAGTGGTGGAACTGGCAGCTTATCACATTCACTTTATCAACCTACATTTCTTCCTGATAAATTTGAATGTGGTACATTAAATATGCCTGGCATAATAGGATTATCTAATGCCATTAACTATATAAATATAATAGGTAGAAATACTATAGAAGATAAAAATAAACTTCTAAGAGGCATCCTTTTAAATGGTATGCTTAATATAGATGGTATTACTGTTTATGGAGATACTAATAATAATAATAATTCTACTACCTGTATATCATTTAACTATAAGGACATAGATCCATCAGAAACCTCATTTTACTTAGATAGTAATGGAATAAAGAATAGAGCTGGTCTTCACTGCGCTCCTCTAGCCCATAAATCCATACATACTTTCCCAACGGGAACTGTTAGATTAAGTATTGGTTTTTTCAATACTAAGGAGGAAATAGACTATACTTTAACCGTACTAAATAAAATTGGCAAAAACCTCATATAAATGAATAATAGCCTCCTTTAATGGAAATAATTCCATTAAAGGAGGCTTTTTTATGGATAATTGTTTTTCAGTTGATTCTACCTCACATAACTCTTATGAAGCAATAAGAGATTATTTATATAAAGAGCTAAAGCCAATAGTGAAATCTAATCGCTCTATAATTTTCTTATGTATTGGTACGGATAGGTCTACAGGTGACTCTCTCGGTCCCTTAATAGGATATAAACTGCAATGCATAAAAAGAAAAAACTTTTATATTTATGGAACTTTAGAAAACCCAATACATTCAAAAAACTTACTTACAATTATGAATAGAATACATGAGAACTTTGATGATCCTTATATTATAGGTATCGATGCTTGTTTAGGCAGCTTTAATAATATAGGAAAAGTTTTTATTGATCATAAACCAGTTTTACCAGGTTTAGCTGTAAGTAAAGATCTACCTCCCATTGGAGAGATGAGTATAACAGGAATCGTTAATATTTCAGGTAGTTTTGAATTTATGGTTTTACAAAATACACGCCTCTATACTGTTATGTCATTAGCTGATTCTATATCTAATGGAATATACCACTTCATTTTAAAGAGTGTCGGTAATAAAAAAAATAATGATAATTTTATTAACGATATTTTTACTCTTCCTAACATATAAAAACTGAGTGAGAATTATATTCTCACTCAGTTTTTATTTTTTCTTTTTCACTTTTACATTAGCATCTTTATTTATTGCTTCATTTAAAACACAAATTTCTTCCTCAGATAAATCATATCTAGATATACCTTTATCTATAGGTTTTGCATAAGTTGTACTTTCTTGTCTTGCATATATACCAGTTAGCATTATTCCATCATTATTATCATCTAATATTGCTATTGAGAAACTTAAATCACTACCTACATCCTCGAAGGCTTTATATCTCATGATAGCAACCTTTTGAACACATTCTTTCATTTTGGATGATAGACTTTCACATTTCTCTAATGCAGTTTCTGAATTAGCATTAGCTTTTTCAATATTCTCCAGTTGTGATACTATTAATTCTTCTAAATTCTTATTACTAGCACCTCTCATTAATTTTCTATATCTATTTTCTAGTTTACTAATTGATTTGAATAAAACTATCACCAATATAAATAGAAGTAAGATTATTAATGCCATTCCTCCTAATATATACGGAAGATAATCATTTAAACTACTTATTAAACTTTCCACTTCTAGCTCATCCTTTCAAAATGTTTCACGTGAAACATTATAAATTAATTATGTCTAAAATTCTTTGAAGATCCTCTTCTGAATAATATTCGATTTCGATCTTACCCTTATTCTTTTTACTACTTAGATTAACCTTAGTACCAAAGTAATCTTGTAGCTTATTTCTTACATCTTTATAATAAGGATTTAATTCTTTTGACCTTTCTTCCACTTCCTTATTAGTTTGCTCATTTCCGAGTTTTTTAATAAGTCTTTCAAGCTCACGTACTGATAATTTCTCATCTATAGTTTTTTGTGCTATATCGTACTGTAAATCTCCATCATCAATTCCTAATAACGTTCTTCCATGCCCCTCAGTGATTATTCCCTCAATTAAATATTGTTGAACTCTTTCATCAAGGTTTGTTAGTCTCATAGTATTTGTAATTGTAGCTCTAGACTTACCTATTCTCTTACTAAGTTCTTCTTGAGTAAGATTAAAGTCTGATAATAACTTTTTATAAGCTAAGGCTTCTTCTATAGGATTTAAGTCTTGTCTTTGAATATTCTCAATTAACGATATTTCAAGTACTTCCTTATCAGTCAAATCCATAACAATAGCTGGAACTTCTTTTAAGCTAAGCATCTTTGCTGCTCGCCATCTTCTCTCACCGGCAACAATAATATAATTACTGCCTTTCTGCTTAAGTATTAACGGCTGTATAATTCCGTGATTCTTAATTGATTCAGCTAACTCAGCAATTTTTTCATTATCAAAAGCTTTTCTTGGTTGTTCTGAATTACTTTTAATTTTGTTTAAAGGAATTAATAAATTGCTTTCTTCCTTATTAGATTCTATATCATCAGGAATTAATGCTCCTAATCCTTTTCCTAAAGCAAATTTCTTACTCATTTAATCACCTATCTACTTTTGCCTTTCTAAAAACTCTTTAGTAAAGTTTGAATAAGATTCAGCACCTTTACATTTTTCATCATATAGCATAATTGGTAATCCGAAGCTTGGAGCTTCAGCTAATCTAATATTTCTTGGTATAGTTTGCTTAAATACCTTCTCATCAAAATACTTTTCGACTTCTTTGTATACTTCATTACTAAGATTAGTTCTAAAATCAAACATAGTCATTAGAACACCCTCTATTTCTAAATCCTTATTTAGTGACTTTTTAACTAATTGTATAGTGTTTATCAGTTGTCCTACACCTTCTAAAGCATAGAATTCACATTGTATAGGAATAAGAACCGAATTACTAGAAGTTAATGCATTAATAGTTAAAATTCCTAATGATGGTGGACAATCTATAAAAATAAAATCATAGTCATCCTTTACTTCTTCTACTTTCTTCAATAATATACGTTCTCTATCCTTCTTTTCAATCATTTCTACTTCTGCACCAGCTAATTCCATTGTCGATGGCGCAATATAAAGATTTTGTACTAAATCACTTCTTAGAATAACATCCTTTAACGGTGAATCTGATGTTAAAACATCATACATAGATAACTCTAGATTTCTTTTATCTAATCCTAATCCACTTGTCGTATTACCTTGGGGATCTATATCTATAGTTAAAACCTTATACCCTTCCATCGCTAGATAGGCACATAAATTAATGTTGGTAGTAGTCTTCCCAACTCCACCCTTTTGATTAAATACACAAATTACCTTCATATAAAGCTCTAATCAATAGAGCCTACACCCCCTTTCCATAATAATATTATATATATAATCATGTAATAATAAAAGAAGATTTATATAAAAAAAGCAGTATTCTCATCTTTTTCATTGAAATATATAAAAAGATGAAAATACTACCATAATTCAGTCGTTTTATTACATTTTATTCTTAGGAATATTAACAGTAATTTGAATATATTCTTCTGTATCGTTAAATTTATAATCGGCTGGTATATTAAACTTATCAAATACTTGCTTTATTGTATTAACATACAATTTCGCTGGAAAAACAGATTTAATTTTTTTCTTTCCTTTTCCACTTAATTGCTTACCAGCTATCTTTAATAATTCTTTATTTATTAATTCTTCTGTCTTCTTTACGTTTAAACTATTTTTAATAACTTTTCCAATAACCTTTAGTTGAAGAGCTTCATCTGGTAAACTTAATAGAGCTCTAGCATGTCTTTCTGTTAATGCATTTTCTAAACATAATGACCTTACCTGTGGAGATAATTTTAATAATCTTAGCTTATTCGCAACTGTAGATTGTTTTTTACCCATCTTTGTTGCTATTTCTTCTTGAGTAAAGTTATGATCATGCATTAAATTATAGTAGGCTTCAGCCTCTTCAATAAAATTAAGATCTTCTCTTTGCAAGTTTTCTAATAATGCAATTTGTGCTGATTCAGTATCAGAAATATCAACAATGGCGCAAGGTACTTCTGCTAATTCTGCAAGTCTAGCTGCCCTCCATCGTCTCTCTCCAGCTACAAGTTCAAATATTGCTCCACGTTTTCTAACAGTAATAGGCTGTATTATTCCATGCTCCCTAATAGATTGAGACAATTCCATTAAAGCTTCTTCATGAAAGTATTTACGTGGTTGGTATGTATTTGGAATTATATCATCAATCTTCACTCTTATTATTTCATTACTCATCTTGCTTCAACCATCCTTAATAAATTTACTTTATTGTCTAATTATAGATTCTATATCTGCCGTTAATTTCCTTCTTTTTACATTTATTTTTCGTTAGACAAATTGTTTTTAAAATTTTCATAATACAACATATTATTTTAGTGGTTTTTTAGTAATCATCCCTGCTTTTCTAGGAAATGACACAGGACACTCTTTTATCTTATTAACTACCACAATATTATGCTTTAAATCTGTATCTTCAATATCTAATTCAATCACTTCATGTAGTTTTCCACCTAAAGTTCCTATAGCATTTTTACAACCTTTTAGCTCTTCTTCAATTGCAGGACCCTTTAATGCTATAAAATTACCACCTACCTTAACATATGGTAAACAGAATTCAGATAAAACTGTCATATTAGCAACTGCTCTTGAAGTCGCTACATCAAATTTTTCTCTAAGATCATTATTTCTAGCGCCATCCTCTGCCCTAGAATGAATAGTTGTTACATTCTTTAATCCAAGCTCCTTAACAACAAGATTTAAAAAGTTAATTCTTTTATTTAATGAATCTAATAATGTAACCTCTTTGCTAGAGTCCATTATAGCAATAGGTAAACCAGGGAAACCAGCCCCTGTTCCTACATCTATTAATGATTTAGCTTCCTTTAACTCATTGCTCTTAAATGCTTTTATACAATCTATAAAATGCTTCTTTATAAAATCTTCATCCTCAGTTATTGCTGTTAGATTAATTTTTTCATTCCACTCTTGAACTAATCTCATATACTGAATAAACTGATCATATTGATTAGCAGTTAACTCCATCCCTACATCATTAGCTGCCTGTTTCATTATATTATAAAAACTCATCTTTACCTCCAGAGTTAATTACTTTCCTTATTTTTACCATATTGATGTTCTAAATAAATTAACAACACAGAAATATCTGCTGGGGATACCCCTGATATTCTAGATGCCTGCCCTATACTAATAGGTTTGATATTAGATAGTTTTTGTATTGCCTCTGTCCTTAGACCTCTAACATCTTCATACTTTATATTTTCAGGAATAAGCTTCTTTTCAAACTTTTTAAATTGTCCTACTTGCTCTAATTGACTAGCTATATATCCTTCATACTTTGCAATTATATTAACTTGTTCACCTATATCATCGCTTAAATCCTCTCTATCAACATCTAATTCTGCTAGAGAGAAATAGTCTAATTCTGGTCTCTTAATTAATTCATAAAAACTTATAGGCTTCTTTAACTCTGAAGATTCTAGTGATTGTAAGAACTCATTTACTTCTTTTCTATTTGTTACTTGAAGATTTTTTAACCTCTCAATTTCACTATTAATCTTATTTCTTCTTTCTATAAATCTCTTATATCTATCTTCCTTTACAAGACCAACCTTATATCCAATTTCAGTTAGTCTAAAGTCAGCATTATCTTGTCTTAATAGTAGTCTGTATTCAGCTCTAGAGGTCATCATTCTATAGGGCTCATTAGTACCCTTAGTTACTAAGTCATCTATAAGAACTCCTATATAAGCATCAGATCTTGTAAGTACTAAAGGTTCCTCTCCTTTAATCTTTAGTGTAGCATTTATACCTGCTATAAGACCTTGACATCCAGCCTCTTCATAACCTGAACTACCATTTAATTGCCCTGCTCCATATAAACCCTCTATATGCTTAAATTCTAACGTTGGTTTTAATTGAGTTGGATCAATTGAATCATACTCAATTGCATAAGCCGTTCTCATCATCTCAACATTTTCTAATCCTGGTAAAGTTCTTAACATCTTAATTTGAACATCTTCTGGTAATGATGAACTCATTCCTCCAACATACATTTCAAGTGTATCTTCTCCCTCTGGCTCAATAAATATTTGATGTTGAGGTCTATCAGGGAATCTCATAACCTTATCTTCTATAGATGGACAATATCTTGGTCCTATACCCTGAATAAGTCCATTATAAATAGGTGATCTACTGATATTTTCTTCAATTATTTTACGAGTTTCCTCATTAGTATATGTTAAGTAACAAGATACTTGATCTCTTGTTATATCATCACTCATAAATGAGAATGGTACTATCTTATCATCACCGCATTGCTCTATCATTTTTGAAAAATCAACAGAACGTTTATTTATTCTTGCAGGAGTACCAGTCTTAAATCTTCTTAAACTAATTCCTAAATCTAAGAGTGATTGAGATAAGTCATTTGCAGGGAATAACCCATTTGGTCCGCTATTATAACTTACATCACCAATTATAATTTTACCTTTTAAGTAAGTACCTGTTGCCAAAATTACTGCCTTACATTTAAATATAGCACCATTTTTAGTAACTACTCCTGTAACTTTACCATCTTCAACTAATAGTTCAGTAACCTCAACCTGTCTTACTTGAAGGTTCTCTTGATTTTCTAATACATTTTTCATTCTATTTTGATATTTTAACTTATCAGCTTGAGCTCTTAGGGAATGAACTGCAGGTCCTTTAGATGTATTTAGCATTCTACATTGGATAAATGTATCATCAATGTTTAAGCCCATTTCTCCGCCTAATGCATCTATTTCTCTAACCAAGTGCCCCTTTGCAGTTCCTCCTATATTAGGATTACAAGGCATCATAGCAATTGAATCAAGGTTAATAGTACATACTAATGTATTTAACCCCATTCTAGCAGCTGCTAATGAAGCTTCACACCCCGCATGCCCGGCACCAATTACAACTATATCAAATTCACCAGCATTATATCTCATTTTCTTTTCTCCTACTTTCCTACACAAAATTCACTAAATATTTTATTTACTAAGTCTTCTTCAAGCTCTGATCCAGTTATTTCTCCAAGGGATTTTAGCGCTGAAGTTACATATATTGATATCAAGTCTAAATACTCATTTAATTTTACTCTTTCTAAAGCAACTTGACAATTTTCAAGTGCTCTATAAAGTGCTTGCTTATGTCTACTATTTGAAATTATTAGGCTTTCAGTATCAACTTCTCCGCTAAAGAACATCTCTTTAATCTTTTCCTTTAACTCCTCAATTCCAAAACCAGTCATAGCTGAAATTTCTATTATATTACTTAAATTATCTAAATCTTCATTATGAATATTTGAATCTAAATCAACCTTATTAAGAAGAACAATATAATTTTTATCCTGTATGCTCTTAATTATTTCCCTATCTTCTTCATCTATAGCTCTTGATCTATCTAACATTAATACAACTAAATCTGCCTCATTTAGCTTTTCTCTAGACTTCTCTACCCCGATTCTTTCTACAACGTCCTCAGTTTCCCTAATTCCAGCGGTATCTGTAATCTTTACAGGAATTCCATCCAAACTAATGAACTCTTCTATAACATCTCGAGTTGTTCCAGGTATATCTGTTACGATAGCCCTTTTCTCCTTAAGCAGTGCATTTAATAGTGAAGACTTTCCAACATTAGGTTTACCAATTATTGCCATATTTAAACCTTCTCTTATTATTCGCCCCTCATTTGCTCCCTTAAGTAAGCTATTCATATCCTCTATAGCCTTCTGTAGTTGGTCTCCTACTCTTAAAGGTATAGTTTCATCTACTTCTTCATCATCCTCTGTAAAGTCCACTGAGTACTCAATTAAAGCTAATGTGTTTAACATATACTCTCTTAGCTTATTTATTTCCCGGGAAAGATCTCCTGAATGTTGCATAACTGCGGATTTCATCGAAAGATCAGTTTTTGCTCTTATTATATCCATAACAGCTTCTGCTTGACTTAAATCAATTCTGCCATTCAAAAATGCTCTTTTTGTAAACTCACCTGGTTCTGCTATTCTTGCACCTGATTTTATTATTTCTTCTATTACTCTATTAGTTGATACGACTCCACCATGGCAATTAATCTCTACTACATCTTCTGCGGTAAAGCTTCTTGGTCCTTTCATATAACTAATTATAACTTCATCTATAACATTATCCGTTCCAAGTTCATAGATGTGCCCATATTTCATAGTGTAAGTTTTCATATCTTTTACACTAGAATTGTTTTTACCCTTAAAAATTTTATCTATTATATCTAAAACCATGCTTCCAGACACCCTTATAATTGATATACCGCCCTCTCCTATAGGTGTAGCTATTCCGCATATAGTATCAAATTCTTTCATTAGTTATCCTCCT
The DNA here is from genome assembly GCF_051590805.1 of Clostridium zhoujianii. Lineage (NCBI taxonomy): Bacteria > Bacillati > Bacillota > Clostridia > Eubacteriales > Clostridiaceae > Clostridium > Clostridium zhoujianii. Next base: position 114,740 of record NZ_JBPUTF010000006.1, read on the forward strand.
TAGAAGTAATTCTTCTATTCATATTATAACCCATTTAGACTAATATCCATTTTACAAAACATTAATTAATTAGTCAAAGAAATAAACGCAATTAAACACCCTAAATATTTTCATATTTAAAAGTAAATATATAAATTTCAAATACATTCTACATATATTTTATTAACTTAAAATAATACAGATATCAACTAACCTTGATTCCACTGGTATCTTCTTACTAATTAATATAAAAATAATTCTATAAGGTTATCTAACTTTTAACTAGGATCATATATAAATAAAAAAAGAAAGTCTTAACGACTTTCTTTTTTTATATCTACCACTATTCTTCTATAAGGTTCTTCACCTTCACTGTAAGTACGAATATCATCCTTACCCTGAAGTACAGAGTGGATAATCCTTCTTTCATAAGGATTCATAGGTTCAAGCTTGTAAGCTCTACCACTTCTCCTTACCTTATAAGCTGTTTTTTCTGCAACTCTTTTTAAAGTTTCTTCTCTTTTTTGTCTATAATTTTCAGTATCTAAAACAACTCTTTTATAAGAAGTTTCATGATTTTTATTAACTACTAATGATACTAAGTATTGTAGTGCATCTAATGTTTCGCCTCTATATCCAATAATTGTTCCCATATTAGATCCGGCAAGATTTATATAAATAATATTTCCTTCTTCTTCTATGCTAATTTCAGATTTAATATTCATACTTTCTAAAACTTGTCTTAAAAATACTCTTGCTTCCTCTATATAATCTCTTTTTACTGTAACCTTGATTTTAGCTGGTTTACCACCTATTAAATTAAATAACCCCTTAGAACCTTCATCAATTATTTTAATGTCAACCCTATCCTTACTAACATTTAATTGTTCCAAAGCCTTATTTAAAGCCTCATCAACGGTTTTACCCATCATTTCAATAGACTTCATACCACATACACCCACCTTTATAAAAATAAAGTTAAATTCTCACTACTTCTTTTTCTTCTTTTTCTTTTTGTTTGAACTACTTCCATCCTCATAGTTTGGCATAACAAATTTAGGAGCTCTTAAAGCTTCTTTTTCTGCCTCAACTGCTTCCGCTGCTTTCTTTTTTAGCATAGCAGGTCTATAGTTAACAAAATAAGTTGTAAATAATTGAATTACTCCACCTAATACCCAGTATATTACTAGGATAGATGGGAAGTTAAGTGCCATGAATCCCATCATTAATGACATACCTATATTCATAGGCCCCATATTCATTCCACCACTTTCAGATGAAGTAGGATTTGCCTTAGTCATTAAGTATGAAGGTATATATGTCATTATTGCTGATAATATTGGTAAAATGAAATATGGGTCTGGATTACCTAAATCAGTAAGCCATAAGAAACCTTGACCTTTTATCTCTGGCATATCCCAGAATACATAATATAAAGCCATAAGTATTGGTAATGGTAATAATGCTGGTAGGCATCCCCCTGTCATACTTATCTTTTTCTCTTTATATATTTTCATTACTTCCATATTTGCTTTTTGTGGATCGCTTTTATATTTTTCTTGAATTTTCTTTATCTCTGGTTGTACCTCTTGCATTTTTTGAGTTGATCTTGCTGACTTAATATTGAACGGTAATAAACATAATCTTATCAACACAGTTAATAGCGTAATCGCTAATACATATGATGCTCCTACGTTAGTTACACCTATCCCAACAACAAAATCATGTAACATATTAAATATTACTCTAAGAAAGTCTGTTATCGGTGCAAAGACATTCATCATAACTATATAATTCCTCCTATATAAATATTACTTAACAGGATCTAAACCACCCTTACTAAAAGGATTACACCTTAGTACTCGCCAAACTGACATAAATCCACCTTTAAATGCACCGTATTTTTCTATAGATTCTAATGCATACTGCGAACATGTAGGTATGTATTTACACCTTGGTGCACTCATTGGTGATATTCTTTTCCTGTAAAATTTAATTAGACTTATCATTATTCTCTTCATTATTATATAAGCCTGCCTTTTTGAATAAATTATCCATTGCTTTTTCAACTTGATGATAATTTTTATCCTTAATTCTTGTTCTAGCTACAAAAACAAAATCATATCCAAGTAGAAGATTTTCTTCCTTTAGTCTATAACTTTCAGTAATTAATCTTTTACTTCTGCTTCTTACTACGCTGTTACCAACTTTCTTACTTACAGAAATCCCTACTTTATTATATGTATTTCCTTTTGCATCTTTATTTCTTCTATTTTTAAATATATATAAGACCAATAAATCATTTGCTGATGATTTTCCTCTTCTATATACAGTTCTAAACTCAATATTTTTCTTTAATCTATAAACCATAGGTATTTCTATACTCCTTTTTTTCCTGCATTTGCAGAAAAAAGGCCACAAAATGCGGCCCTTATGCTGTTAACTTCTTTCTACCTTTTTGTCTTCTCTTTCTAAGAATGTTTCTTCCTGATTGAGTGCTCATTCTCTTTCTGAAGCCATGTTCCTTTTTTCTTTGTCTCTTTTTAGGTTGGTATGTCATGAACATTATCACTGCACCCCCTTCGATATTTATTTTTATAGTAAAAACTATACTTATCTAATTTTAAGTTACTTATTAATTATATATATATCCTATAAATGTGTCAAGAACGTAGTTAATTGTTGATAAATATATATAATACATATATTTTTGTGGATAACTTATTGAATACTTGTATTCGTATATGATATTATTATAAAGAGATTGTGAATAACTTGTTATTAACCAATAGTTATCCACACCTGTGGACAAAATTGTTGATAACTTGTTTAATTTTTAAAATTTTTTTAGCAATCTTTTATTATTCTTACTATAAATAGCCTGTTTTATTCAATTCTAGGCTGTTTATTATTACAATATAGATACTGTGGATATTTTTTTTATTTTATAATCGATTTTATTTTTATCCACATGTTAATAATAACAATGTACATTATCAACATAATATAAGTTATTAACATTACTTGTATATATGTTGTTATTTTGTTGTTGATAACTATATTTTATATAAAAAATTTTTATAAATATTTTTTGGAGGATATCGAATGGAAGCCGATCTAAAACAATTGTGGGAAAAAACATTAAATATTATAAAAAGCGAGATGAGTGAGGTCAGCTTTAATACATGGATTAAGAGCTGTGAACCAGTTTCTATATCGTCAGATACAATAAAGATTAGTGTTCCTAATTCCTTCACTCAAGATATTTTAGAGAAAAGATACAAAGATCTTGTAGCAAATTCTATTGAAGCTATCTGCTCAAAGTTATATAAGATAGATTTCTTAATTGCCTCTGATTTATCAACAGAAGAGTCTGATGACAATAAACCAACAATTAAGAAAAGAGAAAAAACTATCATTGTAAATGATGAACTTTCAGCTACATTAAATCCTAAATATACATTTGATTCTTTTGTAATCGGTAATAGTAATAGATTTGCACATGCAGCCTCTTTAGCAGTTGCAGAGTCACCTGCTAAAGCCTACAATCCTCTTTTTATATATGGAGGTGTTGGATTAGGAAAAACTCACTTAATGCATGCAATTGGACATTATATATTGCAAAATAATCCTAATGCTAAGGTAGTTTACGTTTCTTCTGAAAAGTTTACTAACGAACTTATTGAAGGAATTAAGGATGATAAAAATGAAGAATTTAGAAATAAATATAGAAATGTTGACGTTCTATTAATAGATGATATCCAATTTATTGCTGGTAAGGAAAGAACTCAAGAAGAATTCTTCCATACCTTTAATACATTACATGATGCAAATAAACAAATCATACTATCATCAGACAGACCACCAAAAGAAATACCTACATTAGAAGATAGACTTAGATCTAGATTCGAATGGGGTTTAATTGCAGATATTCAAGTTCCTGATTTTGAAACTCGAATGGCAATATTAAAAAAGAAAGCTGACGTTGAAAATCTAAATGTTGCAAATGAAGTAATGGTTTATATAGCTACTAAGATAAAGTCTAATATTAGAGAGCTTGAAGGTGCTCTAATTAGAATCGTTGCATATTCTTCATTAACAAATAGAGCAATTACCGTAGATTTAGCAACTGAAGCATTAAAAGATATCATATCTAAAAAACAAGGTAAGAATATTACTATAAGTATAATTCAAGATATTGTCTCTAGCTACTTTAATTTAAGAGTTGAGGAATTAACATCTCAAAGAAGAACTAGAAATGTAGCATATCCAAGACAAATTGCAATGTATTTAAGTAGAAAGCTTACCGATATGTCTCTACCTAAGATTGGTGAGGAGTTTGGTGGAAGGGATCATACTACAGTAATACATGCATATGAAAAAATTTCTGAAAATCTAAATACAGATGAGAGCTTACAACATACAATAGCAGACCTAACAAAGAAACTAACTCAAAATTAATTCACAACTGTACATAATAACTCTATAATAAGTTGTGGATAACTTCAAATCGTAAACTTTATAGTTAATACTGTGGATAAGATGGTCAATTAGTTACGGACTTATCCACACTATTTTTTTATAAAGTTTTGTTGATATTGCTTGGCTAGAGTCACTTATTAACATATCCCCAAGCTCTACTACTATTATTACTAAAATAAATATATATCTATCTATTCTATTAGGAAACTTTAAGCTGTTTATAAATAAGGAGGATATTACATGATATTTATATGTGAAAAACAAAAATTACAAGAGGGTATTCTAATTGCCCAAAAAGCAATTACAGGAAAATCAACTATGCCAATATTAGAAGGTATATACATAAATGCAACTAAAGATGGTTTAACATTAATCGGATCTGATATGGATGTTTCAATAGAAACTAAAGTAAATGCTGATGTTATCGAAGAAGGTAGTGTTGTAATAGATTCAAAAATATTTGGAGAAATAATTAGAAAACTTCCTAATTCAGATGTTAGAATTGAAGTTATTGAAAATGATACTGTACAAATTTCATGCCAAAAGTCAGTATTTAATGTAGTTTTCATGAATGCTGAAGAGTTCCCATCATTACCAAGTATTGATGAAGAAAAGCAAATAGAGGTACCACAAAATATATTGAAAAACATGATAAAAAGTACATCATTTGCAATAGCTCAAGATGAAACAAGACCAATCCTACAGGGAATTTTATTTGAAATTAAAGATAAAAAACTTAATCTTGTAGCCTTAGATGGATATAGACTTGCTATAAAATCTGAGTACTTAGATAGCGATTTTGATATAGAAGTGGTTATTCCTGGCAAAACTCTAAATGAAGTTGCTAAAATATTGGAAGATATAGATTCACAAGTGAATATAACATTTACTAATAACCACATTTTATTTAATTTAAAACAAGCAAGAATAATTTCAAGATTATTGGATGGAAAATATGTAAATTATAATTCCTTATTGCCACAAGAACATAAACTTACTTTATCTGTGGATAAACAAGAATTGCAAAATGGTATTGAAAGAGCATCATTAATGGCTAAAGAGGGTAATAGCAATTTAGTTAAACTTGAAGTTCAAGAAGAGAACTTAATAATAACATCTAATTCTCAATTGGGAAAAGTAAGGGAAGAAGTTGGGATAAATTTGCAAGGAGAAGGGATACAAATTGCATTTAACTCAAGATATCTTTTAGATGTTCTTAAGAATATGGAAGACGATAAGGTCATTATGGAAATGACTTCAAGCGTAAGTCCATGTATAATAAAGGCAAAAGAGACTGATTCGTACAAATACTTAGTTTTACCAGTAAGACTAATAAGATAGGAGGTGTGCATAAATATACTTTATTTATGCGGAAAAATGGAAGGAGTTAAAATAAATACTGAATTTATAAAATTAGATTCATTTCTAAAATGGTGTGGAGCAGCTTCGCTAGGTTCAGAAGCTAAAATATATATTCAAGATGAACTTGTTAAGGTAAATGGAGAGATATGTACTCAAAGAGGCAAGAAGATTAGAGTGGATGATATAGTAACTTTTAATGGTGAAGATTATAAAGTGGTTTAAAATGGATGATTTTATAAATGTGAGCGTTTATTTATCTATTATGATATAATTAAATGGGTGTTTATGTATGTTTATTAAAAAACTAATGTTAATTAATTATAGAAACTATAAAGATCTTCATATAGATTTTGGAAAGTATGTTAATGTTTTTATGGGAGATAACGCTCAAGGGAAAACTAATATTCTTGAAGCAATCTATTATTGCGGATTTGCAAAATCTCATAGAACTTCAAGGGATAAAGAACTAATTAATTGGGAGGGGGATGGTTCCTACGTGAGTTTGAGCGTGGGAAAAGATAGACTAGATAAAAAGATTGATATAAATATTTTGAAGGATGGAAAAAAAGCTATAAAAGTTAATTCTATCAAGATAAATAAAATTGGAGAGCTTTTTGGAACCTTTAATGTAGTTATGTTTTCACCTGAAGATCTTAAGATTATAAAAGATTCACCTGGCGTTAGAAGACGATTTGTAGATATGGAACTTTGTCAGCTTAATCCAAAATATTATTACAATTTAGTTCAATATAACAAAGTTCTTAATGAGAGAAATACTGTTCTTAAGAATAGAAATTTAAGTGGAGAAATATTGGATATATATGATCAACAATTATCTGCATATGGTGAGTATATTATTAAACAGAGGCTTGACTATATAAACAAGTTAAATTTATATGGAGAGCAGATTCACAAAGATATAACACTAGGAAAAGAGAATATTGAGTTTAAATACCAATCATCCATAAAGAAATTAGATGATATAAAAAATGATTTTTATGATTTATTAAAGAAAAATAGAAAAAGAGATATGGAAAAGGGGATATCAACTATTGGTCCCCATAGAGATGACTTTTCTGTTTTCATAAATAATGTTGAGACAAAAAGCTATGGATCCCAAGGACAACAGAGAACAGCGGTGTTAACTATGAAGTTTTCTTCCTTAAGGATAATAAAAGAAATTACTGGAGAATATCCAGTACTTCTGTTAGATGATGTTCTATCAGAATTAGATTTTAATAGAAAAAAATATATATTAAGTAGTATTGGAGATATTCAGACGGTAATTACCTGTACAGGTATTGCAGATATACATGAGTATTTAGATTCTAATTCTAAAATATTTAGAGTTAAAGATGGTAAAGTCTCTAGTTAAAGGAGGAATTCTTTATGTTTTTACATTTAGGAGAAAATGTTGTTGTACCTATCAAAGATGTTATTGGTATATTTGATTTACAGACAACAATGTATAGTTCAGATACTATACAATTTTTAAGAATGGCTGAAGAAGACGGATTTGTAGAAAGAATAACAAAAGATAAACCAAAATCATTTGTTATTGCAGAGGTTGATAAGATGAGTAAAATATATCTTTCACCTATATCTTCATCAACATTAACTAAAAGAACGGATATGGATTATAACCCGTAAGTCCAATATTTAAACCTTCGGTGTTTAATTATTAATATTGTTTAAGGAGGAATCTATGTTGGAAGAGAATAAACAAAATTATGACGAAAGTCAGATACAGGTTCTTGAAGGATTAGAAGCTGTTAGAAAAAGACCAGGTATGTACATAGGTAGTACTAGTTCAAGAGGATTACACCACTTAGTATACGAAATAGTTGATAATAGTATCGATGAAGCTTTAGCAGGATACTGTAACAAAATAAAAGTTACTATTAACGAAGATAATTCGATACAAGTTGAAGATGATGGTAGAGGTATGCCTGTTGGAATGCACCCTAAAATGGGAAAACCTGCAGTTGAAGTTATAATGACTATACTACATGCCGGAGGTAAATTCGGTGGTGGGGGATACAAAGTATCTGGAGGATTACATGGAGTTGGTGCATCTGTAGTTAATGCTCTTTCTGAAAAATGTATAGTTACAGTAAGAAGAGAAGGTCATATATGGCAACAAGAATATCAAAAGGGTAAAGTAATAACTGGATTACAGTCAATAGGTAATTCGGATGAAACAGGAACAACTGTATATTTCAAACCTGATGCGGATATATTTGAGGATGTTGAATATGACTTTGACGTATTAGCTCAAAGATTAAGAGAATTAGCATTCCTTAATAAGGGAATAAATATTACTTTAGCTGATAAAAGAGAAGATAAAGTAGAGGAATTCCACTATGAAGGTGGTATAAAATCATTTGTATCATACTTAAATAGAAATAAAGAGGCACTTCATCCTGAACCAATTTATGTCGAAGGACTTAAGGAAGGTGTTTCAGTAGAAATAGCACTTCAATATCATGATGGGTATAATGAAAATATTTTCTCTTTCGCAAATAATATAGATACTATAGAGGGGGGAACCCACCTAGTAGGATTTAAGACAGCTCTTACTAGGGTATTTAATGATTATTCAAAGAAGTTTGGTCATTTAAAGGAAAATGATAAGAACTTATCCGGCGATGATATTAGAGAAGGTTTAACTGCAGTTATATCAGTTAAAATTAGTGAGCCACAATTTGAGGGGCAAACTAAAACGAAGTTAGGTAATAGTGAAGTAAGAGGAATTGTTGATTCTATAGTTGGAGAAGGGGTAGGAATATTCTTAGAAGAAAACCCAGCTGTAGGTAAGGCTATAATAGATAAGGCTTTAATGGCTGCAAGAGCTAGAGAAGCTGCTAGAAAAGCAAGAGAACTTACAAGAAAATCTGTATTAGAGCGTTCAGCTCTTCCAGGAAAACTTGCAGATTGTGCATCTAAAGATCCTAGAGAATGTGAAATATATATAGTCGAAGGAGATTCAGCGGGGGGATCAGCTAAGCAAGGAAGAAATAGAAGATTCCAAGCTATTTTACCTTTAAGAGGTAAGATATTGAACGTTGAAAAGCAAAGACTAGACAGAATACTAAATGCGGATACTATAAGGTCTATGATTACAGCCTTTGGTGCAGGAATAGGAACAGATTTTGATATAGAGAAAATTAGATATAACAGAATTATAATTATGACAGATGCCGATGTTGATGGTGCTCATATTAGAACATTATTATTAACCTTCTTCTATAGATACATGAGAGAGTTAGTAGATGGTGGGCACGTATATATTGCGCAACCACCGTTATATAAGCTAAGTAAGGGCAAAAAAGAAGCATATGCTTATTCTGATGAAGAATTAGATCAATTATTAATGGAGTTTGGTGGAAAAGATAATTCAACCAATATTCAAAGATACAAAGGTCTTGGAGAAATGAATGCTGAGCAATTATGGGATACTACAATGGATCCTGAGAAGAGAATTTTATTAAAAGCTACAGTAGAAGATGCTATGGCTGCAGATGAAATATTCACAATATTAATGGGAGATAAAGTAGAACCAAGAAGAGAATTTATTCAAAAAAATGCTAAAAAAGTAAGTAATTTAGATATTTAGTACTAATACGAGGTGAAGTACATGAATTTTAATGAGGGAAAAGTCATACCTATAGACATTAATAAAGAAATGAAAAGGTGCTATATCGATTATGCAATGAGTGTTATAGTTGGGCGTGCACTACCAGATGTAAGGGATGGTTTAAAACCTGTTCATAGAAGAATACTATATTCATTGCAGGAGTTAGGTTTATATCCAGATAAGGGATATAGAAAATGTGCAAGAATAGTTGGGGATGTTTTAGGTAAGTATCATCCTCACGGTGATTCATCTGTTTATGATGCGTTAGTAAGAATGGCACAAGATTTCTCAATGAGATATATGCTAGTAGATGGTCATGGGAACTTCGGTTCTGTTGATGGAGATAGCCCAGCGGCTATGAGATATACAGAAGCAAAGATGAATAAGATTGCAGTAGAAATGTTAAGAGATATAAATAAGAATACTGTAGATTTTGTACCAAACTTTGATGGTGAAGAACAAGAGCCATCAGTTGTACCTTCAAGATATCCCAACTTATTAGTTAATGGATCATCTGGTATAGCGGTTGGAATGGCAACTAATATTCCACCACATAATTTAGGGGAGATCATTGATGGAACAATAATGTTAATAGATGATCCTGAAACATCTGTTTTAGAACTTATGACAGCTATTAAAGGACCAGACTTCCCTACAGCTGCTACTATAATGGGGAAAGCTGGAATAAGAGCTGCTTATGAAACAGGTAGAGGAAAAATATTAGTTAGAGCTAAGGCAGATATTGAAGAAGAGAATTCAAGACATAAAATTATAGTAACTGAATTACCTTATCAAGTTAATAAAGCAAGACTAATAGAAAATATAGCGGATTTAGTAAAAGATAAGAAGATAGTTGGAATATCAGATTTAAGAGATGAATCTGATAGAGATGGTATGAGAATTGTAATTGAATTAAAAAGAGATGCCAACCCAAATGTTATCTTAAATCTTTTATATAAGCATACTAAAATGCAAGATACTTTTGGGGTAATAATGCTTGCACTTGTAGATAATGAACCACAAGTTTTAAATCTTAAGCAGGTATTAAGTCATTATATAAATTTCCAAAAGGAAGTTGTTACAAGAAGAACTGTATTTGAATTAAATAAGGCTGAAGCAAGAGCTCATATTCTTGAGGGGTTAAAAATAGCTTTAGATAATATTGATGAAGTTATAAGAATAATAAGACATTCAAGCACATCAGAGATAGCTAAAAATACTCTTATTGAAAAATTCGAATTATCCGAAAAGCAATCAGTTGCAATACTTGAAATGAAGCTTAGAAGGTTAACAGGATTAGAAAGAGATAAGATTGAGGAAGAGTTTGCTGAACTTATGAAACAAATAGAATATCTAAACTCAATATTAGCAAGTGAAGAGAAGTTACTTGGAGTAATTAAGGATGAGCTTATTGAAATAAAGAATAAGTACGGTGATGAAAGAAGAACATCCATTGAAAAAGTTGTTAATGAAATTGATATTGAAGATCTTATACAAGAAGAAGAAGTAACAATAACATTAACACATTCAGGTTATATTAAGAGAATACCAGCAGATACATATTCATCTCAAAGAAGAGGTGGTAAGGGTATTCAAGCTATGTCTACAAAGGAAGATGATTTCGTAGAACATGTGATGATAACTTCAACACATTCAGATGTATTATTCTTTACTAATAGAGGTAGGGTATATAAATTAAGAGCATATGAGATACCTGAAGCAGGAAGAACTGCAAAGGGGACAAATATAATTAATCTTATAGCTATAGAGCCAGATGAAAGAATTGAAACAGTATTAACTGTTAGAGATAATACCCAAGAAGGGTTCTTATTCATGGGAACTAAACAAGGTATAGTTAAGAAAACTCCATTAGAAGATTTTAAGAATCTAAGAAAAAATGGATTAATTGCTATAAATCTAAGAGAAGGTGATGAGCTTCTTAAGGTTAAGATAACACGTGGAGATGCTAATCTTATGATGATTACTCAAAATGGTTATGCAGTTAGATTTAATGAAGAAGCAGTTAGACCTATGGGAAGAACAGCTTCAGGGGTTAAGGCTATCAATCTTAAGAATGATGACATTGCTGTATGTATGGATATAGCAGTAGATGAAGAGGAACTATTAGTTATAAGTGAAAATGGATTTGGTAAGAGGACTCCTGTAAGTCAATATAAACTTCAAAATAGAGGTGGAGTAGGTCTAATAACTTATAAGATAAGTGAAAAGACTGGTAAACTTATTGGTGCTACTATATGTAATAAAGATGATGAACTAATGCTTATCAATAGTAGTGGTGTTGCTATTAGAATAAATGTTGGTGATATATCAGTAACCAATAGATCTGCAATGGGTGTAACATTAATGAGAACTAATGAAGATGAAAAAGTAGTTGCGATAACGAAAATAGCTGGTAGTGAAGAAGATGAGAACTCAGAAGAACAACTAGAAATATTAGAAAGCAGTAACATTGGACTTGAAGAATTAGTAGAGAGAGCCGTTGAAGATTTGGAAGGCGAAGAATAGAATATTTTATTTTAAACAAAAGAGATTAGATAGTAGCATATCTAATCTCTTTTAATTTTTTAATTATGAATGAGTAAAAATATAGATATATAGTACTATTTAATTAATAAATATCTATATAAACTTAGATATTATGCATACTCTATACCTAGCGTGTCATTATGATAATTACTTAGTAATATTAAGAAAAAGTTAGAATTATAAAGATAATTTAGCTAAATTACTATTATTATATTTAAATAAGTATTATTATCATGGTAAGATAAATCTCGTCGCTGAGGCAACAGAAAAACAAGAAAAAATTAAGTCGAAAAACTTAAAAAAACTTGTTGACAGCTGTTGAAAGAGGTGATAAGATAAGGGAGTCGCTTGAGTGCGACAAACAAATTGGTCTTTGAAAATTGAACAGATATATAAGTTAAAAACCAGCAATTCTTTTTATGAGTAAGTTTTTGAGATTAAGATTAAACTTTTTATTGAGAGTTTGATC
>NZ_JBPUTF010000007.1:0-19849 GCF_051590805.1 Clostridium zhoujianii
CGCCAGCGTTCGTCCTGAGCCAGGATCAAACTCTCAATAAAAAGTTTAATCTTAATCTCAAAAACTTACTCATAAAAAGAATTGCTGGTTTTTAACTTATATATCTGTTCAATTTTCAAAGACCAATCTGTTTGTCGCACTCACCAACTAGGTAAGTTCCAATTACCAAATTAAAATTTGGATTGTCACTTAAGCGACTTGCTTATCTTATCACTTACTAGCGAACCTTGTCAACAACTTTTTTCAAGTTTTTTTCAACTTCTTTTCATTGTTGCTTGTCTGCCTCAGCGACGAGATTAATCTTACCATAGGACAAGAATCTATCTTTTAATTTTTTTCTATTCTGTAGATATTATATCTATAATACTCTTTATTTTTTTCTTTTTCTCTATTATTCATATATTGATACACTAGGAAATGTTTTATTACTTTATTAGAAGATTCTATATATAAATAATATTCACTTTAATTTCTCTAACCCTTTATTTTACTAGGTTTGTCCTTATTTTTATATGTTATAATGTATATGGGTGATAATATGAATACTGTATTAAATAACAAATGGCAAAGTGTTTTAGAAGGAGAATTCAATAAGGAATATTATAAAAAACTACATTCCTTTCTTCTTGAAGAATACAAAACAAAAACAATATATCCTGATATGTATGACATTTTTAACGCTTTAATTTATACAGATTATGATGATGTAAAAGTTGTTATACTAGGTCAAGATCCTTACCATGGCCCTAACCAAGCTCATGGTCTTAGCTTCTCTGTGAAACCTGGAATAATTCCACCACCGTCATTAAGAAATATATTTAAAGAATTAAGTAATGATGTAGGTGGTTCTATCCCTAATAACGGATATTTAAAAAAATGGGCTGATCAAGGTGTATTACTATTGAATACGGTCCTTACTGTTAGAGATGGTGAGGCGAACTCTCACAAAAACAAAGGTTGGGAGATATTTACTGACCAGATCATCTCTTCACTTAATAACAGAGTAGACCCAATTGTCTTTATTCTATGGGGAAATCATGCTATAAGCAAAAAGAAATTAATAACAAATGAAAATCATTATATAATTCAATCTGTACATCCAAGCCCCCTATCCGCAAATCGTGGTTTTTTTGGTACCAAACCCTTTTCTAAGACAAATGCCTTCTTACATAGCATAAATAAGAAAGAAATAGATTGGCAGATTGAAAATATATAAATAAATCCCCACTTGGCTTAACCAAGTGGGGATTTATTCTATGTGTGATTCTATTCTTTTATATCCCTGGGGGAAAATTATCTACTTTAAATTTCTTATTGGAACTTTTTTTTTATATTTTTCATAAGATGAGTATATTAATGATCCAATTATACCTAGTACACCACCAGCCGCAAAAGTCAATGCAATATTACCAATTACCGCTCCAACCAGAACTCCAACTCCTACTCCAATAGCAATACCTTTAGCTAAATTTTCACATTCCTTATCTGTCAAACTAAACTTATCTAACACCTCTCACTCATCTCCTAAAATAATTTAAATTAATATCTCTTATATATAATTATAAATTTCATTTCTTAAGTATTCCTTAAGCAAAACTTAAAGATTAATTAGTATTTAATCTAACCTATGTTTACAATAATAAACCTCTTTCAATACTTTGTAAAGGGTTATTTTATACTTTTTTATAAAAACTTAATTACAATTTTGTAAGTTTTATTTAACCTCTTATATTTTGTTATAAACTCGTTTTTCTCTTTGCCTTTATGTATTAATTATATTCTATATAAAATATTAATGAATTACATAAAGTTTAACTAATAGTTACAAAGTTATTTCATAGTTTGTTTTTTACACAACAAAAAAAGCACTAACAAAAGTTAGTGCTTTTTTCCTGGTGGCTCGACCAGGAATCGAACCAGGGACACGAGGATTTTCAGTCCTCTGCTCTACCGACTGAGCTATCGAGCCATATTACCTGGCAACGTTCTACTCTCCCACACAGTCTCCCATGCAGTACCATCGACGCTGTAGAGCTTAACTTTCCTGTTCGGAATGGAAAGGAGTGTTTCCTCTACGCCATCATCACCAGATACAAATAGAATTATATAGTATAATTAATAATATGTCAAATATTTTTTTGCATTTTTTATCACTTTCTTTTACCATTTTATAGATACTATAAACCATCTTAATATATTTATTTCTGCTTCAATAAAATCTACTTTACAAAACTCTCAATTAAACATAACTTCCACTAAAATTATCTATCTCTCTAATATCCTTTCATGTGTAATATATGTATATTTTACCTTTCCGTCATGTTTCTCCTCAAAGATCTTCTTGAAAATTTCCTCATCACTTTTCGGAAAAAATCTATCCCCTTCAAACTCCTTCTCAATAACAGTTACATACATTTTATCTACAAACTGTATAGCTTCTTCATACAATCTAGATCCACCTGAAATATATATATCCTTATCTAGTACAGACTTTAGCGCCTCTTCTAAAGAAGTCACTGTTTTTAAACTTTCTCCTTCATATCTCGAAGTATTGGATATTACTATAGTCTCTCTATTGGGAAGTGGCTTTCCAATTTCATTTAAAATACCTCTATGTAAACTCTTTATAAATTCCTACTAACTTCATTATTGACTTATTAATTATTCTCATAATTGCTATAGAAGTCTTTTCTGGAAATGTATATATGTTATTTAACTTACTTTTCATTTATGCCATAATAAAGTTATAAAAATTATTAGGCGGGGATATAATGGACAATAAAATAAATCAGTTAAAACAAATTTTAAAAGAAAGCAATAACATAGTATTCTTTGGTGGCGCAGGATGTTCAACTGAATCAGGCATTCCTGATTTTAGAAGTTCTTCTGGCTTATTTAATGAAAAACTTAATATAACCTTTACTCCAGAACAATTAGTCTCTCATAGCTTTTTCATTAGATATCCACAAGAATTCTTTAACTTTTATAAATCTAAGCTTATCTATCCAGAAGCTAGGCCTAACGAAGGGCATTTAGCTTTATCTAAACTAGAAGAAATAGGTAAACTTAAAGCAATAGTAACTCAAAATATTGATGGACTTCATCAAGCTTCAGGTTCTAAAAATGTTTTTGAACTTCATGGATCAGTTCATAGAAACTATTGTATAAGATGTCATGAATTCTATGATGCTCAATTTATTTTATCTTCTAATACTGTTCCTACTTGTACTAATTGTGGTGGAACTGTTAAGCCAGATGTTGTTTTATATGAAGAAGGTTTAGATGATCGAGTGCTACAGGGTGCAATAGCTGCTATCTCAAAAGCAGATACTCTAATTATTGGTGGAACTTCACTTGTTGTTTATCCTGCTGCTGGACTTATTAATTACTTCAAGGGGAGAAATCTTGTTTTAATAAATAAGAGCATTACTTCTGCTGATTCTAAAGCTGATTTAGTTATTCATGATTCTATAGGCAAAGTTCTAAGTGAGGCTATTAATTATTAATTTACATTTTCTAATGAGTTAAAGTAGTTTTTTTCTGTCCTTTAAATTTTGGTATGTTTCTAGTAGATATCAAATATATTTATAATGTATAGCTATTAAGGAGTATTATTTATGAAATATATTTTGTTTTTAGCTTTGATACTAGCAATATTCTGTTTATTATTTTATTTTGATAGAAAACAATCAATTTTACGTCAACAGTTGTTAGTAGCTAATAGTCAAAATAGTAGTCTCAGATCAAAATTATCTAAATATACTAAAAAGAAAGAAACTATTCAAATAAGATATCTTCATCCTAATAATCCTATGGGAATTATAAAGGAGGGTTCAAATATCTTAGCATCTCCTTTATATGACTCCTTTCTTTTACATAAATCAAATGTAAAAATGGAAGTTCGTATACTGGATAAAGCAGAAGTTTTAAGAGAAACTTGGTATTATATTGCACTTCCAATAGATAGCAATATTAATTCAAGAGGGTGGATAAAACAAAGTGATTTCTCTTTGTTTTATGATAATTCAAAGAATATTACTAAAAGTTTTTAGTTTTAAGGCATAAAATTATGTCTAATACTTACCCCACAATAGTTTTATAATATATCTAAGTATATACTTAGTACTCTAAGATTTTATAATCTCTTATTTTAATTCTAGAGTAATAAAAAGTACTTATAAGTAAGATAAACTTTACTTATAAGTACTTTCTTTATATTTTAAAAACATACAATGACAAAAACATAAATAGTAGGTACACTACTACTATTAATATAAATGGTATATTAATAATATTTTCTTTATTTGCTATAAGAGCTTGCTCTTCTATCCTAAGCTGAGGATTTCTTTCTATATTCCATTTCTCTAATACCTTAATTAACTTAAATACTAGTCCTCCTAAGGCAATACCTATAATTATATATGATGACATTATCATTAGCTTATTATCAAATGATAAATTCATTAAGTTTAATTCATCTGCCGCTTGTACCATAGATTCACTAGAATCTAGTAAAAATTTGGATATAGTAATTGATGTCCCATTTATTATAAAGTGCATTAACATAGATGAAAAGATACTATTTGTTACTCTTACTATATACGCAAGAATAAATCCTAATACTGCTGCATATAAAAATTGTTGCCCATCTAAATGAAATATTCCAAATAATATCCCCGTCATCAATGCCGCTTTAAATTTACTTTGATTATTATATCCAGACAAAACAATCCCTCTTAATGTAACCTCTTCAGTTATTGCTGGCATTACTGCAATTAATAGAAGTAATACTATATATGGGGTTGATGATATTGAACCTATAAAATTACCTATATTATTCTCGAAGAACAATGATGTTATTGCTGAAAAGCATCCCATAAGTGGATAGGATATTAATGATATTACTATTATTAATAATATATCTTTAAAATGAAGTCTATTTAATCTAAAGGTTTCTTTTATATTACTCTTAGTAATAATTATATATATTATTGCTGGTAATAAAAATATAACTGTATGATTTGCAAATAACATTACTCTTACATCACTTAATCCTACTGCTTTATAAATAGGAGCAAGTATAAATGGCATTATAATTTCTAAAATGATTATAGCTAAAAAGTAAATATTAGCTTTAAAAACTTTTTTCATTTTTCACTCTCCATATATTAATTTAAAGTGTATATTATTTTCATTATAAGGAAATAATTATTAATGAAGCGAGATGCTTTTATAATCGCCTCTCCCCCATTTTATTTATATACGTTTCGGTCCCTCTTGTGATAATGATGTATCATATGAGGGATCGTTTCTTATATATAAAATTATCTATCTAATAATATTGCCCTTCTAACAGTATCTAATGCAGTTATTGTAGCCCTAGTTCTTACATTATTCCTATCTCCATTAAATACATATCTCCATGCTCTTACATCACCTTTATAATATAGCCCTATATAAACTAATCCCACTGGTTTATTATCAGTTCCTCCACCTGGTCCTGCAATACCTGTAGTTACTACTGATATATCTGCTCCTGTTCTTTTAGCAATTCCTATGGCCATCTCTTTTGCAGTTTCTTCACTTACAGCTCCAAAAATATCTAGGGTTTCTGATTTTACCTTTAAAGTTCTAATCTTTGCTTCATTAGAGTATGTTACTGCTCCTTCTAGAAAAACTTCTGATATTCCTGGGAATGATACTAATCTACTTGCTATCATACCACCAGTACAGGATTCTGCAGTTGCAATTTTTAAACCCTTTTTAACTAACAGATTTCCAACTACCTCTTGTATATTAGTCTCTTCTCCCTCACCATAGTAATCCAATCCAAGTTCTTCTTTTACTTTTTTTGCTATTGGTTCTATAAGCGCTAAAGCATCTTCATCATTATCAGCCTTAGCAGTTACTCTAAAAATTACATCCTCTTCTTTCGCATAAGGTGCAATTGTTGGATTAGTTCCATTTTCTATAAGATCCTTTAATTTTTCTGCTGCATAGCTTTCGCCTATTCCTAGTACTCTCAATACCTTAGACTTAATAACACCATTTCCCTTAGTCATTAAATATCCTCTTACATGGTTAGTAAACATAGGCTTCATTTCTCTAGGTGGTCCAGGTAATATTATTATCATTTTGTTATCTTTTTCTAGTATAGCTCCTGGTGCTGTTCCATTAGGATTTGATAAAACCTTCGCTTCCTTAGGAAAATATACTTGTTTTAAGTTACTTTCTGTAATCTCCTTATTTAACCTATCAAAATATTCTTTTAATACTTTATATGATTCTTCATGTCTCTCTAACTTCATGTCAAAGAACTTACATGCTGTCTCCTTAGTTAAATCATCCCCTGTTGGTCCTAGCCCTCCAGTGGTTATAACTATATCACTTCTATTAAGTGCCTCTTCTAACGCACATAACAATCTATCTTCATTATCTCCGATTACCTCTTGACGATATACACTTATTCCTATAGATGCAAGCTCTTTTGAAAGGAATTGTGCATTTGTATTTACTATGTCTCCTAGTAGGATTTCTGTTCCTACTGCAATTATCTCTGCTTTCATACTCATCCTCCTTAGACGAAACTTTTTTGTTATATTATACCATATATATCACTACTACCTATAACCCTTATAGAATGAAAAAATTTAAGGGAGTCCTCGACTCCCCTAAACATTCAGCATATGAGCTATCCCTAATTTCTTAGAGATAGCATATAAAAAAAAACTCTTCTTCCCACTACATTACTATATGAAGTAAGATAGTTGAAGGCTTTACACCTTTATTCTTTTAATATGTATTAGGAAAAAGAATTTGTTGCCTATACTTTTAACATATGTATTGCTTAATCAACTTATTCACAAATAATTATATTTTACCAACCTATTTTTACCTCTTCATCATCTAAATGAGTTCTATCATTAATAAATTCAAACTCAAATTCTCCATTTTTACAAATAACCTTTGATAAGGTAGTTTGTCCCATAATAGTATCATATATTTCATCACTTTTTTTAAAATAGCTAACTATAGCTTTTAATGTTGCTCCATGAGTTACTATTAGAACATTTTTACCCTTCTCTATTTCTAGAATCTCAGCTAATACCTCACTTATTCTATTATATAATTCCCTTAATGTCTCTCCACCTGGAGCTCTTACATCCATTTCACCACTAAATATTTTACTAATTTCATACCCTTTACCCATTCCTAGTAATTCCTCTTCTGTACTACCTTCATATTCCCCAAAGTTTATTTCCTTTAATCTATCTTCAGCTATGATATTTATATTTTTTCCATTCCTAAGAATTTGAGCTGTTTCGTATGCTCTTTTTATTGGACTTGTATATATTACATCTATGTCTAGACCATCAAGTCTATCTCCTAAAGATTTTGCTTGTTTTATCCCCTCTTCTGTTAATTCAGAATTACTAACCCCCTGTAACCTTTTTTCTAAATTCCATAATGTTTTACCGTGCCTTGTTAAATAAATTGTAGTCATTTTTCTCCCCCTTGGTATTATTAAAAATCCCAATAGATTAATCTACTGGGATTAAGGCATAGCAAAGAAAATAATTAGTTTTTACTAACCTTTTATTTTCTTAATATACCTAACTTATTATTTATTCTTATTACTTTCTAAAATTCCTAATGCAACTGCTCCAACTACTCCTGCATCAGTTCCTAATCCTGCCGGTACAATTTCACAGGCCTCTGCCATAGCTTTGAAACATCTTTTCTTTACAACTTCCTTCACTTTATCAAATACAATATCTCCGGCCTTAGATACTCCACCACCTATGATAACCACTTGTGGATCAAAAATAGCTATTGCATTTGCTATTCCAATACCTAAGTAAGTTAAAGCACTATCTATAATATCCTTTGATACCTCGTCTCCATTAGCCGCTTCTTTAAATACTTCAAATGAAGTTACATCTTCATATTTTCTTAATGATGTCTCTACATTCGTAGATACAGCTTCTTTACCTCTTTTACCTATTGCTGTTCCTGATGACATAGCCTCTAAACATCCAATGTTTCCACAATTACATCTTGGTCCATTAGGATCTACTGTAGTATGTCCTATTTCTAGTGCATTTGAAGTACTTCCTCTATATATATTACCTTCTAAAATAGCACCTCCACCAACTCCTGTGCTGACAGTGAAGTAAACAATATTTCTTTTACCTTTACCTGCACCAAACATATACTCACCTATTGCTGCAACGTTTGCATCATTATCTAAGTACACAGGTGTATTAAATCTTTCTTTTAGAGGTTGTACTAAATTGTAATTCTCAAAAGGAAGATTTGGTGTTGTTACTATTATTCCATTAATAGCGTCTAAAGGTCCTGGTGAACCTATCCCAATTGCTTCAACTTCATCTATATTTACATTAGATTCATCTAACACTGTTTCTATTGTATTAATTATTCTATTTAGAACCGCAACCTCGCCTTCCTCGCTTTTTGTAGGAACAACTATATTTTTTAATATCTTTCCTTCTTTTGTAGATAATGCAGTACTTATTTTCGTTCCACCTAAGTCTACACCTATAACATATCTTCTCATAGAATCCTCCTCATTTAGTAAAATATAAAAGGGCTTACATTACTATTTTAAATTCTAATCAATAATAAAGAAACCCTATTTTTAAAATTATTTAATTTTATAAGCATTTATAAAATAATTTCCTATATTATCGTATCCCTCTTCTAAAATACAAAATCTACCATCTTTCAGCATAGAGTTTATAATATTAATTTCATGGTTATTTCCTTTATCTAAAGTAATAGTAAATCTATCATTTTCATCTACTATTCCAAGATAATCATAAATATTACTATATTCGCTTAATCCTATATCTCCTTTTATATCCATCCTATAGTCTGACATATTCATCCTCCTAATGTACCTTTCTTCCCCACAAGACTCAAAAATAATTATCAATATTCTAATTTATATTAATAAATAAATTATTTATGCATGTTATAGTTATTTTATCCAAATACCTATCTTATATACCTCCTATAACTATATAAGTATAAAAAAGAAGGCATAAATATATTATGCCTTCCCCCTAATTCTAAGCTTCATTCTTTAATTCTTTAGTACCTTCAATTATTTTAACAGCTTCTGCCGGTGGTACTTCCTCATATCTTTCAAGATTCATAGTAAAGGTTCCTCTAGCTTGTGTAATTGACCTCAGATCAGTGGCATATTTAGACATTTCTGACATTGGTACTTCTACTATTAACTTTTGTACTTTACCCTCTGGCTCCATACCTAGTACTCTTCCACGTTTTTTATTTATATCTCCAATTACATCCCCCATATATTCATCAGGTATAATAATTTCAACATGCATTACAGGTTCTAATAAAATCGATTTTGCAACTTCCATCCCTTTCTTATATGCCATAGATGCTGCAATTTTAAAGGCCATTTCTGAAGAATCAACAGGATGATATGAACCATCATGTAATATTGCTCTTATCCCTATTACTGGATAACCTGCAAGTACTCCATGATGTATACAATCTCTTAATCCCTTCTCTACGGCTGGTATAAAATTTCTTGGAACTACTCCTCCAACAACCTTATCTATAAATTCTAAATCACTCTCACCATCACTTCTAGGCTCAAATAAAATCTTAACATCACCATACTGCCCATGCCCTCCTGATTGCTTCTTATGTTTACCTTGAACATCAGCACTTCCTTTTATAGTTTCCCTATAAGGTATCTTTGGCTCTCTTAAAATAACTTCTACTCCGAATTTGTTTTTTAATTTAGATGCTATTACTTCTAAATGAGTTTCCCCTAACCCAGATATTATTGTCTCTGCATTTTCAAAATCTCTAGATATTGCAAATACAGGATCCTCATCTAATAACTTATTTAAACCTAAAGATATCTTATCTTCATCTCCCTTCGCTTTTGGTAAAATTGCCATTGATAAAACTGGTTTAGGAAAATTCATTTTATCATAAATAACCTTAAAACTAGGATTACATAATGAATCTCCCGTGGAAGTATACTGTAGTTTTGAAACTGCAGCAATATCACCAGCTACAACTTCCTTTGCTTGAATTTGATTTTTACCTCTCATAAAAAAAATATGAGAAAGTTTTTCTATCTTATCATTATTAGTATTTAGAACGTTCATATCACCATCTATTTTTCCTGTAACAACTCTAAATAAAGATATTTTTCCCACAAATGGATCTGCTATTGTCTTAAATACTATTGCTGAGAAAGGCTTATTATCATCTAATTTTAAAAATATTTCTTGCCCACTACTAACATCTACAGCTTTTTGAGGTATTGCGTACTTAGGTGAAGGGAAACATTCTACTATATCTTCTAATAAAGTACTCATTCCTATTACTTTTGTGGCTGATCCGCACATTACTGGAGCTATATCCCCAGCTGCACATCCATTTATTAAGCCTTCATATATTTCTAAATCGCTTAGTTCTCCTTCACTAAAATATTTATCAAGTAATACCTCATCAGTTTCTGCTACTGCCTCCATTATCATTTGCTTACATTCATCAACCTTCTCTACTAAATCATCTGGAATATTTCCTACTTCCATCTTTTTTGTATTGGGATTATATATGCGAGCCCTCTTAGTAATTACATTAATTACTCCTTTAAAGGTATCCTCTTCCCCAATTGGATATTGTATAGGTACTACGCTTATACCAAATTTATCTTTAAGATCATCTAATACTTTATCATAACTTGAATGTTCTCTATCCAACTTATTAATAAAAAAGGTTCTAGGCAACTTAATCTTATTACAATAATCCCATGCTTTTTCTGTTCCTACTTGAACTCCTGCTACTCCACAGACGACAATGGTTGCTACATCTACAGCTCTCATGCCTTCAATGCTTTCTCCTACAAAGTCAAAATATCCAGGTATATCAACTAAATTAATCTTAATCTTTTCCCACTCTAAGGGGTTGATTGATGTTGATAATGATATGTTTCTCTTTCTTTCCTCCTGATCAAAGTCAGAAACTGTTGTTCCATCTTCAACACGCCCTAATCTATCTGTAGTCTCTGAGTAAAATAATAAAGCTTCTGTTAGTGAAGTTTTTCCTGAATAACTATGTCCTATAATCCCTACATTTCTAAGATTGTTAACGTTATAGTCTTTCATAAATCTTTGCCAAAGGATTAAGTTATCTTAATCCTTGGCTTCACCCACCTTTCCTACTATTTTTGACTCTCCTCTAGCTTTAAATCATAAGCTAGTTATCATACTATAATTTTTATGATTTTTTTTCCTAAAATAGTCCAAACCCCATACTTAACTTATATATTCTATTTATTTTCATGAAATCTTCCATTTTAATATACTTTAAATACTATCTAACTAAATGATTCTAAAATATATAAAAAAAGAGCTTAACGCTGAATTTCAACGTTAAACTCTGAAATTAATCCTATTCTACTTTTCTTTCTTACTAAAAGCAAAAAATTTCATTAGTATAAATGTTACAGGCACCCCAATTGCAGCTGCTAATCCATAAGCAATAAGTTTATGCCACCCCATAATATTAAATACTACTAATACCACTATATTCTGAATAACAAAGTTAGGTATATATGACACTGCAAACCTAATAAATTTATGTAAATTCAAGCTTTCTTTAAAAGTTATATAGCTATTTAAAATATATGATATAAATAATCCAGAAATATATCCAAATATAAATGCTATATTCTCATTTAAAAAACTTGAATATATATAAGAGAAAATAACTCCATTAAAGGTATTTATAACTCCTATAATTACAAACATTATAAATTCTTTAGAAAAAAACGTTTCTTTGACCTTATTCATAAAATTATTCATAAAGTAAACTCCTACTTTTTCTCTTCATTTATTAACTTATCAGCAATAATAAATCTTGGTCTTTGCTTAGTTTCATTATACATCTTACCAATGTATTCACCGATTACTCCAAGTGATAGAAGCTGTATTCCACCAATCATCCAAATTGATATTGTAAGTGATGCCCATCCGGTTTCTGTATTACCCATAAACTTAACTATAAGTGAATATATCAATGCAATAAAACTAAGTACAAATATGGAAAAACCTAATCCTGTAATTATTCTTATTGGTTTTATACTAAATGATGTGATTCCATCCCAGGCAAAAGCTAGCATCTTTTTCAAAGGATACTTAGACTCTCCTGCAAATCTTTCATGACGTTCGTATTCAACAACTGAATACTTGTAACCTATAAGAGGAACTATTCCTCTTAGGAATAGATTAACTTCTTTAAATTGAGCTAACCCTTCTAGTGCTCTTTTACTCATCAATCTATAATCTGCATGATTATAAATTACGTCAACACCTAATACATTCATAAACTTATAGAATGCTAATGCTGTTGTTCTTTTAAAGAATGTATCTGTCTTTCTCGAGCAACGTACCCCATAAACAACATCACTACCGCTATAATATTCATCTACAAATTTATCAATAACCTCAATATCATCTTGTAAATCTGCATCTAATGAGATAGTCATATCTGCATATTCTTTAGCTGTCATAAGCCCAGCTAATAACGCATTTTGATGCCCTTTATTTCTTGAAAGATTAACCCCACTAAATATATCATTCTCAGCATGCAATTCTTCAATTATGCTCCATGTTTTATCTTTGGAACCATCATTAACAAATAATATTTTACTATTCTCTGCTATTTGCCCTTTATCAATCATATTTGTTATTTTTTCTAACAATCTTTTACTTGTCTCGTGTAAAACCTCTTCTTCGTTATAACAAGGAATTACTAAGTACAGTGTTTCTTTCATCACATTGCCTCCAATTGAGCATTTTAAATTTTATTTTATTAACTTTATCAAAAATCACTATCTATCTGAGAAATAATCATTTTTGATAATTTTACTACCTATTTCATATGCCTTTAAAAGGTGTTCTTTCTCTGTATTGTCTTTTACATTACCTTTAATTTCATTCCCTTTTATTATTGTAGCATCTCTATTAGTATTTACAAGTACTCTTCCCATAGAAGTATTTTTATATAGCTCAGATTCTACTCCTAATAAATATGATACAGTAGGTAATATGTCTACTTGACCACCACTTGCTTCTATAACTTTCGGTTTTATATCTTTGGAGTATATCATTAATGGTATCTTATGATCATACTCCTTCCACCAGTTTCCCTCGTAATCTAATTCTTGTATCTCTTCATTATAATATTTATGAACGCCACCATGATCACCATATAATACTATTAAACTATTATCTAATAACCCTGCTTCTTCAAGCTGATTAAAGAACATTTCTACTTGCTGATCTGTATAACGAACACTTTCAAAATATCCTCCTAAATAACTTTCATCTATTTCCTTTGGTAGATCTAAACCCCTATATTTTTCATCTATTGCAAATGGTCCATGACTAGACAAGGTTGGCGCTTGAATTAAGAAGGGTTTTTTTACGTCTTTAAGCTTATTAGATATCTGAGTAAAGAAGCTCCTATCTGATAATCCATAGCCTACAGTTTCATCATAAACATAGTCTCCTATATCCCAAAGCTCTTGTGCCCCAAAACTATTTTTGTGTAATTCAGTCCAGTTGAATTCCCCAATATCTTCTGCATGAGTTGATATTGTTGTATATCCTGATTCATTTAGTATTCTAGGTAAAGAGTTTTTAAATACATTCTCTCCATAATTTAATGCTGTTATCTTATCTCCTAATGGATATACAGATGTATTAACCATAAAGTCACAATCAATACTATTTCCTGCATTATTTTGTTCATATATATTGTTAAAATATAGTCCCTCTCTTGTAAGCTTATTTAAAAAAGGAGAGATTTCCTTTCCATTTACCTCTCTATTTATAATAAAATTCTCTAATGATTCAATTTGTAATAATATAACATTCTTACCCTTTGCTATTCCTTCATATTCATTAGGCTCTATATTTTCTTTATTGTAATCTAGCCATTCCTCTATTTCTTTTATATCACTTTTAGAAGTATTTTTAATAACTTTATTTATAGTTCTTCCAGCTTCAACAGCATGATATCCTAATGGTCCTGGCCCTCTTACAGACATCAGTGTTGTCCAGCCCTTCTTAAGGATTCTTTTATCCCAGCCACCCAAACTTAAAACATCTAAAAATATAAAAGATACTAACACCATGATAATAGAATATCTTATTGTAAATGAAAACTTGCTTACCTCTCTTTTTTCTTCGTTTTTTATCTTTTTTGCTAGTACCAATACTATTATAATCACTATATCAATAACAAATAATAAATCTATTGGCTTAAAATTAAGTAATGATTCGCCAACTGGGTTAAAGGTGCCATTGAAGAATATATTCTTAAGTCCAAAGAAATCTCTATTAACTCTAAAATACCATAAATCAGCAATCATTAACCCGCTATATAAAATATTTAAAATTATATAGAAAATGATTTGCCTATTTTTTGAGAATAAATACCCAAATGAGTATAGTACAAGAATAAATGCCAAGTATACAAATATAAATTTAACACTTATATTACTAAACTTAATTTTATCAGCTGTATTAACTTCTAATAATGTTAAAAATAGTACTGTCTTTACTAACATATCTAAAACAATAGTAAATCTAAATTTGCTAATTGGCCTATTAAGTGTCTTATTTTTCAAATCAACAAGACCTCTGTAGAAATTAATCATTGATGACTTCACATTTCGCTTCTTCATAAATATTACTTCCTCTATCCCTATTATTTAGCCTTAACTATCTTTTTAACTAAATCAATTCCTTTAAACAGAACCCAAGCTACTGCTATAACAAGTAACATATCAAATACAAAATTAAATAAATATAACTGCTTAGCTGTATCTGCTTGCCCATTTCCCACAAAAGGCATAGGGAATTGAATTCCTCCGATTAGCATTAATCCCCAAAGAAGAATAATTTTATTTTTAATTTCTCCATTATCTTTATTCTTAAGGTAGTTAAATAATGAAACTGCAAATATTGCTACATATACTGCAATTATAAACCACAAGTTTCCTGGGAACTTGCTTTCTCTAAAATCAGACCAAGTAGTAAATCTATTAAACTCTCTAACTGATTCTTCACTATATTCTCTCGAACACTTTCCTAATGATGTACTAGTTATAAATGCCTTATCTGCTGTATATTGCATTCCTTGAATTAATCTCTTAGGATGCGTTAAATAGAACTTTGCAAGCTTACCATTACTAATCTTACTATAGAACTCTTGCTCTGTTATCTCTGTTCTAGGAACATACTTTACATAGTCACTTGCATCTTGATATGCGTGTTTACCCGCCTCGCTTGCCATATCCGGATTAAGTCCCATATCTATTAAATCCTGTTCTGGTGTTTCAGATCCATTTAATACCCCATAAAATACAGAATTATATTGTGTATCCTTACTTATATTCTTATTTACCATGTTAATTTGAACAGGATAAATAATCACAACACAAAACATTATAATTAACGATATAAATCTCTTTCTAGGAAGAACCTTTCTATTATCCCACAATACTTTAGCTAATAGTATTACTACAAATGGTAATGTAGTGAATACTTGCATCTTGGATCCCAAAAATATAAATGCGGCTATAAATACAAATACTATTTTAGATGTTAGTTCTTCTTCACCTTTTTTTACATATTTGTAGTTAATATAGTATAAAAATGACGCTATAAATATCAATAAAGTTGATATCATCATTGGTTCCCCGTATAAGCTATTGAACCAAAGTAGGTAATTTCCATCCATAAAAACAAATAAAGATATAGCACCTAATATTGCAAGCTTAAGTTTACTTTTTATATTAATATTCTTTAAGATAAGAGCCAACGCAGATATATACATAATCCCATAAGCTATAGCTAAATATTGAGTTTTAAATACCTCTTGCCCTAAAACCTTACATATGTAGGTTACAAATGTAATTAAATATCCCATACTCGAACCAAATATTGTAATAAATAAAGTAAATATATTAGTAGTTATTTTATAATCTGTAACTGTATAATCATAAAATCTCTTAAAATCCGGATTCATAAGATCTGAATCTAGCAATGATAATCCTGATGCGGACATAACTCTATCAAAATCCCCCTGATCTGCTACTCCCACTTGTGGATTACTAAATAAAACAAATGTTATGATTCCCACTGCTAGTAGTACAAAAGCTACTAGGAAATATCTTATGTAATTATCTTTAAATTTCTCTTTTAAATTCATAAATTCATATCCTCCAGAAAATTTAGCATATTACATTAATTATACCATTTTTACAGTATTATATTTAATATTCTTTATAAAGATATTCTTAATATTTACATAAGATAATGTTCACTTATTCTTCTATGTTATACTTATAATATTAGCTTAATAAACTTTAGGGGGAGAAAATGTGAGTAAAAGTATAAAAAAATTTATTTTAACTATTATGTTAATAATATTTACCCTGGGAGCAATATATGGAGTGTTATTTTATTTTAACTTCTTTCAGGGCTTTGTAACCATAAAAGATAATAAAATATCTTCTAGTGCATTACCTACTACTAATGAATTTAAAAGTAATTATAAACCAAAGATAAATTTTGATGACTTGACAGTTAGTAACGTCTCCGATGTTAATTTAACAATCTTAGATGACCCAATTCTTAAGGACACTCCAGTAATATCAAAAGCTCAAAGATATTACTTACCTATTGATATTATTTCCAATAAACTTGGTTATACAATTGATTCTACTAGTACTACTATTAACTTGACCAATGGAAATAACAATATTTCTTTAAGTGATACAAATTATAAAACCAATTCATCATCTGGTAACTTAAGAGGTAACCTTTTAAAGAATGATGGAAAATATTTTTTATCAATATCAGATATCGAAGAAATTTTTGGACTTACTGCAATATTTAAATTTGAAAATAAATCAATAACTTTATTAAATTCAAACAAGAAAGACTTGGCTAATTCTAAAAATATGCCATCAGATGGTAAGGTAGCCCTTATTAGACTAGAAGATGTGACTGCTGGGGACGGTGCTGGTTCTGATAATGCCCAACCAAAATTAAAAGCTTTAGCTGATTTTCTTTACTCTGAAGGTGTTAAATATCACATAGCTTGGATTCCAAGATTTATAGCACCATCAAGTAACATTGATAATGATTTACTTAAAAATAATACATTTGAAAATGCTGGGTTTATAAATCTACTTGATTACTTAATTAATAATGGAGCACAAATTGGATTACATGGATATACTCATCAATATGGGGATTCTAGAAGCGCAGTAGGAACTGAATTATCAAGTAAAATACAAAATAATGAAGAAGATACAAGAAGAGTTATTGAAAGTTCCATTGATACTGCTAACGCCCTAAATATTCCATATACTTTCTTTGAAAGCCCTCATTATAAAGCTACTAATAAGCAAAAAAATATTATTGAAGAATATGTTCAATATATATATGAACCTCAAAATATTTTACTATATCATAAATTACAAAAAACAAATAGGAATAACCTTTATATTCCTACTCCATTAAGCTATGTAAAAGATTTAGACGTGTCTCACATAGAAAATAATTTATCTAATCCAAGACCTGGTGAACTTGCAAGCTTATTTTACCATCCTACCAAAGAATTTGATTTTATAGAGGTGAATTATGATAATAACACATTTAATGTAACCTACTCTAAAGACTCTCCATTACAAAAAATTGTTAGATCTATAAAAGATAATAATTATGTTACTGTTCATGTGAATCAACTAAAAAATAACTAAAATAAAAAGGGATCCATATCTTATTGATATAGATCCTTTTTATTGCAAGTAGACATTATTCTATCATATATAATACTAAATACACAACCAACTATTCCACCTGATGTATCAATCATTACATCCCTAAAAGCTGGGCCTCTACCTGGTATAAAGTACTGATGAAATTCATCTGAGCATGCATATAAAAATACTATTAAAATTGTATATATCCTTGCTCTTCTTTTATCCAGATATAGTAGTAACACTCTATATCCAAATACAAATAATATAAAATATTCAGTAAAATGTGCCCCTTTTCTTACTACAAATGTTGCTAGTTCTCCAAAGTAGCTATCAAGATCTATTCCTAATAATGTGAATATCTTTACTACAAACTCACTTTGTTCACTAGATTTATCTCCAGGCTGCTGGGACATTAAAAATATAAATACCATCCATGAAACTAATAGTAGCCATCTTACTATCTTCTTCTTCTTGCTTATCATATACTTCTCCTAGTCAAACTATAGTTATCTTTTCATTATTTATATGTTATCATTTTAATTTTCTTATTACAAACAATGATTTTAAACTTTCTAATATTAACTCTGTTGAATTATATATTTATTTATATAGGCCAAAGATTCTTCTAATAAGTCTTGTCCTCTCTCCATATCCTCTATCTTAAGTTCTAGGCTACATACTCGTTGATCTACTTTATACATCAAATCTTTTATATCATGCAATAACTTTGCCTCATATGATACTTGAACTCCATCTGCATCTATATAAATTTTTTCTGGTGGAGCCTCACATTCAGTACACTTTGCATATATTCCATCTTTTTCTATATCCTTAAATAACTTAAAAGTATTATTGTTACATGCTGAACAACTTGAGACCATAACAAAATCATAATAACTTATATCAAATAAATATTTGCTCTCACACTCCCTACATATGGCCTGTAAATTATTATCTATAGTCTCAATATAAAACTTATTTCCGCAACACCCTTCTTTTTGGCATACAACTGTTCTTATCATAAATACCTCCACTCCTTTTCTTATTCTATAGATATATTCATATCCTATCATTTAATATGCTATCATCTTTATAATTATTACCGTATTGATCTTAAACATATCTATTTTAATAGGCTGTGAAAGTTTATGACTCAATTCAATTTATATTCAATTCTTGATTTATTAATTTTATTTCGCTCTCAATAAAATTTATCTTTTCATCCAATTTTTCAGTTTTCTTTCCTGCCAATAATAATTGTCTTTTCTCTAGTTTTAATTCTTTAAGTTCCTGTTCTAATCTTTCTATTTTGTTCACTTTAAAACACTCCTCATTCTTAAGAGAATTTATTGTATATATTTAACAATTAATCTTGAGACATCTTTATAATATATTTAATAAGAATAGTAATTTATTCTATGACAACGTACTCATACTTGATTTTATGGTATTAACTAAATTATATATAACTAAATACAGCTTGTATATAATTATAATTAGTTAATTTACACCATTTTATTACATAGGTAGCCATAATTTAAATTATATTTTATTTATATATTATTATGCTTCTTAATATTTTCTTATGTATTTTTATTGTAAATTTATCTCTGTTTATTATGTCTTTTTTTGTCACATAATGATATTATAAATCTTTATATAAACAAAAAAAGCTGTGAAATTAATTTCACAGCTTTGTAATATGGTGGAGATAAAGAGATTCGAACTCTTGACCCCCTGCGTGCAAGGCAGGTGCTCTCCCAACTGAGCTATACCCCCAAGTGGTGGACCTTCAGGGACTCGAACCCCGGACCTACCGGTTATGAGCCGGTTGCTCTAACCAACTGAGCTAAAGATCCATAATCACCTAGCAACGTCCTACTCTCCCACACAGTCTCCCATGCAGTACCATCGGCGCTGTAGAGCTTAACTTTCCTGTTCGGAATGGAAAGGAGTGTTTCCTCTACGCCATCATCACTAGATTTATCAAAG
>NZ_JBPUTF010000008.1:0-11429 GCF_051590805.1 Clostridium zhoujianii
CCAGCGTTCGTCCTGAGCCAGGATCAAACTCTCAATAAAAAGTTTAATCTTAATCTCAAAAACTTACTCATAAAAAGAATTGCTGGTTTTTAACTTATATATCTGTTCAATTTTCAAAGACCAATTTCTTTGTCGCACTCCCCAAATAGGTAAGTTCCAATTACCAAATTAAAATTTGGATTGTCACTTAAGCGACTCATTTATCTTATCATTTATCAGCGAACCTTGTCAACAACTTTTTTAAGTTTTTTAAACTTGTTTTTGTTGTTATCTGTTTGCCTTAGCGACGAGATTTATCTTACCATAAACATGAAATCATTCTTATTCGTTTTTCGTGTTTTTTTTATAATATATCTATATATACTCTTTATTTTTTTCTTTTTCTCTATTATTCATATATTGATACACTAGGAAATGTTTTATTGTTATATTAAACATATATCATATATTATGTAAATATAATCCTTAAAAATATACCTATACTAACTAGTCTATAAATAAAAAAGAGAGGTTCAAATACATCCCTCTCTTACTAACTTATATATATTTTCTATTCTTCATTACTACAGGCCAAAAATCTGAACCTTTATATTTATCATTTGCTCCTACTTCCGTTCCTTTATCTGCTATTACCTTTTCAAGCTGTGCTCCTTCACCTATTACAGTATTTTGCATTATTACGCAATCCTCTACCACTGCACTTTTAGCAATATATACTCTCCTAGATATAATGCAATTCTTAACTTCACCTTCTATAAGACATCCATTTGCAATTATTGAATTACTTACATTACTACTCTCAGCATAATGTGTAGGTGCTTCATCCTTTGTTTTTGTATAGATTGGTTGCCCATTATAAAAGAGTTCTGTATTAACTTTCTTTTTAAGCAGATCCATATTAGCAGCATAATAACTATTTAATGAATTTATACAATTAAGATACCCTTCAAATTCATAGGTACACACATGTAAGTTTTCTATATTGGCATTAATAAATTGTTTTATCTTTCTATACATCCCACTTCTAACACTTTCTAATACTATATCTATAAATAGTTCTGTAGACATTATATACATTTCCATGCTTATATTGGCATTATTCTCTCTTCCTATATTCTGTCCAACTGATAATACTCTTCCATTTTCATTTATATTTAATACATCACAATCTATAAATCCCTTATCAGCATTATTTATATTCTTATATATAATAGTAATATCGTTTTTGCTAGCCTTATGTTTTTCTAATGCTTCATTGTAATTAATGTTACATATCATATATGATGGTGATATTAATACATATTCTTTCCTACTATATTTAACAAACTCTATATTGTCAGAAAAATTATGAACATCATCATATGAAGGATCTTCGTATCCGAAGTTAAATACCTTCAGCCCATCCTTTTTTCTGTGTAAATCCCAAGGTCTTCCATTGGTTAAATGATCTATCAGCGATCTAGATCTATTCTTTGTGAACATTCCTATACACTCTATTCCTGAATTAGTCATATTCGATAGTACAAAATCAACTATTCTGTATCTTGCAGCTATTGGTACTGATGCTAACGGTCTATTTCTTACAAGCTCACCCATTCTGCTTTCATTCTCATCCAAATTTATAATTCCTACACAATTATTCATTAGCTCTCCCCCCTTAATAAGCTAAATAGTGCTGCATGCTTCAACATTGCTACCTGATTTAACCTCTTCCTTTGATGCAACTACAGCGATATTATCACCATTACCTATCTTAGATTCTTTCCTAACTACTACATCGCTACCTATTATTGCTTTGTTAATTACAACATTATCCCCTATTCTTACATTAGTCATTATTATAGAATCCTTAATTATCGTGTTTTTGCCAACATGTACTCCTTGAAACAAAATAGAATCTACTACCTCACCATGAACAGTACAACCTTCTACAATAAGTGAATTTTTTACCCTAGCCTTTGACCCAACATATTGAGCTGGACTAACAGGGTTATCCGAGTATATCTTCCATTCTTCATCATATAAACTAAGTTCATTATCATTCTTTAACAAATCCATATTTGCCTCCCATAGGCTCTCAATTGTCCCTACATCTTTCCAATATCCCTTAAATGGATAAGCCACCATTCTCTTTCCTGAATTAAGCATGTTTGGGATGATATTTTTCCCAAAATCATTACTTGATGTCTTATCTCCATCATCTTCCTTTAAATACTTCTTTAAGGTCTTCCAGTTAAATATATAAATACCCATTGAAGCTAAATTACTTTTTGGCTCCTCAGGTTTTTCTTCAAACTCATAAATTGATAAATCCTCTCGTGTATTCATTATTCCAAATCTACTTGCTTCATTCATTGGTACCTCTATAACTGCAATTGTAGCATCTGCTTCTTTTTGCTTATGAAATTTAATCATTTTATCATAGTCCATCTTATATATGTGATCCCCTGACAATATTAATACATATTCAGGGTCATAACTATCAACAAACTCTATGTTCTGTAATATTGCATTTGCTGTTCCTTTATACCACTTACCGCCCTTTTCTTCTTGATATGGTGGTAAAATACTTACGCCGCCATCTCTTCTATCTAAATCCCATGGACTCCCTATTCCAATATGTGAATTTAGCTCTAATGGCTTATACTGAGTTAATACTCCTACTGTATAAATTCCTGAATTTGAACAATTACTAAGAGGAAAGTCTATAATTCTGTACTTACCTCCAAATGGAACTGCTGGTTTTGCCAAATTTTTAGTTAATACTCCTAACCTCGATCCTTGTCCACCTGCTAATATCATTGCAACAACCTCTCTTTTGCCCACAAACCCCATCTCCTCTCTCTTATGTTTCTAACCTCTATTACAATATGATTTACATTCCACATTTATACATAATATTGATATTTTATTAAAATAAAATACAGAGCCTCATTCCACTGAAACTCTGTATTTATCTACCTTACTGCAACTCTTGTAATATAGCATAGCCTTTACATCTAATTTTAATAGGATAACTTTCTTTATTATTTTTTATTAATACTTGATTTCTTATAATATCTATCCATTCTACATCTGAGCTTAACTTTATTTCTACTTCCCTATCCTCTAAAGAATTATTTAATATAATTAATATACTTTTATTTTTGTAAGCCCTTTTTACTATAACTAAGTCCTCTTCACCTCTATAGATATCAAAGTCACCCTTTAATAAAATATGATTATTTTTTCTTAAAGATATTAAGTTCTTATATAGTCTATATACTTCCTTATCTTCATTTCCCCAAGGATAAGTTCGTCTATTACTTGGATCTCTTAATCCTAATAACCCTGCTTCATCTCCATAATATATTAATGGTACTCCTGGTAATGTCATTTGAATTACTATAGCAAGCTCTAATAATGATTTGTCTTCACTTAATAAAGTAAGTATTCTTTCAGTATCATGATTTCCTAGCAGATTCATAGTATTATAAAAATTATCTATTGGATAATTCTCATATAAGCTATAAATTTGTTTAATGAACTTCGAGCCAGATATCTCTCCTTTCACATACCTAAGTATGCTATCTCGTAAAGGATAATTTGTTACAGAATCAAGCTCCCTACCAAATAGATACTTCCTTCTTTCTGAGTAACTAACTTTATTAGATGCATCTTCCCAGACTTCTCCTACTAATATACTATCCTTCTTTACTTCCCTAATCCTCTTCTTTAATAGTTCTATAAACTTATCTGGTAATTCATCTGCCACATCTAGTCTCCATCCACTTGCGCCTAGCTTAATCCACTTTGTTACTATAGAATTATCTCCAGTAACAATATAATCTAGATATGCTGGATTTAATTCATCTACATTAGGCTGATTTTCAAATCCCCACCAACTCTCATAAGTCCTTGGATAATCATAAAACCTATACCAACTATAATAAGGAGACTCTTTTGATTGAAATGCTCCTATACTGTTATAATTACCTTCCTTATTAAAGTATTTACTATCTGAACCAGTATGGCTAAATACTC
Organism: Clostridium zhoujianii; assembly: GCF_051590805.1. Taxonomy (NCBI): domain Bacteria; kingdom Bacillati; phylum Bacillota; class Clostridia; order Eubacteriales; family Clostridiaceae; genus Clostridium; species Clostridium zhoujianii. The sequence goes on from NZ_JBPUTF010000008.1 coordinate 4,024, forward strand.
CATCTAATATTATTTTTATCCCATAACCTTCTGCCTTATCACAAAGCTCCTTAAAATCCATTTCAGTTCCAAACATAGGATCTATATTTTCATAATTTCCTGTATCATACTTATGGCAACTTATTGCTTCAAAAATTGGATTGAAATATAAAATTGTTATTCCTAGCTCATTAAGATATGGTAATTTCTCTATTACTCCCCTTAAGTTCCCGCCAAAGAAATCCCACCTTATTACTTCTCCATTTTTCCCCTTTATATACATAGGCTCATCGTCCCACTGACCATATATAAAGCTATTCTTTTTAGGATTGCTTATTCTCCCATCTTTGTTCCCATTATAAAATCTATCTACAAATATCTGATATATTATCCCCTCTTGAAACCATTCTGGTATATATTCTTCTTCATAGACTGTTATCTGATAAGGTATTGGATTTTCATAGTAAATATTGCCTTCCCCACCTAATACTTCAGTATTATTTCCATAATAAAATTCTCTTTCATCCTTTTTTATTACAAAGTAGTATCTATTCATCCCTAGTAATTCACTTGTATCAATCTGTGCTGAGAATAGTGCCCTATTTCCACTATTCCCCTCCCAATTCATTTTGATTAACCTTTCTTCATCTTCGAAGCCTATTACCTTTAAATAAACTTCTACTCCCTTGTTTACTAATATTTTTATATTTACTTTAGTTCTTACAGGCACTGCTCCAAAAGGACTTCTATATTCTCTTATATGGGAATTGTGAAAGGCAAAATCCTGCTCCATTAAATCCATCCTCCTTATAAGTTTTTATAGATTAACTCTGGCCCCCATATACCTGTTGCATATTGTTGTATAGTTCTATCTGATGAGAAAATACCTGAATGAGCTATATTTATGCCACAGATTTCTTGCCATTTATACATATCTTTAAAAATATTATTTACCCTATTCTGTGCTTGTATATATGAATCAAAATCCTTCAAAACAAAAAATTCATCATTGTAGGTTATTAAATTCTCATATATACTTTTGAATCTATCCTTATCTTTGTGATAGGTTCCATTTATTAAATCTCCAACAACTCTACTAACTTTTTTATTTGCATTACATATATCAATAGAACAATATCCTCCATTCTGAAGATAATTTAACACTTCCCTAGCCGTCATACCGAAGATTACTATATTGTCATCTCCAACTTCATCATTAATCTCTATATTTGCTCCATCTAATGTTGCAATAGTTACTGCTCCATTCATCATGAACTTCATATTAGATGTTCCTGATGCTTCTTTAGTTGTTGTTGATATTTGTTCACTTAAATCTGCGGCTGGAATAATATCCTCTGCCAAGGATACTCTATAGTTATCTAAAAAAACCACCTTTAACCTCTTATTTATTCTCGGATCATTATTAATCTTATCTGCAATGCAATTAATAAGTTCAATAATGTTCTTAGCCAAATAATATCCCGGTGCTGCTTTCCCTGCAAATATAAATGTCCTTGGTTCAATATCTAAATTTGGATTCTCACATAGTTGATTGTATAAATCCATTATTCTTAAGCAATTCAATGTTTGTCTCTTATACGCATGTATTCTTTTTACATGAACATCAAATATAGATGCTGGATCTACTACAATACCATTGCTTTTATAAATTCTCTCTGCAAGTCTATCCTTATTTTTTCTTTTTACTCTGGCTAATTCTTCTTGAACTCTACTCTCATGAGCAAACTTTTCAAAATTAATTAAATCAGTAGGGTGTTTTATAAAACTTTCCCCTATTGTTTCTTTTAATAATTCAGTTAACCCTGGATTACTCTTTAAAAGCCATCTTCTATGAGTAATTCCATTTGTTTTATTATTGAATTTATTAGGATATAAATAATATAAATCCTGCATTTCCTCTTTCTTTAATATCTCTGTGTGTAATTTTGCAACTCCATTCACACTATGACTACCAACTACAGCTAAGTTTGCCATTCTTATTTGTCCATCAGCTATTATTGCCATCCTTGATATCTTATCCCACTGTGCTGTATACTTGTTCCATAGATCCCTACAATACCTTTCATTTATCTCCTCTACAATCATATATACCCTAGGTAATAAACCTTTGAACATTTCAATTGGCCACTTTTCTAAAGCTTCTGACAAAATTGTATGATTAGTATAAGATATTGTATTTTTTGTTACTCTCCATGCTTCTTCCCAGGCTAATCCCTCTTCATCTAGTAATATTCTCATAAGTTCAGGTATTGCCAATGTAGGGTGAGTATCATTTATATGAATAGCTATTTTCTCATCTAATTCCTTTATATTTCCACCATGCTTTTTATAATGTCTTATTATACTTTGGATTCCTGCCGATACAAAAAAATATTGTTGCTTTAATCTTAAAATCTTACCTTCGTAAAAGGAATCCTCAGGATATAGTACTTGAGATATAGCTTCAACTGAATTCTTATACTCAATAGCTTTTAAAAATTCTCCTCTACTAAAGGATGAGTAATCAAATTCATTAGAAACAGTTTCTGCACTCCAAAGCCTTAAGGTATTAGCCACTTCATTCTCATATCCAACAACTGGAGTGTCATATGGAACTGCAAGAATAGGCTCAAAATTAACTTGAGTAAATGTTAATTTTCCTTCCACTTCTTCAACTTTTATCTCTCCACCAAATTTAACTATTTCAGCTTTATCTGCTTTTCTTCTTTCCCATACATTACCTTCTCTAAGCCAATTATCAGATACTTCAACCTGCTTACCATTTATTATCTTTTGTTCGAAAAATCCATACTTATATCTTATTCCACATCCATGTCCTGCAATATTTAAGGATGCCATTGAATCAAGGAAACAAGCTGCTAGTCTTCCAAGACCGCCATTTCCTAATCCTTGATCTTGCTCTAAATCCTCAAGTTCTCTTAAATTTATATTTAATTCTGCTAAAGCCTCTTTACAAACATCCATAATCCCTAGATTCATTAAGACATCTCCTAATAATCTACCTAATAGAAATTCCATAGAAAAATAGTAAACTTGCTTTTCTCCAGTTTTGTTATATCTTTTATTAGTGTTCATTGACAATCTAACAACATAATCTCTTATTAAACTTCCTAATGCTTCATACTTTTGAAGGTTACTTCCTTCTTCTATCTCATCACCATGAAGATCCTTGTACTTATTTTCATAAGATGCTTTAAAAGTTTCTTTGTCTAAGGTTAGCATACTAATCCCCTCCTATGATTAAGCCCCGATAACTTCAACGTATAATTCGCTATACTCTCCTGCTGATTTATCCCAACTATTATTAGAGTTCATTGCTTGTGATACGATAGATTTCCATCTATCTTTATCCTCATATATCCTTAATGCATATTCTGTTATCATCAATAGCTCATTAGAATTAAAGTTATTGAAGCTAAACCCATTCCCTACTCCATTGTATTGATTATAAGGGGAAATTGTGTCTTTTAAACCTCCTGTTTCTCTAACTATAGGTACAGCCCCATATCTTAGAGCCATAAGTTGTCCTAATCCACAAGGCTCAAATAATGACGGCATTAAAAACATATCACAACTTGCATATATCCTATGTGCTAATCCATTATCAAACATTATATTTGTAGATACCTTATCATTGTATCTATACTGTACATTCTTAAAATGTTCTTCATAGTGATTATCCCCAGTCCCAAGTATAACTAACTGAATATTACTCTGTAGTAACCTATCAGCTATATTAACAATTAGGTCTAATCCCTTTTGATTTGTTAATCTTGATACTATTCCTATCATAGGGATATCCTTATTTACCGGTAGAGATAATTCCTTTTGAAGGGCTAACTTATTTACTTGCTTATCTTCTATACCACCATTTTCAAAGGACTTATATATATACGGATCATTGTATGGGTCATACTCTTCATAATCTATTCCATTAAGTATTCCTTTAATTGCATACCCTCTTTCTCTTAGTAGTCCATCTAACTTCTCTCCATATTGAGGAGTCTTTATTTCATCTGCGTAGGTATAACTTACTGTTGATATCTTATCTGCATAATTAATACCTCCCTTCATGAAGCTTACTCCTCCATAGAATTCTAAGCTTCCATTATTAAATGGTTCCATATCATATCCAAATAGTTCTGGTAAAACCTCTGGTGAAAATACACCTTGAAAAAGCATATTGTGTATTGAAAATACAGTTTTAATACTTCTGTAGAAGTCATCCCTTACATACTCTAGCTTAAGCATCACTGGTATCATACCTGTATGCCAATCGTTACAATGTATAATATCTGGCTGCCAATTTATTTCTTTTATAAATTCCAATACAGCTCTATCGTAATAAGCAAATCTCTCACCATCATCATAATAACCATATAAAGCATCTCTTCCAAAATAATATTCATTATCTAAAAGGTAGTAGGTAACTCCAGCTTCTTTATATTCAAATACTCCACAATACTGACTTCTCCATCCTACCTGCACCATAAACCATTTTATAAAATTTAATTTTTCTTTTATCTTATTATTAATATTTTTATATTTAGGGATTACAACACGTACATCATTCCCATTTTTTACTAATGATTTCGGTAATGCACCTACTACGTCTCCAAGACCTCCAGTCTTAATAAAAGGATGTGACTCAGATGCTACTAATAATACTTTCATCTACTTTCTCCTTCCTCTCCCTTTTAATACCAATAACTAAAGTAGCCATTGGTGGTACTTTAACTTTTATACTATATTTTTGATTGTGATACCTTTCATTTTCAGCAACTAATATTACATCACCTAATATCTGCCCTGATCCACCATATATAGAATCATCACTATTAAGTACTTCTTTATAATCAGTTAAATATGGTACACCAATCCTGAAGTCATAATAAACTACAGGGGTAAAGTTACATATGAATATTAATGTATCATCCTTATGCTTTCCTTTTCTCATAAAGACCAAAATACTTTGATCATTATTATCTGCATCTATCCATGTAAAACCATTTGTATCGTAATCTAATTCCCATAAGGCTCTATTTTTCTTATAAAAATTATTTAAATCCATAACATAATTTTGAGTATCTTTATGCATAGGGTAGTTATCTATAAGCTTCCATTCAAGTTCTTCATATTCCCTCCACTCAATAAATTGACCAAACTCTGCTCCCATAAATGTTAACTTCTTGCCTGGATGTCCTATCATATATGCTAATAGAAGTCTTAAGCCAGCAAATTTATTCCAATAATCACCAAACATTTTATCTACCATAGATTTTTTTCCATGAACAACTTCATCATGTGACAATGGCAATATAAAATTTTCAGAGTAGTTATACATCATTGAAAAGGTAAGATTATTATGATGGTACTTTCTATACACTGGATTCATTTCAATATATTCCAAAGTATCATTCATCCATCCCATATCCCATTTGAAATTAAATCCTAATCCTCCATTTTCAATGTCCATACAAACATTTGGCCAAGAAGTAGATTCCTCTGCTATCATTAATACATTATTACATTCCTTAAAAACTGCTGTATTAAGATCTTTTACAAATTGAATTCCTTCTAAATTACCACTTCCACCATCTTTATTAGGCATCCATTCTCCATCATTTCTTCCATAGTTTAAATAAAGTATATTTGATACTGCATCTACCCTGAGTCCATCTATATGAAATTCTTTAATCCAGTACAGAGCATTTGAAATTAAGAAACTTTTTACCTCTGGTCTACCCAAATCAAAATTTGCTGTACCCCATCCCTTATTTTCTGCTTTCCATTCTTCTTCATATTCATAAGTTGGGCCTCCATCAAATTTATATAATCCATGAGCATCTTTGCAGAAATGACCTGGAGCCCAATCCAAAATCACCCCTATATTCTTTAGGTGTAGTGCTTGAACTAATTTCTTAAAACCTTCTATTGTTCCATATCTACTTGTTAGTGAATAAAATCCTACTCCTTGATATCCCCAAGAAGCATCTAAGGGATGCTCTACTAATGGCATTATTTCAACATAAGTGTATCCCATTTTACTTACATACTCAGGTAATTCTTCACTTAACTCTTCATATGTTAAAAACTCTCCCTCCTTTGTTTTCCAAGACCCTAAATGAACCTCATAAATGTTTATTGGACTTTTGTATATATTAGATTTTATCTTTTTATCTCTCCATTTCTTATCTATCCAATTAAATCTCTCTGTCTTATATACTATAGATGCACTATTGGGTCTCAATTCAGAAGATATAGCATATGGATCTGCTTTATAAACAACCTTATTATCTACACCTTTTATTGCATATTTATATTTGGTACCTATTTCAATATCCGCAATAAATATGCTCCATATTCCGCCTTCTGTTACCTTCTTTAATTTATATTTTTTATTTATTGAAAAATTATTAAAATCTCCTACAATCCATATTTCTTTTGCATTAGGAGCCCAAGTGCTAAATCTTATCCCACTTTTATTCTCTTCAGTAACTACATGTGATCCTAATATCTTATAAGCTTCATAATTTCGCCCCTCATGAAATAAATAAGAGTTAAAATCTGTAATAGTATAATTACTATCTATCTTCTTCAAGTTAATTCCTCCTTCTCTTACAGTTCTCATATAATCCTATTCATTTAATCTGAACTTTATTAACTCTCTAGCCATAATTAATATATCAAGAATTGAAACCGTTATCCTTTTACATATTGGTAATTACTGTATTAGTGTGATTTTCATATAAAAAATAGCCTCCAACTTCTTGAAGCTGCAGGCTATTTTTTCTTATTTTATATACTAATTTGATTTCGAATTAATTTAAATTAAAAACAAAAAAGCTGTAGTTTTACCTACAGCTTGTAATAATCAAAATTATCTTCTATTTTGTTCTTTTTTAGCTCTTCTACAAGATATACATCTTACTGGCTCATTATCGAATCCTTTTTCTTTATAGAATTCTTGCTCCCCTACTGAGAATATGAATTCATTACCGCAATCTCTGCATACTATTGTCTTATCTGTCATAAATGTTCCTCCTAAAGTTAAAGATTCTAATTTGATAATAATCTCCAATCTTGAGAAACTATTTACCTAAATGAAACTTTTTTGTTTATTAGCATTTTTGCTACTCTATTATAATAACACATAATTTCATATATTGCAATAGTTTTTCTAATATTTTTTAAATTGAATTAAATTACTTCTATGAAAATGATTTTTATTTTATATTTTTCTATATAAAAAAAGGATAGTATCAACTATCCTCTTAACTTACCTAGCAACGTCCTACTCTCCCACACAGTCTCCCATGCAGTACCATCGGCGCTGTAGAGCTTAACTTTCCTGTTCGGAATGGAAAGGAGTGTTTCCTCTACGCCATCATCACTAGATTTATCAA
>NZ_JBPUTF010000009.1:0-4955 GCF_051590805.1 Clostridium zhoujianii
GAGCCAGGATCAAACTCTCAATAAAAAGTTTAATCTTAATCTCAAAAACTTACTCATAAAAAGAATTGCTGGTTTTTAACTTATATATCTGTTCAATTTTCAAAGACCAATTTGTTTGTCGCACTCACCAACTAGGTAAGTTCCAATTACCAAATTAAAATTTGGATTGTCACTTAAGCGACTTCATTATCTTATCACTTAGAAAACTCTCTGTCAACAACTTTTCAAAAGTTTTTTTAACTTTGTTTTTTAGTTGTTTTCGTTGTCTCTCAGCGACGAAATTTATAATATCATATCTTTAATATAAAAATGTCTATTTATTTTTATTTATATAATATTAAATTCAAAATTCTCACGTTTTCATTAATTTTCTTCATTATATATATATTGATACACTAGGTATAGTTTACATAATTGTTTTCGTATATCTTCAAATTTTACTGCCCCTATTTCTTATATAACCTGTATATACTATCAATTATCTACTATTATATCTCCTTATTCTTAGGTCTCTCCCTTTTATTTAATATTTTTTCTTTTAATAGATTAAAAATCATCTTTTTATTTTTGTATTTAACTATATTGCTTTTTTCTACCTTCTCCATTTCTATCTCACTTATAAATTTATATAATTCATAAAAAGGCGTGAATTGTTCAATAGTGTCTTCATATCCTTGCCTAATTCTTCTTCTAGCACTTTCAGGTTTAAAATCTAATACACCATCAACAAAACCTTCATCTATTATTCTTGGTGTAATTTCTATAAACTTTGTATTAGGATACATTCTTTTATCTATTGTTGCATCTTTATATAAATTTACAACAATTATTAGATCACATCCTTCTCCATATACTGGCTGTATAGGTACATTATCTACCAAACCACCGTCTAAGTATTGCTTTTCCTGTATTTTTTCACTTTCATATATCATAGGCAGTGCTGATGTGGCTAATAATATACTAGTTATTGTATCTATATTATGTTCATTTACCTTAAAATATCTAGGAACCAAATCAGGTATCTCCGTGCATGTAGCATAACATATAATATCTTTCTTTATTACTTTATCGAAATCAACGTATTTCTCTATTATATCTAGCAGACCACTTCTTGATATATTACCGGCCTCCAATGCCTTAGGTATATACTTCTTCACAAATCCCATATTTTTAGATCCTAATGCTATAAGTATCCCTCTAGCAAACAAATCTTTATTATCTGTAGGTAGAACCTTTTCTTTTGAAATGCTATACCATAGCTCTTCAGCATTATCTATATCTCCTTGCATAAATAAAATAGCATTTAAAGCTCCTATGGAAGTCCCTGATATTATCTTTATATGTTCATCTACCTTTAACTCCTTTAAAGCTCTCCATACTCCTATTTGATATGACCCTAAAGCTCCACCACCAGCTAGTACCATTCCTATTTTCATATATACCTCCTGCCAACTACCCTATATCCAAGATTATATCCTTAGTATAATTATTTATAACATCCATTATATTTTATTATATTAAAAGGGTGCATTTAGCTGCACCCTTTTAGGTTTATATGTATTAGCTATCTTTTTTTCTCCCTAAGGTTTCTAATATTATTAAAGCTGTATCTTCTATCGCTCTTTGTGTAACATCTATCGTTTTACAACCTAACCTTTTTATTATTTTATCTGCAAAATCAAATTCTTCTAGAACTCTTGCATCCCCAGCATATTCAATATCCGAAGGAATCCTATGAAACTTGTCTAATCTCTTCTTTCTTATTTCTATTAACTGTAATGGATTTATTGTAAGTCCAAATACTTTCTTCTTATCTACTTCAAATAATTCATCTGGAACTCCAACCTCTGGAACTAATGGTATGTTTATAGGTTTCAATCCTTTGTTTGCGAGATACATGCATAATGGTGTTTTAGATGTTCTAGATAAACCAACTAATACGACATCTGCATTTTTAAGTCCCCTATAATCTTTGCTATCATCATACTGCATAGCAAATTCCATCGCTTCAATTCTTTTAAAGTACTCTTCATCTGTAGTCCACATCGCTCCCGGATTATAATCTGGAACTTGATTTAATAGTGTAGAAGAAACATTTATAATAGGACCAAGTACATTATTAACAAAAACATTCTTCCCAATAGCTTTTTCTGTTAAATATTCTCTTACATTTACAGTTATTATAGTAGATACGACCATAGCCTTTTCACATTCATCTATAGCTTTAATTACATCCTCAACATCTTCTAATGTTTTAACATACGGTATTCTTCTAACCTCAACTTTACCCTTAAATTGACTAGCAGCTGCTACTGCTACTTGATTAGCTGTTTCTCCAATAGAATCTGATACTGCAAAAATAGTTAACATTCTCATACCCTCTTTCACCTTTTTTTCATAATTCACACTCTAATTATACATTAATTAGCATAGCTTAAACTACTTTATAGTGAATTTTAATATTTGATGTGATAAACTTTAACTATATTTTTGAATTTACATATTTATCTGAGGAGGCATTTATGAAAAAAACTAAATTACTGACTATAGGAGTACTTCCTCTTATGTGGACATTTTACTTCCTATTCGAATTATTCACTGGAAGGGTTACTGATAAGGCTACCTTTTTAGGTAATATAGCCTTAATTGTATTATTTGGATTTACAGGATACCTAATACATTCTATAAGCTTAAAATATAATAATGGATTTAATACTAAAAAGGTCATATCTATCTTCATTATATTGATGCTAATTGATCAAGGAATTAAGTTAATTATTAAGTTCTTCTTCTTTAATGATTACTTTTCTATCATCAAAAACTTCTTATCCTTTAACCCAATAATAAATACAGATGGATCTTGGCTTAATGCTAGATTCGGAACTGGAGTAAGCTTTCCATTATTAATATCTATAAACTTTATATCACTAATTCTATTTATAGAACTGTATCGCTATGTTCTATCTAAATCAAATAAAAGTTTCTCCATTGATATGTGTTTCTTATTTATCTTTGCTGGTGCACTTTGTTCTCTTATCGATAAGATATTCTATGGTGGTAGTTTAGATTTCATTGGTATTGGTACTTTATTTATAGCTGATATAAAAGATATCTATATAAATTTAGGAATTTTATTCTTTGTTATCTCTATATATGAAAGTGGATATATAAATTCTGAAGAAGATACAACCTTAAAGGAAGATATCGAGGGAATAAAAAGATTTGTTAATTTTGCAAAAAAAGATATTATTTCTTTTTTCAAAAAGTAGATAAAAAAAAAGATTTTACAATTTGTAAAATCTTTTTTTATATATAATGCTAAGCAAGTCCTTATTAGAGAATCCTCCATTTGAAGTGACCCTTGGTGGCTTACCGGGGAATCGAACCCCGGACACCTTGATTAAAAGTCAAGTGCTCTACCGACTGAGCTAGTAAACCATATAAACCTGGCAACGTTCTACTCTCCCACACAGTCTCCCATGCAGTACCATCGACGCTGTAGAGCTTAACTTTCCTGTTCGGAATGGAAAGGAGTGTTTCCTCTACGCCATCATCACCAGATACGTTTCTCAACAAGTCCTAATTATATAGTGTATATCTATTTAAGTCAATAACTTTTCTACAAAAAAATAAAAATATTTTATTTCTTCTATAAATTTCGAAAGAAAGCCTCTTAAGGCTTTCTTTAATAATAATTTTTTTGCTTTCCTTATAACTGCTCTATATATTTCCTTATTACACTACAAGAAGATTTAAATTTAGACATTTCCTTATCTTGCATATCTATTTCAACTATTTCTTTTATTCCTTTACTATTTAATATAGCAGGTACTCCAGCATAAATTCCTTCTTCCCCATACTCCCCATCTAGATAAGCTGAAATAGGAATTATTTTATTTTCGTCATTCATTATAGCTTTTATAATTGCTACTACTGCAGTGGCAATTCCATAATATGTAGTTCCTTTTCTATTATATACTTCCCAGCCTGCACTGGCAGTATCTACAACCAATTGATCTAAATCTATTTTTCCGAATCTTTCTTTATTATCCTCTATAATTTTATTAAAAGGCTTCCCACCTACATATACATGAGACCATGGCACCATTTGAGAATCTCCATGTTCACCCATTGAATATCCTTGAACACTTCTTGGATCAACATTTAATAATTCTCCTATAAAGTTCTTTAATCTTGCAGAATCTACAGAAGTTCCTGTACCTATAATATTACTTTTCGGTAATCCTGATAATTTATATACATAATAAGATATTATATCAACAGGATTTGACACTATAATAAAATGACCTCTGAAACCGCTTGCCATTATAGGCTTAACTATTGATTTTGCTATTTTAGCTGATAATTCTAACGTATCTAGCCTAGTTTGCCCTTTCATTGGTGGTGCCCCTGCAGTTATTACTATAATATCTACATCTGCACAATCCTCATATTCTCCTACTTTTATCTTAGTATTTTTATTTAAATATTCGATGCAATGATTTAAATCCATTACCTCACCCTTGGCTTTTTCTTCATTTAGGTCTATCATTAGGATTTCATCACATACTCCTTGAGTTATTAAGCTGAATGCGGTACTTGACCCAACTAAACCAGTTCCAACTATTGCTACCTTCTTATTCTTTAATGACAAATTTAACCCCTCCTAATCTTCTGTTTATTTTATTATTTCCTCTAATATAAAATAAATTTATAAAATAAAAAAACCTTAGAATTACTTCTAAGGTTTTGGTGCGTCATCAGGGATTCGAACCCGGGACACCCTGATTAAGAGTCAGGTGCTCTACCAACTGAGCTAATAACGCATATTACCTAGCAACGTCCTACTCTCCCACACAGTCTCCCATGCAGTACCATCGGCGCTGTAGAGCTTAACTTTCCTGTTCGGAATGGAAAGGAGTGTTTCCTCTACGCCATCATCACTAGATTTATCA
>NZ_JBPUTF010000010.1:0-3112 GCF_051590805.1 Clostridium zhoujianii
TATTCTCGTTATTTATTTGGTCAAGCCCTCGACCTATTAGTATCAGTCAGCTCAATACATTACTGCACTTACACCTCTGACCTATCAACCTCGTGTTCTTCAAGGGGTCTTACTAGCTTATGCTATGGGAAATCTCATCTTGAGGTGGGCTTCACGCTTAGATGCTTTCAGCGTTTATCCCTTCCCGACTTAGCTACCCAGCCATGCTCCTGGCGGAACAACTGGTGCACCAGAGGTCAGTCCATCCCGGTCCTCTCGTACTAAGGACAGCTCCTCTCAAATTTCCTACGCCCGCGACGGATAGGGACCGAACTGTCTCACGACGTTCTGAACCCAGCTCGCGTGCCGCTTTAATGGGCGAACAGCCCAACCCTTGGGACCTACTTCAGCCCCAGGATGCGACGAGCCGACATCGAGGTGCCAAACCTCCCCGTCGATGTGGACTCTTGGGGGAGATCAGCCTGTTATCCCCGAGGTAGCTTTTATCCGTTGAGCGATGGCCCTCCCACGAGGTACCACCGGATCACTAAGCCCGACTTTCGTCCCTGCTCGACTTGTAGGTCTCGCAGTCAGGCTCCCTTCTGCCTTTGCACTCTACGAACGATTTCCGACCGTTCTGAGGGAACCTTTGGGCGCCTCCGTTACTTTTTAGGAGGCGACCGCCCCAGTCAAACTGCCCACCTAACAATGTCCTGTCACCAGATTCATGGCGTCCAGTTAGAACCTCAGTACTATCAGGGTGGTATCCCAAGGACGACTCCACTAAGGCTGACGCCCTAGTTTCCAAGTCTCCCACCTATCCTGTACAGACAATACCGAAATTCAATGCTAAGCTACAGTAAAGCTCTACGGGGTCTTTCCGTCCAATCGCGGGTAGCGAGCATCTTCACTCGCACTACAACTTCGCCGGATTCACAGTTGAGACAGTGCCCAAGTCATTACGCCATTCGTGCGGGTCAGAACTTACCTGACAAGGAATTTCGCTACCTTAGGACCGTTATAGTTACGGCCGCCGTTTACTGGGGCTTAAGTTCACACCTTCGCTTGCGCTAAGTGTTCCCCTTAACCTTCCAGCACCGGGCAGGCGTCAGCCCCTATACATCAGCTTTCGCTTTAGCAGAGACCTGTGTTTTTGCTAAACAGTTGCTTGGGCCTATTCTCTGCGGCCTGCTCTCGCAGGCACCCCTTCTCCCGAAGTTACGGGGTCAATTTGCCTAGTTCCTTAACTGTGATTCTTCCGCCGGCCTTAGGATTCTCTCCTCATCTACCTGTGTCGGTTTGCGGTACGGGCACCACTTCTCTTTCTAGATGCTTTTCTTGGAAGCATGGAATCAGATACTTCGGTTCCGTAGAACCTTCCCCATCACGCCTCAGAATTGTTAGAACGGATTTGCCTATCCTAACTCCCTAAACGCTTAGACTAACATCCAATAGTTAGCACATCCTATCCTTCTCCGTCACACCATCGATAATAACGATTGTGGTGGTATCGGAATATCAACCGATTGTCCATCGCCTACGCCTTTCGGCCTCAGCTTAGGTCCCGACTAACCCTCAGCGGACGAACCTTCCTGAGGAAACCTTAGATATTCGGCCTGTGGGATTCTCACCCACATCTCGCTACTAATGCCAACATTCTCACTCGTAATCAGTCCACCGCTCCTTACGGTACGACTTCAGCCCGATTACGACGCTCCTCTACCGCTCACACATAAGTGTGAACCCGTAGCTTCGGTGGTAAGTTTGAGCCCCGGACATCTTCGGCGCAGGATCTCTCGACTAGTGAGCTATTACGCACTCTTTCAATGAGTGGCTGCTTCTAAGCCAACATCCTAGTTGTCTTAGAAATCCCACATCCTTTTCCACTTAACTTACACTTTGGGACCTTAGCTGACGATCTGGGCTGTTTCCCTTTTGACTACGGATCTTATCATTCGCAGTCTGACTGCCGGACTAATAGTATGTGGCATTCGGAGTTTGATAAGGTTCGGTAAGCGCTATGCCCCCTAGCCCATTCAGTGCTCTACCTCCACTACTCACATCCGACGCTAGCCCTAAAGCTATTTCGAGGAGAACCAGCTATCTCCGAGTTCGATTGGAATTTCTCCGCTATCCACAGCTCATCCCATGCTTTTTCAACAGCAACGTGGTTCGGTCCTCCACGAAGTTTTACCCTCGCTTCAACCTGGCCATGGATAGGTCACCCGGTTTCGGGTCTACGGCATGCAACTAGTCGCCCTATTAAGACTCGGTTTCCCTTCGGCTCCGTACCTTAAGTACTTAACCTTGCTACATACCGTAACTCGTTGGCTCGTTCTACAAAAAGCACATCATCACCCACATAAGGGGCTTTGATCGGTTGTAGGCACACGGTTTCAGGTTCTATTTCACTCCCCTCCCGGGGTTCTTTTCACCTTTCCCTCACGGTACTGCTTCACTATCGGTCATCAGGTAGTATTTAGCCTTGGGAGGTGGTCCTCCCTGCTTCCCACAAGGTTTCACGTGTCTCGTGGTACTCTGGATCAGAACTCGATTATCATAATTTTCACTTACGTGGCTATTACACTCTATGGCTCAACTTTCCAGTTGTCTTCAATTAATCATGATTTCTCTTTAATGTTCTGTCCGCAACCCCAGAGATAAATCTCTGGTTTGGGCTCTTTCCCTTTCGCTCGCCGCTACTAAGAAAATCGATTTTTCTTTCTCTTCCTCCAGGTACTTAGATGTTTCAGTTCCCTGGGTTTACCTTCCTATAGCTATGTATTCACTATAGGATACATGGGGTTTCCCATGTGAGTTTCCTCATTCGGAAATCTTCGGATCTCTGGCTATGTGCGCCTACCCGAAGCTTATCGCAGCTTATCACGTCCTTCATCGGCTCCTGATGCCAAGGCATTCACCATGCGCCCTTTGTAGCTTGACCTATTTATATTTCATTTATTAATGAAACTAAGTTTAAATATACAAAGAATATTTCTTGGCTTGTTGTATTATACAAACAATATATATCTATGTGCAATTTTCAAAGAACAATGGTGGGTCTAAATGGACTCGAACCATCGACCTCACGCTTATCAGGCGTGCGCTCTAACCAGCTGAGCTATAGACCCTT
>NZ_JBPUTF010000011.1:0-1251 GCF_051590805.1 Clostridium zhoujianii
CAGTTAAGGATTACTCTACTTCTAACTCTTTCACTTGGAATCCTACTACTACTGGAAACTATGTTATAAGTGTTTACGCTAAGGATATTAACTCTAAAAATGAGGTTGATAGCTTTAAAACTATGGATTATGTAATAATAAATTAATTTATTATTATAATACTTTAACTCCATTCCATAAAACTTATATGGAATGGAGTTTTTTATAATACTATATCTCTTTTTTTATTAACTATTAGGATATTTACCTAACCTATTAAATTAATCTTTTCATTAATAATAAAATTATATTTAAAATCTAATATTTGATATTTACTACTTTAAATATAATTTCATTATTAATAAGTTATTTAAATCTATCCAGTAAAAATATACATATCTGCTAAGTGTTATTACTTTACTAATGTGGATGTACTTATTTAATCTGTTATAATCAAAAAATAACTTTTAGACACACCCCTTATATAGCTTCACTTCAAAAAATGTTTATATGAATTCAAGTAAAATCCTAGCAAAATATTGACTTAACTATAATTTACTTTTTGTACAAAAAAGTATACAATGATATGGTATTAAATAAATAATTTTAGGAGGAGTTAAGTTGATTACAAAACTTATTAAATCAAAATTTTTTTTTGCTTATTTATGTGTTATAACTATATTTTTACAAATATCTCCCTACAGCATAAGTACATCTGCAGCAACTAGTCCACATGTTAGCTATTCAGTAACAGGGGATGCACGAGAAGGTAATAGTGTAAAAATTTTTGTAAACATTTCTAACATTTCGGGTATTTATGCCGGATCTTTAGATTTCATTTACGATTCAAATATACTTCAAATTGAAGATATCTCAATTGGTAACTTATTTAAAAATGCTGAACCTACTGTAGAGAACTCTTCAGAAGGACAAGCTAGTATTGCAATATCTTTAAAAGGGGATTCTCCACCTATAAATGGAAGTGGCGATCTCGCTACTATAAGTGCCAAAGTACTTATAGGTAATAAGACTATTCCTTTAAAAACAACAAATGATTATAATTTACTAGGTAAAAATGGTTTCACTACTGCTGTTAAGTTATCAGATAATAATGGTAATTATATTCCTTATACTTTTAGTGATAATTTTATACATACACTTCCTAAAGAAGACTTAAATAGTCCTGTTGTTGTAAACTCTATAACTGCAAATAGACCTTCACCTGCAGCACCTGGTTCTTCTATTACTTTTACTGCAAATGCTACTGGTGGA
>NZ_JBPUTF010000011.1:1349-1817 GCF_051590805.1 Clostridium zhoujianii
GATCTTCGATTCTTTATAAATTTCTAGTAAAGGATTCTACAGGTTGGAAGACTGTTAAGGATTACTCTACTTCTAATTCTTTCACTTGGAATCCTACTACTACTGGAAACTATGTTATAAGTGTTTACTCTAAGGATGTTAACTCTAAAAATGATGTTGATAGCTTTAAAACTATGGATTATTCTATAGTTAATAATAACCCTGTTGTTGTGAACTCTATAACTGCAAATAGACCTTCACCTGCAGCACCTGGTTCTTCTATTACTTTTACTGCAAATGCTACTGGTGGATCTTCGATTCTTTATAAATTTCTAGTAAAAGATTCTACAGGTTGGAAGACTGTTAAGGATTACTCTACTTCTAACTCTTTCACTTGGAATCCTACTACTACTGGAAACTATGTTATAAGTGTTTACACTAAGGATGTTAACTCTAAAAATGAGGTTGATAGCTTTAAAACTATGGATT
>NZ_JBPUTF010000012.1:0-939 GCF_051590805.1 Clostridium zhoujianii
GGATTGTCACTTAAGCGACTTCCTTATCTTATCACCAAGCTAGAATCTTGTCAACAACTTTTTTAAGTTGCTTGCTTAAGTTTCTTTTCTCATCTGCTGAGCTACCTTAGCGACGAGATTTATCTTACCATATGATTTAATATCAAACTATAATAATAACCTTATTAAATAAATTTATTTCTATATTTCTTTATTTTTCATTGTTTTTCTCTATTATATATATATTGATACACTAGGTATAGTTTCTCTATATTTATCCTGAAATAACTATTAATTTTATATCACTTCCTATAATAAATAACTATTAAGCTTAAATAATATTTCTTTAATATTCAGTAATAAAATCTTCTTTCTTTATAAAATCATAGATTATTAAACCACAAAAATAACCTCTATATTCAACTTACTATTAAAATAATAATTGTCTTAATATTAGTGTAAGACAATATTTAATATCTTGGCTATAAGCATATTACTTATGAATTAGCCTTTTTATATAATCTAATTCTTGGATTTTAGATTGAATATATCTAAAAGTTCTAAAAAATTAAATATAATCAAAGAAAATAGATCGATAAATATTGAAAATACAAGTTTTTTAGCAAAGACTCTACCAAAATAATATGAACTAAAAGTAAATACTATGGCAAAATATTTATCTCTATCTTAATTATTTAGAGAAAAGTTAAATTATCATAGTAACCAGAAGAGTTTGTTAGAATATTTTTTATAGAGAATATTACTTTAATCACTTCCTGTCGATACACTCCTGAAATATAATTTTATAAAACAAAAAAAGGATAGTATTAACTATCCTTTTTACTTACCTAGCAACGTCCTACTCTCCCACACAGTCTCCCATGCAGTACCATCGGCGCTGTAGAGCTTAACTTTCCTGTTCGGAATGGAAAGGAGTGTTTCCTCTACGCCATCATCACT